>CACWHI010000005.1 GCA_902760595.1 uncultured Eubacteriales bacterium
GCGCCCAGTGGGCGATGAAGGCGGGTGGAGCCGCAATGAGGCACAGAGCGCGTAGCGCGACAATGCCGAATTGAGGAGTAGGGGGGGCGCAAGACCCCCTTGCGGTGACTGTTCAGTCTACGACTGAACAGTCACTGATAATGATAAAAAGAAGCCGGCGCCTGGATCTCAAGGACGGCTTCTTCTGTTGTGTCAAAGACGGCGGCAGCACCTCCGTCCCCGGGTCACGGGACGATCAGCTCCACCTGAGGCTCCGACGATGAAGCCGGTTCCGCGGGGGTGATGGGCTCCACCACCGGCGTCACCGGCTCAACCACCGGAGTGACCGGTTCAACGACCGGCGTCACCGGCTCAACCACCGGAGTGACCGGCTCGACGACCGGCGTCACCGGCTCAACCACCGGAGTGACCGGCTCGATGACCGGAACGACAGGCTCCACCACCGGCGTTTCCGGATCTGGATCCGGGGTCACCGGCTCGACGACCGGAACGACAGGCTCCACCACCGGCGTTTCCGGATCTGAATCCGGGGTCACCGGCTCGACGACGGGCTCCACGGGTTCAGGATCCGGGACGACCGGCGTCACAGGCTCCACAGGCGTCGTTTCGCCCGAGGAAGGCGCGGCCTGGGCTGTGGTCACGGCAGTCAGGTTTCCGGTATAGCCGGAGGCTGTCACCACCACCTGGATGCTCTTCCCGACCATGTCAGAGGTGACGGTCAGGGTGTTCTTCTGCGAGTGCTGCAGGCCATCCACATACCAGGTGTAGCTCAGCGCGGTGGCGTTGCAGTCATACACCTGCGCCGTCAGCACGTTGTTCACATAAACCACGGTGGGCAGCTTGATCGAGCCGGTCAGGGCCTTCTGCGGTTCGGGATCGACGGGCGTGACCTGGCCGATGATATCCGTATACACGGTATCGACAGAGCCGGCCCAGCCGTTGCGTCCGTTGACCTTGGCGCGGATCCGGTGACCCCGGTCAGACTGCTTGACGGGATAGCCGTTGCCGGTCCCCAGCAGGCTGCCAGCGTCATTATACCACAGGACGTTGTATTCAGCGCCGTCCGGCAGCACATACACATACAGCCTGTCGCCCAGGATCGGGGACTGGATGGTGATCTGCGCGCTCTCGATGGTCCCGACGGGATCGACCGGCGGCACATACGGTTCCGGATCAGGCTGCGGGGCCTTCGTGGTCAGGAAGTTGGACATCATATAGCCCTTCTTGCTGCCGATCTGGATATAGGACCAGGCCCCCAGCTCCTTGAGCACCGTGACCTGCGTGCCGACGGGGAAGGTGCCCAGCAGGCTGTAATTGGTGCCCGGACCGGTGCGCAGGCGCACGCCCTTGCCGTTCTGGCTGGTCACATAGGCCATATACTTCTTGCCCGGCGTCGGATCAGGCGGGATGGGGCCCGGCGTGCCGCTGATCACCACGAACTGGGACATCATGTATCCGACCTGTTTGCCGATCTGGATATAGTGCCAGCCGCTGCCGCGCTGCAGCACCGTCAGGCGGGTGCCGACGCTGTAAAAGCCGATGATGTTGGCTGAGCTCGCCGAGGAGGGCGAGGAGCGCAGGCGCACGCCGCGCCCGTTCTGACTGGTCACATAGCCGGATTCGCCGCTCGGCACCCCGGACCAGCCGCCGCCCGGAGACGTCGGAGGCACAGCGCCGCCCAGGGTAATGTAATTACGGCTCATGTACCCGGTTTTTCCGTCCGGTGCAGTCACATAGTACCACGAGCCGGTGGAAGAATGCACCGTAACCTTGGTGCCGGTATAATACCGGCCGATCACAGAACCCAGCGTGGTCGGGGCTGAGCGCATTCTCAGCCAGCCGCCCTTGACGGTGCCGGTGCCGAGTCCCGCCGCGCTGACCGTGGCCGTGCCGGCCAGCAATGTCATGATCAGCAATACCGCAAACAATCGTTTCATATGCTTTCCTCCCGGACGCGGCTTTACCGCATCCTGCCATGATGATTATACCCGTTAATCATTTCGCAATGATCAAAAAAGCATGACAAATTAGCGACAAATTGCGATGATCAGCCGTTTCCGATCACTCCGTCCAGGTAGCTCAGCGCTTCGACCTTGCCGGTGGCCAGGTTGACGGTCACATAGTAGTTCCCGTTGCCCTCCTGCCAGCTGTCTTCATCCCAGAGGAGGCACGTAAGGTCCATCGTGGGTTCGCCGGCGGCATTCATATCATACCAGACCGACTCCTCGTCGATCCGCACCTTGGCGATCCGCTCATCCGTCAGGCCGTAAGCCTCCTGCAGCGCCGTGAGGGCGAGCTTCCGGCCTTCCGCTTCGGAAACCGCCGCCTTCGCGGGATCGTATTCAAGCTGCTCCGGATAGGGTTCGTCATCCCCTGACGCGCCGTCCGCCTCTGGGACCGGGCTGATATAGCCCGCTTCAAAGCCCGCCTGCGCAGCCAGCGCGCGGCCGATCAGGCCATAGTTCTGCATATTGCTGGTCTGCCGGTTGATCAGCCAGATCTCCTCCAGCTGGTCCTTGCCCCAGGCGTTCGACGCGAGGCCGTACCCGGCGTAAGGCACATTGCGGCCGTCCCAGGACCAGGTAGCCTTGGCCGTGCCGTCCTTCACCTCAACAGTATACCGGCCCAGCACGTAATCCAGGTCGTCCAAGCCGGCATAGTAAACGAAGGTATATCCATTCTCGCGGGAAACCAGCGTTTCCTCAAAATATGCCTGCAGGTGCTGCTTGAGGCCATAGTTCTCCTTCAGCGCGTTCCGCGCGAGGATGCGCGCCTGGCATTCCTCACTGAAAATGCTCTCCGCGAACGCGTAATGGTAGACCGCCATGAACAAGAGCGGCACACAAAGCAGAACCGCCAATTTCTTCAACATTGTCTCGTCCTCCATGTTCCAGGTATTCTGTCCGTCCCGCCCGCCGCGCGGGCGCTTTTTGAACGGTTCACCTATATAGACGGAGAACAAAGGCGTTTTATTGCAATACTGATAAATTTTTTATTGTGTCAGGATCCATGCCGCGATATCCTCGAGCACCTGACCGTCCATTTTTTCATTCCTCATGTAGACAGAAGCGCCTTCCGCCTTTCTGCCGCTGACGAAGGTATGCGTGAATACGGGCAGGAGATAAAGCGCCAGTTAACGGCTGCGCAAGACCCCTGAACCCGCCGGCCGTTTGCGCGGCATCAGCCATCCGTTCCGTCAGCAGGAACACTCCATCCAACCCGGAAACGTTTTCACTGAAAAAAAGACGCGCGAAGCGTTCAGCCGCTTCGGGCGCCGTGACAGACTGGGCAGGTATTTCATTTCTGAGAAACACATATGAGCCGCTGTGCAGGCCATACAAAGGGCCAATAGCAGCGCCAGACCCCCGATCGAGGATCGCCGTATCCGGTTTCCCCTTCGTCATTTCGTCGGAAAAAGGTCGGCACTTACATGCTTCAGGACTTGATCTCGAACTGCTTGCCGCACTTGGGGCAGGTGATCATGCGCTTGCCGTTGCCGCGCCTGGAGCGCAGCATGGTGCGGCACTGAGAGCAATGGAAGTACTTGTATTCCCGCATGTTTTTCAGCCGGAGCCGGAGCTGGCCAAGCTTCGTTTTCAGCGAATACCAGAACTGGAAAAACTGCTGGTTCTCCTTGGCCCGGGCAGCCCGGTTCTTGGAAAGCATGCGGAAGATCGCAATGGCATAGAGCGCGAGAGACACGAACACCAGGATCGGCCAGCGCAGGAAGAGGTTCACGATATAAACGGCCAGACCTGTCCACAACAGGACCTGCGTCAGCTTGTCGGGGCCGTAGCGGCCCTGCATGAATTGCTGGATACGCCATCTGAGTTTATTGAGAAAATCCATAGTCATATCTCCTTGAAGGTTCGTCAGCAGCAGCGTCCGCAGCGGAAGCAGTTGCAGAACAGGTTGAGCGCGATGCACGAAATGAACGGGTTATCGCAGAGCCCGCGCATGGAGTAGCCGTAATTGGCGCCCTGCTGCTGATAGGCACGGGCGGGAGCGCTCAGCTGCTCATACAGCTCCCGGTACTGGGCGTTGCCCGGCTCCATCTGGTAAGCGGTCCGCGCGTAATTGACGGCGGTCAGGCGGTTCCCCAGACCCATATTGGCGACGGCGGAAAGGTAATTCCACATCGCGTTATGATCCTGGATCTGGTAAAGCATCTGCAGCGCGTCGTAATAGCGGGAGGTGCTGATATAGTCGAAGGCCGCCTGAAACTGGGGCTGATACCGGCCGCCGGACTGCGGCCGCTCAGCATACTGCCACGGATTGAAGCCGCTGCTCTGGTACCCGCCCGTCTGGCTCCTGTACCAGGAATCCGTGCTGCCACCGCCCTTCTTGATGCGCATGGCTTCGGTATAGGCCTCGTTGACCTCTTTCATTTTCTGCTCGGCGGTTGGGGAGTTGGGATTCAGGTCCGGGTGGTATTTCTTCGCCAGCTTGCGGTACGCGGACTTGATCTCATCCTCCGATGCCTGCGGCGAAACGCCGAGAATCTGGAATGGATCTCCGTTCATTCCTTTTTCTCCTTCTTCTGAGACTTGGCCAGAAGCTGCTCATAGCGGACCCAGATGCCGCTGTACACGACGTTGCGGATCAGGGAAAGGTCCTGCTCGAGCGGCAGGGACTCCACCGCCTCGGCTGCCTGCGCGGCCATGAGCGTCAGGGACTGGCGGAGCGTCTCAAAGTAATCTTCCCGGCCATGCAGCTCCGTCAGCGGGTTGAAGCGTTTCCTGCGCTGGTCCTGATCGAAGTCGTCCATCGCGTCGACCAGATAGATGAATCCGCCCAGGGCTTCGCCGATGCAGCGCAGCGCGTCCGCCCAGGCGTCGTCCTTCCAGCAGAACACCTCGCCCAGGATCCGGCCGGAAAGCTGGCACAGCGCGTCCAGCTGGACAGTCGACTGCGCCTCCAGCACATGGATGCGCTCCAGACAGGTCTCGATCTGCCGGCACTTGTCCGGATAGCGCTGTTTGAGCGCTTCGTAATGCGGCTTCAGGCGGCGAGCCATCAGCCCGGCGTTCGCCGAGTGATCGTCCAGCAGGTGGTCCTGCGTCACATACCAGCTGAGCAGGATGTTCATGTCCGCGGCGTAATCCAGCGCCGCGCTTTTCAGGTATGCCTGCTTCCTGACCGGATGCACCGGGCAGATCCCCGCGTTTCTGAGCTCGTTGGGCTCGTACAGGGAGCTCAGCGTCAGGCCCAGGAACGTCATGTCATTGCTGAGCGTCAGCCTTGAAAGTGTCCCGTAGCTTTTATGCAGCGCCCGGCACAGGCCGCAGTAATAGGTACGGTACCTGGCCTTTTCCTCATCGCTGAGCGCGGCGCTGTTGACCGTGATATAGCCAAACATAGTGAATTGCCTGCCCTTATTGAAGATATGGCCGGAAAAGTTCCGACCATTGAATTATAGTATATCTTCGCGGATGCTTCAATGCCAACCGCCTTCAAAGTCAGACAGAATTGAGGCACAATTGTTACCGTGCCGTTCTCAGCCGAGCGCTTCCATCACCTGGCCGATCGGGTCGCGGATGATCAGCGAGGCGTAGCGGTCCTGCGGCGTCGGGTCGCGGTTGATCAGCACCATGTCCGCGCCGTCGTAGTAGTGGATAAAGCTCGCGGCTGGATAGACCGCCAGCGAGGTGCCGCCGATGATCAGCAAATCGGCGTGGGAGATCGCCGTGACCGCGCCGCGGATGGTGCGCTCGTCCAGCCCCTCCTCATACAGCACCACGTCCGGCTTGATGATGCCGCCGCAATCACAGCGCGGCACACCGGACGAGCGCATCATATACTGAAGGTCATAGAAGCGCCCGCAGCGCATGCAGTGGTTCCGGAGCACGCTGCCGTGGAGCTCATACACCTTCTGGCTTCCCGCCTTTTGGTGCAGGCCGTCGATATTCTGCGTCACCACGGCGGACAGGCGTCCCTCGCGCTCCCACTGCGCCAGGCGCAGGTGCGCGGCGTTGGGCTGGGCGTCGGGGTACAGCATTTTGTCCCGGTAGAAGCGGAAGAACTCCTCCGGCTTCTCCATAAAATAATGGTGACTCAGAATCTCCTCCGGGGGTTCGCTGTACTTCTGGTTATACAGCCCGTCCACGCTCCTGAAATCGGGGATGCCGCTTTCCGTGGACACGCCTGCGCCGCCGAAAAACACGATGCTGCGCGCCTTCTCCGCCAGCGCGCGCAGGCGGCTGATCCGCTCCTCGTCCATGGCTCAGTCCTCGGCGTCGCTGACGATCTGGATGCCCGCGCTCGCGCCGATGCGGGAAGCGCCGGCCTCGATCAGGGCCATGGCTTCCTGATAGGTGTGGATGCCGCCGGAGGCCTTGACGCGCATCTTATCCGGGATGCTCCCACGCATCAGCCTGACGTCCTCGGCCTTCGCCCCGCCGGTGCCGAAGCCCGTGCTGGTCTTGACAAAATCCGCGCCTGCTCTGGCAGCGGCGCCGCAGGCTTTTTCAATCTCCTCTTTCGTCAGATAGCAGGTTTCGAGAATCACCTTGACCAGGCGTCCGGCCGCCGCGTTCACCACGGCGCGGATATCGCTTTCGACCGCCGTCCAGTCGCCTTCCTTCGCCGCGCCGACGTTCAGCACCATGTCGATCTCGTCCGCGCCGTTATTGACGGCGTTCATTGTCTCGAACGCTTTCACCTCGCTGGTATTCGCGCCCAGAGGGAAGCCGATAACCGTGCACACCTTAACGGGCGAGCCCGCCAGCAGCCGCGCGGCCTGGGCGACGTGGACGGGATTCACGCACACGGAGGCAAAAACGTACTCCCGGGCCTCCTCGCACAGCTTTTCGATCTGGGCCGTGGTAGCGGTGGCCTTGAGCAGCGTGTGGTCGATCATCGCGGCAATAGCCTGTTTCTTCATGGGTTGTTCCTCCTTTATTCAATTCATCAGGTGGATCTGTCCGGCGCGGCAGGCCCTGAGCAGGTCGGTCAGGTCGTCTATGCGCGCGCTGAGGCGGTGGCCGTAGTCCGTATCCCGGACGTAGCGGCGGCTGGGGTACACGGTAAACTCAAAGGACTGGGAGTGGATGTCCTGCCCGGATTCCTGGGCCTCCCTGAGGGAAGTGAAGGGCTGGTGCGACATGAGCCGCATCCCGTGGCTGTTGGCGATCAGCGTATAGCCCGCGATGCCGGTGGTCTTCTGGTACGCGCGGCAGAAGCCGCCGTCGATCACGATCAGGCGGCCTCCCGCCTTCAGCGGGCTTTCGCCGTGGGTGACTCGGATGGGCGTATGGCCGTTGATGATGTGCGCGAAGGGGCCCTCCAGGCCGAATTCCTTCAGGATGCGCACACAGCAGTCCTCGTCGTTGTACCAGGTGTAATAGGCGTTCCTGGGCTCGTGCCAGGCTGCCTCGTCGGGGATAAAGGCGCGTTCGAAGGTCTTCACCTCACGGCCGCAGACCGGCGAATCGACCCCGCACCACAGGTACCACATGAAGTCCAGCGCCAGCTGGTCGTGGGAATAGAAGGCCCTGCGCGCCATCTGGTCCGCGTAATCCATGAGCCGTTTGCCGCTCAGGGACTGGCCGTGCAGATGGATCTCGCGGAAGCCGCCGTCCTGGTTCATCGGAATGCAGCCGTGGTACATCAGGTTGCCGTTGAACGCCCGGTACATCCAGCCGCGCCGGTACAGAAAGTCGATATGGCTGCGCAGCCGGATGCTGTGGGTAAAGGAATGCCGCAGCTCCCGGACGACCGCGCTCTCCTCCTCGGTGAGCTCATACGGCGCTTCCCTGTTCACCGTATCGCACGGCAGCCGCTTCAGGGGCCATTCATGCCCGTCGATGGTGATCGAGCCTTTTTCAAAATCGGCCAGATGCAGCAGCAGCCGGCTTTCCATGCCGAAATCCGGATTCCGCCGGATCAGCTGGCCCTCCAGCTTGAAAAGCACGATGTTGATAAAGTGGAGCGCCGCCTCATCGGCCGTCAGTCCGGGATACAGGCCCTGTGCCGCCAGCGCCAGGCTGCGCAGCGGAATGCCGTAGCCGCGCTCCAGGATCACGGTGTTCCCATGCGCCAGGGAATTGCGCAGCACGCCGAAGATGCACACCTCGCTGCCGGCCGCCGCGCCCATCCACAGGATATCGTGGTTGCCCCATTCGATATCGACCGACGGATGGTGGATCAGGATATCCATGATGCTGTCCGCCCGCGGGCCGCGGTCGAAGATGTCCCCGACCACGTGCAGCCGGTCGACCGCCAGGTGCTTGATCAGGTCTGTCAGGGCGATCAGCAGGCCGTCGATGCTTTCCGTGCGGATCACGCTGTCCACGATGGCGTCGTGATACTTGAGCCGGTTGCGGTCCTGCTCGGTCTGGATGGCGTTCTCGTCATCCTGGAAGTGCATCAGCTCGTCGATCAGGAACGCCCATTCGGCGGACATTTCCCGGCGCACCTTCTCGCGGGTGTACTTGCTGGACAGCATTTTCGCCAGGTAGACCAGGTGATGCGTCTGCTGGCGGTACCAGTCCTCCAGCGGTTCTGCCTGCTGCTGGCGTTTGCGCAGCACAGCCTGGGGGTAATAGATGAGCGTGCACAGCTCGTCCGCCTCAGTATGCGTCAGCTGCCCGCCCAGCCACTGCTCCACCTTTTCGCGGATCACGCCGGAGCAGTTGTTCATGATATGACAGAACGCCTCATACTCGCCGTGAATGTCGCTCATGAAGTGCTCGGTGCCCTTGGGCAGGCTCAGCTGCGCGCTGAGCCTGGTGATCTCTGTGCACAGCGCCTCTACGGAGGCATACCGTTCCCCAAGCAGCTGCAGGTACTTCAGGCGCTCCTGCGTCATTGTGTTTTCCATATCAGTATGCCACGATCAGCCCGCTGCGCTCCGCGTAAAAGCTGCACAGGCCGTTGGTCTCGGTCAGCATCACGCGGGCGTTGTTCCAGATCTTCATGATCCCGTCCCGCAGCTGGGAGGCAAAATCCGGGTTCAGGCAGTGCGAGATCACGACCTGTCCGCCCATGAAGTGATTCTGCTTCATGATGTCCGTGATTGTCTGGATGATGCGCCTCGATCCGCGGACCTTGGCGGCCATCTCGATCCTGCCCTCGCTGTCGCCGATCCCGATGCCCCAGATGCCCAGCTTGCCGGCGATCAGGCCGGCCAGGCGGCTGACGCGCCCGTTTTTGACAAGGTTATTGAAGCTGCAGAGCGCGAACACCGTATGCCGGGCGCGGATGAAATCCGTCAGCACGGCGCTGACCCTCTCGAAGGAAAAGCCCTTCTTGATGAGCTCCACGGCCTTTTCCACCGCCATGTTCAGCACGGGGCCGGTGCTCAGGGAATTCAGGATCAGGATCTTCTTCCCCGGATGCTTCTCCAGGGTCATTTCGCGGGCCGCGACGGCGCTTTCGTAGCTGCCGGACAGGTTGGCGGAGATCGTCAGCGCGATCACCTTGTCTGCCTGCTCGAACTGCTCCTCCCAGAGCCCCGGCGCGGGACAGGCCGAGCGGCTCGCGTCAGGGCAGTTCTCCATCTCAGTCAGCATGTCCGGGATACTGAGCTTCTCGTCATCCGTCAGCTCGACGCTGCCGATCTTGAATACGAAGGGGACCTTCCCGTAGGTCAGGTCCTGGTCCCAATCCAGTTCGGGCAGCACGTCGCAGCTCGAATCCGTCACAATACGCCAATCCATTGTTCATCACCTCATATCTGCGGTTTCTGTCATTTCTGCCAATATTTCTGATCGATCGTCCGGTACTGCACCGCCTCCAGGATATGGGCGGGCAATCGTCCGGGCAACCTTGATGACGCGTGTAACCACTTCCGCCCAAACGGTCAGCAGTAAAAGCGCGTCTGGTTAAAAAACCTCTGCCATTTACTGATGACCTCATCACTTCTGGCTTCGATAATATCTATGATATTCGCCAGAGCGCGTTCCGGAATGTGCGACCCGTTATGACAGAGAAGGCATTTGCCCCGGCTGGTGATCCATATCTTGGTCGCGTTCTCGCTCGGGCTTCCCATGGATACATGTACATGGACCGGCTCCAGAGGCTCGTTCTCATTGGCCCAGAAGTATATCCAGTATGAGCCGACTTTAAAAACTTGAGGCATTCTCAAAGCCTCCCTCAGCAGCGAAACGCATGATCAGATGCGCCGTGCTTTGAATAATATCCAGGTAACGCTCCATCTCCTGACCATTGAAGCCAAAGACATCCTCCCACTGATAATCCGGCAGCATACAGGCGGCGTGATGAAAGCAATCCTTTTCATCCGGTTTTTCTATATAGACCTTTACTCTGCCATCTTCCAGCAATTCCGAATGGACGATTTCCGTTCCGTCATCCAGGGTCATAAAAGGGTACATCATACGGCTATCCTCCAATCCTGATCCGCATCATAAAAATGTTCGGAGCCTCATCATTTCTGCCAGTATTTCTGATCGATCGTCCGGTACTGTACCGCCTCCAGGATATGGGCGGGCGCGATCCGGCCGGCCTCCTCGAGATCGGCGATCGTCTGGGCGACCTTGATAATACGCGTATAAGCCCTCATGGACAGATGCAGCCTGTCCACGGCCTTTTCAAGCACCGCGGCGGCCTCCGCCGGGAGCGGGAACAGCTCATGAACCATGCTGCCGGTAGCCTGCGCGTTGCAGGTGATGCCCGCGGGAGCCAGGCGCGCGACCTGCCGCTGCCGCGCGGCCTGCACCCTGGCCCGCACCTGCGCGCTGGATTCACTCGTGCCGGTCTGCCGTATCTCGGAGACGGGCACGGCGTCCGTTTCCACCTGCAGGTCGATGCGGTCCAGCAGCGGGCCGGAAATGCGCTCCAGATAGCGGCGGATCTCATGCTCGCTGCAGCGGCAGGTGCGGATCCGGCTGCCGTAATAACCGCAGGGGCACGGGTTCATGGATGCCACCAGCATGCACTGCGCCTGGTACTGAGACCTCGCGCGGACGCGGCTGACGGTGACAAAGCCGTCCTCCAGCGGCTGGCGCAGCGCCTCCAGCACCGTGCGCGGGTATTCGGGAAGCTCGTCCAGAAAAAGCACTCCGTTGTGCGCCAGGGAGATCTCCCCCGGCCGCGCGTCGGGCCCGCCGCCGATCAGCGCCGGCAGGGACGCGGAATGGTGCGGTGTGCGGAAGGGACGCTGGGTCATGAGGCCCTGGTTGGGCGGCAGCAGGCCGGCCACAGAATGGATACGGGTTACGTCGAACGCCTCCTGCGCGGTCATTTCGGGCATGATGCCCGGCAGGCAGCGCGCCAGCATGGTCTTGCCGCTGCCGGGCACGCCGACCATCAGCAGGTTGTGTCCGCCCGCTGCGGCGATTTCCAGCGCACGCCTCGCACCGGTCTGTCCCTTGACGTCCTTCAGGTCATACGCGGCGGCGGGCCGCTGCCTGCGCAGCTCCTCAAAGGGGACCTGCTCCTGGCATAGGATCGGTTTTTCCCCGGTCAGGTGCTGAGCGGCCTCGGTCAGGGAGCGCGCCGGATATACGCGGATTCCTTCCACAGCGGCGACCTCCAGGGCGTTTTCCGCCGGGAGCAGGACCCCAGTCACTCCCTGATCGCGCGCTGAAAGAACCAGCGGCAGCGCGCCGCGCACCCCGTTGAGGCTGCCGTCCAGCGAAAGCTCCCCGAAAAGAAGGACGCCTTCCAGGGAACGGGGCGGGATCTGATGACTGGCCGCCAGGATGGACAGGGCGATCGGAAGGTCGAAGGACGCGCCTTCCTTTTTCAGGTCGGCGGGAGCCAGGTTGATCGTGATCCTGCTGGAGGGAAACATGTAACCGGAATTGCGCATGGCGGGAAGCACGCGGTCGCGGCTTTCGCGGACGGCGGCGTCTGGCAGTCCGACCAGCGACAGGTTGAACTGACCGCCGGCGATATCCGTTTCCACGTGCACAAGCACGCCGTCTACGCCGCTCAACGCGCAGGAAAGTGCTGTCGACAGCATTCCGTGCCTCCCTGAAGCATCAAATCTTTGAATGGTACGGCTATATTATATCAACGGAACCGCGGTTACGTCAAGCATATTGCGGCCTGGGGATAAAAATGCTATAATCCTGATGTCTTGCGCACGCAGGGCTGTAAAGTATATTTGAAATTGTAAAAATGATGGTGTTGACGATGAAAACGCTTGATTTGCTCACGGATCGCGGGTATTCTGGATACCGGACCGCCGGAAACGAGAAAACCGCTTTCCTGAAGACCCTGGCGCTGGTATGCATGATCATCGACCACTGCGGCGTCATCTTTTTCAAGGGGGATACCGAGTGGCGCGTGATCGGGCGTCTGGCGTTCCCGATCTACGCGTGGTGCCTGGTGGTGGGGATGGGCTACACCCGGAATCCCATCCGGTACAGCCTCCGGCTGCTTCTGCTGGCCGTCATATCACAGCCGATCTATATGAAGGCGCTGAACCACGGCTGGGGCGACTGCAACATCCTGTTCACCCTGCTGCTCGGCCAGCTGGCGATATACGGCATGCAGAGGAGAAAATGCGGCAGCGAATACTGGGCGCCGGTTGTCGCGCTGGGGCTGTCATTGTGCTTCAAGGTCGATTACGGCTATAAGGGCGTCCTGCTGATCCTCCTGATGTATCTGACGAAGGATTCCCGCCGGGCGCTCGCGGCCGCGGTCGCCGCCTTCTGCCTGTTCTGGGGAGAAGGCACCGCCACGATCGGCCGGCTGTTCGGCGTGAACCTGATGCCGCTCAGAAATCTGACTCCCTATACCTCCGCGCTGTTCTCGGCGGTATTCCGGCTCCAGAACCTGGCGGTGCTGAGCCTGCCCTTCATCCTGTATCCGGCCGGCTGGAAAAAACGTTATCCCGCCTGGGTGAGCTACCTGGCCTATCCTGGACACCTGCTGATCCTGTGGCTGCTGAAGGAGCTGATCAAGTGAACGATCCGAGCGGCATGGCCGTACTGAAAGCGAACGGGATATCCAAGGCTTACGGCGCCAAGACCGCCCTGTCCGACGTCGGCTTTTCCTGCGCCGCCGGCGAACTGATCGGCCTGATCGGGCAGAACGGCGCCGGCAAGACGACGCTGTTGAATATCCTGGCCGGCAGGCTCGCCCCATCCTCCGGCGACGTGCGGCTCAACGGCCACGATGTGCTCTGGGAGCCCGAGAAGACCCGCCCCATGATCGGCTATCTGCCCGAAAAGCCCGGCCTATACGACGAGATGACCGTACAGAGCCAGCTCCTCTTCGTGTGCCGCCTGAAGGGAGTCATTCCGGAAGATACCGCCGAGCACATCCGCGAACTGGCGGAGAAAACCGGCATCACCGACGTGATGGGCCGGCGGATCGGCAACCTGTCCAAGGGCTACCGCCAGCGCATGGGTCTGGCGGCCGCGCTGGCGGGCAATCCGTCCGTCATCCTGCTGGATGAGCCGACCACCGGCCTGGATCCGGTGCAGATCCGGGAGATCCGCGGGCTCATCCGCAGTCTTGCCCGGGAATGCCTGGTCATCCTCTCCACTCACATCCTGAAGGACCTTGACGGTTTATGCACCCGGGCGCTGATGCTGCAGGAAGGGCGACTCATTCGCGACCTGCGGGTCTCTGAAGCCGCGCAGACCGAACGGACGCTGCGGATCAGGGCCGCCTTGGGCCGGGATGCCGCCGAACGCCTGCTGAGCCAGCTGAAGACCGTCAGCCGCTTTGAAATACTGCCCGGACACGTCCCGGGCGAGGCGGCGGCGCTGATCACCGGCGCGCCTGACGCGCCTATGGAGCGCGAACTGTTCCAGGCGCTCTCGAAGGCTGACACGACGCTCCTGGAGCTGTCCCCCGTCAGGAGCGAGCTGGAAGAGCTTTTTGTGACTGCCCTGACTGACCGCGCAGCGGAGGAACAAAACGAATGACGCTTGTCTGGAAACGGGAAATACAGGGATATTTCTATACGCCCGTCATGTACATTTTCCTGTTCGTATATCTGAGCCTGAGCAGCGTGTTCTTCATCATCGGCAATCTGGCCTCACGGTCCGGCGACATGCTCAGCCTGCTGTCCAACATGAGCTACCTGTGGATGCTGCTGACCCCCGCACTGACCATGCGCCTGCTGTCGGCGGGCGACGCGGGTGGAGATCATCTGCTGTACAACTCGGCGCTGCCGCTTTCCTCCATTGTGCTCGGCAAGTATCTGGCGTCCCTGACGATCCTGCTGGCCGCGATCCTGCTGAGCCTCATCTACCCGCTGATCATCGCCGTTTGCGGGACGCTGTACTGGCAGGAAACACTGGCCGGATACCTGGGCTTTTTCCTGCTCGGCGCTTCCTTCCTGGCTGTTGACCTGCTGGCCGCCTCGCTGACCCGGACCCCCGTGATCGCGCTGGTGACCGGCTTCGGGGTCAATCTTCTCATCTGGCTGTCCGACCTGCTGCTGAAGGCAGTCAGCGTGCCGCTGCTCAGCGGCGCCGCGGGCTATATCAGCCTCTACCGCCGGCTGATGCCCTTCCTGAGCGGACGCATCGGCCTGGGAGACGTGGTATTTGACCTGAGCTTTATCGCCCTGATGCTGTTTTTCTGCGTCCGGATCCTGGAAGTCCGGCGCTGGAAGGGTGGCCTATGAACAGAAAACAACAACCGCGCGGCCGCCGCGCCGCGCGAAGCGTGATGATGCTGACCGCGGCCGTCACGGTGCTGACCTTGCTCCTGTTTTTCGGCTGCAACTGGCTGGCCACCGCGCTGGAGGAACGCTATGCCCTCAGCGCGGATCTTTCCTTCAACGCGCTGACGCTGCAGTCGGCGGTGACGGAGGATACCCTGAAAGGGCTGGACCGGCCGATCGAAATGTATCTTCTGACGACCGCCACCAGCGATACCTTCGGGGATTCCGTGCTGCTCCGTTCCGACCTGCGCACCATCCTGGAGCGCTACCGCGCCCTGAGCCCCATGCTCACTCTCCGGGAAGAAAGCCTGCTCAGCGCCCCGACCTGGGCCACGCGGTTTTCCGACATGCTGAACGGGCAGAGTGTGACCACGGACTGTGTCATCGTCTGCTGCCCCCGGACAGAGCGAGCCAGGATGCTGACCTCGGACGATTTTCTGCGTCTGCAGTACGACCTCGACAGCCAGACGTTCGTCGTGTCCGCCTACGCGGTCGAGAAGGCGCTGACAGAGGCCATCGTCTACGTTTCCAGCGACGAGACACCTTCCGTACAGCTGCTCACCGGGCATGGCGAGCTCAGCGCGGCGGAAACGGACGTGCTGGAAGCGCATCTGGCCGAAGCGGGATACCAGGCGGTACGAGTCACGCTGCATGACGGCGCGAGCCTCAGCAGCGCCCAGCCTCTGATGATCCTCTGCCCGCAGTTTGACCTGTCCGCTGCCGAGCTGGAGTGGCTGAACGCGTACCTGGACGGGGGCGGCGGGCTCATCTTCGCGACCAGCTATACGGATCCCGCCGAACTGCCGAACTTCCATTCGCTGCTGCGCGGATACGGGCTGGAACTCAGCCAGGGCATCGTCGTGGCCGACGGCGCCGACAAGACCAGCTATTACGGGGATTCTCCCGCCACCCTGCTGCCCTACATGCAGGCGACGCCCGAGACCCAGGAGCTGCTGGGCAGCGGGCAGGACATCCTGCTGATGCCCGGCGTGCGCGCCGTGACGATCTCGGAGGAACGCGACACGAGCGTCTACGCCGAATCGCTGCTTAAAAGCGGGAGCGCGTTCCTGCGCGAATACAGCGACGGTATGGAAACCTTGGACCGCCAGCCCAGCGACCCCAGCGGCGTCTTTGATCTCGCCGCCCTGGCCCGGCGGTACGCGGAGGATCAGGCAATGGGGACTGTCGTCGTCATCGGCAACGCCGCCATGTTTACGGAGGACTGGATCTACCAGAACACCTACCAGGACGCTTTCCTGCGGGCAATGCTGAAGGCCCTGGGCACCCAGCAGCCCCCGTCCCTGGATATCAGCGTGAAGAGCGCCGCGCGGAGCGGGCTGCGCCTCTCCTCCCTTTCCTGGGCGGTATGGGCAGCCGTGCTGCTGCCGGTGCTGGTGCTGATTGCCGGCCTGGCCGTGCTCCTGCCGAGGAGGCATCTGTAATGCAGCCGGTCAGGATCCGAAAAAAAACAGGTCACGGCCGGAAGGCGGTCCTGTATATACTGGCCGTATCTCTGATCACGGTCTCGGCGGTGCTGTGGCTGGTGCTGAAACCGCAGCCCGTCCCCGACGGCGGCACGGATGAGACCGGGCCGGAGCTGACCCTGGCCGACCACGAGGAAAGCCAGCTCGCGCGGATCACCGTGCGCCCGAGCCGCTCCGACAGCTATACCCTGGTCAGCACAGAGTCCGGCTGGAAGCTGGAGACCGACCCGGAATACCCGCTGAGGGAGCAGAGCGTCCGCATGCTCGCCTATTACGCGGCGCACCTGACCGCGGACGAGCTGGCCGTTCCGGCTTCATCCTCCCATGCCGGTCAGGCCTGCCTGAGCGACTACGGGCTTGACCCGGCCGTATGCAGTGTCGAAGTGACGCTGCGGGACAGCACGGAGTATACCATTTTCCTGGGCAGCGCCGCTCCGATGGACGAGGTGCGGTACTACGCAGCCATCAGCGGGAACAGGAGTATTTACACCGTCACATCCGACGTGATGGACGCGCTGAACCTGCAGTTCCACACCCTGCATCCCGTCCCCGCGCTGGCCGTGGACGCGGAGCTGATCGACCGCGTATCGCTGACCGGCGGCGCGGACGGCCTGACGTTCTGTGCGGAGCGCACGAGAAACGGCTGGAGACTGACCGCCCCCGTCCGCTATCCCTTGTCCGACAGCGCGATGGAGAGCCTGCTCTCCGCCCTGGAAAGCCTGCGCTTCTCCACCTGGGTCGCGGAGGATACGCCACAGAACCGCCGTGAATACGGCTTTGAGGGGGACGTGCTCACGCTCTCCATCGACTTCGCGCCCTCCGTCCTGACCGTCCCCGACGAGGAAGGCGCCGAGCAGACCTTTTCCATTCCCGCGAGCAATATCACGATCCTCAGGGGCGGAGCGTATTCGGAGACCGCGGATTATTATCTGTACGGCGGCGGGATCATGACCGGCACGGTGGTCACCTTCAGCTTTCTCCAGCGCTTTGACTGGAGAAGGTACCTGTCTCCCACGCCCTTCCTGTACGGGCAGAACAACCTGTCGTCCGTCAGCGTTTCCGTGAACGGAGAGACTGCTGAATACACCGTCAGCTACGTGGAGCGCGTGCTGCCCAACAACGAGCTGGAGACCGATGAGAGCGGAAACACCGTCTACGAGATGCGGGTCAGGAAAAACGGTTCGTCTGTCAGCGCCGAAAAGTTCAGCGCTTATTACGCCGGCCTGGCCGCCCTGAATGGCTCTACCGTCCTTGATACGCCTCAGGCCTTTGAAGACGGTTCAGCCGCCGGACCGCTGGCGGCGGTCGTGCTGACGCCGGAGGACCGCGCAGAATCGATCCACGTGGCCTTCTACCCGTATACCGAAGCCCTGGATTATCTGGCCGTCAACGGCACCGCTGTCATGGCCGTGCCAAAGACCTGGGCGGAGGCCGTCAAAGCGTTTCCCTGATACAGGCGGACATCCCCAAAAACGAAAGGGCCGGACGGAGAAACTCCGTCCGGTTCATGCATGTGATTCTTACTCGACCGTGTAGGGCAGCAGCGCGATGGCACGGGCGCGCTTGATGGCCTCAGACAGCTGGCGCTGATGCTTGGCGCAGTTGCCGGTTACACGACGGGGCAGGATCTTGCCGCGTTCGTTGATATAACGATGCAGCCGGTTCGCGTCCTTGTAATCGATGTATTCGATCTTGCTGACGCAGAAGTCACACACCTTGCGGCGCGGACGGCGGCGAGCACCGTGCGGACGGGGTTTCCGTTCGCCGCGATCTTCAGACATATGTACATCCTCCTTAAGCGAAATTCATCAGAATGGAAGCTCTTCGTCGTCCACCTGGACGTAGCCGCTTCCCTGAGGCGGGGCACCGACGGCGCCGTATCCGTCAGACGGGGCTGCGGCGGGTTCGCTGCCGGGCGCCATGCTTTCACCCTTCGGGCTCAGGAACTCGACATCGTCCGCGTTCACTTCCAGCGAAGCGCGGGTGACGCCGTCGGAGCCCTGGTAGGTGTTCACAGACACGCTGCCGGTCACAGCGACCTTGCGGCCCTTGGCCAGATACTTGTGGCAGTTTTCCCCCAGCTGTCGCCAGGCGGACACGCGGAAGAAATCCGCTTCCGGCTGGTTGCCGGCGGCGCTGTTCGCGCTGCGGCGGCGGTTGACCGCCACCGAGAAGCTGCACACGGAAACACCGCTGGATGTCGTCCTGAGCTCAGGATCACGGGTCAGGTTGCCGACGATAAACAGCTTGTTCATAAGCGACTCCCTTACTCCTCAGCCTTGGGCGCTGCTTCTTCAGCGGCAGGCGCTTCGGGAGCCTGCACCGGGCGAGGCGCGCGGGGCTTCACGTTGGAACGCTTTTCCAGGACGCGGATGATCTGATAGCGGATCACCTGGTCGATGATGCCCAGGTTACGCTCGATCTCGCGCGGCATCTCACTGTTACCATTGAAGTTGACCAGGACATACCAGCCCTCGGTCTTGTAATCAATGGTATAGGCGAGACGGCGCTTGCCCCAGTCTTCCACCTTGACCACTTCACCGCCGTCACGGGCGATCAGGTCGTTGACACGCTCACGGAGCGCTTTGCGGCCTTCCTCGTCGACGTCGGGCGCGATGATGTACACCAGTTCATACTTGTTCATGCACTTTCACCTCCTCATGGACTTATGGCGCCGCATATCCTGCGGCGCAAGGATGTGCCGATTAGAGATAATATCACAGTTCCGCGGAAAAAGCAAGTGTTTTTTTATCGTTCTTCCCGGAAATACGGCAGGCCCAGGCTGGCGGGCGGCTGGTTCTCGCGCTTCCTGCGCATGCTGGTGATCACCAGCACGACAATCGTCACCACATAGGGGATCATCTTGTACAGTTCCTTGACCGCCAGGTTCATGCCGGTGGGAATATACATGTGCAGGATATACAGGCCGCCGAAGAGGATGGAGGATAGGATGCCGATATTGGGCCGCCAGATGGTGAAGATGACCAGCGCGATGGCGAGCCACCCGCGGTCGCCGAAGGCATTGTTGGACCAGATGCCGCTGGCGTAATCCATGACATAGTACAGCCCGCCGAGCCCCGCCACCATGCTGCCCGCGCAGGTAGCGACATACTTGTGCCGGGTCACGGAGATGCCTGCCGCGTCCGCGGTCGTCGGGCTTTCGCCCACCGCGCGCAGGTGGAGCCCCGCGCGGGTATGGTTCAGCACATAGGCCGCGATCAGCGACACGATGACCGCCGTGTAAGCCAGGAAACCGTAGGAGCAGAAAACCTTGCCGAACCAGCCCCAGTGATCCGCCGCCGGGATATAGGCGCGGAAGGCGGAGCTGGTGGCAGACAGCGCGAGGTAGGGCATGGCGTTGCCGGACAGCTTGATCAGGGAGCCGCCGAAGAAATTGCCGAAGCCCACGCCGAAGGTGGTCAGCGCCAGGCCTGTCACGTTCTGGTTGGCGCGCAGGGTCACAGTCAGGAAGCAGTACAGAAGCCCCATCAGCAGCGAGCCCAGGAGCGCGCACAGCAGGCTGATCAGGACCGCCAGGAAGCCGCTGAAGGCTTCCGGCCCCGGCAGGGAGGCCTCGTAGAAGAAGGCCCCGATGACCCCGGAAATCGCGCCCACATACATGATGCCCGGGATGCCCAGGTTCAGGTTGCCGGACTTTTCGGTCAGGGTTTCCCCCGTGCTTCCGTACATCAGCGGGATGCCCTGCATCACCGCGCGCGGCAGAAAGGATAAAAAATCAAACATGCGCTTTTCCCCCATTCTTGCCGGGATGGCGGAAGGCGATCCTGTAATTGATGAAGAATTCGCAGCCGATGATAAAGAAGAGGATGATGCCCGTCAGGATGTCCGAGAAGGACTGGTTCAGGCCGAAGCTGGTCGAGATCTGGCCCGCTCCGCGCTCCAGGAACACCAGCAGGAAGGAGGTGCCGATCATCCAGATGGGGTTGAACTTGGCCAGCCAGGCGACCATGACCGCCGTGAAGCCCCTGCCGCCAGTGATCGTCGTGGTCAGGGTGTGGTCCGTGCCGCCTACCAGCAAAAGGCCGGTCAGGCCGCAGAGCGCGCCGGAAAAAAGCATCGTCCGGATGATGACCTTGTCCACCTGGATGCCCACATACCGGGCGGTGCGCTCGCTCTCGCCCACGACGCTGATCTCGTACCCGTGCTTGGCGTAGCGGAGGTAGATGTACATGATCACTGTCAGGACAGCGACGATGATGATGTTGAGCAGGTATTTCTGACCGCCGATGGTGGGCAGCCAGCCGATCTCGGTGCTCTGGTTGATGATGCCGATCTTGCCGGCGCCCTTGGGCACCTCCCAGACGATGATGAAAAAGGAAACGAGCTGGATGGCCACGTAGTTCATCATCAGCGTGAACAGGGTCTCGTTGGTATCCCATTTCGCCTTGAACAGCGCCGGGATAACGCCCCAGACGGCGCCTGCCGCGATGCTGGTGATCACCATGCACACGATGACCAGCCAGTTGGGAAAGATGTCCCTCAGGCAGATCATGCAGGCCGCGGTCGCCAGGCCTCCGACCAGCATCTGGCCCTCCGCGCCCAGGTTCCAGAAGCGCATCCGGAAGGCGGGGATGACCGCGAGGGATACACTCAGCAGCATGGCGATGTTCTGGAACAGGATCCAGGTGCGCCGCTGCGTGCTGAAGGAAGCTTCAAAAATGGAAGCGAACACCGCTAAGGGGTCCTGGTGCGTGACGAGGGTCGTAATGAGCGCGCAGACCAGCAGCGCCAGCGCGATCGCCCCGCCCCGGATCGCCCACGCGCGGTACCAGGGCAGCATACCGCGCCTGGTGATATGGATCAGCGGTTCCCGCTTGGTTTCATTCCGCATCCTTCTGTCCTCCGATATGGGTCATCATCATGCCGATCTCACGTTTATCCGCGCCGCGGCCCGGCACGATGCCGCTCACCCTGCCGCCGCAGAGCACCAGGATACGGTCCGCCAGCTCCAGCAGCACGTCCAGGTCCTCGCCAACATAGATGACGGCCACCCCCTGCTCCTTCTGCTTGTTGAGCAGGCGGTAGATGGTATACGACGAATTGATATCCAGTCCCCGGACCGGATAGGCCGCCATCAGCACCTTCGGGGCGTAGGCGATCTCGCGTCCCACCAGCACCTTCTGCACATTGCCGCCGGAAAGGCGACGTACGGGCGTCGAGGTGCCGGGAGTCACGACCTCCAGCTCCTCGATGATCTGCTCAGCCAGCGCGCGCGGGTGCCTGCGGTCCAGAAAGCCTTCGGGCCCCTTGCGGTAGCTGCGCAGCATCATATTGTCCGTCATGTCCATATTGCCGACCAGGCCCATGCCCAGACGGTCCTCCGGCACGAAGGAGAGATGCACACCCAGCGAGCGGATCTCGAGGGGAGTCTTCCCCTTCAGGTCCATGATCTCGTCCTCACGGAACAGCACGTCGCCGGATTCGACCCACTTGCGGATCGCGCCCAGGCTCATGCCGTCAAAGCTGACGGGCTTCCCCTGCCGGTCATGGAACGCGCCCTGCTTCGCCAGCTCGCGCACCCGACGCATGCTCTTGTGGAAGAAGGTGACCGGCTTATCCTTCTTGGGATTGTGGAAGATGATGTCTCCGCGCTCGATGGGCTGCAGGCCGGAGATCGCCTCCAGCAGCTCCTTCTGCCCGGAGCCCGCGATGCCGGCGATGCCGAGGATCTCGCCCCCGTTGACCGTGAAGGAGACGTCGTCCAGCCTGAGCACGCCCTCCGCGCTGCGGACGGTCAGGTCTTTGACCTCCAGGCGCGGCGTCGGGTCCTTCGGCTCCGGGCGCTCGATGTTCAGCGACACGCTGCGGCCGACCATCATATTGGTCATTTCCTGCGCGTCGGTGTCCTTCGTCAGCATGTCGCCGATATAGCTGCCCTGCCGCAGGACAGCCACGCGGTCTGAAAGCGCCTCCACCTCGTGCATCTTGTGCGTGATGATGACGATGGCCTTCCCGTCCTCCCGCATGTTCCTGAGCACGGCAAACAGGCGGTCCGTTTCCTGCGGGGTCAGCACGGCGGTGGGCTCATCCAGGATCAGGATGTCCGCGCCGCGGTACAGGACCTTGACGATCTCGACCATCTGCTTCTGGGAAACGGACATATCGTAGATCTTCTGAGACGGATCGACGTCGAAGCCATAGGTGCCGCAGATGCCGGCGATCTTCTCCGACGCGGCCTTCAGGTCCAGCTTGCCCTCGAGGCCCAGCACGATGTTTTCCGCCGCGGTCAGCACGTCCACCAGCTTGAAATGCTGATGGATCATGCCGATGCCCAGGTCGAAGGCGTCGCGCGGGGAGGCGATCACCACCGGCTCGCCGTTGACGAGGATCTCCCCGCTGTCGGGAAAGTAGATGCCTGAGAGCATGTTCATCAGCGTCGTCTTGCCGCTGCCGTTTTCACCCAGCAGGGCCAGGATCTCGCCCCGGCGGATCTTCAGCGACACGTCGTTGTTCGCGACGACCGGACCGAAGCGCTTGGTGATGTGACGCATTTCCACTGCGATCGCGTTGCTCAAGGAAAAACCTCCATCCATCAAAAGAAGAAGAGGAGAGCCTCAGCCGCAGCGGCTGGGGCCCTCCGCAGAACGATATCAGATTAGAATTTGGTATCCAGCAGGGTGATGCCGTCGATCTGGAGATCGAAGTACGGCGCGGAGCGGTATTCGGACTCGTGGAAGTAGCCGTCGGAGATCGCTTCGGTATCCTTCTCATAAGCCGGATCGGTGTTCACGTCGGCCATGTAGCTGGTCAGGGTCTCGCCGTTCACCGTGAAGGTGGCGGTATCGAACACCTTGACTTCGCCGGATTCCAGCTTGGCCTTCGCGGCTTCGATCGCCTCGGCGGTGCCGGGAGCGGCGGCCTTTTCATTGACGTCGGTCAGCAGCACGGATTCGGTGGCGATGGTGCCGGTCCAGTCCGCGGGAATCTCTTCGCCGTTGGCCACGGCGTTGATGATGAACTCAAAGTAGGGTTCCCAGTTGATGCGGGAGGCCACGATGTAGGTGGTGGGGCAGGCGGACTCGGCGGAGCCGTTGTAGAACACGAAGGGGATACCGGCCTTTTCGCACTCAGAGGGAGCGCCCATGGAGTCGGCGTGCTCGGAGATGACCACGCAGTTGTTGCCGATCAGCTTGACAGCGCCTTCCTGCTCGAGGGCGGGGTCATACCAGGAACCGGTGAAGGTGACTTCCATGGTGGCGGTGGGGCACACGGAACGGGCGCCCAGGAAGAAGGAGGTGTAGCCGGAGATGACTTCCGCGTAGGTGTAAGCGCCGATGTAGCCCAGCTTGGCCTGCTCAGCGGTGATCTTGCCGTCCGCGATCAGCTGGTTCAGCTTCATGCCGGCCGAGATGCCGCCCAGGTAACGGCCCTGGTAGATGGAGGCGAACGCGTTGTGGTAGTTGCTCAGGCCCTCGGTGTGGGCCTTGGTGCCGGTGGCGTGGCAGAACTGCACGTTCGGGTATTCCTTCGCGGCCTGGATCAGGTAATCCTCATGGCCGAAGCTGTCGGCGAACACGATGTTGCAGCCGCTGTCAGCCAGGTCCGCCGCTGCCTCGTAGCAGGCTTCGGACTCGTCGATGTTGGTCTTCAGGATCGGCTCGATGCCAAACTTCGCGCAGGCTTCCTTCGCGCCGTTGATGAAGTTGAGGTCATAGGTGGAATTCTCGTCGTGCAGGAAAATGAAGCCGATCTTCACTTTCGCGGCGGGTTCAGCGGCCAGCGCAGCTACCGTGCCCAGGCACAGGGTCAGGCAGATGATCAGAGCGATGAGCTTTTTCATGAACTTTCCTCCATTTAATAATGTAGATTAAAGCAGAGAATCTATTGGATCAATCGTCCTCGAGCACGATGTTTCCATCGCGGATCTCTCTGACGACTGCCAATGACAAAAGATCGATACCGGCCTTGCGAAGCTCCTCTCCCCCGTTCTGGAAGCCCTTCTCAATACCGATGCCGACGCCCACGACCTTGGCGCCCAGCTGCTCCACGATCCGGGTCAGGCCCCGGACCGCGTTCCCGTTCGCCAGGAAATCGTCCACGATCAGCACACGGCTGCCAATGGGGATGTAGCGCTTATCCACCCGGATCATGTGGTCCGTGTTGTGGGTATAGGAATGCACCGGCGCGGTCGCCATCTGTTCGGAGGACTGGTTGGACGCCTCCGCCTTCTTGGCGAAGACCAGCGGAAGATCTCCCAGGGCGTGGGCGGCGGCCACCGCCAGCGGGATGCCGCTGGATTCCACCGTCAGCACCATGGTCGGCCGTTCCGGCAGGAAATGCTTCGCCAGCTCCTCTCCCATCCGGAAAAGCAGCCCCGTGTCGATGCGGTGGTTCAGGAACATATCCACCTTGACGATATCCTGTCCGATTCCCCGGCCATACATCTGGATCGCTTCCCTGAGTTCCTTCACTGTCTGACCTCCAAAAACCGAACATTGTTTCGGAAACACCGTGTATTATACGTGAAAAGCACAATAAAAGCAAGTAGTAATTTACAAAACATTCCCTTTTTATCCGCATTTTCCACATGCGACAGGGCAAAAAAAGTTTGATAAAAATTTTTGAATAAATATTGACTTTCTTTGACCTATGAGTATAATGTAGTCATGGTTCAGGAATGAACCGAGGCGGACGCAAAGCGGACCGCCGGTGAACAATCAAACGACAGCCTGTGGGCTTGAATGGAGGCTTTGTTATGAGTACTTATCTTCCTACGCTTTTCGGTGAGAATATGATGGACATGTTCGACGCGTTCGACCGCAGCTGGGGACGCCAGTTCCACGACATGGACCGCGCCCTGTACGGACGGCACAGCGAGCGGCTGATGAAGACGGACATCCAGGAGAATGGCGGCGGATATGTGATCAGTGTGGATCTGCCCGGGTTCAAGAAGGATGAGCTGAAGGTGGAGCTGAACAACGGCTACCTGACCATCTCCGCTGAGAAGTCCCTGAACACGGACGAAGAGGACAGCGGCAAGCTGATCCGGCAGGAGCGCTACTCCGGCTCGATGCAGCGCAGCTTCTACGTGGGCGGCAGCCTGACCGAGGAGGATATCCACTGCGCGTACGAGAACGGCGTGCTGAAGGTGACGCTTCCCAAGAAGGATGCCCGTAAGGTGCCTGAAAAGAAGACCATCATGATCGAGGGATAATCTTCCTCACCTCTCCCCTGCGTGACGCAGGGGACTTTTTTTGTTGCCGCGCAGGGTCGGCGAGCTTCTGTTTCAATCGCTCCCGTCCACCGGCTCCATGAGGGCCGCAAGGAGATCGGCGGATACGTTCATCGCCTGCAGGGTCGAGCAGACGGCGGACAGGCTTTTTCCCGATGAAAGGATCCGATAGATCTGATCCTTCAGCTCATACGGGATACGCGCCCGGTTCAGCACCCGCTCCTGCCAGCTGAGCGCGTCGTTGCGCGCAAGCCCGCATTCCCCCGCAAATGCGATCTCGACAGACGACCTCCACGGGACCGGCTTCATCCGTATATCCCAGGCGTGGATCTCTTCATTATATTCCGCTGTTGCGTCAACCGCCGTCCCGTCAACCTTTACCACAGGGAAAACGCATTGATTCATCCCGATAAGGCGGCAGTGATAGCTCCGCGCGTCCGGCAGATACGCGGCGTCAAAGCGGCCAGGACGGATCGTAAAGGAACAGCTGCGTTCCCGATCCCATCGCCACGCCATCCGCGTGACGCTGTAACAACCCTGCTGATAACCCCAGCTCTCGCCGTCATCCTCATAGAGGTCGAACTGGCCGTCCGCTCCGGCAAAAATACGGATCTCCAGCGCGTCCGGATTACGGACCCCGTTCCGCAGCGTCCGATCATCCGCAAGAACAACGACAGCGCCGGCTTTCGCGAATACAGGCATCCCTTCCAGGGGGCGGAACACACGTATCAGCCGGTCTCCCTGATAGCGAAGGCCGGAAAAGAAATCGTAATAAGCGCCCTCAGGCAGCCAGCCGGTCACGCCGCCCATCTCCAGCTCGTCGATCTGGCGGGAGGTGACGGGCATCACCAGCAGCTCGCTGCCGAACATATACTGGTTGGGCACCCGATACGCTTCTTCCCGGTCGGGATAAGCGTAATACATGGGCTGCATCAGCATTTCCCCCTCCGTATGGCAGCGCCGGTTCATGGTATACAGATAGGGGATCAGCCGATGGCGCAGCCGCAGCAGATCGGTCATGCTTTTTTCGACCGCGGCGGAATAGCGCCAGGGTTCCTTGCTGTTAAAGCGGTTGGAGGTGCTGTGCATCCGCATGACCGGTGAAAAAACGCCGAATTGCAGCCACCGGACCTGCAGCTCAGGATCCCTGCTGCCGTGCGTGTGGCCGCCGATATCATGGCTCCACCAGCCATAGCCGATATTGGCGGCAGTGCTGGTGAAATACGGCTGGAAAGCCAGGGATGCCCAGCTGATGACGCTGTCCCCGGAAAAGCCGATGGGGTAGCGATGGCTGCCCGGGCCGCAGTATCTGGAAAGGATCAGCGGTCTTTGCCGTCTGTCCGTACAGTGCTTTGTATGAAAATGATTCAGCACCCACAGCGGGTCCACGCCCGGATCAGCGCTCTCCTCGCCCTGCTGCCAGTCCACCCACCAGAAATCCACTCCCTGCCGCTCCAGCCGGGCAAGCACGCCAAAATAGGCCTCCATAAAGGCCCGGTCCGTGCAGTCAAAGGGGATGCGCTGACGCCCGGTCCCATCCCTGCCGAGCCGGCGGGCGACATCGGCGTAGCATTCCTCATGGGCCTGTATGCCCTCAGCGGGATGCAGGTTCAGGGTCACCTTCAGTTCCCGCTCGTGCAGCGCCTTCAGAAAGCCCTGGGGATCGGGGATCAGGGCACGGTTCCAGGTATAGCCGGTCCATCCCCTTCCTTCGTTCCCGGCGTCTGTCGTATGCCAGTCCATATCGATGACAGCCACGGACAGCGGGATGCCCTTCCGCCGAAAGGTGTCCATCAGTTCCAGGTATTCCCGGTCGGTATACGCGTAGAAACGGCTCCACCAGTTTCCCAGGGCGAAGCGCGGCAGCAGAGGCGGAGCGCCGCACAGCCGAAAAAAATCCTTCAGCGCCTGACGGTAGTCGGTTCCATAGCAGAAAAGATAGATATCCCGGACCTCGCCCCGTCGCGCCTCGTACCAGCCGTCTTCCGTCAGTACGGGCGAGGCGCTGTCATCCAGCGCGCTGTACCCGCAAACACGGGAAAGTATCCCCGCGTCCAGCGGGACCGCGCCGTCCGCCTCATCCAGCGTCCGGGCGGTGCCGCCCAGGTTCTCCCTGACGGGCTCGTCAAAGTGCCAGGTCGTATAGATCCCTTTGCACGCCGAGCGGTTCTCCGCCCACAGACCGCCTGCGGAAAACGGCTCTTCATTGTAAAACAGATTGACAGAATCCGTTTTGATCTCAATGCCCTTTTCTGTTCTCCACAGCTGGTACCTCACAGGCGCAAAGCCGCGGCTGCGGACCATCTGAGTCGGCCTGTCCTCAAAAATACCTTCCGGATCGTATTCCATCCGGATCAGCCGCGGTGTCAGCAGCGAAAAGCGATACTTTTCGCCGGCGATCATCGTGGGTAGCGAGGAGGCCGTCATTTTCCGGTCTCCTGGCCAATCAAGAAAACCAGAGGCCGGCCCTCCACACAGACCAATCCGGATTCCGCATGGACCTCACTGCCGTTTACGAGATCCCGATAGATCCCGTCCGGAATGTTCAGCCGCACGACACCCGGTTTCCCCCTCGTGCTGAACAGTCCGATCAGGCGCCGGCCCTCAGCGGAATACTCCGCGATGATGATCCCATTGCCGCCGTCCCGGACCCGGTAGCTTCCTTCCGCCGCCAGCGGATGGCGCTTGATCTGGGCGAGGCTCCTTAATTGTTCGGAAATATCATGGCCCGTGTCCCAGTGGATATCATCCTTGTCGAACAGGCTGGGCCGATGGATGTTTTCCGTCTCCTGTCCATTATAGATCAGCGTCATGCCCTTCTGGAAAAACAGGAAAGCGGTCCAGTTTTCACGGGCCATATCATCCGGAACGCAGAATCTCGCGCGGGGCCGGTCGTGGTTTTCGAGGAAACGCAGCTTGACGTAATTCTCAGGATACAGGTATTCCTGCTGATTGATCTTCTCCAGGTACTGGGACAGGGGGATCTCGTCCGTCAGATACCGGACCCAGTCGTGATACACATCATACTCATAACTGAGGTCAAAGGCCTGGAATATTTCGGAATCGGACAGGCTCGTCATTTTACGCGCGCGGTTATCCAGCGTAAACTCCGGCTCCACGGATTCGCTGAGCCAGATGCAGTCCGGCCGCACCCGCTTCACAGCGGCGCGCGCTTCCAGCCAGAATTCCAGCGGGATCAGCGGCGCGACGTCGCACCGGAAGCCATTCACGAGCTCCGCCCACATCTTCAGCGTTTCGATTTGGTAGTCCCACAAGGCCCGATGGCTGTAATCCAGGTCAATGATATCGGTCCAATCCCCGATCCTGTTTCCGAATGAGCCGTCCGGCTTATGGTAAAACCATTCCGGATGCTCAGCAGAGAGCACCGAATCCGGAGAGGTATGATTGTAAACCACATCAATGATACACTTCATCCCCAGCGCGTGAATGGCGTTCACCAGGGCGACAAAATCCTCCATGGTGCCGAATTCCGGGTTCACCGCGCGGTAATCCCGGATGGCGTACGGACTGCCCAGTGCGCCCTTGCGGTTCTTCATACCGATGGGATGGATGGGCATCAGCCAGATGATGTCCACGCCCAATGCTTTGATCCGCGGCAGGTCCTCCTGAACCTTCCGGAACGTTCCCTCTTTGCTGTACTGCCTGACGAATACAGAGTACATGACCTGATTGCGAAGCGCTTTATTCGTATCCCTTGCCATCGTCCGATCCTCCCTTGTCATCCCTTGACCGCGGATGAAGCGATCCCTTCAATAAACCGTTTCTGGAATACCAGGTAACAGAGCACCACAGGTATTATAGCAATACTTGTGGCTGCGAACAAGCCCGCGTAATCCGTCGAAAAGCGGCCGCTGAACATATTCAGCGCGATGCTCAGCAACTGTTTGCTTTCAGACCGTATCATCAGGTAAGGCCACAGGTAGTCCTCCCACGCCCACAGGAACTGAAAGATCGCCATGCTGGCAACGGCGTTCCGCAGCATCGGAAAGACGATACGGTGAAAGATATAAAACTCATTGGCGCCGTCGATGCGGGCGGCTTCCAATACTTCATCCGGCACCGCGGCGCAGCTCTGACGCATCATGAAGATGCCGAAGGACGTGAACAGGCTGGGAACGATGAGCGCCTGGAACTGGTTCAGCCACCCCAGCGCCTGCATCATGCTGTAGCGCGGGATGATCGTCACCACGCCCGGCACCATCATCGTGGACAGGATCATGCCAAATACCAGCTCCCGTCCGCGGAAGCGGTATTTGCACAGGACAAATCCCGCGATGGCGCTGGTGTAGATAGTGATCAGTGAAATGACAAGGGCGTAGGACAGGCTGTTCACAAAATAGCGCAGAAAGGACATTTTGTTCAGCGCGTTCTCATAGTTCTGCCACGTCGGGTTTCGCGGCAGAAACCGCTGCGCCAGGGCACTGATCTCCGCGTTGGTCTTAAAGGACGATGCCAGCATCCATAAAAAAGGCAGGATCGTGACTGCGCTGAATACGAGAAGAACCGCATTCAGCCCGATGGATTTCCATTGTTCCTTGCTCATAACCGATCCTCCTGTTTACTGTTCCTTTCTTCCGGACGCTCTGAAGGATAACGCGGTCAGCAGCGCGATCAGCAGGAATAAAATGAACGACATCGCGGAGGCATATCCAAAGTTGTATTTTGAAAACGCCTGATCAAAAATGAGGTAGGTGGCCAATTGCGTTTTCGTTCCCGGACCGCCCTGGGTCAGGACCATGACAGGTATATATGTCTGGAAATACGAGATGAAGGACGTGATCACGATAAACAATACCGTCGGCCTGAGCAGCGGCAGCGTGATGCCAAAGAACCGCTGGCACGCGTCCGCGCCGTCGATTTCCGCGGCTTCGAAGCAGTCCATGGGCAGCGAATACATTCCGCCCAGCAGGATCACGACCGCGTACCCGAAATCCTTCCAGATCGTCAGCAGCAGGATCGCCAGCATGGCATAGCGGCCGTCAAACAGCCAGTTGATCTTTGTCCCCAGCAGCTGATTCAATAAGCCGAACTGCGGATCGTACATGTTTTTCCAGACAAAGGCCACCGCCACCATCGGCGTGATCGTCGGGAGATAATAGAGGGTACGGAAGAAGGACTTCGCTTTCACCAGCCTTGAGAATAAGGCGGACGCCAGAAGCAGGCCGATCACGATCCTGGCCAGCACGGCGATCACTGAAAAGAGACCGGTATTCTTCAGAGAATACCAGAACAGTTGATTATTCAGCACATTGTGCCAATTCTTCAGGCCCGTGTATCTGAATTGGCCCTTCAGGGGATTCCATAAATGGAAGCTTCCCCAGAAGGCGATGCCGATCGGAATGAAATAGAAGGCCAAAAAGAAGAGGATCAGCGATGCGACCACCGTGTTCCGCAGGATGATTTCGCTTCTGCTTCGAAGGGGATCTCTGCTTTTGCTCCGGATCTGCAAGTTCATCTACCTTTCCATTCCCGGCGGAGAGTTTCCCCTCCGCCGGGCGTCAAGGGCCGCTTATTTCGCTTCGGACGCGTGCGCATAGGACGGTTCGACAGACTCGAATTCGCTGCCTTCCAATTCCATATTGCAGGTGTCTTCCGCGTTCTTCAAGGCGGTCCCAATGTCCGCGCCATTATAGAAGATGTCTTCGATGGCGATCTTCATATTGTTTTCAACGGCGCTGGGCATGGGGCCGGGCCAGATATAGCGGTCGATGTGCTTGGCCAGCACGGCGATACTGGAAACGTTCATGATATCCGTATCCGCCGCCAGGGTCTTCTTGGCCGGGAACACAGAATTTGCCAGGACAAACTGCTTCTGCAGGGCGTCGTTGGCCAGGAAGAAGCGCACGATATCCTGCGCTACGGCCTGCTGATCCGCGGGAGCGTTCTTATTGATGCCGAAGGTAGATTCACCGTTATAGCGATGGTAGGCGTAGGGAACGTCCTTGGTGGGCGTGGGAATCTCAAAGCTGCCGAACTCTGTTTCAGGCCACAGCGCCTGGAACAAACCGTGCATGAAGCCCCAGCCCAGGTACATGGCGATCATGCCCTGGCCAAAGTTGTCGCCGGAGTTATTGCCAAAGTTGTAATCGCCGCTGCCGTCCACTTCGTAAATGTCCTTCATGCGCTGGATGACGCTCCTGACGGCGTCGTTATTGAAGGTCACCTTGTTATCCGCAGTGAACAGGTTCTGGCCATACTGGTACTGCATCCCCAGTACGTCGCCCTGCGCGCCGCCGTTGAAGCTGAAGCCCGCCTGAACAAGATTGCCGTTTTCATCCCGGATCGTCAGCTTCTTGGCCACTTCGCGGAACTCATCCCACGTCGTGGGGATATCCGCTTCCGTCAGCCCGGCCTTTTCCCACATGGCCTTATTGTAGTACATGGTAGCGGTCATCATGCCGTAATCGGTATAGTAAACCTTCCCGTCAATGATGTGCGCGGAAACGCCGACAAAATCCGCTTCCAGGTCTTCGACGGGAATAACATAGGGAGCCAGGTAACCGATCAGGTTCTCATGATGGCTGTTATGGACATTGAAGATCGCGGGGCCATTGGGCTCCTGCAGCGCCAGCGGCAGCTTTGTCCAGTAATCGTCAAAGGGATTCTCCACCAGGGTGATTTTGACGTTGGGATGGATAGCGGTGTATTCATCCACTACCGCCTGGAACAGCTTATCAGCGCCTGTCCAGTACCAGAATTCAATGGCGATGTCTTCCCCGTTATTCACCGGCTTTGAAGGGTCGTACTGAATCGTGCTGCCGATGACGGCAGAGCCTTCGCCATACGCGCTGATGGCTGTCAGCGCCATGACTAACGTCAGAACCAGAGAGATGGCACGCCGGGTAAATTGCTTCATGGTCACTCATCCTTTCATGTACGTATAATATTGGTATAGCGCTAAACCACCACCATTATAATGGCGTTTAACCGTTTGTCAATAGCTTTCGATCAGAAAATTTCAAATTTTGGTCCGTACAGCAATATTCTATTGAAAACATGAAAAACTTGTGCTATTATCAGTTTAATTAAACCTGCCAGGTGCAAGGAGGACAGTCCATGGTAACGCTGAAGGATATCGCGGAAGAAGCCCATGTCAGCCTGATGACGGTTTCCAACGTGGTCAACGGAAAACACAATAAAGTATCCAAAGAAAAGCTGAAGGAAATCCAAGCGATCCTGGAAAAGCATCATTATATACAGAACGCCTCCGCCCGCAGCCTGGTCAAAGCCAACTCCAATATCATCGCGATCATGCTGCGCAGCATCGCCGATGAAAACTCTTTAAGCTCGCTGCATAACGCGCGCCTGGTCGGGTCGATCGTCCGCCAGGTCCAGGACCTGGGCTACTATGCCATGATCAACCTGGTAGAGGACTGCGAAAGCATTTCCAGGAGCATCCGGACCTGGAGGGTGCAGGCGGCGATCTTTCTTGGGATGTTCGACGACGAGATCGAACAGATCTACGAACTGTGCAACATCCCCATGGTATTCATCGACAGCTATTCAAAGATCAGGCAGTTATCCAATGTAGGGATCAATGATTATAAAGGGGGGCAGCTGGCCGCTGAATACTTCATTAAAAAAGGCCATACCAGATTGGCCTTTGTCAGTCCTCCGAATAATGATATCGGCGTGGTTCAGCAGCGCCTGAAGGGATTTACGGATGTTCTGGCGCAGCATGGGCTCTCGTTGGACCCGCTTCATCGTTTCTCCGTGGTTTCCGAGGCCGATCCGGACCAGGTCAGCCAGGCGGTGGATCAGATCACGCGCGTCAGGAATGAGATCACCGCCGTGTTCGTCACCAGCGACGGCTTAGCCGCCTCGCTGATCAGCGGCCTGCACAGGAATGGCATACACGTCCCGCGGGATATTTCAATGATCGGATTTGATAACAGCAGGATCAGCACCCAGATCTATCCTCCCCTGACCACCATCTCACAGGATCTGGAGCTGAAAGCGCGCCTGACCGTGGATACCCTGAACCATCGCCTGAAAAACCCGGACGCCTCCGCCGAATCCCACGTCCTGGACGTCGCTCTCGTCGAACGGGAATCAGTGCTTGATATAACAGGACTGTAGAACATGTTCACAAAGAAAAGACCGACAAATCCAGCACTGGCATGCACAACCTTCTATTTTCAGAGTGTCACTGAAAATGTCACTGAACCACCAAAAACCATATTCTATGGCGCCATTTGCACTAAAAAAGTCCTTGCCGCGCAAGGACATACAAAAAATGGAGCATAGGAGACTCGAAATCGAGCCACGTAGTACCCGATATACACTGACAAGCGCGCAAAACCCCAACCAAAAGTCTCAAATATTGAACCATCATTGCCTGCTACAGGTAATCATCATAGCTGTTTCTACATCGCTCCAATTGGGAGTATCATTATTGAGTCCAAACACAATACTCCTTAAATTACCTTGACCTGGCAACCTTGCTATATATGAAAAAAGCTGATATAATTCTATCGCTGATTCTGTGGAAACAGAGTATGACGACGTCTGTCTGGAATAACAAGTTAGACGGCTTGCTTGAGGAAGACACGATTATCCATGTTGAGTTCTGATTGTCGGAGGTACACAATGTCGGAGCGCAAGCAAATCACCCACATGCAGGTAAGAATCGTCAGAATGGCTACGGAAAAATGGAATCTGTCTGTTGCTGAAGTTGCCAAGCTATTCCGACAATACCAGGTATTTGAGTATATTCGGGATTGTTTTGGTATCTTTCATGTGGAAGGTGACGAGGCTGTTTGGGAGGATATTATACCCTATCTGAAGAACCGGGGGTGTATCTATGCCTGAATTGAAAAAACAAATGCATCTTTACCATGGCAGTTTCTGCGAAGTTCAGCGGCCGGATTTATCCAAATGCGCACACTATAAAGACTTTGGACAGGGCTTCTATCTGACCTCCTCGAAAGAACAAGCTCAGAGCTTTGCTAAAATCAGCACCAGTAAAGCAATCGGTAGGAATCTGATTCCGCCAAAGAAATACGGTGTAGTCAGTACATACACGTTTGTCGGTTCAACTGATATCGCTATATTCGATTATGCTGCCGCAGATGTAAATTGGCTGCATTGTGTAGTTGGCCACCGACGCAATCGCTACTTTCTTGACGTAGTGGAAGCGATGAAAGCTTATGACGTCATCTCCGGCAAAATCGCGAATGACGCGACGAACATCACGATCACTGCGTATCTGGACGGCTTGTATGGCGAAATAGGATCGGTTACCGCGGACACCATCTGTATCAGTTTACTTTTGCCGGAACGGCTGCAGGATCAGTATTGTTTCAGGACGGAGAACGCTCTGAAGACTCTGAAATTTGAAAGGAGCGAACAGATATGGCTATAGAATCCTCCGTCCAAGCACAAAATGCCGCTATCGACATGAACATCAGCATGGCAGTGGATGACTTATCGGAAATCCTACACAAACCTGTAGAAGAAATACTTCCGCAGTTTCTGCAATCAAGAACATGCGCTATTCTTTACGACCAGGAATCCAAGCTTTGGTGGGATGGCCCGTCTGCCATTGTGGAACTCTATTTGGAAGAATTGAACGAGAATAAGAAATAATGTCGTTACGATGTCTCATGCTCAAAGTCTTATTTTATCTATGCCCAGTATGAAAACCAAAACCACCGGCAAATCCGGTGGTTTTTGATAATAGTTTTAGTACAGTCAGTTCTTGGGTACAACTGTCATTTTCCCGTAATCTGAGACGTATTCCGGAATGCCGGAACACCCATAAGCGAACTGTGGGGTTACAGCTGCCTCGCTAGCTGCTCGGCCATCTGGGTTACATAATCGGGCTGCTCGGCTGTGAGCAGGTAGATGCTGCTGCCGTCGTACCATACGCAGCCGGAGCGGCCGTGGTTGGTGTAAGTGTAGAGGTCATGACCGTCGACAGTCCGGTGAGTGCCTTCTTCATCCTGCTCGACGGAGGCATGGGCCGCTGCGATGTCTGCGTAGCTGTATATCACCAGCCGTGCGTACTGGTATGGATCAGTGAGGTTTTGATATATAAGCTCAAACATGATGGAATCGTGTTGAAAATCTGCGTTTGCATTGATAGCTTCCCAGCCGATCCCCTCCAGGAACAGGTGATCCAGGGAACAGCCCAGCTGCATCGCGGCGTCGGCCAGGTAATCGGAGGATATGATCCTGTCCGAGGACTTAGAGTGCTGTTCAATGAGGTTGTGAATCATGTCGCCTGTCATGCGGCGGCCGTCGGGCAGGCCGGCCGCTGTGCGTTTCTCCGTGCCCTGACGCAGGTCCTCCGAAGTGATGTGATGGACCTGCATTTCATCCGGTGCTTCGGCTAGGGGGCTTGTGCGAGTCAACAGGTCAACGATCTGCTGGACAGCGGCGGCGGACTGCTCGCTGCTGATCATGCAGGAATTCATGCCCTCAGTCCAGTAACACGAATTTCTGTCGCAATTGGCATAGGTGTATACGCGGATGCCGTTGATGTTCTTCCAGGTCCCTTCGCGGTTCTGCTCCAGGGAGAGGTATAGTTCACTGATATCAGAATGAAAATCCATATGCAGGGTCATGCGGGTCTGAGGTTCATTGACGCGCTCATACATGAAGCTCACCATGATCATCCCATTGAAAGGGTAGACCTCTCCATTGCCGATTTTCCAGCCGAAAGCCTCCAAAGACAAATAATCCAGAGAAAAGCCCAGATGCTCGCTGATATCAGCGAGATCCTCCGAGTGCATAGACCGGCCTCCCAGCCGTTCCAGCGCTGCCTTGACCTGCTCCAGGGTCACGCGGGGCCGGGAGCGGCCGGAATCGGCCTGCTCTGCCATGGTCCGGCGGACGTCCTCTTCTGTGATAAGGAAGAATTCCTCATCACCGGGAGCATCTTCATCGGCGAGATCATCACAGGCATCTTCGAAACTGGTGTCAGGCGTTGGTTCGGGCGTCGCCGGGATGGCGGTCGTCTCGAGCATGGTGCCGGCGACCAGCGCGCGGACGGCGGGCGCTATCTCCTCCGCGGGCTGCAGTGAGGTCACGCGATAAACCGTCTGCTGTCCGGACCAGCTGAATTCGCAGCGTTTGCCAAGACTGCTGACGAACACCTCTACGCCGTTCATTATTTCTACTGTACCGTCATTAAGAGGTATGTTTGAGGAGAGCGCGTTGGGGTCAGCCGTTACGTCGATGTTGAGTCGGAACTTTCGGTCTAGGTCAGCTATGCCTGAATAGGTGATGGTGACCTTGATCCTCTCTTCGTTGAAGAGACTCACGGCTTCTTCAAATTGCCATTCCTCTGGCAGAACATCCAGATTTCCGAAGGAAAAACCAAACTGATTCTCTAGCTCCAGGGAAGTGTTGGCAGATTGGCACACTGTTTCTTGGGTGCGCCGGAAAAATGTGCGCAGCCGTCGGCGGTTCATCCGCGGCTGACGCTGCAGGGGCGCGGGCGTACTGCTGTGGGCTTTCGCAAAGTAAGGAGGTTCATCCAGAACCACTTCTGCCTGGCTGCGGATCAGGTCCTCGGCGGCGCTCTCCGGCAGTCCAGCGATGAGGGGAGCATCCAGGGTCAGCAGCGCATTGCCCCGTCGCCAGGACCAGGCGATATGCCCGGAAACAGGGGAGATATACCGGTAGATCTGTGTATCCGCCATTCGGACAAATCCGCCTTCCCCGAGGCTTTCAACTTCCGGGATGATGGTGGGATCGCTGTATATGCGCACACTGTAACGGACCTGTGCGGAAGTGGACAGGTTGCCTTCCGGGGCATAGGCGCAGGCTGCCTCGACATATTCTGGATCCATTTCTGCATTATATTTGACGGGCAGCCACGTGCCGCCGATGTCCGCCGGCAGGTGCGGGTCAAACTTCAGGTAGGTGAGCAGGTAGTCGATAGAGGAGGAGGTTATGGTCAGGACGTTGCGTGTCTTTTCATCGGGGTAGGCCTCCGCTGTCTTCCCTGTATTGATCTCATGTCCTTCTATAATATACTCATGCTGGCTCTGGCTGGAATGGCCAGTAAACCAGTGAAAATGGATCTGGCCCAGGCTTCCGGCGGCGATGAGGGCCAGTACTGCGGCGGCGGCTATCGGGCGCAGCCAGTGCCGACGGGATGATTTCTTTCCTTCCTGCTCCAGGCGCTTCAGGACGGCGGCCGTCATGGCGTCGGCGCTCTTTGTCATCGGCTCCGTGCCATGAAGGCGCAGGATCAGCGCGCTGCACAGATCGATGAGGGTGGTGTTGACAGGTGCTTCCAGCGGCCGGGACAGCTCGCGGTCGATCAGTCTGTTCAGCCGAAGCTCCGTCTCTGCAGCGGAGAGGCTGCCATATTCGAGCTCTTTCAGGATCGATCGGATCGCTTCGTTTTTATTCATATCTACCCCTCCTTTCCCGTCACGATCCCGCCCGATGGGCGATCCAGAGGAATATAGAAAGGAATAGCCGCAGGATCTTCTTTTTGATCCGGCGCAGCGCGGAATATACGCCGCCCTCCGTGGTGCCGATCTGCTCGGCGGTCTCCCGTGCGGGGAGCCCCTTTTCATAGACGGCATGGTAAACCTGCCGTTCCTGCGGGGTCAGCTCCGCCATCAGCTGTTCTTTTGTGTCGAGCAGCTCATCCGCGGCGATCCAGTCCGCGATGGCGTCCCGGGGATCAATGGGCTCCTGAACGTCAGGCGAGACTGGTGCGGCGATCTGCCGGCGACGGCGCAGCTTCCGCCGCTCGGACATGGCGATATGCGAACAGGTGGTCAGCAGCCAGAACAGGGGTTCGGGGTGCTCTTCCAGCGTATCGGCCTCCTTCAAGGCGCGGACGAAGGTCTCCTGCACGCAGTCCTCCGCCAGCTGTCTGAACTCCGGCCGATAGTCGAAAACCGCGAAGCATTTGTTGAACAGAGATCTGTAGTATTTCCGGTATAGCCTGTCCAGAAATGTCTTCCGCTGCTTGTCATCCATGCGCTGTTCACCTCCTGTTTGACATCATTCTAACCAGTAAAAATATTTTGTCAAGCCCTCAAAAATCCAGTATAATTGGGCGTTTTCACGCACTTTATATAGTGGGCTCAGAGCGGAAAAAAGGAGGGATCCAGCCGATCAAAAAAACTGTTTTTACAGAACAACAGACCTGTATAGCATATTATCATTTGAATCTATCTACTGCGAGGTGCCGATATGGAATTTGAACATCAGCCCCCTGAAACTACGCTGGCTTTTACGGAAGAGCCGCAGCCGGAAGTCGTGCAGGCGGAGATCCGGCGCACCCGTCACAGGAAGGAGCTGAAGCTGTACCGCTTCCTGATCGTACTGGGTATACTGGCGGTCCTCTATGTACTGTGGCAGACAGGCCAGCGGCCTTCTTTGCAGGATTACCAGCACTATGGCTACAGCGACCCGACCGCGGCGGCTACACTGTACACCATTGCCCTGATCGCCAGCCTGTTCACGGGCATCGGCGGCATTGTGATCTTTCTGATCAGCCTGCTTTTCCAATACTATTCCTATTACGGCGGGCAGCTGGCCTTCAGTATCCGCGTGTCTGAAAAGAACTTCCCGGAAATCTATCATAAAGCGCAGGAGTACAGGAGCCTGCTGAGGCTCAGAAAAATGCCGGAAATCTACGTCCGGCAGATGAACGGCCAGGTGAACGCCTACACCAGCTGGGTGCCGGGCAAAACCTTCATCCAGCTGAACGCGGAGATCGTGGATCTCGCCTATATGGAAAACAAGGACTTTGATACCGTCTTTTTCGTGATGGCGCATGAGTTCGGCCATGTCTATCTGCACCATGTGCAGCTGGGCTACACCCTGTGGCCGATGCTGGCGATGTTTTTCCCCGCCGTGGGCCAGCTGTTTTACCTGGGTTTGCAGCGTGCCAGGGAATACTCCGCCGACCGCGTTGCCCAGGCCCTGACTGGTGGAAAAGCCGAGCTGGAGACCATGATGATGCTCTCCGCCGGCCGCCATGCCTATAAATACGTGGACGCGGGGGACTATGTGGAGCGCATCAATGAGCATAACCGCGCCCTGGAGCGCTTCGCCCGCTGGTGCATCAATTTCGGCTCCACCCATCCCATCCACCCCTACCGGGTCCGAGCGATCCTGGATCCGGAGAAGCGGAGTGGGAGACTGCTGTAAAAGCATTATTCTATGGAGGTTCTTGCCATGAAACGGTGGCTTTGTTTTTGTCTGAATTTTTTGGCTGTTATACACTTCTGCATTATATGGATCAATCCTGCATCTGACTTGTAAACTCTGAACCAAGAACTCAACAATCAAGCGGATGGTTACATTTAATCCCGCCCGATGCCAAGTCTGGATCTGCTTGACTCCTATATCGTCCCGATGGAACGGCGATCAGGAGCATATGGGTACATAAGCGCAGAATGGAAAAATGACATAAAAAAGCTCTCCGCCTGTAGAAGATATCTTTCCCAGCGAAGAGCCTTGTTTTTTTCTGCTTAAGGCGATGCCAGTTTCAACTCCGGAGACTGCCAAAGGTGCCACATGGCTCTAGCGTAAGCCTCAGATCACGGTGCAAGCGGTATCCCATGTTCTCCGGCGTATTGCGCAGCATAACTCCCGGCTGGGCATGAAATCATGACCAGAGCAGATCCTGCAAAGGCATCGCCGGCAATTTCGGTGACGCTAGCCGGAATGCTGATCATTACCAGCCGCGGACAGTCCGCAAACGCACGACTGCCTATGGAAACAGTACTCTTAGGAACTGATACATGCGTAGCCGCAATGCCTTCAAACGCGCCAGCCTCGATTTTGCGGACACTTCCCGGCAACCTGAACACCGTGATCGATGCAGCGTTGATCACATGGATCGTACAAGTAGCAGGCGTACAGTCTCCCCTGGTGGCGGTGATTGTCGCCGTTCCGGCCTTCAAGCCGGTCACGCAGTCGGCTTCCACTTTTGCGATTGTCGGATCAGAGGAGCGCCATGTAAAGGATTGCTTTGGATCGCCGCCGAGATTTGTCCCCAGCGTTGCAATCTGCATATCCCCGCTTGTTGTCACAAAATACTCAGGCTGACTGAATTTGATCGTGCCTGTGCAGGCTACAGTCCGATGATCAAATGCCAGTCCACAGTTGACACAGTACTGTTCTTCCTCTCCGTTGCGGTCAGCACTGGGTACAGTCGTTTCCCGCCACGCCAGCTTATGGCCATTTGCGCACTTCGGATTCTGAGTAACAGTAATAACAGCCGAATATGTTTTCTTGTTCCAAAGCTTAGCTGTCAGGGTAACGGTGCCAGGCTTGACCCCCAAATATGTATGACGCTGACAGGATAACTCCAATGGATCCAGAACAACACAATCTGTATCTCCGCTCAGTGTGTAGGTAATATCATTGGCAGTTAGGTAAGCTTCATTGCCCCCTTGATCGCCAAAGAAATCCACATATGCCTTTTTCCCTGTTTCGATCTGATACTGTGTTTTCTCGAAGGCGGCCGTGACAGAGCGGGAGTAAGTTGACACATTTACCTTAATGGTCGCGCCGGAATTAGCTGTGCCGGTCAGTGTTGCGTTGCCGTAGCCCCAGTATCCCGTGACCTTTTTTTTCCTTGTGTCCAGTTTGATGCAGTAGCTGTTTGGATTCCCTTCGCCCTTGTATTGATGCGTGATCTTCCACGTCACGGATATCGTTTTGCCACTGAAGTCTTTCACAGTCGGCAGGCTCACCGAACCGCCGTCAGGGACTTCAAGCGATCCCTCTTCCGCGCCATTGATATACAGCTTGTTCGTAGCTGCCGTCACCGTTACCGGGATCTCGCAGTACACGTCGCAATAAAGGCTCCAGATCCGTACGGCAGCGGTTCCGAGTCCAACAGGGGTGATTGTTTGTCCGCTGCACTTGATCACAGTCTCGTCCGTACTGCACATGACCCACTGTGTAGAGGACAAGGTGCCAATATCTGAATCGACCCCGTAAATGATCTCGCCTTCGTTCAGGTGGATCGACAGTGATTCCTGCCCTGCTTTGGGCTGCATCCATGAGGGCGTATCCACGGCGTTTACAGTAAACCTGTACTCTTCACCGTTTTCCAGCTTTACAGTAATATAATCCTGACCTTTTCCGCTTGCCGTCAGCAGGCCATCTTTCGTCAGCTGAAACCGGTTGTTGGCAATAGAGAATTCAGCCGGATGAACCCGGCCGTTTCTGTCCCGAACGGACATTTGGTAGGGTTTCCGCCAGTCAAAGCCGTTAATCGGGCGGATGATCCTGAGGGCTTTTTCACTGTCGGTGATCGTGAGCTTGTACGTTTCTCTCACATTCATGCTGGATACCGTCAGCGTACATGTTCCGGGCATCAGTCCGGTCACTACACCGTTTTCGAGTTTGGCGGCAGCGCCTGTGAGGCCATCCGGCAAATACTGAGAGCTCAGACCCATACTGACCGGATACCAGCTGTCTTCAGGATAATCGATCGTAATATTCATCGATTCACCCACCGGCAGCGTCAGTGTGGGAACCACGGCGTGTACATCGCTGGGCGCTTCATAAATACGAATACGTTTGACATCCGTGCTGCCGTCGGTCCCCCGCGCCGTAACGGTGATCCAGCCCGGAGCCGTCGGATTCAGCGTACATATCGTGACATTATTATTGGTATTATAGTAAAGCGAAGCGTATTCAGCGCCTTCAGTGATCGCCACCTCCGCGCAGACGGTTTTGCCATTGGAATCAATGACCGGCATCTCCATCCGGTATCCTACGCAGACTTTATCATATTTCGGTGTGAGGCGTACGTTTGTGCTCGGCTCGACAACAAGCACATTGAATAAGTATTGTGAAACGCTGTTGAGAGACATGGTGTAAGTTCCGGGAATATTGCCTGTGATCGTATAGTTTTCATTATTGATGGTAAGACCGTGGTTGCTATTGTTATAGCAGCCGATCTTTAGACCATTGTACGATACGCCGCCCGTCTTTGTGATCTGCACCTGCACTGTTTCACCCAGGGGAATAACGTACCTGCTCTTATCGGTCACATAGCTGGCTGCTTCCTGTACATTGACCGTGACCACCTTGGAGAAGGACTGATGCTGAAAGGTTACTGTAAACTGCCCTTCCTTCAAGTATTTCATGGAAAACCGTTCGTAGGTTATCCCGTCTTTCTTTTCTATGACCGAGGATGACCAGCTGAGAGCGCTTGAATCGCTGCAGCGGATACTCATGTATACATACCCGGTTGTGGGATAGCTGTAAGTCGAAGTGATAAATTCGTTCAGCCCTACCGTGATTTCATCCGGCAAGTCCACTGAGTATCCCGCGGCCTCTTCCGCACTGGCACACGCGCATAAACAGCACGCTATTAGCAGGATAAAAGCAGTAAATATGATCCGCGATTTCATAAACAGCCTCCTTGGTACTATTACCAATTAATTCGGGAACGCAGATGCGGCGGTATAAGCGGCAGGATACTGCCGCTCAGATCGTCGTAGATCGTTCAGGAATCAGTTGGGGAATCAATCATAGCGTTATTTCAGCAGCTTTCTGCTCTCAGCTTTTCTCTCACGCCGCAGTCGCCCCGCCGGGCGCGGCCGTCTGCGTCTGGTAGAGAACGCCGTTGCGCAGGAACAGGATGGTAACGCTCTGGCCGGGTTTCATACGTGAGAGGGCGCGGTTAATGGAGGTGGAACCATATATGCGGATATCACCGATCGCCATCAGGATATCGCCCGATTTCAGGCCAGCCACATCCATGATGCTGCCCGGTTCCATATTCTGGATCAGATAGCCTTCGCGCACGCCATAGCTGTCGGCGACCTCAGGATCTACATAAATGCCCTCGATACCGCTCTTCCAGTTTTCCGCCAGCTGCTTTTCTTCCGCGCTCAGCGGCGTTACCACCAGCGGCTGATACCCCTGCTCAACGCCCTTGCCGAAGCCGTACCAATGCCGCTGATCCTCCGGAATGCGAACCGTATCGCCGCCTTCCACATGGTAAGCGGTGATGGCGACCATCACGCCTGCGAAATAATAAGAGCCCAGCTCAAAACCGAACTTTGCGGTCTCGTTTTTCTTGAGCGTGTAGCGTTCTTCCGCGTGATCCAGTACGGTCAATTCATCCGTGATCGTCATATCGGTGACCACACTGCTGAAGATAAAGCGTTCGCCGTATGTATTGTACAGCCGCATGGTCATATTGAAGGCGTCGACCTTTTTTCCGGTATTGTTTTTGAGGTTGAAGGAGATGGTTCCGCCGCCCTTCTTCGATGGTTTGACACTGCCCTTGCTGATTATCAGCGCATCTGAATTCGCCCCAGAAGCGCCTTTCTTGGGTTTCGCGCTCATGGAGAACAGCTTCGCCTGCAGCTCCGGTGTGCAGAGACCGTCTTGATCAAGGCCGTTGGCCTTCTGGAAATCCTTGATGGCGCTCATATGCGACTTGGTCAGCTTCTTGCCGCTGCCTGAGTTGACATAGCCCAGTTCATACAGGCGCTTGATCACATCAGACGCTTCCTGGCCCTCATCCCCCACCATCAGCTGGCGGTACTGGGATGCCGCATCTGCTCCGGGCTGGGTGTAGGGATCTACCAGACCATTGGCGCTCAAGACCGGGAAATCGCTCTCACGCTCCACGGGCCGCACATCGCCAGGCATGACTGCGGACGTATTGTCCGCGGTAATGGCTTTCTTGGCGATCACCAGATCCACGTCATCTGCCTTGACCCAGCCGCTTTTATTGCTTGCCAGGAAGGTGACCCGGTACCATCCCATACCGTCCGCGGCCTTTTCTTCCTCGATGCGCACCTGCATGCCCAGGCTGGCGCTTCCGTCCACAATGGCCTTTTCGGAAGCATCCATATACACCTTTGTGTCAGTATTGATATACCCGATCTGAGTATCTGCCAGACACAGCGCGGCGGCATTGAGTGTTAAAACCATCACCATCAGTATCGCTAACCGTTTCATCATGTTTTCCTCCTATTCTCCTGATCCTTTATTGAACGCACTGGATCCCGTGCTTGTTCGCGTAGGCTGTGGCGTAACTGCCTGGCCGACAGTAAAAAACCACACATGATCCTTCAAAGGCATCATCTGCTATATATACCACATTGTCCGTCAAACGGATGATCGCGCCTTTCTTCAGCGCTGCGAATGCCCTGCTTTCAATGCGTTTCACACTGGCCGGAACCACATATTCCTGTGCCCGCGTACCCATCATCATTTCCTCGGAGATCTGTTCGAGACGCGAAGGAAGCCTCATCACCGAACTGTTTTCAGCGTCCACCAGCATATAGGGTAATGCATGCAATTTGCAATAGGATTCTGCCTCGCTGCCGCTGTAGCAGAGAATCATCTTGAGATTATTGCAGTATTCAAACGCATCATAGGTGATCCGCCGTTTGTGAACCCGCGTGTACATATACCCTATCATAATCCCTGATATTCAGACCGATCCCTGTGGTGATGTTATCGGGAAGCCAGACCGTCATTTTCAAGCCTGTTTTCAGGGTGAAGGCAAACGCGCCGCTGCCGATAGCGGTAACGCCTTCGCCGATGCGGATGCTGGTCAGTGACTCGCATTGGAAAAAAGCGTTTTCCGGAATCGCAGTCACATTTTCACGGACATCGACTGCTGATAGATTCAGACAGCGCTTAAATACAGCGCTGCCCATCGCCAGCAGCGAATGCGGCAGTTCAGCCTGAATCAACGATTCACAGTCCATAAAAGCTTCTTCGCCGATCGTTTCCAATCCTTCAGAAAAATGAATGCGTTCAAGTCCCTTTTCCTGTAAAAAGCCATGGTCATGGATTTCTTTCAAAGTGGAAGGCAAATAAACATCCGTCACATTCCAAAGGCTCATGAACGCATAAGTGCCAACTGTTGTGATACCTTCTTCAATAACGATCTGCTTGATATTGTCCCGAATAAAGTACGCATACCAGGGCGCTGTCGATATCTGATAGTCGGTCATCGGTCCCGTGCCGCTGATCGTCAGAATACCGTCATCATTCAGCGCCCAGCGTGCTTTCGCTCCGCAAGAGCCGCTGCCCGTATAAGCCAATGCGTGCTGCGCATTATAGCTGAATGACAGAGCAAGCACTAAAGCAAACGCCCATAATAGTCTTTTGTGCATCATCCTCATATAAATGAACTTTTTCCTTCCTTTTTGCTATCTTTTCGTCGTCAGTTGCTGCGCCGCTGTTCCTGAAATAAGAGCACTGCTGTAACAGTACCCTTATTATATAGGTGCGCGAAAAGCGTGAATTATACCTCTTTTTTTGTGGGTTGACAAACTTTTTTTCTACATTAAAATGGTTATAAATTTAGACAAAATGGGAGGTGGACATTGCTTGAACGGGCAGGATCAGAAAAAGTATTTGGAAGAGCTGTACCGGAAATATTTCCGAATATTGTTTAACAAAAGCTTTTCTCAGTTCGACTACCGACCCGAACTGCGACAGCTGGCTGAGGACTGTGTACAGGAGACGTTTATCCGCGCGATGCTGAACGTGGAAGTACTGAGCGAAGCAAAGGAGCCTTTTGGGATAACAATAAATTAGTAGTACAAAAGGGACAATGCTATACCTCCCTTGCAATATAGTGAGATTTACAGGATTTTTAATTAAACAGTATCATTATGAGGAGGTACCAATCATGGCCAGTATATCAGAAATATTCCCAATGATTGAGGACATTCAGGATGATTACCGGCTTTACCGTCGGAAAGGTGAGAGTCGTGAAGAAGCGTGTCAGCATATCATCGATGATAATCAAAAAGAATTAGCTGATGTGGATGACGGGCCTCTAGTATGGATCGGGCTTGCGAAAGTAACAGGCTCTCGGGGAGAAATGACCGAAGAGTTACTTGATCTGGCTGAGCAGGCGTTTCAGCAGATTTCTGAAAACTGGGCAGAACTGCAGGAAGACCATGATCTTGCCAAAACCGTCCAGCATGCGCATGACATGATCTGCGATCGGAGGAAGATCGGAGAGCAGGCCAAGTATCCGAAAAAAAGAATATATAAACCAGATTGGGAAATCGGAGATACATTCATATGTGAATTGGAAGATCTCGAGACCGATGAATTGCATGGAAAAGTCGTTCTGGTCAGGAAAGTTGCGGAAGACCAGCACCCGCATGGTGATTGGGAACAGATCGTATATTTAACAATATGTGACCGGGATCATTTACCGACAAACAGTGATGAAATGAACGCTCTTGGATATATACCGGTTCAATCCTGGAATAGAAAGAATATCAAAGGGTGCCAATACAAATGGTTGCTGTGGACTTCCAGTTTAAAGAGACAAAAACAGTATAAACTGACAAAGATAGGCTGTTTCCCAGACATACAAAAACCCGATGATGAGATTGATCCGTCTCCGTTATGGACGTCTTTCTTGATTCTTCCTGGTACTATTAACTCTTATGCCGCCAGGTGTTATAAGCAATATGGTATTATGCATAAAGCTAAACAATGATCACAAAACCCAAGCCTATCTGTTCTTCAGAATAATTATGGAAAACGCGAACGTAAAGCCCAGTGGAATTATTCCTTTTGTGCCAGTTGGGCTTCCAGAATTTCCCGCAGATCCTCTGCGGAAAGATCCCCGCTGTTCACAAGCAGATTGACCAGCAAAGAAGCACTTCCCCTGAATAATCGATTCAGAAGCTTATGAGCTTCTTCTATACAGGCGTCCTCGCGGGTGATCAGAGGAGTATACTTTTTTGCCCGTTCTGAATCATCCATGCTGACAGCACCTTTTACGCTGATGTCCACGGCCCTGTTGTCGAAGAAAGTCGTATCGTACCTGGCGATGAAGTCGAGTGCAAAAGTCCGTCCGATATATTGGTCACTATTCAGGTCGACTATGATGGCAATTGGCTCACGGGCTTGAATAAAGCTGGCAAGATGGCAACCTATGATATTGAATCATGCAAGAAAACTGGCAGACACCATGACGGCTATGACACACTGATCAAACAGATGAGGGGTGAATAATGTATGAACATGCAAGAAAAGACAAAATTGATAAAGCCGGCGACGATATTCACAATTTGCTTTTCAAATGAAAATGTGAATTTTTGTGAGTTCAAACTATCGTCGATTATCGTTGTATAATCAGCTTATTCCGTCGTAATCGCAATCACAAAAATAGACTTTTTTGTGAGTTACAGCACAAAATCAGGCCCTTGTACGTTTCTGAAAAAGAAAAAGTCCTTGCCGCGCAAGGACATACAAAAAATGGAGCATAGGAGACTCGAACTCCTGACCCCAACACTGCCAGTGTTGTGCGCTACCAACTGCGCTAATGCCCCATTTGGTGATCGGCTTGTTGCCGACGGGTGATAATATAACACACTTTTTCAGAAAATGCAAGGGCTTTTTTTGCGCTTCGGCAAAAAAATTGCAGCGGCGGAAAAGCGCCCAAAATCCACAGGAGGAAGATGCGCGTGCGGCTTGCATTCAATGAAAAACTATTGTAAAATACGCTCGTATCTTTTTTGCTTTTTTCAACGGATCCATTTTTGAAGGGAGCGGGAATGATGAAGATCATCCGGGCAAACAGCTATCAGGATATGTCCAGGAAAGCGGCGAATCTGATTTCGGCGCAGGTGATCATGAAGCCGAATTGTGTCCTCGGCCTGGCGACGGGAAGCACGCCGGAGGGAATATATAAGCAGCTCATCGACTGGTATAACAAAGGGGACCTGGATTTCGACCGGGTCACGACCATCAACCTGGACGAATACGTCGGGCTGGACCACAGCAACGAGCAAAGCTACTGGTATTTCATGCAGAAGCATTTCTTCAGGCACATCAACATCCGTCCGGAAAACGTTTACGTGCCGGATGGCACCAACCCCGACGCGGAGAGGGCCTGCCGCGCCTACGACTACATCATCCAGCGCTGCGGCGGCATCGACCTGCAGCTGCTGGGGATCGGTGTGGACGGCCATATCGGCTTCAATGAGCCGGGCGCGGCCTTTGAACTGGGCACCCACAAGGTCCGCCTGCAGGAGAGCACCATCCAGGCCAACAAGCGCTTTTTCGCCCATGAGGACGAGGTTCCGAAGGAAGCGTATACCATGGGCATCAAGACCATCATGCAGGCGCACAAGGTACTGCTGTGCGCGTCCGGCACCGCCAAGGCGGCGATCATCCGCGAGGCGCTGTACGGGCCGGTCACGCCGCAGGTGCCCGCAAGCATCCTGCAGATGCACCCCGACCTGACCGTCGTCGTAGACCACGAAGCGGGCGCCTGCCTGCCTGAGGACATGGACTGACAGGAGTAACAACAGGCATGAGAGCACCTTTTTCGAATCATCTGAATGAAGCCGCGCCGCGCATGCGCGCCCTGATCGACATGCTCGGCGAAGACTTTGAATATGTAAGCATTCTGTCCACGGATTCGGTCGGCTTTGCCATGCGCGTTTCCCCGCGCGTCAAGCGGCTGTCCCGCGAGACCATGACCACCGAGCGCGGTCACGTGGTCCGGCTGTACCGTGACCAGTGCTACTTTGAATACGCCTTCAACGAATTCGATCCCGACCACATCGAGGCCAAAGCCGCTGAGATCCGGGCCGCCTTCGACCGCCAGCGTGAGGTGCTGAAGGCCGCCGGGATCGGCGCGTACGAAACGGCCTGCCTGCCGGACGAGCCCGAGCGGCTGGACGCCGCGTTCGAGACGGAACGCCTGCCGGAGACAGAGGACCTGTCTTTGCTGGCGGAACGCTTTGAACGTCTCGCCCGGCAGGGCATGGAGAAGGGCAGGCAGCTGGTCGACCTGACGCTGTCAGCCCAGTCCACCCACATCTGTAAGCTCTTCCAGACCAAGAACCGTGACCTGCGCCAGAGCTACGTCTATTCCGAAGGCAGTATCGCCGCTGTCGCCTCCGACGGGAATCAGGTGCGCATGGCCTACGACGGCGTATCCGGCCGGGTCGGGCCCGAGCTGTTCGGCCAGGCGTACGAGGACAAGCTGGACGAGGTGCTGAAGATCTCCGAAGACCTGATGCGCGCGGAGCGCGTCGTTCCCGGCACCTATGATATCATCACCGCGCCGGATGTCACCGGGCTGATCGCCCACGAGGCGTTCGGGCACGGCGTCGAAATGGATATGTTCGTCAAGCGCCGGGCGCTCGGGGCGGAATACCTGAACCGGCGCGTCGGCTCTCCCCTGGTCACGATGCATGAAGGCGCGAACTGCGCGGTGGACGTGACCTCCTACGCTTTTGACGACGAGGGCACGCCTGCTGGCGATGTGACCGAGATCGACAAAGGCATCCTGAAGACCGGCATCTGCGACGCCCTGAGCGCCCTGCGCCTCGGCACGAAGCCCACCGGCAACGGCAAGCGGGAAAACTTCGAGCACAAGGTCTACACGCGCATGACCAACACGGTGTTCGATTCCGGCAGCGACCGCCTGGAGGATATGATTGCCTCCATCAGCCACGGTTACCTGCTGCGCGGCATCGACTCCGGCATGGAGGACCCCAAGCACTGGGGCATCCAGTGCATCGTGTCCCGAGGCTACGAGATCCGCGACGGCCGGCTGACCGGCAAGGTCATCGCCCCGGTCGTCATGACCGGGTACGTGCCGGACCTGCTGAACAGCGTGAGCATGGTCTCCCCCGACCGGGAGATATTCGGCACCGGCGGCTGTGGAAAGGGACACAAGGAATGGGTCAAGGTCGCGGACGGCGGTCCCTATCTGAAGGCCCGGGCCAACCTGGGTTAAGGTATGAGCATGAAGCAGGATAAAATCGATGTTTTGCTGAATGAGCTGAAGACGAGCGGTGCTTCCGCGTGGGAGATCACCGACAGGTCGGAGACCGGCTGGGAATTCTACCTGATCGGCAGCATGCTGGACCAGCACCGTGTGCGCGACGTGAACCACGTGCGCCTGAAGGTCTACTCCGAAGGCTCTGAGGGGAAGATGGGCTCCGCCGAGGGCGAGCTGTCCCCCATGGCCGACCGGAAGGAAATGGCTGAAACGATCGCCTCGCTCCTGAGCGCCTCCAGGTACGCGCAAAACCCGCAATGGACGCTGACCCCGCCCGCCAAGGCGCCTGAGAGCGTTCCGACGGCCTGTCCCGAGGTGGACAAGGTGTCGGCAGACTATCTGAACGCCGTGGCGCACATGCCGCGGGACGAGAGCGCCGATATCAACTCCTCCGAGATCTTCGTGACAAAAGTGACCCGGCGCATCCTGAACAGCGAAGGCCTGGACGTCACTGACACCTATCCGGTATCCATGGCGGAGATCATCGTCAACGCGCGCAACCAGGCGCACGAGATCGAGCTGTACCGCATGTTCCGCTCCGGCAGCTGCGACGCGACGGGTCTTCAGGCAAGGCTGCACAAGGCGATGCGCTACGGGCAGGACAAGCTGGTCGCCAAGCCCACCCCGGCCGTCGGCGCGATGGACCTGGTGCTCTCCACTGAAGCGGCGCTTGAGGTATACCGCTGGTACATTTCGCACCTGAACACAGCGTTCAAGTACCGCGGCTACTCAGACTGGGAGTTGGGCGTACCGATCACGGAGGAGCCCGGCGGCGACAGGCTGACCCTGCACACTCGCGTCAGCCTGCCCAACTCCTCGCGCAACTGCCGCTTCGACGACGAAGGCGCCTGGACCCGCGACATGACCCTGATGAAGGATAACGTCCCCCAGGCCTTCTGCGGTCCCCGGCAGTTCGCCCAGTACCTGGGCATCAGCGATTCCTTTATTCCCGGCAATTACGCGGTGGACGGCGGCAGCGCCGGCAGCGCGGCCCTGCTTCAGGGCGACTATCTGGAGGTCGTGGAGTTCTCCTCCTTCCAGATCGACGAAGTGAGCGGCGACATGGCCGGCGAGATCCGTCTGGGCTACCTGCACCAGGACGGCCAGGTGATGATCGTGTCCGGCGGCTCCGTTTCGGGCAATATGAGCGATTTTATCGGCAGCATCCGCTTTTCCCGCGAGACCCGCCAGTACGACAATTACCTGATCCCCGCCGTGACGAGGCTGAAAAACGTCTCTGTCGCCGGTGGGCCAGACACTTAAAGTTTCCTTGACACACGAAGCATTTTTCGATAAACTGGTTGTGTAATCTGTTATAAACGGAGGGACGACCATGACGGTTGCGATGAGAGACACCGATTCGGAAAACAAGCCGATCAGAGACATTGCCTATGAGAGCCTGAAGCACGCGATCATCACCGGCGAGCTGACGCCGGGCTCCAGGATCGTCGAAACAGTATACGCCAACAAGCTGCACATCAGCCGCACGCCGCTGCGCGAAGCCCTGCGGAAGCTGGAGCTGGACGGGTTGGTGCACTACGAGCTTCGCCGCGGCGTGATCGTATGCGCCTTTACGCTGAGCGATATCGAGGAGATCTTCACCATCCGCAATTCCATGATGATGCTGCTGCTTCCCTCGGTGGTCGAGCGGGTGAAGGATGAGGACATCGAAGCCCTGACCACCTTGCTCAAGCTGATGGACGACGCGCTGGACCAGGACGACTTCGAGGCGCTGGCCCTCTATAACCGCCAGTTCCACGACACGCTGGAGCATATCTCCGATAAAAAGCGCATCCTCAACGTGATGGACGGGCAGGAGGAATACATCATCCGTTTTTCCGCGGTCGCGATCCAGAGCCTGGAGCACCGCCGCACCGCTCACGACGAGCACCACGAAATGGTGCGCCTGCTCAAGGCCAAGGAGCTCGAGCCCCTCAAGGCGCTGATGCAGCGCCATCTGGAGGACAGCAAGAATTCCTGCCTGAACGCTCTTAAGAACCGGGAGTTCTAAAATACACGTCACAGGAGACCCGAAACCATGAACGAATTGAAGCTGCGCCTGCTGAACCTGCTGCAGGAGGACTGCCGCATCCCGCTGGAAAAGCTGGCGGTGATGCTGGGCGTGTCGCTGCAGGAGGTCGCTTCCGCTATTGAGGAAATGGAACAGGACGGCACGATCCTGCGCTACCGCCCGGTGGTCAACTGGGACCGTGTCAACGTCAACCGTGTCGAGGCCATGATCGAGGTCCGCGTGACGCCTCAGCGGGATATGGGCTTTGACGCGATCGCCAGCCGCATCTACCGCTTCGACGAGGTGAAATCCGTCTTCCTGATGAGCGGCAGCTACGACCTGCTGGTGCTGGTGGAAGCCGCGACCCTGAAGGAGCTGGCGGCCTTCGTCAGCGAAAAGCTCAGCGTGCTGGACACCGTGACCGGCACCGCCACCAGCTTTGTGCTCAAGCGCTATAAGCAGGAGGGCGTCATCTTTGAAGCCGCGGCCAAGGACGACAGATTGGTCGTGAGCCCATGAGCGAGCGTTTCCTCTCCCCCCGCGTGACAGCCGTGCCGCCCAGCGGTATCCGGCGTTTCTTTGATATTGCGGGAACCATGAAGGGCGCGATCTCGCTGGGCGTGGGCGAGCCGGATTTCGTCACCCCCTACCATATCCGCAACGCGGCGATGGACTCCCTGCTCTCGGGCGAGACGCAGTACACCCCGAACCGCGGCCTGCTCTCCCTGCGGGCGGAGATCGCGGAATACCTGGCGCGCCGCTTTGACGCGCATTACGACCCGGAAACGGAGATCGTGGTCACCGTCGGCGCGAGCGAGGCGATCGACCTGGCCCTCCGCGCCACGGTGGACCCTGGCGACCAGGTGCTGGTGCCTGACCCGGGCTACGTGAGCTACGCGCCCTGCGTCACCTTCGCGGGCGGAGAAGCCGTGCCGCTGACCACCAGCGCGAAGAACGGCTTCCGCATCGATCCGGAAGACCTGGAGCGCGCGATCACCCCGCGCACCAAAGCGCTGATCTTCCCCTATCCGAACAACCCGACCGGCGCGGTCATGCGCCGCGAGCACCTGGAAGCGCTGATCCCCGTCATCGAGCGGCACGACCTGCTGGTGATCGCGGACGAGATCTACGCGGAGCTGACCTACGACGGCGTAGAGCACGTCTCCATCGCGGCCATGCCCGGGCTCAAGGAGCGGACGGTGCTGATCAACGGCTTTTCCAAGTCCTTTGCCATGACCGGCTGGCGCCTGGGCTATGCCTGCGCGCCGAAGCCCCTGACCGCGCAGATGAACAAGATCCACCAGTACACCATCATGTGCGCGCCGCGCCAGAGCCAGGTGGCGGCGGAGGAAGCGCTGCGCGTCGGCCGTGAGAACGGGTATAAGGACATCCTGACCATGCGCGAAAGCTACGACCAGCGCAGGCGGCTGATGGTGGACGCCTTTACCGGGATGGGCCTTTCCTGCCACGTGCCGGAAGGCGCTTTCTACTGTTTTCCCTCTATTGAATCCACCGGCCTGAGCAGCGAGGAGTTCTGCACCAGGCTGCTGCGTACCGAGAAGGTCGTGTGCGTGCCCGGCACTGCCTTCGGCCTCTCCGGAGAGGGACATATCCGCTGCTGCTACGCAACCGCGCTCAAATCGCTGAACGAGGCCTTTGCCCGGATCGGGCGGTTTCTCGGGCATCTGGGAGAATAACAAAAGTCATGAACAAAAAGCTGTTGACCGCGGCGCTTGCGCTGCTGATCTGCATGGCACTGTGCGTGCCGTTCTCCTTCGCGGAGGAAGAAGAGGAGGAGTCCTCGTTTTTCGACCCCAAGGATACTATCGTGGTCACGCCCGGCCCAACGGCGTCCCCCACGCCGGTGATCACCTACACCACGCCGGCCCCGGCGGAGGCGACGATTTCGCCCTCGGGGAGCATGGCCATCGTCATCACCGCCACGGGCGACCTGACCATCGGCACCAATTACAAGGCTTACCGGAACCTGGACGCCTCCATCTTCGGCAAGGAGCTGAAGCGCCAGGGCGGGGACATCAATTTCTATCTGCGCAACATCAAGGATCTCCTGTCCGAGGACGACCTGACCATCGTCAACTTTGAGGGCACCCTGGCGGACCAGGTTTCCATTCCCTCCAGCAAGCGCAGCAATGAATTCCTGTTCCTGGCCCCGACCTCCTACGCGCAGACGCTGCCCGACAACTCCATCGAGGCGGCGACCATGGAAAACAACCATGTGATGGATTTCGGCGAGGACGGCTATGCCAGCACCATGAACGCCCTGCAGTCCGCCGGCGTGGTGGTCTCCAATTCCACGACCCTGGGCATTTACGAGGTCAAGGGTGTCAAGATCGGCATGCTGGCTTACCAGACCTTCAACGGCGGGTACGACCGCATTTACCAGACGCTCCAGACGGATATCGACAATGCCCGCTCCCAGGGCTGCGATATCGTGACCGTCAGCTATCACTGGGGCGATGAGCTGGATTACCATCCCAACGCCAACCAGCAGAAGCTCGGCAAAGCCACCATCGACGCCGGCGCGGACCTGGTCATCGGCCACCACAGCCACCGCATCAACCCCATTGAAGAATATAACGGAAAATACATCGTCTATTCACTGGGCAATTTCTCGTTTTCCGGAAACAACAAGCCCAGCGATATGCTCACCTATGTCTTCCAGATCCGCTTCAAGTACCGCCGCGGCGAAATGCACGGCACGGATTTCAGGATCATCCCGTGCCGCATCTCCAGCAAAACGGACTACAACGATTTTGCCGTGACGCCGCTGACGGAGACCCGCTACATCGACACGGTGCTGAATACGCTGAAAAAAGAAGGTCAGTACATCAGCCATCCTGTTGAGAGCTATCCGCTGGAATGGGAGAAATGACGATGCCCGCATTCAAAGCCAGGATCCTTGACAGCGCCGGCATGACGCGGGCCCTGACCCGCATCTCCCATGAGATCATCGAGCGGAACGACGGCGTAAGCAACGTGTGCCTGATCGGCATCCGCCGCCGGGGCGTGCCGCTGGCCAGGATGATCGCGGACAGCATCGAACGCATTGAGGGTGTGCAGGTGCCCGTCGGCGAGATCGACATCACCCGCTACCGCGACGACCTGACCACGCTGACAGAAGGCGCGACCGTCAATGCCGCCGATGTGCCCTTTCCCGTAACGGAGCGCAACGTGATCTTAGTGGACGACGTGCTGTATACCGGCCGCACTACTCGTGCCGCCATCGAAGCGGTCTTCTCCCTGGGCCGGCCGGAGCGCATCCAGCTGGCGATCCTCATCGACCGGGGACACCGCGAGCTGCCGATCCGCGCGGACTATGTGGGCAAAAACGTGCCCACCTCCCGCCAGGAGCTGATCGCCGTCCGGGTGCCGCCCTACGACGAGGGCGAAATGGGCGCCGAGATCTGGCAGCTGTAATTCATTCGCAGGAGGAATTGATTCATGCAGGCAAAAATCGTGCTTCTTCCGGGCAGCCCGGTAGGCGAACGCCTGTGCGGCATCGCCGAGGAGGTGCTGACGGATATCTCCGTCGCCTTCGGGCACACCTTTTCCATCGTCCGCGACAAGATCGGCGAAGCCGCGGAGCGCGCCTATGGGGTCCCGCTGGCGGAAAACACCCTGCGCCTCTGCGGGCAGGCCAACGCGGTGTTCGTCGGCGATCCCAACAACGAGGCGGAGCCCTTCCTGCTCCGCGCGCTGGGAATTCCCGCCAAGACCCGCGAATTCTCCGTGGGCGGCGCGGAAAGCGCGCGCTTCATGATCACGCGTTCGGTGTATGGCGAAAAGGCCGCGCTGCGGGACATGTTCCGTTCCGCCCTGCGGCAGGCGAAGGAGGAGGGCATCCGCCTCTCCTACGTGCTGCCTGAATCGGAGGACGACGTCAAGATCTTCCTGGACGCGCTGGAAGCCGAGCAGACGGACATCCAGTACGACAAGGTGGAGGAGCTTTCCCCCTCCGAGACGATCCAAGCGCTGCTTCTGGCCCCCTCCGACATCGGCCTGCTGGTCACGCCCGCGTATGCCGGCGAGATGTGCCTGACCCTGGCCACCAGCCTGCACGGCGCGCCGATGCTGCTGCACGACGCGTGCGTCGGCAAAAAGGTCTCCGTGGTGGAGCCCTTCATCCCCGAGCACGTGAAGGCCAACGACGAGCTGAATCCCCTGGGCGCCATCGCGGGCGTCGCGTCCCTGCTGCGGTATTCGCTCCACCTGACCCAGGAGGCGGACTGCGTGGCGTCCGCCGTGAAAAACGTGCTGGACGCGGGCTGGCGGACGCCGGACATGACCAGCATGGGCGACGGCGTCAACTGCTATAAGATGCTGCAGCTGGTCTCTGACCAAATCAACCTGGCGGGCGAGCTCCTCCAGCAGCACGGCGCAAAATGAGTCCGCTCTGGCCCCGCTACGAGGAGGGCAGCCTCGCGCTGATCTCTTCGATCTGCGCCCATTTCGGCGCTCCGACAGCACACGCAACGCTTTCCCACCTGGACCGCCTTCTGGGCACGGGACGCTTCCGGAACGTAGTGCTGATGCTGTACGACGGTCTGGGCATCGCGGCGCTGAAGGCACACCTGCCTGCAGACAGCTTCCTGCGCCGCCATCTGACGCGGGATATCTCCGCTTCCTATCCCTCCACGACCACAGCCGCGACGACGGCGCTGGAATCCGGCCTCTCCCCCGCGGAACACGGGTGGCTGGGCTGGTCGGTCTACTTTCCCGAACTGGACAGGGCCGTCGATCTGTTTCCCAACACGGATTCCTGGACCGGAGAAAAGCTGCCCGGCACGCCAGTGGCCCAGGCCCTCATGCCCTACATGCCGGTCTATGCGCGGATCAACGCCGCCGGACAGGCGAAGGCTGCCCCGGTGTCGCCGTATTCCAGCCCCGCCTATCCTGATCTGACCGCGATCGAGGCGGCGATCCGGACCGGCTGCGAGGAGCCGGGAAGGCATTACTTTTACGGCTACTGGAACGAGCCCGACAACACCATGCATGAGCGGGGCGTTCTGGCGCCTGAGGTCCATCGGATCATCCTTGACCTGGACCGACGGGCAGCCGCGTTCGCGGCTTCCCTGCCGCGGGACACGCTGCTGATCATCACCGCCGATCACGGCCTGGTGGACGCTGAAAACCTCTACATCGAGGACCATCCGGCACTGATGGAGGCGATGCTGCGGCCCCCGGCGGTCGAATCGCGGGCGGCGGCACTGTACGTGAAACCAGAGTACCGGCAGCGGTTTCCCCGCCTCTTCGAGGAGGCCTTTGGAGGCCGCTTCCTGCTGATGACCGGCGCGGACGCCATCGCCGGCGGGATCTTCGGGCCCGGCGTGCCCCACCCGCGACTTACACAGACGGTCGGCGATTATATGGCCTTCGCCCTGACTCCCGCCTGCCTGCTGTGGAAGCGCGAGCCCGATCCGCTGATCGGCGTCCATGCCGGCCTGACGGCGGACGAGATGCTTGTGCCGCTGATCATTTATGAGGCCGACGGCCGGGAAGCGGCCGGTCTCCCCGGAACAACAGACTGAAAACTGACGCGCGTCAGTTTCACATACAAGGAGGACAAGCTGTATGTTCAAAAAAGTCGCGACGGATATGAATTTTGCCGCCCGGGAACAGGAGATCCTGGAATTCTGGGAAAAGAATCATATCGTTGAACGTTCGTATACGCTGCGTGACGGCGGCGACAAGTTCACCTTCTACGACGGACCGCCCACGTCCAACGGGCGTCCTCACATCGGCCACGTGGAGACCCGCGCCATCAAAGACCTGATCCCCCGCTACCACACCATGAAGGGCCGCTCCGTGCTGCGCAAGGCCGGCTGGGACACCCACGGCCTGCCGGTGGAGCTGGAGGTCGAGAAGCAGCTGGGCATCAACGGCAAGAAGCAGATCGAGGAATACGGCATCGAGCCCTTCATCCAGAAGTGCAAGGAATCCGTGTGGAAATACCTGCACGAGTGGGAGGATATGTCCAAGCGCGTAGGCTTCTGGGTGGATATGGAGCACCCCTACGTCACCTACCACGACAGCTATATCGAGTCCGAATGGTGGAGCCTGAAAAAGATTTGGGAAAAGGGCCTGCTCTACCTCGGCCACAAGGTGGTCCCCTACTGCCCGCGCTGCGGCACCGGCCTGAGCAGCCACGAGGTGGCCCAGGGCTACAAGACGCTGAAGGAGCGCTCCGCGGTCGTCCGCTTCAAGGTGAAGGGCGAGAACGCCTACTTCCTGGCCTGGACCACCACCCCCTGGACCCTGCCCTCCAACATCGCGCTGTGCGTGAACCCCGATGAGGAATACGCGAAGGTACGCGCCATCGACGGCAACGTCTACTACATGGCGACCGCCCTGCTGGACACGATGCTGGCGCCGCTGACCGAGAAGAACCCGGCCACCGCCGACGGCAAGGCCTACGAGATCCTGGAGACCATGCCCGGCAAGGCCCTGGAATACCGCGAGTATGAGCCCCTGTACGAGTGCGCCGCCAAGGAAGCCGCCGCCCAGGGCAAGAAGGCCTTCTTCGTCTGCTGCGACGGCTACGTCACCATGTCCGACGGCACCGGCATCGTGCACCAGGCGCCCGCCTTCGGCGAGGACGACGCCCGCGTCGGCGCGAAGTACGACATGCCTTTCGTGCAGATGGTGGACAACGAGGGCCGCATGAAGCCCGAGACGCCCTTCGCCGGCATGCGCTGCAAGCCCACCGAAAAGGAAATGGAAAACGGCGCCATCAGCGCCGACCCCGAAGTGCTCAAGGACCTGAGCGCCCGCGGCCTGCTCTTCTCCGCGCCGAAGTTCGAGCACGATTATCCCCACTGCTGGCGCTGCGACACGCCGCTGCTGTACTACGGACGTCCCACCTGGTACATCCGCATGACCGCCGTGCGCGACCAGCTGGTGCGCAACAACCGCTCCATCAACTGGATGCCGGACAATATCAAGGAAGGCCGCATGGGCAACTTCGTGGAAAACGTAGTCGACTGGGGCCTCTCCCGCGAGCGCTATTGGGGCACCCCGCTGCCCGTATGGCAGTGCGAGGACGGCCACACCCACGTGATCGGCAGCAGGCAGGAGCTCCTGGACATGGCCATCGGCGAGGTCAACCTGCCGGAGCTGCACCGTCCCTACATCGACCAGGTGGTCCTCCGCTGCCCGCACTGCGGCAAGCCCATGCACCGCGTCAAGGACGTCATCGACTGCTGGTACGATTCCGGCTCCATGCCCTTCGCTCAGTGGCACTATCCCTTCGAGCACAAGGAGGAGTTCGAGGCCCGCTTCCCGGCGGATTTCATCTCCGAAGCCATCGACCAGACCCGCGGCTGGTTCTACACCCTGCTGGCCATCAGCACGCTGCTCTTTGACCAGTCCTGCTTCAAAAACTGCCTGGTCATGGGCCACGTGCAGGATGCCGAGGGCCGCAAGATGTCCAAGCATCTGGGCAACGTGGTCGACCCGTGGACGGTGCTGAACGTCCAGGGCGCGGACGCCGTGCGCTGGTACTTCTACCAGGGCGCGCCGTGGCTGCCCTCCCGCTTCTCCGGCGAGATCGTCAGCGACGTGCAGCGCAAGTTTATGGGCACCCTGTGGAACACCTACGCCTTCTTCATCATGTACGCCAACCTGGACGGCTTCGATCCCGCGAAGCATCCGCTTCAGGACGTCCACCTGACCCTGATGGACCAGTGGATCCTGAGCAAGCTGAACACCCTGGTCAAGAACGTGGACGAGGACCTGGGCCAGTACCTGGTACCCGAGGCCGCCCGCGAGCTGACCGACTTCGTGGACGAGCTTTCCAACTGGTATGTGCGCCGCAGCCGCGAGCGCTTCTGGGGCAAGGGCCACGAGGCGGACAAGGACGCCGCCTTCGCGACTTTGTACCACGTGCTGCTGACCCTCAGCAAGCTGCTGGCTCCCTTCACCCCCTTCATGGCGGAGAGCATGTACCAGAACCTGGCCCGCACCGTGGACGAGACCGCGCCGGAAAGCGTGCACTTCTGCGATTTCCCGAAGGCGGACGAATCCTATATCCATCCTGAGATGGAAGCGCAGATGGAGGCCCTGCTCAAGGTCAAGCAGCTGGGCGCGTCCTGCCGCAACCTGAGTTCGCTGAAGGTCCGCCAGCCCCTGTCCGCCCTGTACGTGGTCGGCGCGCAGCTGGACGAAGCCTATCAGGCCGTGCTCAAGGACGAGCTGAACGTCAAGACCGTCACCATGTCCGACAAGGCCAACGACTTCGTTTCCTACAAGCTCAAGCCGCAGATGCGCACTCTCGGCCCGCGCTACGGCCGCCTGCTGGGCAAGATCGGCGCCTGGCTGAAGGAAGCGGACGGCGCGGCTGCCGTCGCGGCCTTCGAGAAGGGCGAGAGCCTGAAATTCACCCTCGACGGCACCGAGATCGAGCTGGCCCAGAGCGACGTGCTGATCGAGACCGAGCAGAAGCCCGGCCTGATGGCACAGTCCGAGGGCGGCATCACCGTGGTGCTGGATACCAACCTGACCGACAGCCTGATTGCCGAGGGCTACGCCCGCGAGCTGGTCAGCAAGGTGCAGCAGTGGCGCAAGGACCTCGGTCTGGAGCTGACTGACCGCATCGCGCTGGGGATCGAAGCCGAGCCCGCCGTCATGGCCGCGCTCAGGAAGTTTGAGCGCATGATCTGCCTGACCGTGCTGGCCGACAGCCTCACGGAAGGCAAGCTGGACGGCGCGGAGACCAAGGCGCTGGACCTGAACGGCAAGCAGGCCAGCGTGAGCCTCAAGAAAGCGGACTGACACATGTTTTTAGCTGACCAATGGACCGATTTTGAGGTCCTGGATACCGGATCCGGGGAAAAGCTGGAACGCTGGGGCAAATATACCCTGGCGCGCCCGGATCCCCAGACCATCTGGCCGCCGGCCCTGTCCCCCAGGCGCTGGTCTGAAGCCGACGCGCACTACCTGCGCGCCGGCGGCGGCGGGCACTGGGAATTCAGGAAAACCCTGCCCGAGGAGTGGGTCATCGGCTACGGCCGGCTCCGCTTCTATGTGCGCCCCACCGGCTTCAAGCACACGGGGCTCTTCCCTGAGCAGGCCGTCAACTGGGATTGGATGAGCGGCCTCATTGCCCGTCGCGGCGATACGCCGAGGGTGCTCAATCTGTTCGGGTATACCGGCGGCGCCACCGCCGCCTGCGCCGCGGCCGGCGCGCACGTGACCCACGTGGACGCCGCCAAGGGCATGGTGGCCTGGGCCAAGCGCAATACCGAGCTGAACGCCATTCCCCCGGAGCGCCTCCGCTTTATCGTGGAGGACGCCAACGCATTCGTGCAGCGGGAGCTCCGGCGCGGCCGTACCTACGACGCGATCCTGATGGACCCGCCCAGCTATGGGCGCGGCCCCTCCGGCGAGGTCTGGAAGCTGGAAAACGAACTCTTTCCCCTGGTGGAAGCCTGCGCGAGGCTGCTGAGCGAGCAGCCGCTCTTCTTCCTGATCAACAGCTACACCACCGGCTTCCAGCCCGCGGTGCTCACCAACGTGCTGGAGCGCACCGTCGGCACCCGCTTTCGCGGGCAGATCGACGCCGAAGAGGTGTGCCTGCCCGTCGCAGCGGGCGGCATCCTGCCCTGCGGCGCGTCCGGCCGATATACCTTTACCCCATCAACCCAGGAGTAAGACGATGGATCAGCAATTAACAGTCGTATACGAAGACAATCATCTGCTGGTGGTGCTCAAGCGCCCGAACCAGCTGACACAGAGCGACCAGACCGGCGACAGCGATCTGCTGAGCGAAGCCCGCGCCTATATCGAGGAGAAGTACCAGAAGCCCGGCAAGGCGTATCTGGGCCTCGTGCACCGGATGGACCGGCCCGTATCCGGCCTGATCGTGTTCGCGCGCACCTCCAAGGCGGCGGCCCGGCTCTCCGAGCAGGTGCGCACCCACGAGATGTACCGCGAATACGTCTGCGTGGCAGAGGGCGAGCCTGCCCAGCGCTTCCGCCTGACAGACTACCTGAAAAAGGACGAGGAAGCCAATATGGTGCGGGTCATCCCCGGTTACCTGAAGGCGGAGGGCAAGCTGGCCATCCTGAACGGCGTCTGCCTGCGGCAGATCGACGGCCGCAGCCTCTGCGCCATCCGGCTGGAGACGGGCCGCGCCCACCAGATCCGTGTGCAGATGGCCCATTCCGGGCATCCCCTCGTCGGCGATCACCGCTACGGGCATCCGGAGGGCAAGGAACAGATCGCGCTGTACGGCATGCGGCTGACGCTGACCCATCCGACGACCAGGGAGCGGATGGTCTTCATGGCGCCGATGCCGGAAAACCCGATCTTCAAGCCCTTTGAGCGCGACCTGCGCGGGCTGATGAACACCTGGCCCAAAATTGGAGAGTGACCATGGCAGAAGGCTTTTCCTACGAATTACTGCACGTATGCGCCCAGTCCGGCGCGCGCTTGGGCGTATTCCACACCCCGCACGGCGACATCCCGACCCCCATCTACATGCCCGTGGGCACGCAGGCGACCGTGAAGGCGCTGACGCCCCGCGAGCTGGAAGAGATGAAGGCGAAGATCATTCTCTCCAACACCTATCACCTGCATCTGCGCCCCGGCGAGAAGCTGATCGAAAAGGCCGGCGGCCTGCATCAGTTCATGCACTGGAACCACCCGATCCTGACGGACAGCGGCGGGTTCCAGGTCTTTTCATTGGCGGGGCTGCGCAAGATCACGGAAGAAGGCGCGGCCTTCCGCAGCCACCTGGATGGCTCCATGCAGTTCATCTCCCCCGAGATCTCCATGGACATCCAGGAAGCGCTGGGCTCCGACATCGCGATGGCCTTCGACATCTGCTCCGCCTATCCCTGCTCCCAGAAGGACGCGAGGGAGGCCATGGAGCGCACCCACCGCTGGGCCAAGCGCTGCCAGCAGCACCACACCCGCAAGGACCAGGCGCTGTTCGGCATCGTACAGGGCGCCTTCGACAAGGAGCTGCGCATCGAGAGCGCGAAGACCCTGGCGGATATGGATATGATCGGCTACGGCATCGGCGGCCTCTCCGTGGGCGAGCCCAAGCCGATCATGTATGAGATGCTCGAGGCCTTCATGCCCTATATGCCCACGAATAAGCCCCGCTACCTGATGGGCGTCGGCACCCCCGACTGCCTGGTGGAGGGCGTGCTGCGCGGCGTGGACATGTTCGACTGCGTGCTCGCCACCCGCGTCGCCCGCAACGGCACCGTGCTCACCCGCAACGGCCGCATGGTCATCCGCAACGCGCAGTACGCCGAGGACTTCACCCCCATCGATCCCGAGTGCGACTGCTACGCCTGCACCGATTTCACCCGCGCCTACATCCGCCATCTGCTGAAGGTCGGCGAGATCACCGGCGCGCGCCTGGCCTCCATCCATAACCTGCGCTACCTGCTGCAGCTGATGGAGGAGATCCGCGACGCGATCGCCCACGACCGTTTCCTGGATTTCCGGAAAGAGTTCTACGCCCGCTATGATATGACACGCAACTTCTGAGGTGGAATATGAGTGAGCAAACCGCAAGGCAGTCGTCCGCGGGCAAGCTGTTCAAACGCTTTCTGCCCTATTTCGGCCGCTATAAGGCGGCCTTGATCTTTGACCTCGCCTGCGCGGCGCTGACGACGGTCTGCGAGATCGTATTCCCCCTCATCGTCCGGGAGATCACCAACCGGGCCATGATCGCGCCGGACACGCTGACCATCCCCTGGGTGCTGAAGCTGGGCCTTCTTTACCTGGTGCTGCGCGTCATCGATACCCTCGGGGCCTATTATATGCAGTCCCGCGGGCATTTCATGGGCGCGCGGATCGAGACGGACATGCGGCGCGACCTCTTCAATCACCTGGAGCGGCTCTCCTTTTCCTACTACAACAACACCAAGATCGGCCAGCTGATGGCACGGCTCACCAGCGACCTGTTCGACATCGCGGAGTTCGCCCACCACTGTCCGGAGGAATTCTTCATCGCGGGCGTCAAGATCATCGTGTCCTTCGTGATCCTGCTCAACATGAACGTAGGCCTCACCCTGCTGGTGTTCGCCATGGTACCCGTCATGATCGTGCTGCTGCGCTACTTCAACCTGAAGATGCGCCTGGCCTTCAAGGAATGCCGGCATGAAGTAGGCGAAATGAACGCCCGCATCGAGGACAGCCTGTTGGGCGTGCGGGTGGTGCAGTCCTTCGCCAACGAGCCGCTGGAGCAGGAGAAGTTCGGCGTGAACAACCAGAACATCCTGAACGCGAAGATCCGCCAGTATATCGCGATGGCGGGCTTTGGCTCCGTGACCCGCACCTTCGAGGGCGTCATGTACATCCTGGTGGTGGTCATCGGCGCGGTGCTGCTGGCCCGGCACCGGCTGCAGGCGGGCGATTATGTGGCCTATATCCTGTTCATCGGCACGCTGCTCACCTCCATCCGCCGCATCGTGGACTATATGGAGCAATTCCAGCGCGGCCTGACCGGCCTGGAGCGCTTTACCGAGATCATGGACGTCATGCCGGACGTGGAGGACAGCCCCGACGCGAAGCCGCTCACCCAGGTCCGGGGCGACGTATGCTTTGAAAACGTGTCCTTTCACTACAGTGACGATATGTCCCACGAGGTGCTGACCGGGATCAGCGAGCGGATCCCCGCCGGCACCAACGTGGCGGTGGTCGGGCCTTCCGGCTCCGGCAAAACGACGCTGTGCAGCCTGATCCCGCGCTTTTACGATGTCACGGGCGGGCGCGTGCTGGTGGACGGGCAGGACGTGCGGGATGTCACCAAGGCCAGCCTGCGGCAGTCTATCGGCGTCGTGCAGCAGGAGGTCTACCTCTTTTCCGGCACGGTGATCGAGAACATCCTCTACGGCCGTCCGGACGCGACGCGGGAGGAGGCGATGGCCGCCGCCCGCCGCGCCGGCGCGGACGAGTTCATCGAAAAGCTGCCCCAGGGCTACGACACCTATATCGGCGAGCGCGGCGTGAAGCTGTCCGGCGGACAAAAGCAGCGCCTGAGCATCGCCCGCGTCTTCCTCAAGGATCCGCCCATCCTGGTGCTGGACGAAGCCACAAGCGCCCTGGACAACGAATCCGAGCGCTATATTCAGGAATCGCTGCGCGAGCTGGCCAGAGGCCGCACCACCTTTACCATCGCCCACCGCCTGACCACCATCCGCAACGCCGACGTGATCTGGGTGCTGACCGAAAAAGGCATCGAGGAAGCCGGCGACCACGACACCCTGATGGAAAAGAACGGCCTGTACGCAGGCCTCTACAAGCTGTATTGCTGAGCGACAAGGAGACCCTATGCCCAAGAAACCGCAGGAACCCGTCAAGGAAGAGATCCTGATCCAGATGCCCCTCGAGGAGGTCATGCCCAGCAGCATGATGCCCTACGCGGAGCATGTCATTTTGGAGCGCGCCCTCCCCCGCGTGGAGGACGGGCTGAAGCCCGTACAGCGCCGCATCCTGTACACCATGCACGAGCTGGGCCTGACGCCCGACAAGCCGCACCGCAAGTGCGCGCGCATCGTCGGCGACTGCCTGGGCAAGTATCACCCCCACGGCGACAGCTCCGTTTACGACGCGCTGGTGCGCATGGCCCAGCCCTACTCGATGCGCGGCGTGCTGGTGGACGGCCACGGCAATTTCGGCTCCATCGACGGCGACAGCGCCGCCGCCATGCGATACACGGAAGCGCGCATGACGCCCCTGGCGATGGAAATGCTTAAGGATATCGAGAAGGATACCGTGCCCTTCCGGCTGAACTTTGACGATACGCTGAAGGAGCCGGAGCTCCTGCCCGCCAGCTATCCCAATCTGCTGGTCAACGGCTCCACCGGTATTGCCGTCGGCCTGGCTACCAATATTCCGCCGCACAACCTGCGAGAGACGATCAACGCGACCAGCCTGCTCCTGGAAAACCCTGAAGCCTCCACGGACGAGCTGATGGCGCTGATGCCCGCGCCGGACTTCCCCACCGGCGGTATCCTGCTGGATACCCCCGAGCTGCGGACGGCCTATGAGACCGGCAAGGGCAAGCTGACCCTGCGGGCCCGCGTCGACATCGAAAAGGGCAGCGCCGGACGCACCCTTTTGGCCATCACCGAGGTGCCCTACGGCATCAATAAAGCGCAGATGCTGGAGAAGATCCAGAAGCTGCGCGAGGAAAAGAAGGCTCAGTTCGCCTGCATCTACGATATCCGTGACGAGTCCGACCGCACCGGCCTGCGCGCGGTGATCGAGCTCAGGAAGGATACGGACCCGCAGCAGGCTCTGGCCTATCTGTACAAGTATTCCGACCTGCAGATCACCTACGGCGTGAACCTGTTCGCGATCGCGGAGGGCAAGCCGCGCCAGCTGGGCGTTCGCGACGCGCTGAACTACTATATCGGCCACCGCAAGCAGGTGGTCACCCGCCGCACCCAGTACGAGCTGGAGCAGGCCCGCGCCCGCGCCCATATCCTCGAAGGGCTCATCGTCGCCGTAGACAACCTGGACGAGGTCATCCAGCTGATTCGCTCCAGCAAGTCCGGCAAGGAAGCCAAGGACCGCCTGATGGCGCGCTTCGGCTTCACGGACCGCCAGGCCCAGGCGATCCTCGACCTGCGCCTGCAGCGCCTGACCGGGCTGGAGATCCTGGCCCTGCGCAAGGAGTACGCGGACATCCTGAAGCTCATAGATACGCTCGAGGGCATCCTGAAGAGCGAGAAGAAGCTGATCCAGGTGATCAAAAAAGAGCTCCAGCAGGTGGCCCAGGAGTTCGGCGACGACCGCCGCACCACGCTCCTGCGGGAGGAAAAGCCCGTGGAGATTCAGGCCATGAAAGCCGAGGAGCCGCTGCCGGAGCCGGCGAAGGTCGTCCTGACCGAAAGCGGCCTGCTGCGCCGCTATGATCCGCGCACCTTTGAAAAGGTCAGCTGGGAAGAGCAGGGCGAGCAGCCGCGATATATCCTTGATACGGACACCGGAGCGACCCTGCAGCTGATGACCGACCTGGGCAACTGCTACCAGCTCGGCGTTTCCCAGATCCAGGAGTGCCGCCCGAAGGACCGCGGCATTTCCCTGTCCGGCATCCTCGCCGATCTGGCCACCGGCGAACGCTGCGTCGGCCTCAGCCTGCAGGCGACGGACGAAAGCCCCGCCGCCGATTACGTGCTGGTCACGGCCCGGGGCATGATCAAGCGCAGTCCCAAGGCGGAATACCGCGTGCGGCGTTCCAAGTTCGCAGCCCTGACCCTGAAGGACGGGGACAGCCTGGTGAACGTATTCGAGACGGACGGCGAGGGCGATATCCTGCTGATCTCCGCGCTGGGACAGAGCATCCGCTTCAGCCTTTCCTCCGTTCCCCAGATCGGGCGCTCCGGTGCCGGCGTGAAGGCCATGCGGCTGGACCCCGACGATCAGGTGCTGCTGGCGACGCCGCTCGCCAACATGGACGAGATCCTGCTGGTCTCCGACAACGGCATGGGCAAGGCCATCCTCGGCGCGATGTTCGACCCCCAGGGGCGCGCGGGCAAAGGTGCGCGCTGCTGGAATTTCCTGAAAAACGGCAGCGCGGGCACAAAGCTGGCCGGCGCGCTGCGGCTGACCGGGGAACGGAATATCCTGATCAGCCAGGGAACCCGCGTCACGACAGTTCCCAGCTCCGCCTTCCCCGTGCTGAACCTGTCCGACAAGGGCAAGCCCATCGTGCTGGTCGTGCCCATGCTCAACGACTGGGTCACATCCGTCAAATAAGCTGCACAGCGCTATCAAAATCAAAACCAAACCTGGAGGTGCGTCATCATGCCTGATTTCAAGCACATGAAGCTGTCTGAGCTGGTCCGCCATGAGGGGTATACCTGTCAGTGCGGACGGGAGCACATCTGCGCGCTGGACTACCTGAACGTAGGCCGCGGCATCATCACCGAGGTCCCTGAGATGCTGAAGGCCATGGGCGTATCCCATCCCTTCGTGGTCTGTGACGACAACACCTATCGCGCCGCCGGGCAGCGCGTCTGCGAGGTGCTGGACCGGTCGGGCATCCCCTACAAGCTCTACGTCATCCCCTGCCAGACCGACCGCCTGAAGCCAGCCGAATGGGAGGTCGGCAGCGTCGTCATGCATTTCGACCCCGCCTGCGACGTGCTGCTGGGCGTGGGGAGCGGCGTGGTGAACGACATCTGCAAGGTTGTCGCCCACGCGGTCGGGCGTAAGAACGCCATCGTCGGCACCGCGCCTTCCATGGACGGCTATGCCTCCAACAGCTCCTCCATGGAGGTCAACCACGTCAAGGTGTCCCTGTATAATCAGGCGCCCAGCGGCATCCTGCTGGACGTGGACATCCTCTCCCAGGCCCCGATGCGCATGCTCTGGGCCGGCCTGGGCGATATGATCGCCAAGTATATCGCGATCTGCGAGTGGCGCATTTCCCACCTGATCATCGACGAGTACTACTGCGAGGACATCGCCGACCTGATGCGGGTGGCCCTGGCAAAGGTCATGAGCGCGGCGGACAGGCTGACAGAGCGCGATCCCGACGCGGTGCAGGCCGTGGCCGAGGGCCTGGTGCTGGCGGGCATCGGTATGGCCTTCGCCAAGATCTCCCGCCCCGCCTCAGGCCTGGAGCACTACTTCTCCCACATGTGGGAGATGATGGCGCTGGAGCGCGGCGAGCCCTATGATCTGCACGGCATCCAGGTGGGCATCGGCAGCCTGCTGACCCTGAACCTGTACAAGGATATCCGCGCGATCACACCCGACGCGGCCAAGGCCCGGGATTACTGGCAAAGGATGACCCCCGAGCGCTGGGAGAAGCAGATCAGGGCCATCTTCGGCAAGACGGCGCCCGAAATCCTCGCGCTCGAAAGGGCCAGTCATAAAAACGATCCCGACAAGCACGAGGCGCGGCTGAGCCGCATCATCGCGAATTGGGATCGGATCCTGACCATTATCGACGAAGAGATTCCTGATTTCGACCGGATCTACGGCGTCATGGCCAAGGCCGGCATGCCGCTGACGCCCCAGGAGATCGGCATCAGCGCCGAGGACACCGTCAACGCCTTTATCGGCTCGCGCGACGTCCGCGACAAGTATATGACCTGCACCCTCCTGTGGGACCTCGGCCTGACCGAGGAATACGCCGAAAAGGTCAGACAGTGCATTTCGTGAGAAAACGCTCCGCCGGGGAGTCACGTCCGGCGGAGCGTTTTTTATTCCCAGGGGGTTACCCGAGCTGCTCCAGCTCCTTCTGGATCAGGTCCTTGGTGGCGTAGTTGAGCGGCGAGAAGCGTCCGCCCAGGGCCTTTTCCAGCTTCTCCTTCGCGGCTTCCCTGTCGCCGGCTTCCAGGTCATAGCGGGAAAGAAAATAAAGCGTATCGATCTGGGAATCCTTGTATTCCAGCGCCTTTTTGAAGTATTCGAGGGCCTTCTCCTTATCGTTCAGGACACGGTAATAGAGCTGGCCCATGTTATCCAGGCAGATCGAGTCCTCGTCGTCATATTCCAGGGCCGCCTCGTTGAAGGGGAGGCCCTTTTCCGCGTCCCCCGCCTCCACGTAGAGGTATCCGAGGGTCTGATAGGTGCTGCCGCAGGGGTTCTTCTGATGGGACACCTCCAGCAGGTGGATCGCTTCAGGCAGGTGGCCGAGCTTGTACTGCGCGCAGGCATAGTTGACGTGGATCTCGGTGCGCTGCTGCGGGCTGAGGCCGGGCAGCTTTTCCACCTTACGCAGGATCTCCTTGACCTTCTCAGCCTCCTCCTCGCCACCCTCACGCAGCAGCAGGATGGTATAGGGAAGCAGGTAATTCTGGTCCATCACCCCGGCGGCATACAGCGCCTCGTAGGCAGCCCTGGCTCCCTGCAGGTCCCCTTTGTTGTGCAGCGTGATCGCCTTTCTGACCTTGAAAGCGTCCATCAGTCCCATAGGTCGTCCGTCCTTTCGGTTTTTCGTTTAAGTCTCTGGTATCGCCGGTTCAGCCGCTCCAGCTCCGCCTCGTCCCCGCACAGCAGCATGGCCCGCTGTGTCAGCCGAAGGGCCTCCCCGGGCCTGTTGAGCCTGTGCTCATACAGGATCGCCAGGCGCACCAGCACCTCTGTATTGGCCTGTCCCTCGCTGAGCATCCGCTCATAGATCCCGGCAGAGGCGGCATAGTCTGTTTCCCGGCGGTAGCTTTCCGCCAGCCTGAGCCGCGCCAGGCGCGACACCGTGCCCTTGTCCGCCGCGTAATAGCATTTCCGCGCCCGCTCCGTCTGTCCGCGTTTTTCCAGCGTGCGGCCAATAGAGAAAATATCCTCCTGATGCGGCTCTTCCAGCGGGGCGCGGTACATCTCCATCAGCCGCGCCAGGATCAGCGGCATGGACTTGATATCCTGCACATTGTGCTCAAGGATACGCTCGATCAGGGTAAAATCCCCGGTCTTCAGATAATCGAACCAGGCCTTGGGCACCTCCGCGCCGGGCAGATCGTCCTCGCGCGTGATTCCCAGCACGGCCTCCTCCAGGCTCGACAGGCGGCAGCGGCGCAGGCGCAGCTTGAATACCGCCCTCGCGGGGTGCAGCAGGTCCAGGTGCAGTTTCCTGGTCAGCGGCACGCGGCGGCCGTTCATGGTGAACCGGCCCTCCAGCAGTGGCAGGTCGAAGGTCCGCCCGTTGAAGGTGACCAGCAGCTCCGCCTGCTCCACCCGCTCCAGCACCCGGTCCAGCATCGCGCCTTCCTCCGGGTAATCGCGCATCAGGTCCTGCTCCACCACGAAATCTCCGCCCTCGAACCAGCCCAGGCCGGTCAGGAACGCGATAGTGCCCGCGCCGCCGGAAAGCCCCGTGGTCTCCGTATCCAGAAACAGGAGGGACTCGAGGGGCAGACGCTCAGGCACCGTCAGCCCGCTCAGGTCGTTGATCAGGCCCGCGTCCAGGCAGTCGGACAGCCCATAGCCGCCGCGAGGCGTCCTCTCCTGCGTCCGGTAGCACTCCGTCCGCGCCGGCTGCGGAGCCGGCTTTTTCGGCTTCGTCCCGTAGGACGCGAGCCGGTCGCGCAGGCTGGGCATGTCAGTTGAACAGGGAGACTTCTTCCTCTCCCTCGTCGGTCGTATAAAGCACCTGCGCGGGCTCCGGGATGGCCCTCAGGCGCAGGAGCTCCCTGAAGTTGCCGCCCCTGGCCTCCCAATCCGCGATATAGGCGTGCCATTCCTCATCGAACTCTTCCAGGGACAGGTGGTGACCCATGATATACTGCGCCGCCTCCACACCCACGTAGCGCAGGTGCCACGGCTCGTAGATGATGCCGGTGATGGCCTCCTTATCCTCCATATAGCGGATGATAAAGCCGTATTCCGCACAGTGCGCCTCCATCCACTGGGCTTCGGAAGTCGCGCCGAAGGCGGGCGTCATGCCGCTCTTTTTCGTCCATTCCAGGTTCAGGATGTCCGCGCCGAGGCCCGTCTGGTGATCGCTCGAGCCCGGATAGGCCACCACGCCGTCGTCCCGGCCCACGTTATTGAGCCGGTTATTATACATATAGCTCTGGGTCGAATACGCCCGGTAAACGCTCTTTAGATACAGCACCTGTCCGTCCGCCTCAGCGGCGGCGAACATCCTGTTCATCGCCTGCATGGCTGCCTTGCGCAGCTTATCTCCCTTGATGGCGTAGATATGACGGGCACTGATAGTCACCAGGTCGTCCGGCACATAGGTGCTGTCCAGCAGGTGGTCGCGGTTGACCAGCGTGATATAGCCGGATTTGTTTTCCAGGATCTCCGGCTCCAGCGGATATTCCCACGCGGGCATGCCAAACTCCTCCGCCAGGCAGGGCCCGGCGAGCAGCAGCGCGGTCAGTATCGTGCAAAACAGGCGTTTCATACTCCGTCTCCTTGTCCGGTGCCGGTCTGAGCGGCCCTGAGCAGGGCAATGTATTCCTCAAAAGGTATATCGAGCTTCTGGATCAGCTGGGCGTGCTCCCTGCCCACATAACGGATATGCCAGGGCTCATAGGCGTAGCCGGTCGTCTCCTCCCATTCCGCCTTGTAGCGGAGGATGAAGCCGAAGCGGTAGCAGTTTTCCGCGAGCCATTTTCCCTCCTTGCTGCTGCCGAAGCTGCCTGTGAGCTTGTGGTTTTTGCTGCGCCCGACGTCCATGGCCAGGCCGAGCTGATGCTCGCTGGAGCCGGGCAGGGCCACAAACTGGTCGGCCTTCGCCTGTCCGGCGTTCTTCACCCGGCGCTTGTAGATATTCTGCTGGGTCTGGTAGCTGCGGTAGCCCGATACGGCCACGAGCGTATAGCCCTCCTCAGCCTTGGCGGCGTTGAACAGCTCCTCCAGGGCCGCGGCGGCCTCCCTGCGCATCATCGCGGAGGAATTGATCCGCATCACGTTGGGCATGACCAGGTCCTCAGGAACATAATCCGCGGTGATCATATATTCACGGTTGACGAGAAACAGCGTCCCGCCAAGCGACATCTGATCCTCATAATCGTTGACGGCGCCCTGGCCCAGGGACAGCAGCACCATCATCAGCATCAGCGCCTTGGAGATCATCCAACCAGCCTTTCCGCGCCATGGCGGCGCTTTATTCGGGCGAGTAGATCGCCTCGCCCGGGATCGTCACGTCTATATAGCCGGAAGTCAGGCTGTTCGCCTGCAGCGCGGAGATCACCGCCCGCAGCGTGCCGATCTTCGCCATCAGCTCCTTGGCAGTGCCCAACTCCGCCACATAGCCGGACTTATGCTTCAGGTAAATATGCTCCGAGTCTGTCAGGTTGATCTCCTCAAACTCGCTGACCACGCCCTGCAGCAGCAGCTCCTGCATCACCTGGCGGTATTCGTCCACCTTGCCGATCCGCGAGGAAACCACCTGCAGGCCCTTCTTCGCGTCGCTCACCTGCATCCCGATCACGATGGGCAGGTTATTCACGGGCTTCGTCGTGCTGAAGGTCTGCAACACATAGGCGTCCTCGTCCACCAGGTACGTAACGCCGCCGCCCTGGATATTGGCGCAGGGCGCACGCTCCTTGATGCACAGCACCAGGCCGTTTGGAAACTGTCTGCGGAGCTCCGTGAACGACAGGTAGGGATCGCGTTCCAGCTCCGTCCGGATCCGGTTCTCATCGATGCTGAGCAGGCTCATCGGTCGGTTCAGTCCGGCTTTGGCAGCCACTTCTTCCGCGGTATACCGCCTGTTGCCGAGGACGCGGACATGGCGGATCCTGAACAGGGTCTCGTTCAGCACCAGCGTCAGCGCGCCCAGGGTCAGGATAATGATGACCAGCCTGGCCAGCGGCCGCATCCTGCGTTTGCCGGTCCATTCCCGGGTATCTCCGCCATTCCGTGCTCCGGCAGCTGCGCTGTCCTCATGGAGATCCGGCAGGAAATCGTCTGCGTCCCCAAAGCCCGGATAATTCCCGTTCTCCTCCGCCTTTTTCATGGTCAGGCGCCCGTCCAGCCGTTGACGATCGCCTTAAAGCGCTCGCCGCGCTCCTCAAAGCAGGTAAACATATCGAACGACGCGCAGGCGGGGCTCAGCAGCACGTTCCAGCCCGGCTTCGCCAGCTGTCTGCAAAGGGTGACCGCATCCTCAAAGGTTTCCGCCTCATGGGGCGTTACCGTACCGGCTGCCGCCAGCTCGCGCCTGAGCTGTTCCTTCGTCGCGCCGATGATCACCAGCTCCGCGATCTGGGGAGATTCCGCGATATGCCGGGCCAGCGGCTCAAAGGAGACATGCTTGTCGTACCCGCCCAGGATCAGCACGGTGGGGCGGTTCATGGTATCCACCGCCTTCACGGTGGAATCGGGATTGGTCCCCTTGGAATCGTTGATATACCGCACGCCGTCCAGCTCGCGCACGAACTCGATGCGGTGCTCGACCCCTTTGAAGGCGCGCAGCGTCCGCGCCGCGGCTTCCGGAGGCACGTTCAGGTCCATCGCGATGACGGCGGCCGCCATGGCGTTTTCCAGATTGTGCGGTCCTGGGATCCCGATCTCCTCGACGGGCAGAAGGGCCCACTCGTTGCCGTCCAGGCGGACGGTCAGCTGGCCATCCCGCACGAACGCCCCCTGTTCGACCTCGCCCTTGCGCGAGAACCAGGCGATCCGCGCCTTGAGCCCCTCCGCCATGGATACGCAGATGGGGTCGTCGCGGTTCAGCACCGCCAGGTCGCCGGCCTTCTGGTTTTCAAAGATCCGCCGCTTCATGGCGATATAGCATTTCATCGTATAGTGGCGGATTAGATGGTCCTCCGTCACGTTCAGTACGGCGGCGGCGCGGGGATGGAAGGTATCTATGCTCTCCAGCTGGAACGAGGAGACCTCCGTCACCAGCATATCGCCGGGCCTGGCGCTCTGGGCGACCAGGCTGAAGGGCGTGCCGATGTTGCCGGACAGCCAGGAGGACATGCCGGCTTCTTTGAACATCGTATCCAGCAGGGTCACCGTGGTGGTCTTGCCGTTGGTGCCGGTAATACCGATCAGGGTGCCCTCCGCGAACTGCGCGGCCAGCTCCAGCTCGCCGGCCATATAGATCCCGCGCTTCTGGGCTTCCAGCACGGCGGGGCTGTCGATAGGTACGCCGGGACTGATGATCAGCGCATCCGCCTCATCCAGCAGCTTGACCGGGTCCTCCCCCAGCCGCCATTCCACAGGCTGATCGTTGAGGGAATCCAGCGCCGTACCGAACGCGTCCCGGCGCTTGATGTCGTTCAGGACCGGCAACGCGCCGTGCCTGATGAGCAGGTGCGCCGCCTGGACGCCGCTGCGCGCCATGCCGATCACCAGGACGCGCTTTCCCTGATAATTGAACGCTCGACTCATGATGTTCCTCCGTCAGCGCAGAAAGCCGATCATGATCAGCACCGCCACCGCGGAAGAAACCGCGGTCACGATCGCGTACATGCGGACGATCTGTGGCTCCTTCATCCCGCACAGTTCGAAGTGATGATGGATCGGCGACATTTTGAACAGCCGCTTCCCGTGGGTGAGCTTGAAGTAGCATACCTGGATCATGACCGACAGGCTGGAGCACACGGAGGTCAGGCAGAACAGCAGCATCGGGAAGGCGCAGCGCGAAAGCATGCCCACGCCCACCATCATGCCGCCGATGAACATGCTGCCTGTGTCCCCCATAAAGATCTTCGCGGGATAATGGTTGAACTTCAGGAACCCAACGACCGCGCCGCACAGCGCCGCGCAGCCTGTCAGCAGCACGGGCCTGACCGCCATCGGCAGGCCGGCCTTGGTATTCAGGAAATAGCAGAAGACGCCGAAGGCAGCCATGCCGACGGCGGTCACGGTGGACAGCAGGCCGTCCAGTCCGTCCTGCAGGTTGGCGCTGTTGGTCATGAACATCACCAGCACCGTCATCACCGGCACATAGAAGATGCCCAGGTTCCAGGTCTTGTCGGTAAAGGGCAGCAGGATCACTGTGCCCACGAGATACCGGCAGTAAAGCGAAAAAACCACCCCGACGACCAGCTGCATGAGCAGCTTCTGCTTGGGTGACAGGCCGTCGTGGCGCTTTTTGACATCCTTGATATAGTCGTCCGTGAACCCGATCCCCATGCAGAAGACCGAGATAAACAAAAGCCCCCACATGGGGTTATCCAGTGAGAAAAAGGGGATGCCCGCGCTGCCGCACAGCCAGATGGTCCCGCAGAGCAGGCTCACTACGGTGCATGCGCCGATCAGGAGGCCGCCCATATTGGGCGTTCCCTGCTTCTGCTGGTGCTTGGGGCCGAGGGCGTAAATAGTCTGGCCCAGCTTCAGCGCCCGCAGGCGGGGCAGCAGTCTGGGCATCAGGAGAAGCATCCCGGCCAGGGATGCCAGAAATACGAGGATGGTACAAATCAACACAGCTGTCAGGCGTCCTTTCCCATTTCTTTCAGCAGCTCGGCCACCACGACCTTCTCGTCAAAGGGCTTTTTGACCCCGTTGATCTCCTGGTAGGTCTCATGGCCCTTTCCCGCCAGCACGATCACGTCTCCCTCACGCGCCAGGCTCAGCGCATAGCGGATGGCCTCGCGCCGGTTCTCGATGACGGTATAGGGGGTCTGGGTGCGTTTCAGGCCCTTTTCCACGGAAGCCAGGATCTCATACGGATCCTCCGTGCGCGGGTTGTCACTGGTCAGGACGCAGTAGTCCGAAAGCCTGCCGCCGATCTCGCCCATGATGGGGCGCTTGCCGTGATCCCGGTCGCCGCCGCAGCCGAACAGCGCGATCAGCCGTCCGCGGGTGAACTCCCGGACCGTGGTCAGGATATTCTCGAGCGCGTCGGGCGAATGCGAATAGTCCAGGATCACCTTGTAGGGCGTGTGCGTATCCAGCACCTCGGCGCGTCCCGGCACGGAGCGCACCGTTTCCAGCGCGGCGGCGATCTGTCCGGGGTCGATGCCCTGGTTCAGGCACACGGCCGCCGCGGCCAGCGCGTTGTAGACATTGAACATGCCGGTGAGCTTGAGCCGCACCGGGTACTGATCCGTATTCAGGACGTGCATCACAAAGCTGACGCCGTCTTCGGTGATCTCGATATCGGTGGCCGTCACGTCGGCCGGCGTGCAGATGCCGTAGGTCAGGCAGGGCACGTCCATCGTCTTTTTGATCAGAGCGGCGCGCTCGTCGTCCGCGTTCAGCGCCGCGTTGCGGATGAAGTGCGAATGGAAGAAGCTGCGCTTGCAGTCGAAATAGCGCTCCATCGTCCCGAAGAAGTCCAGGTGGTCCTGGGACAGGTTGGTATAGCAGCCGGTCTCGAAACGCATGCCCTCCAGGCGGTGCATGGCAATGGCGTGCGCAGACACCTCCATGGACACATATTCCGCGCCCTCGTCCGCCATCAGGCGCAGGGTCTTCTGCAGGTCGATCGGGTCCGGCGTGGTGAGGCCGCTTTTGAGCAGCCTGCCGCCCATATAGGAGCCGATGGTGCCGATGACGCCGCAGGAAGCCCCGGTCTGCTCCAGCACGCCCTGGATCAGGTAGCTGGTGGTCGTCTTTCCCTTGGTGCCCGTCAGGCCCAGCAGGCGCATCTGCCGGTCCGGATGGTCGTAGAACGCGGCCGCGGCCAGGGACATGGCGACACGGCTGTTATCCACGATCAGCTGGGGCACAGCCAATTCAGGCAGGGGGCGTTCGGTCACCAGCGCCGCAGCGCCGTTCTGCACAGCCGCGGGCGCAAAAGTATGGCCGTCAAAATGAGCCCCGGAAATGCAAAAGAACAGCCCGTGGTCTTCCTGCTTCCGGCTGTCCATGCAAAGCTCTGCGATCGGCGTATCCCCCGCCGATGGCAGAGCCTCTAAACCCATACTGACCGCAAGGTCATTCAGTGTTTTCATTCGATAGTACTTCCTTTCGCCGCGAACGGACGGGTTTCCGGCGCGGTGACATGGTAGACCTCCTGTTCTTCGATCAGCACCATGCCGAGCTTTGTCGCGTTCAGGCTGATGTGCGTCATTTCCCGGGCGGCCATGACCTGTTTATCGAGGTCGTAGTTGGTCTCGGACAGTGCCTTGACATGTTCCTCCAGTACGCTGACATCATACGCGAGCCTGCGTATATTCACGTGCTTGACGACGCAGACGGAAAGCAGGAGCAGCACCAGCGCCGCAAAGAGCATGACGGCATGTCTCGCTGAAACGCCGAAGCTCTCCTGGTGCGTACGCGTCACCGCCGGGTTCAGGCGCTCATCATATGCATCATACCCCTGTCCGGCCGTCGCGTCAAGGATAAAAACGCTTTTGTTGATCTCGAATTTATCCCTGTCAAGCTCACCGAATCCAGCCCTGCTGTAGCTGTTCCCGCGTACCAGCGACATTTTCGCTCCTCCTTCCCAATCGAATTGTTACAAGTATTATGCGTTTTTATTCGTTCCGCCCTCTCGCGCTGCGCTGCACCTCCGCCAGGAAGGCCAGCGGATCCGGGAAGTCGTTCCTGAAGGTCTCGTCCTCCGCCTCGCCGGTCTCGGACTTGAGGATACGGATATAGTTCTTCGCGCCGCTGATCTCGACCTCGCGGCAGTTGTCCAGGTATTTGGCGCGCATTTTCTGCGGCAGCAGCAGGCGTCCCTGCTGATCCGTCTCACAGTCCGTGTAGCTGTACTTGTTGAACTGCTCGATCAGCCTCAGGACCCGCGCGTCCAGCTCCGCCAGGGCTTCCAGCTTGTCCTGCTGGTTCAGCCACTCATCCATCGGGTAGATAGCCACGTTGCGGAAGTCCGGCGTCAGCGCCACAACGAATTTATCGCCAAGCCCGTCCCGGAAATTGGCGGGAATGATCATGCGCCCCTTGGAGTCTACGCCGTGAACAAACGCCCCTGAAAACCGGCAGTCGGCCTTCCGTCTCTTCGCGGCGGGAGCAATGTCAGCTTCAGTCTCGGCCTGCGCCGTTTTCTGAGCGCGCTTTTCTTCATCTGACATACTCTCACCACACAATCTGCCATATTTTCACCACTTTATGGGCTCAGAAACCATTTTATCCCACTTTTTGGCCGTTGGCAAGAAAAAAACAGTTTCACGCCGAGGGTTGATTCCCAGGTTTTTGAGGTTCTGGCGGTACTTTTTTGGGCCGAAAATCCGTGTGTACAATTCGCATGCCGCCATAAGCTCATAAATTGCGTTTATAACAAATAGCAACTGTTATTTTTGCACTAAAATAATATTATATTTTATGCATTTTGACGTTTTTTGAACTTCGATATTTTTGGGGAGCAGACACCTTCTGAAATATTCCCAGTCTCCGAGCGGCCGCGCGTAATCAGGCAACAAAAAACATGCGGTTTCCACTTTTAGGGAAATCGCATGTCATTTTGCTTAATCGTATTCAAATATCAGCGAAATTCAGGCATTGAATGGGACATATTCTCCACTTTCGGCGTTTCAGGCCCCACTCACGTCGTTGAGATCAGGCAGCTCATACAGCTTGAAGTCCAGCTGGTCGCAGGAAACGCACGCGAACAGCGTATCTCCGAGCATGCCGTTAAAGGCGCTCCGGCCTGAGCTGCCATGCAGGTGACCGTATACACAGGCCTTCGCTCCGGCTTCGGTGATCAGGCGGGCCGCCTCGGTCATCTCCCCGCTCTCGCCCAGCGGAGGGAAGTGGGTCATGACCACCAGCGGGCCGCCCAGCTTTTTGGCGCTGTCCAGGGACAGGGCCATCCGCATCAGCTCCCGCTGGTAGATGCGCTCGTCCTCGGCCGAGCCTCCCGTACCGGGCAGCGTCCAGCCGCGGGTGCCCGCGACGGTCACATGCTCCACGCGCAGCGCGTCGTTCTGGATGGCGTACATGCCCTCCGGCAGCACAGCCCTCAGCCGCCCGATACCGGACCACCAGTAATCGTGGTTGCCCCTCATCAGGACCTTCCTGCCCGGCAGCTCGCCGATACGTCTCAGGTCCGGCACGGCGCTGTCCAGCTGCATGGCCCACGAAATATCCCCGGGGATCAATACGAGGTCGTCTTCCGAAACCCGGCCGCGCCAGTCGGCGCTGATCTTTTCGAAGTGGCCCTTCCACTGATCCCCGAACACGCTCATGGGCTTGTCGTCGCCGCCCTCAAGGTGCAGGTCTCCTATCGCAAATACCCTCACCGGTCACTCGCTTTCTTCGTCCTCGTCTTCGTTTTCCTGCTCTTCCTCGTCGCCCATCGCGTCCAGGGACAGCTCATTCTCGATCTCAGAGAACTCGCCCTCGGGAATATCATCATTGATATCCGGCATGATCTCATCCATGGAGCTCACCGGATCGATCGAGCCGATGGAATTCTCATCGACCGGGCTGACCTGTTCGTCGTCGCGTTCCATCTCATCCGCGTCGTCCTCGTTCGAAGCGTTCATTTCCTTCAGGCAGACCAGGCAGATATCCCGGCCAGGAATGGCGGGGCGTTCATTGCAAATCGTGCAGAGCTCCACGTCGTCAGAGTTGTTCTCGCCCTGCATCTCGCGTTTGCAGATCTTGCAGAAGCCCTCTGATTCCTCGATATAGTTCAACTCACAGCGCGGGCACTTGATAAAGCTCATACACATCCTCCTCAGGCATCTATTTTGCTGAAAAGCAACGGCATTATACTACGTTCAATGATGAATGACAAGCCCTATTTTTCCATGATCGGGCGTTTATGCGGAATGCCGACGCGGCGCGGATAATTGGCCGGCGTGGCTGCCCGCTTTTCCGCGCGGACGACGACGCTTTCGCTGCCCTCCCCGCCGTACGGGAGCGTGGTCAGCGCGCCTCCGCCCAGGGCCCTCACGGCCGCCGAAGCGGCGGCGAGCTCCTCCTCCGCGCGGCGTCCCTTCCAGCACAGGGCACGCCCGCCCACCGCCGTCAGCGGCAGCATGTATTCCAGCAGCTCCGGCAGTCCCGCCACCGCGCGGGATACCGTCACCATATACCTTTCCCGGTGTCTGACGTCCTGGCCTGCCGTTTCCGCGCGGCTCTCAAGCACCGACGCCTTCGAAAGGCCCAGTCTTCCGATGACCTCGCGCAGGAAATCGCAGCGCCTGCCGTTGGCTTCCAGCAGCGTGACCTCCTGGTCCGGCCTGAGGATCGCCAGCGGGATGCCCGGCAGTCCCGCGCCTGATCCCACGTCCAGGATGCTGTCATCCGGGCCGATCAGTTCGGGATAACGCAGCACAGGCGCGATGCTGTCCGCGTAATGGCGGTTCGGCATCTCCACGTCCGGCACGTTGCTCAGGTCCATCAGGCGGTTCCGTTCGGTCAGCAGGGCATAGTACGCCCGGAAGCGCTCCAGCGCCACGGGATCATCCGCCAGGCCCGCGCGGCTCAGCGCCCGGCTCAGTATATCGTTCCTCTCGCTCACGCGGCATTCCCCTTTAATGCTATAATATGAAGCATCGCCTGCTCCATCGCGCCTTCCTCGGTCAGCAGGCCCGCTTTGACCTCAAACTCCACCTGGGCGCAGTAGCGCGTCATGTCGGCCAGGGCCTCCGGACTGTACAGCCGGGTCAGGGGGACCAGCTGGCGCACGGCGAACGGCGGGATCCCCAGCCGGCCCGCGATCACCGCCTGCTGCATCCCCTGATCCAGATAGAGTTTGGCGTCATACACCTGGCGGCACTGGCGGCTGAGCAGCGCCAGCAGCATCAGCGGCTGCTCGCCGTCCACCAGCATGGCGCGAAGCATGGCGAAGGCCTGCTTGCTCCTGCCCTGCAGCACCGTCTGGGCCAGCTCGAATATCCTGTATTCCGTCCGCGCGGTGCATACGTCGCGGATATCCGCGCCGGTCACCTCGCTCCTGCCATCGCAGTACGCGATCAGCTTCTCGATCTCGGAGAGGACGGTCGTCAGGTCGTCGCCCACCGAATACACCAGCTGGTCGCAGGCCTCCGCCGTAATCGACAGTCCGGCCTTTTTCATGGCCCTGGCGATATAGCTCTGGAGCTGCTTTGAGTCCAGACGGTCAAAGCTGACGACGCACCCGCACTTTTTGATCGTCTGGTAGAGCTTCTTACGCTTGTCAGCCGCCCCGCGGACATAAAAGACCAGCGCCGTCGTATCCGGCAGCTCGGGCAGGTAGGTCTTCAGCCGTTCCGCGCTGGCCGCTTCGTCGTAATCGCGGGCCTTTCCCGTCAGCATGCCGGACTCGCTGACCACCACCATCCGCCGGTCCGCCATAAAGGGCAGGGTTTCCGCCGCCGCGATGAGCTGATTCGCGTCAGGATCCTTGAGCACGGTCTGATTCATATCCGGAAACGCGCCAAGCGGCAACACCTTTTCCAGCTGCTGGAGCGCGCTGCGCTTGATATGCTCCTCCTCGCCCTCGAACAGGTACAGGCCGGATACCCTGCCCGCCTTCAGGCTCTGGAAGAATTCGTCATGGGTCATGCTTTCGCTCTTCATCGCGTTCCTTCCTTGATAAAACGCATCACGCGGTATCCCCCGCGCTCTGGCACGACGCGCACCGCGCCGCAAGCCGCGGTCGTGTATACCTCCGTCCCGGCGTCCGCCAGGCGGCGGCGCACCGTGCTGTCCGGCTTTGCCGCTTCCGCGTTGGCGGAAACGCTGATGATCGCCGTCTTCGGCGATACCTCCGCCAGGAAATCCGGCGTACTGCTGAAGCGGCTGCCGTGGTGCGCTACCTTGAGCACGTCAGCGCGGGCGTGCACGTAGGGCTCGTAGGTTCCCGTCAGGTCTCCGGTCAGGAGCATCGTCACATCCTCCAGCCGGTACTCCAGGCACAGGCAGTAGTCGTTCGCGTCCCTGGCGGACCGGACGCCGCCCGGCTCCGGCCACAGCACACGCGCAGCGGTCCTCGGCGTTTCCCAGCCGTCCCCTGCCGACATATGCTCAGTCACTCCGCAGTATTCCTTCAGCCGCGCCAGCAGCAAAAGCATGTCCTCCGACACCGCCGCGCGCTCCGCGCCTTCGGGGATCACCAGCCTGCCGATGGGAATGCGGTTGTCCATCAGCGCCTGCGCCCCGAGACAATGGTCCGCGTGCAGGTGCGTCAGGACCAACACATCCGCCCGGCGCCCCGTAGCCAGCAGGTACGCGCACAGGTCGCGGCCGTCTTCTCCACAATCGACGACCGTCGTATGGCGGCCGTCCTGGACGACGGCGCAGTCCGCGCTGCCGACATCCAGCTGCAGGTAGCTGACCCCGCGGTCCATCGTGCACAGGTGCAGCGTGGAACCCGCTGCGAACAGCGCCGCAAGGATCAGCGCGCGCCGCTTTCCTTTCCAGGCGGACGGCGCGTACGCCGAGCACAGCCAGATGAGCGCTGCCGCCAGCGGATAAAACGGCCATGGGATGGCCGGACAGTTGAGCGACATATAGGGCCACTGGGCGGCCGCCGCGATCCCGTCCGACATCAGCTGGAGCGCCCATCCCACCGGCCAGGCCAGCCAGCGCGCCGCGTCCATCCAGACCAGGCTCAGTACCTGAACCGCCAGGCACAGCGGCAGCAGATAAGCGAGCAGCGCGCAGACGACGGGACTGAAAACAAAGCCTGCCACCGAAAAGCAATGAAACGTCTGTACCGACGGCAGCGCCGTGCCCGCGACCGCCGAGACCGTGGACGCCAGCAGCCCGCCTGCCCGCCGGCCCAGAAAGCGGCTGACCCGCCGGTACACGGGACGGTACAGAAGCACGATCCCGCCGGCGGCGGCAAAGGACAGCAGGAACCCGGCGGAGGTGATCTCCAGCGGCGACAGAGCCACGATCAGCATGAAGGCCAGCGCCAGCGCACTCAGCGGATCGCCGCTGCGCCCCCTGGCCTTCACGAACAGATAGACAAAGGTCAGCACGGAAGCCCGCACCACCGAGGCCCGGAATTCCAGCAGCATCGCGTACAGCAGCAGGAACGTGCCGAAAAACCAGAGCTGCTTTTTTCCGGGCATGAGCCTGCGCACGATCAGCCCGATCGCAGCTACGATCAGCGAGATATGCAGTCCCGATACAGCCAGAACATGCGCGATCCCGAGACGGGCAAAGGCTTCCCGGTCCCGTTCGCTCAGCGCCTGGCGTTCGCCCAGCAGCAGCGCCTTTGGCAGGGCGGAGCGTTCGCCGAACGCGCTGTCCAGCCGGTCCAGCAGCGCGTATCTCAGGCGGATCAGCGCGGAGCGCAGGCTGCGGGGAGCCTCCTCCAGAACGGTATAGTCTCCCCCGTTGTACAGGCCCGCCGACATATGGTTCTGTCTCAGGTACATGCGGAAATCGAAGCCGTAGGGGTTCCGCTGTCCGTCGGGCTCGTACAGGCGGCCGTACAGGCGCACCCTGCTGCCGGGTTCCGGCAGCAGGTAGCCCTCCTGGACGTACGCCGTCCAGTAAAGCCCGTCCGCCAAGCGCCGTCCGCCGCTTTCATCCGTCAGTACCACATCGCGGAGATGCACGGACACGTGACGCCCGTTTTCCCGCACGTGCGCCCGCTGCCGGACGATGCCCTCCACCGTGTACGCGCCGGCAGGCGGCGCGGGTCTTTCGTATACAGAGGCCGCGCGGCCCATGAACAGAAGCAGCGCGGCGAGCGCCGCCGTCATCGCCAGCAGCGTCCCCTTCGGCCGGGTCCACAGCGCAAGCGGGAGCATCGCCGCCGCAGCCGCCAGCGGAAGCCACGCAAGGCGGCCCGGCAGGGCGAAGCCCAACAGCGTCCCCGCCGCCGCGGCCAGGGCGCACCATACCAGCGGCCTGCGGACCGGACGCCGGCCCAGGGCGTCAGTCGATCGAGTAAACCTGTCCCACATGGTCCCGCCAGGCCATATACAGGCTGATATCCTCATCGGGGGTGATCCCTTCGCGCGAGAGCACGCTCAGCGAGGTCTCCATCGCCAGCTCCGGGGTATTGTTTTCCCCGCTCAGGTGGCCGAGGACGACATGGCGCACGTCCCGTTCGGTCAGCGCGCAGATGCCCCGGGCGCAGTCCTCGTTGCTCAGGTGGCCGTGCCTGCCCAGGATGCGCTGCTTCAGCGCGCTGGTGTAATGCGGGTTGTTCCTGAGCATGTCCGGATCATGGTTGCTCTCGAACAGCACCATGTCCGCGCCGCGCAGCGTCTCCAGCACCTCCTTGCGCACATAGCCCATATCCGTCGCGGTCGCCACGCTGCGCGCGCCGGCGTAGACGCGGAACCCGACGGGGTCGTTGGCGTCGTGCGGGATGGCGAACGGATGCACGGCCAGGCCTTCGATATAAAAGTCGCGTCCCGTATCGAACGTGCGGTTCATGCCTGCGGGGATCTGCCCCACCTGCCGCGTCATACCGCGCCAGGTGCCCTCGTTCGCGTAGATGGGCAGATGAAAGCGCCGGCTCAGGATGCCCGCGCCCTTCACGTGGTCCGAGTGCTCGTGCGTGATCACGATGCCGCTCAGTGTTTCCGGCAGCACGCCGATCTGGGCAAGCGCGTCCATGATCTGCTTGCCGGAAAGACCGGCATCGATCAGGATACCGGTCTTTCCGTCGCTCACATAGGTGCAGTTGCCGCTGGACCCGCTGTACAGCGGGCAAAACGTCATGCCCACCGCGTCAGCCCATGACCGCCTTCAAGGCGGCGTCCAGCCAATCGCCCTCGTACAGTTCGATCAGGCCTGCGTCACAGGCCGCCGCCAGCTTGGGGTTGATCGGGATGCGTCCCAGGACGGGCAGGCTGTACCTGGCCGCAACCTCAGCCACATGGCTCTGGCCGAAGACCTCGATGTGCCTGCCGCAGTCGGGGCACACGGCGTAGCTCATATTTTCCACCAGACCCAGGACCGGAATGTTCATCATGCCAGCCATGTTCACGGCCTTTTCCACGATCATGGACACCAGCTCCTGCGGGGAGGTGACCACGATGATGCCGGTCACCGGGATGCTCTGGAACACCGTCAGCGGCACGTCGCCCGTTCCGGGAGGCATATCGATGAACATCACGTCGTTGCGGCCCCAGTCCACATCCGTCCAGAACTGCTTGACCGTCCCGGCGATCACAGGGCCGCGCCAGACGACCGGAGAAGTCTCGTCCTCCAGCAGGTTGTTCAGAGACATCGTCTTAATGCCCGTCTTGCTCATCAGCGGCAGGATCGACGTATCGGTGCCCATCGCCTTGTCGTGGATGCCGAACATTTTCGGCACGGAGGGGCCGGTGACGTCCGCGTCCAGGATCGCCGTCTGGAAGCCCGCGCGCTGCGCGTTCACCGCCATCAGGCCGGTCACCAGGGACTTGCCTACGCCGCCCTTACCGCTAACCACGGCGACCACCTTGTCAAAGGAAGCGCCCGCGTGGGGCTGCGCCAGCAGGGACTTGGGATCCCGATCCGCGCAGGACTGGGAGCAGGAAGAGCAATCATGATTGCATTCGCTCATAGTTCAACCCTCATTTTCTGTGATACGGCGGCTTATTGCGGTTTCCCGCTGCCGCCGCTGCTATTCTATCCCCAAAAGCATAAAAAGACAAGGGCAAAATCCAAGTACGCCGCTTGCCACCGTGTGTCAGCCTTCCGCGCGAACCTGGAATTCGAGCACCGTCTCTTCGTCGTTCATGTGATGGACGGCCGGTCCAAACGGCATGGTCACCCCCGTCCACAGCGCTTTGGCGGCGGTATTCTTTTCATTGTATTTGATTTCCCAGCGCCCCGCGTACGTGGACAGGATCAGCCGCGCGGCGTCCCGGGCGAGGTGTCTCCCGCGGTACGCAGGAAAAACGGTGAACTCTGCCAGCGTATAGTCATGCGCATGGCCGATATAGGAATACGGATTGATCATCGCGAAGCCGACCATGCAGCCGTCATTGTAAATGAAGAAAGCCTTCCTGTCCGGATCGGTGAAGTACTCCTCGAAATGTCCGTAATGGAAGTTACCGTTCTCATCCATCGGATCATCGTAATACCGCGTCATTTCATACAGGTATTTCTGGTTGATGTTCCACAGGAGATCACGGCCCTCCTGCCGGACAGCCTGCAATCTGATCATCGCATACACTCCCTGACAAAATATTGCCCTGCGGGCGGTTTCAACGCATGGCGGTCTTTACCTTTTCAGCAACTTCTGGTACAATAGGGGCCACGAGAAAAAGGAGGTCGATGACTATGAGCATTTCCAGCAGACCCTTCGGCAAAGACGGCAGCGGCCGCGAAATGACCCTCTACACCATGACGAACGCTTCCGGCGCGTCCGTATCCGTGACCGATTTCGGCGCGCACATCGTCAGCATCCGCGTGCCCGACCGGAACGGAAGGCTGGCGGACGTCTGCCTCGGCTTCGACGAGCTCACGCCCTACCTCACGTCCCACGGCAGCATCGGCGCGACGGTAGGCCGCTTCGCCAACCGGATCGGCAAAGCCCAGTTCACCCTGAACGGCCAGACCTATCAGCTTCCCGCCAACGACGGGCGGAACTGCCTGCACGGCGGGATCGAGAACTTCCAGTTCAAGTGGTTCAAGGCAGAGACCCTCGAAAGCGACGGCGAGGACGCGGTGCTGTTCACCTACGTCTCGCACGACGGCGAGGAAGGCTTCCCCGGCAAGATGCGCGTGCAGGTCACCATGGCCTTTGACAGCACGAACGCCCTGACCATCCGCTATCTTGCCCAGTGCGACCGGGATACCATCGTCAACCTGACGAACCATTCCTATTTCAACCTGGCCGGCCAGGGCGACATCCTGGACCAGGTGATCACCGTGCATTCCGCCGTCACCACCGAAACGGACGACGAGCTGATCCCGACCGGCAGGCTGATCGACGTGAGCGGCACCGCGCTGGACCTCACCAGGGGCGGCACTGTGCGCGCCGGCCTGGCGAAGCGCGGTGAATGCCACCCCATCGACAACGCCAATGGCTATGACCTGAACTACTGCGTGCCCGGCGAGGGCCTGCGCGAGATGGCCACAGCCGCGGATCCCGCCTCCGGCCGCGTCATGACCGTGATGAGCACCGAGCCCGGCGTGCAGTTCTACTCCGGCCAGGGCCTGCACCAGAAGGGCCACGGCGGCGTACAGTACGCGCCCTATTACGGCTTCGCCCTCGAGACCCAGCACTATCCGGACAGCCCGAACCATCCCGAATTCCCCACCACCACGCTGAAGGCCGGCGAGACCTTCCGGTCCGTAACTCAATACATCTTCTCAATCAAGGAATAAGAAACGATAAGGAAGGAAATCGCGCCTCCGCGCGATTTCAGCCGCAGTATCTCACGAAAGCGGGCGGGTCAGGTGCCCCGCCCCTGCATGACCGCGCCATCCTCCTTCACCCTTTTCCGATATACCGTCCGGATCATCGTCGTGAACGCCGCCAGCCCGCCCAGGGCGTTGGAGATCGGCTCGGCCCAGAACACGCCGTCCACTCCGAGCCCCAGGGCGGGCAGCAGCAGCGTCAGCGGCGTCACGATGACCACCTTGCGCAGCAGAGAGAAGAAGATCGCGTGCCTGGCATCCCCCAGCGCCTGGAAGGTGGACTGGGCCGACGTCTGGAAGGCCTGGAAGAAGAAGCCGAAGAAGTACAGCCTGAGCGCGTGTGGCGTGATCGCCCGTAGCGCGGCGTCGGAGGTGAAGAGTCCCGTCAGCGCCGGCGCCTGCCACAGCACGGCGATCCAGGCGGCGCAGGTATAGCCGACGGCGGCAAAGGTCATGAAGCGGATGCCCTCGCGCACGCGGTCGTGCTTTCCCGCGCCGTAATTGTATCCCAGCACCGGCTGCGCGCCGCTGGTGACGCCGGTCACAGGCATGGACAGCACCTCGCGCACCGAATTGACCACCGTCATGGCGCCGACGTACAGGTCTCCGCCGTAATTGCGCAGCGTCGCGTTCGCCGCGATCTGCACCAGGGAATTGGTCGCCTTCATGATAAAGCCGACGACGCCGAGGGACAGGATGTCCCTGAGCATTCTCGGTTCCACGCGCATGTGCTCCCGGCGCAGGGGCAGCGCCGCGCGCCTGCCGGTCAGGAAGCGCGCCACCCACAGGCAGGATATCACCTGACTGATCACGGTAGCGACCGCCACCCCTCGGATGCCCCAGTGAAGCACGAACAGGAAGACCGGATCCAGCACCAGGTTGATGGCCGCGCCGAGAACGGTGGTGCCCATTCCGACCCGCGGATAGCCCTGGGCGTTGATAAAGCCGTTCATCCCGGTGGCGATCATCGTGAACGGCGTGCCCAGCAGATAGATCTTCATGTATTCGTCCGCGTACGGGTAGGAAGCCTCGCTGGCGCCGAACAGCATCAGCATCGGGCGGCGGAGCGCCATGAACAGCGCCATGATCACCAGGCCGGTGCCCAGCAGCAGCGTAAAGGTGCAGCCCTGCAGCAGGCTGGCCCGGTCATCCCGTCCCTGCCCCCGCGCGATAGCGAACAGCGGCGCGCCGCCCTGCCCGTACAGGCTGGTGAACGCGCCGATCAGCGCGATGATCGGGAACGCGACGCCGATGCCGATCAGGGCCATGCTGTCCTGCTCGGACAGGTGGCCCAGGTAGATGCGGTCCACGATCGTATAGGTGACCTGGACGATCTCCGCCAGCGTCAGCGGCAACGCCTGCGCCAGGATCCTCCGCCAGACCCTGCCCTCCGCGAAATTGCCCGCGTCCGCCGTATCGCGCATCCTTCCTCACCTCAAACCGATCGTTCCTGCGCCTGGCCGGACTCCGGTTTCCCGGCGGCAGGCTTCGCCGATTCCGTATTATATCTGAAACTTTCACGCGACACAACCCGGATTTTCTGGAGGGCATCAAAAAGGGACTGTTCACTGTGATGTGCAACAGCCCCAGATACGGTAAGTACGCGGATGCGCCTCAGTAATCCGGCGCGTACGGCAGTACGGCCACGATCTCATCCTCGATGTAGATGAAGCGGAACAGGCCGCCGATCGAAATGTTGTTCATGAAGTCGCTGATATTGTACGCCCGCTGCGGCGAGGCCATGGAGCCGTAGTAGAACGCGCAGCTGTCCGTGCAGGCGTAGCGGTAGTGGTCGACCGTCTTGTTGACGAAGGTGGACAGATTGCCGTCCGCGTAGGTGACGGTGCCCAGGTCTGCGTCGATATACCATTTGCCGCTTTTCTGGTAAATGTTCTCGATGTATCCCGCCGAGACGCGCGTCCGGCGGTCGCTGGGGCGGCGCTGCAGGAACACCGTATAAGCGGTGCGTGCGCCGGAGCTGCCGATCACCTCGATCAGCACCTGCTGCGGATTGTCCGACATCCGGATATAGCTTGACGCGGCTCCGCTGCGCACGATGGCGCCGTTCACGTAGATCGTGGCGTAGGGATCCGCCGCCACCGGGGTAAACTGCACCCGGCTGACCCAGCTGGCGACCGTCAGCAGATAGGTGGTCACCGACGGGCTGAAATACTCCGGCAGCATCTTGCCCGTATTGGGGCAGTTGTGCGTCAGGGAGATCAGCTGCGGACCGCCGTATACCGTTTCCGGCTGAACAGTTTCGCCCCAGTAGTAATCCCCCACGTCCAGCTCTTCATCCGCGACGGCGCAGGGGACGAATGCCGCAAAGATCAATGAGACAGCCAGCAACAGGGACAGCTTCTTCATCGCGATACCTCCAGTACGATCGAGCCGTACATTATTATAACGCGCCTCCCCCGCTTTTTTATCCCGATTTAACAATAATTTTGTGTTTTTTAATGCTTTTGTTACATTTTGGAGCGATCATGAGCAAGATCCGGTATGACTTACTGATGGAACAGGAGATCGCGCGGCTGCGGCAGCGCGGGGAGCGTCCCAGCCTGCTGCTGCACGTGTGCTGCGCGCCGTGCTCCACCGCCTGTCTCGAAAAGCTGACCGACGCCTTCCAGGTCACCTGTTTTTACTATAACCCGAATATCGAGCCCGAAGCGGAGTTTGAGCGCCGGTTTGCCGAGCTCGAGCGCCTGACCCGGGAGATGCCGCTGCCCGGCCTTCCCCGGGTGATCAGGGGCGCCTACGAGCATCAGCGCTTCACGGAGATGGCCCGGGGACTCGAGGACCTGCCGGAGGGCGGAGAGCGCTGCGCCCGCTGCTATCGCCTGCGTCTTGAGGAAACGGCGACCGCCGCGCGGGACGGCGGATACGATTACTTCACCACCACCCTGTCCGTGAGCCCCTACAAGAACGCCGAAAAGCTGAATACCATCGGCGCGGAGCTGGCGGAGCGGTACGGCGTGCCTTACCTGTTTTCCGACTTCAAGAAGCACGACGGGTATCTGCGCTCCATCCGCCTGAGCGCGGAATACAGCCTGTACCGCCAGGATTACTGCGGCTGCGTCTACTCCAAAGCGCAGGCGGAGCGCCGCAGGCAGGCCGCCGAAGCCTCCGAAAAAGAGAAGAACATATAATTGATGTAAAATTCGCGGCCCACAGTTGTCTGCGCCGAAAAAGTATGCTATAATGCAATCCGTCGCGCCGCCGAAGGCAGGACGGTCTGTCCTCCGCGGCCAGGCGCGGGTATGATTGACTGTGAAAGAAACGGGAGTTCACTGAATGAGCCGAACCAGCAGCAGATATAACAAAAAAGAAAGCAAGCTCCTGATGATCGCGGTGCTGGGCGTCGTCCTGGCCGCGATGATCCTGCTGATGCCCAAGGAGCCGGTAGTCAAGGCCATCAACTCGGTCGGCCAGGGCTCCACCGGCGCCGGGCTTTACCTGAGCGAGATCATGAGCGACAACGCCAGCGCGCTGCCGGACGAAAACGGCGCGTTCGGCGACTGGCTCGAGGTCTGGAACAGCAGCGATCATCCCATCAGCATGAAAAACATCGGCCTTTCCAACAGGTCGGACAAGATCCAGTTCCTGTTCCCGGAGATGACGCTGGAGCCGGACGGCCGCGTCATCGTGTTCTGCGACAAGGTGAACCGCGACGATCCCGCCGGCACGCTGCACGCCAAATGCAAACTGTCCAGTCTCGGCGTCAACGTATACCTGTTTGACCAGAACGGCGTCGCGATCGACCACGCGGAGGTGCCGACGCTGAACGCCGACGAGAGCTACCAGCGCGTATCCCCCACCGAGTGGCGCAGGACCGACGAGTACGCGCCCGGGTTTGAAAAGACGAACGATGGGCACGTGGCCTACCTGACCAGCTTCCACGTCGAAGCCGACGTGCTGATGATCAACGAGGTCATGCCGGTGCCCAAGACCGGCCTGCGCGACGAGGACGGCGAGCTTTCCGACTGGCTGGAGCTGTACAACGCGGGCAACGCCACCATCCGCCTGAGCGACCTGGCGCTGAGCGACAACGAGCAGAAGCCCCTGAAATGGTTCTTCCCCGAGGGCGCGGTCATCGAGCCCGGGCAGTACTATATCGTCTTCTGCTCCGGCAAGGACAAGATGCAGCAGAACGGCATCCCGCATACCAATTTCCGCCTCTCCGGCGAAGGCGAGACCCTGGTGCTCTCCACCCGCGCGGGCGAGCTGGTGGACCGGATCACCGTCCCGAATATCGGCAAGGACGTCTCCTACGCCAAGAACCCCGGCACCCAGATCTGGTCCGTATTCCAGGTCGCGACCCCGGGGCGTCCCAATAACAGCCAGGGCGTGTCCGACGCGGACCGCTACATGCGGCAGATCAACGAAAGCCAGGTGTACATCACGGAGGTGCTGGCCTCCTCGGACGCAGTAGCGCCCGCCAACGGCGAGACGCCCTGTGACTGGGTGGAGCTGTATAACGCGGGCACCTCGCCCTTTGACCTCTCCCTGTGCGGGCTGAGCGACAACCTGGGCTGGCCGCGGAAGTGGCAGTTCCCGATGGGGACCACGATCTACCCGGGCGAATACAAGCTCGTCCGCTGCGATAAGTCCCCCACCTCCGGCTCCGGGCAGAGCCCGCACACATCCTTTGGCATCACCAAGGCGGGCGGAGAAACCATCACCCTGAGCGATCCGCAGGGACGCGTGCTGGATAAGCTGTATATCCCCCAGATGCGTACAGACGTGTCCTACGGCCGTTCCCTCGAGACGAACGGTTTTTTTTATTATGACGCGCCGACGCCCGGCCAGAAAAACGGCGTAGGCTTCGCCGGCTTCAGCCCGACCCCGACCCTGTCCCTGAAGGGCGGCCTGTACGAGGGCAACGTGGTCGTCTCCATCGACGTGCCCGACGGCGTCACCGTGCGCTATACCACGGACGGATCCATCCCCACGCTGGAAAACAGCTCCGTCTATACGGTGCCGCTGGCGTTCCAGAATTCCATCGTGCTGCGCGCCAGGTCCTTCCAGAACGGGCTGCAGCCCTCCGATACCGTCAGCGCGTCCTATATCCTGAACACGTATTTCACGCTCCCGGTCGTCTCCGTGATCATCGATCCCGACGAGCTGTACAACGAGAATACCGGCCTCTTCGTCGGCGGTCCGAACCTGGACAAGTCCAGAGGCATCCCCTTCCGCAACTCGATCTACCGCCAGTTCGGCAAAAACCCGCGCCCGGCCTATATCGAGGTGTTTGAGCAGAACGGCGCCGGCACGGTCATCAGCCAGGGCGTCAAGCTGGCGCTGGGCGGCGACTACAGCCTGGACATGCCGCAGAAGACGCTGAAGATCCGCGCCCAGGCCAAGTACGGCGAGAAATACTTCGATTACCCGCTGTTCGACGACCGGCCCTTCACCTACTACAAGTCCTTCAACCTGCGCAACTCCGGCAACGACTGCGTATGGACCCGCCTGTCCGACGGCTTCCAGAGCCAGCTGATCGACCTGCTGGATACCGACATCATCCATCTGGCCTTCAAGCCGGTGATCGTCTACATCAACGGCGAGTACTACGGCCACTACAACATGCGCGAGCGCAAGGACCGCTTCTGCATCGCGCAGTGGGAGGGCCTGGATATGGACCTCGCCGACCAGATCACCATCCTGCGCGCCAGCTACTCCACGGTGCAGGGCAGCAACAAGGAATACCGCGCCCTGCTGGACCGCGTGAAGGCCTCCTCCCCCGGTAAGAATCCGGCCGACCTGCAGTACATCCTGGATAACGTGGATGTGGACAGCTATTACGATTACCTGGCCATCGAAATGTTCTTCGGCAATTCCGACATCGGCAACACCATGTTCTATAAGCTGCCGGGACCGGGCCAGAAATGGAAGTGGCTGATCTTCGACCTGGATTACGGCATGTTCTCCTCCAGCTTCAACAGCCCGAAGTCCTACACCAAGGCCAAGGGCATGGGCGACAAGCTGATCAACAACACGATCTTCCTGAAGCTGCTGGAAAACGCGGACATGAAGCAGAAATTCCTGGAGCGCCTGGCCTACGTGTACCGCACGCTGACGCCCCAGGTAATGAACGACAAGCTGACAGAGATCAAGGCGATCCTGGAGCCTGAGATGCCCATGCACTTCGAGCGCTGGGCGCCCCTCAACGACAAAAAGATCAACTCCGACTCCCCCCTGAGCAAGGACGGCGCGCTCGGCTACTGGAACACCCGCATCAACCGTATGCGCGACACCATCAACCGCCGCCACCACTTCCTCTGGGGCTACATCAAGGAGGCGTTCGGCCTCTCCAACGCGCAGATGCTGGAGCTCTTCGGCGAACAGCCGGCAGACCCTCTGGCCAAGAAATAAACAACACTTCATCACGATCAGGAGGAACGTATGGAAACCACCAGCTTCAAGGACATCGTCACCAACAACAGATTATCGGACTGGTTCGCCAACCAGCTGAGCAATTTCACCCCCTTCAACGTCGCGCTGGTGCTGTTCGCCGCGCTGGTGGCGGGCATCATCATCTCCCTGGTCTATAAAAAAACCTACCGGGGCGTGCTGTACAGCCCGAATTTCTCCCTGACGCTGATCATGCTGACGCTGGTCACCGCGCCGGTCGTCATGGCCATCGGCTCCAACGTGGCGCTGTCCATGGGCATGGTCGGCGCGCTGTCCATCGTGCGCTTCCGCACCGCCGTCAAGGAGCCCCTGGATACCGTATACATGTTCTGGGCCATCACCATGGGCATCCTGCTCGGCGCGGGCCAGTACATCATCTCCCTGGTCGTGGTCATCATGATCGCGGTGATCCTGCTGGTGCTCTCCTTCGTGCATTTCCGCAACCCCAACAGCTATCTGCTGGTGATGCACTATGACGAGTACGCAGAGGGCGACATCGAGGCCGAGCTGCGCCGCAGCGCGCGCTATAACCGCCTGCGCTCCAAGACTGTTACCCGCGCCGGCGCTGAAATGACCTATGAAGTCAGGATGGATCAGAAGGCGGACCTGGTGGGCCGCATGCTGGATATCGAGGGCGTGCACGACGCGACCCTGGTCGCCATGCAGACCGAGACCGGTGCGTAAGCATGGCCATCCCTCTCAGGCATGAGCTGAAATTCCTGCTGAGTCCGCTGCAGGTGGACGTGCTCCGGCGCAACCTGCTGCCCGTGCTCAGCCTGGACCAACACGCCGCCAGGAACGGAGGGCAGTATTCCATCCGCTCCCTCTATTTCGATACGGCTGAGGACGACGCGCTGTACGACAAAATGAGCGGTATCTATTACCGCCAGAAGTACCGCATCCGCATCTACAATTATTCGGACGCCGCCATCTTCCTGGAATGCAAGAGCAAGTTCGGCGACCTCATTTCCAAGCGCTCGCTGAAGATCCCCCGCGACCTGGCCGAGCAGCTGATCGCCGGCGACCCGGACGGGCTGGAAAAGACCCATTACGGCCTGCTGAGCGACGTGTACCGGGAAATGCGCACCCGGCTTTTGCATCCGGTGGTCCTCGTGGACTACGACCGGGAAGCCTATCTGCATCCCGCGGAAACGGTGCGCATCACCTTTGACAAGAACCTGCACACGGGCCTGGGCAGCATCGACCTGTTCAATCCGTACGTGCCCACCGTTTCCCCCTTCGACGAGCCGTGGACGATCCTCGAGGTCAAGTATGACCGCGTGCTCCCGCCCTATATCGCAGAGGTGCTCAGCTGGGCCGTGCCCGAGGCCGCCCGCAGCGCCGTGTCCAAATACACCTGGTGCAGGCGCTTCGAGCGGAAGGACGACATCTGATCGAAGGGTGAAGGGCGGTTTTGCTTTTTGCCTTCTGATACTAATATCTGGTAAAAATGCTAAAAGATTGTGCGTGGATTTGGCGTTTGATCAAGGAACCCGCACGAAAGCGTACCCGTTAGGTACGGTGAGGGTGGGTGACGCTGAGCAAGCGTCAAAGACACGTGCAAGATTTAGCGGTTTTACCAGAGATTAGTATGACGTTTGTATTATGGAAAGCAGGTAGATCATCGCAATGTTGGAACTCAGGAACATTTCATTCAACGTAGGTCAGGAAGGGCAGGACAAGGAGATCATCCGCAATGTCAGCCTGGCCCTGCCGGACGGCCAGCTGACGGTCGTCACCGGGCCGAACGGCGGCGGCAAATCCACCCTGGCGCGGCTGATCGCGGGCATCGAGCGCCCCGCCTCCGGCCAGATCCTCTGGAACAGCCAGGACATCACGGGCTGGAGCGTCACCGAGCGCGCCCGCGCGGGCATCGCCTTCGCTTTCCAGCAGCCGGTGCGCTTCAAGGGCATCCAGGTGATCGACCTGATCCGCCTGGCCGCGGGCAAGACCGTCACCGTGGCGGACGCCTGCAAGTACCTGAGCCGCGTCGGCCTCTGCGCGCGCGATTATATCGACCGCGAGGTCAACGCCAGCCTGTCCGGCGGCGAGCTGAAGCGCATCGAGATCGCCACGGTGCTGGCCCGCGGCGCTTCGCTCACGATCTTCGACGAGCCGGAAGCCGGCATCGACCTGTGGAGCTTCCAGAACCTGATCGAGGTCTTCGAGGATATGCGCGCCGCCATCGCCGGCAGCTCCATCCTGATCATTTCCCACCAGGAGCGCATCCTCAACATCGCGGACGAGGTCGTGGTGCTGCGGGACGGCCAGGTGGCCGCCCAGGGCCCGAAGGATCAGATCCTGCCCGGACTGATCGGGACCTCCTCCGCGGTGCCGGAGTGCCGCGTCAATACCGAAGCGGGAGGTGCGAAAAATGCTGAAGCTTGACGAGATCCAGAAGCGCCTGCTGCGCGAGGTGGCCGACCTGCACGAGGTGCCGGAGGGCGCGTACAATATCCGCTCCAACAGCAAGTCCGCCGGCCGCCAGTCCACCGCGAATATCGAGATCGTCCCCAAGACCGACGTGAGCGGCCTGGAGATCCGCATCAAACCGGGCACCAAGCACGAGAGCGTGCACATCCCGGTGGTCATGACCGAAAGCGGCCTCACCGAGGTCGTGTACAACGACTTCTTCATTGGTGAGGGCTCCGACGTCACCATCATCGCCGGCTGCGGCATCGACAACTGCGGCAACCAGGACAGCCAGCACGACGGCATCCACCGTTTCTTCGTCGGCAAGAACAGCCGCATCCGCTATGTGGAAAAGCACTACGGCTCCGGCGACGGCAAGGGCAAGCGCATCCTGAACCCCGTGACCGAGGTCTACCAGGAGGAGGGAAGCACCGTCGAAATGGAGATGGTGCAGATCAAGGGCGTGGACGACACGACCCGCACCACCAGGGCCGAGCTGGCGAAGGACGCCAAGCTGGTCGTCCGCGAGCGGCTGATGACCCACGGCCGGCAGAACGCCGTCAGCATCTACGAGGTCAGCCTGAACGGCGAAGGGGCCAGCGCGGACGTGGTGTCCCGCTCCGTCGCCAGGGACGACTCCTATCAGAAGTTCGACGCCAAGCTGATCGGCAACGCCGCCTGCAACGGGCATACGGAGTGCGATTCCATCATCATGGACCACGGCCGCATCCTGGCGGTGCCCGGTCTGGAGGCCAACAATGTGGACGCCGCCCTGGTGCATGAGGCCGCCATCGGCAAGATCGCCGGCGACCAGATCATCAAGCTGATGACCCTCGGCCTGACCGAGCAGGAAGCCGAGGAGCAGATCGTCAACGGATTCCTGAAATAACGCTATTGCTCCCCAAATATATTGGTGGAGCATTACAATCGGCGGGGCTGCCACGATGATGTGACAGCCCCGCCGCATTTTATACTAATATCTGGTAAAAATGCTAAAAAATTGTGCGTGGATTTGGCGTTTGATCAAGGAACCCGCACGAAAGCGTACCCGTTGGTACGGTGAGGGTGGGTGACGCTGAGCAAGCGTCAAAGACACGTAGAGATTAGTATTATTGCCCGAGCAGCTCCCACGCCAGGCCGTGGCGCAGGCCGCGGTCGCTGACGGTCAGGGAAGCGGTGCCGAAGCGCTCGAGGATGGCCTTCACGATACACGCTCCGGCCAGGAGCACATCGGCCCGCTTTGGCTGCACGCCGGGGATCTGCCGGCGCTCCTCCAGCGTTTTTGACTCGAAATCGCGCAGCTGCCATTCCACATCCCCGGAAGTCAGGACGGAACCGTGGACGACCGCCGGATCGTACGTTTTCAGCCGGTGCTTCACCGCACTCATGCCGGTGACGGCCCCGCCGATGCCGATCAGCCGCTCCGCGCTGCCGCCGACACCCGCGTTCATGAGCTCCGCCCGGATCTGAGAGAGGGCGGCGTCCACACTGCCGGGCTTCACCGGATCATCCGGGAAGTACGCTTCCGTGATCCGGTTCACGCCCAGGTCGATGCTGAAACGCTTCTCCAGCGTTCCGCCGTGTCCATAGATGAATTCCGTGCTGCCGCCGCCCGTATCGAAGATCACGAGGCGGCCGTTTCCCACATCGAGTCCCGTCAGCACGGACCGGTAGCTGAGCCGGGCCTCCTCTTCTCCGGGGAGGATCTGTACGCCGAGGCCGCAGAGCGCCCGGACCCGGGCTGTGAAATCCGCGCTGTTCTCCGCGCTGCGCAGCGCCATGGTGCCGACAGCCTCGACCCTCTCCGCGCCGAGGGCCTCCGCCCGCCCGGAGAAGCGGCTCACCGCCTGCGCCGTGCGTTCCAGCGCGTCCGCGCCGATACGCCCCGTGCGGCTCAGCCCTTCTCCCAGGGACGTGATGTCATTGGCGTCCAGCAGCGTGGAAACGCTCCCATCCGCGCGCTTTTCGCCCACGAAGCATTTGACGGATTTTGATCCGATATCGATCACCGCGACCCTGCGCATCACCCTGATCTGCCTTCCTTCAAAGATGAGCCCGGCCTGTTCAGCCGGGCTGCGTTGTTCAATACCTCTCCTTCAGCTCATCGATCACGTGGCGGACGCTCTTTTCCACCGTCCCCTCACGGAAGGGATTGAGCAGGTTCCCGACCTCCAGCAGCTCGAAGTAGCCCTTCGTGCCGCCCGCGCGGCAGAGGCGCAGATAGTCCTCCCAGGCCTGTCTGCGGTCCGTCTTCATGCGGCCGTAATACTGGAAGGCGCACATCTGGGCCAGGGCGTAGTCGATATAGTAGAACGGGTAGAGGAAGATGTGCTGCTTCTGCATCCAGAAGCCGCCCTCCTCCAGGAAGAGCTCCCCGTCGTAGTCCCGCCACGGCATGTAGGTCTTCTCGATCCCGCGCCATACGCCGCGGCGCTCCTTCGCGGTCATCTCCGGCTCCGCGTACACGCGGTGCTGGAACTCGTCCACGCACGCCATATAGGGGATCACGGAGATCGCGCCGATCAGATGGGCCGTCAGGTACTGCTCGCTGCGGCCTCCGAAGAAGCTGCCCATCCACGGGTAAGCGAAATGCTCCATGCTCATGGAATGGATCTCGTTGATCTCGGAGGTGGAGCCGCACAGCATGCCGATGGGGATGGAGCGCATGGCCAGATAGCCCTGGAAGGCATGCCCGGCTTCATGCGTCAGCACGTCCACGTCCGCGCTGGTGCCGTTGAAATTGCTGAAGATGAACGGCGCTTTGTAGCCCGGGAAGCTGGTCATATACCCGCCCATGCGCTTGCCGGGCCGGGTCTCCAGGTCGAACAGATGGTACTTCGTCATGAAATCGAAGAATTCCCCGGTCTCCGGACTCATCTCCCGGTACATGCGCTGGGCCTTGAGCACCAGCTCCTCCATGTCGCCGATCGGATCCGCATTGCCCTCGGGGAACAGCAGCGCCTCATCGTAGTAACGCAGCTTGTCCACGCCCAGGCGACGGCGCTGCTTTTCACGGATCTCCGCCACCGCGGGCGTGATCACGTCCCTGATCTGGGCGCGGAAGCGCGCCGCGTCCTCCTGGGTGTAATCGAAGCGCCGGCGCTGGAGATAGGCCATCTCCGTGTAGGAGCTGAAGCCCAGCTTTTTCGCCATGCCCGCGCGCAGGCGCACCAGCTCGTCGTACTGCTGATCCAGTTTGGGACTGATCTGCTCATACAGCTTTGCCCAGGCGCGGAAAGCCTCCTTCCGCTCTTCGCGGTCGGTGCTTTCCATATGCTTGAGCAGCCCGTAGAAGTTGCAGCGCTCGCCCCGGAAGTCCGTCACCGCCAGCGCGCTGTCCTTCTGGTAGGCCTGGCGAAGCTCGCCCTCGCGGATGGTATCCGCAATGATCTTTTCATCCGTGGTCTTCAGGGCGGCGTCCACCAGGCGGAACATCTGCGGGCCGAACTCCGCCTCAAAATCCGCGCGGAAGGCGCTGCCCGCCAGGGCCTCGCTGTAACGCTTGCGCAGGGGGATCAGCGCCGCGTCCTGCTCCCGCAGCCACTTCATTTCCCCGTCGTAGTATTCGTCCGTTGTGTCAATGGTGTTGCGCACCGAGCCGATGGACATCATCGTGTCCGCCTTTTCCTCTTCCTCCTGCAGGGCAAAGAAGGCGTCCCGCGCCGCCTGGTAGCTCTTCGCCCCCTTCAGCGCGTCGATGGCCGCCTCATAGCACCTCCTGAGCGCGTCCATATCCGGACGCTCATAGGGCATTTCCCGAAAATCCACCATACAAAACCAGCCTCCTCTATGATATACTGCGACCAATATATCAAAGAAGAGACTGGCTGACAAGTCTTTTTTATTTGCTTGCCGCTGACAGTTCAGTCTGAGGCTGATTATTCGCCGATCACCATTTCGCCTTCAGCGCCTGCTTGACCGCCTTCTGGTGCGCGGGATCCACCTTTTTGCTCTCATGGGTCATGGAGCCCGTGAAGTGGATGCAGAAATGCCCGTCGAAGCCGTTGTTTTTGATGCTGCAGTTGCCGTGGGGCATCCCGTTCATGGAGGCGGCGTAGACGTGGCCCTTATACAGGACCAGGATGGCGCGGCGGTTCCAGCTCCAGCTGCCGCCGTACAGTTTTTTGATCGTCGCGGTCGCCTCGGCGTTCAGCGGCTCGGTATCCATATGGCTGGCGCCGTACAGGCGCTTGCACTGGAAGGTCCTGCCCGTCTTCACGTCCTTTACCGTAAAGGTCGCCCCGCGCGGGATCACATTGGCCCCGCCCTTGAACCAGTCGAGCTTTTCAGTCGTATAGGTGAAGTTCGCGGCCTTCTTGCCAAACAGCTTTTCTATGGTCGCGAAATCCGCCTGACCGGTCTGCTTCAGCTTGCTCGCCTTCTGGAAGGCCGTCACCGCCTTGACCGTCGCGTCGTCGAACTTGCTATTGACATTGGCTTTATAATACTTTTTGAGCTTCAGCGCCTGCTGAAGCGCCTGGACCTTCGCGCCGCTGTCCCCCTTTTTTGAGGTCGCAGGCACCTTGATCTGCGAGATCTTGGTGATGCCCTTCATCCCGGCGTCCCCGGCGGAGGTCTTTGCGTTGGCGGCAGCGGCGGCCTTTGTCTGGGCCGCGGCCGCCTGGTCCAGGGCCTTCTGGTCCGCGGCGGACACCTGGACGTACTTGCGCATCACGTAGCCCTTGGTCTTATTGTAGGTCACGCTGTAGTATTCGCCGGATACGCCCGTGATCACTACCTTGTTTCCCTTCTTGAACCGCCGGAGCACCGTCGATGACGAGCTCGCCTTCGCGCGGAAGAGGATCCTGTCCTTGACGATGGTGCCCGTATAGGTCTTCGACGCGGCCAGCACCGGCTCCACGGCCAGGAACAGAAGAAGAACGACAAGGAGACAGCTGACGGTACGGCGATACAGCATGGTGTGTTCCTCCAAGCGATGAATTTGTTACAATATATTACAAATTTATTAAATTTTCAAGATGTATTATTAACAAATCGCAAAATTTTTGTAGAAATTTTGTAATTTTGAGAAGGAGGACCTATGGGTCAGCAAATCAGGCTGCGCGTCATCCGCAGCGGCCGTAAAACTCTGGCGCTCCAGATCACCTGGGAGGGCGAAGCCGTGGTACGGGCGCCTTATCTGGCCTCCGATGAGAGCATCCAGCGCTTCGTCCGGGAACACCTGGACTGGCTCGTCCGCCATACCGCCCAGAACCGGGAGAAAGCCGCGCGGAAGGCCCCGCCCTTCAGCGAGGACGAGATCCATCGCATGGTGGAGGACACAAGGCAGTTCCTGCCCGCGCTGATCCAGGAATACTCCGAACGCCTGCAGGTTCGCCCGGGCCGGATCACCATCCGGAACCAGAGGACGCGCTGGGGAAGCTGCTCCAGCCAGGGCTGCCTGAACTTCAACTGCCTGCTGGCCCAGGCCCCGGACCAGGTACGCCGCTATGTGGTCCTTCACGAGCTGTGCCACCTGAAGGAAATGAACCACTCCCCCGCCTTCTGGCGTCTCGTGGCATCACAGATGCCGGATTACCAGCGGGCGAAGGAGTGGCTGAAAACGGAAGGCCAGCGGCTTATCGAGCGACTCGGCTGAGCTGTCTGATTGTTCGTTGTACGGTATTATCTTTTTATGCCGCGCTCTCATCTTCATCGGTTTCAGGCGGATAATCGGCGAGGTTCTGTTTCACAGTCTCCTGATTGTAATAGATCGCCAGCAGGGTCGGACGGTCGATGACGCCGGTCTCTTTCAGCCCATAGTCCGCCTGCAGCTGCAGCACAGCCGCTTCCATATCGTCGTCAAAAACAGCGCCGGCCTCGCCCCGCAGGTAGTTCCGGTCGATCAGGGACTGGCGGGCACTTCGGACGAGGCTGCTGGCGCTGCCGTTTTTCCTCTGATACCCGTACCAGGACATCATTATACGGACGAGATCTTTCATTTCTTCTGTATCCCTGAATTTGGGCGGCTTCATCCAGAAACTGCCTCCGCCGCCATTGCTCAGGGATACCGTCCGCCCAGGCGCGTTGGTCCGGGTGACAACACAGGTATGATACTGGTTGGACAGCATAAAGGCTTTGATCGTGACTTCACTGGCATAGCCTTTGACGACTTTTGAGCCTGAAATGTACTTCCCTTGTGAGATAAAGCGCTGATTCACCTTGATCAGGATATCCGCCCGGTCAGGATCGGAAACAAAGCGGATCGTGCCTTCTGACGCTTCTGTGATGGCACTGGCCAGCTCGGTCAGGTATTCCGCGATCTCGCCGATGCCTTTATCCACGTCTTTGTACATGCCGTCTTGACTGATGCCTACCATGCAGTCCGGGGCTGTGACCATAAAAGTGCTCAGCGGCTTCCCGTCCGCAGCGGTGTAGCGCTCTTTGGCGATTTCATATCTTTCAGCAAGCTGGTCATAGGTCAAAAATGCAGCCGTGTCAGCGGCGCGTGATAATCCCGGATTCCTTTCTGTCCCGGGCTCACAAAAAGCTGAAAAGGGCTGCATCAACATACACAGTAACACGACCAGGGCTTTGAACAGAGCGGTACTCATCGGTCTTCCTCCTCATATCGGCTTCTCTTTTTCATTGTAGCAGACCTCGCCCGATTATCAACCCGCCGGAATTGTTTTTCATTGAATTATCAATGAATAGTCGCCATTCGCCTTTTCAAACCGGATAATTTCGTGTATATTGGAAGCGCCAGGAAAAGGAGGCGCATCCGGATGAATAATGATTTCCCTTTTCGCCTGAAAATGCTGATGGATCAGCTGAGGATCTCCAACGCCCAGCTCGCGCGCGGGGTGAACGTGGATCCATCGCTGATCAGCCGGTGGCTGAGGTCAGGGTGCGGAGCCCGAAAGGCGGCGGACCACGCCTCTGCGATCGGGCAATATGTGGCAAAGCGCAGGCTTTCGCCGGAAAACCGGGCCTGGCTGAACGCCACAGTCGGAGCGCCCGCCACCGCGGCCACCATCGCGCGCTGGCTGTGTCCGGAATCCGGCATGCTGGAATCGGACGAGATCAGGGAAGAGGTGGTCGAGAGCTTCCATCACGCGGTGGAGAAACGGCCGGACCGGCGCTCGCGCTATTCGGCCGTCGACGGTATGGACCGGATTTCCGGCATGATGCACGACGAGCTGGCCGTCCTGCCGGACGGCGCCGTGATCTGCATCCACCTGAGCAGCGAGGGAGCGAACGCCGCCGTGGATCCCAGGATCCTCTCCGAGCTCAAAGACGCGGTGGATCAGCGTAAAATGACGGTCCAGGTGCTGGTGGAATCGGCCAACAACTCCAAAATGTCCAGCCGCCTGATCAGCGCCTATATGCCCTTGCTGGTGCAGGGACAGCTGACGATTTCCATTATCCAGGGAACGCCCCAGACCTTCACGGTGACGACCAGCCTGATCCTGGGCGAACAGGCCGCGATCATCATCACGGAGACCGCCCAGAAGCACGTGACGGCCGTAGGCACGGTGATCCGGGAAGGCGCGGCCATCCGGGATATGCGGGACAGCTTTGAAAACAGCCGGGTCTACGCCCGGCCGATGATGATCGCCTATAACGACAGCTTCGCGCGGAATATTGTCGAAGTCTTCTTTGAGGAGTACGGCGTGGCCGGCAGCCTGGACGTGATCAAAAGCGGACTCAACCCCATGTACCTGACCGTGGAAGAGTACGGCAGGATCCTGCGGGAATTCCAGCACCCGGACGATCAGTATCTCTGGCGCTATCAGGAGTTTGACCGGTTCAAGGCCGCGATGGCGGAGGTCCTCCGCACATCCCGTTTTCGTGAGGTCCTCTCCCTGACCAAGCTGCGCGAGATCGCGGCGACAGGCATCTGCCGCATGCCGTCCATGTATTTCTTTGAAGCTGGAATCTGCCACCTGGACGCGCAGGACTGCGTGAACCTGCTGAACGGCTATATCCACTACCTGGAAACAGACCCGAACTTCCAGGTGGTGCTGCTGGAGGACGAGCAGCTGTTTATGCCCAATTCCTGCTGGCACATCAAGAACAACAAGCATATCATGATCCATTCGTGGAACATCGACGAGCCGATGATGGTGTACTCTGACCAGCTGATGCTGATCGACGAATTCCAGCAGCATTTTGAGGTACTGTGGGAACGGAGCCTGAAGGACAGCAGTGTGAAGAACAGCATCCGTACCCTCAAAGAACTGCGCGATCAGTGCGCGGAGAAGATCAGGGAGTGACCTGTTGCTCCGCCGCTCCGACCCATACGTCGCCCGAAGTGGCGTGAATGCTGACCTCGGCGCTGCCGTCGCCGCAGATATAGTCGCTGCCCTGCTTGGTCAGGCTCATATCATAATTGAAGCTGCCGCTGGTGGTGGTGACGCGTGCCCTGAAGCCGGGTGCGGCAGGCAGGAACGCCTTTACGTCGCCGGAGGTCACGCCCACCTCCAGCCTGTCAAGCTTTCCGAGCCGGACCGTCACGCCCGCGCTGGTGCCTTTCAGGGCGACGCTGCCGGCCTCGGCGGCTTCGATGTCCAGGTTTCCGGAGGTGGCGGCGGCCTTAAGCTCTCCCGCGCAGTCCGCTTTGATCCGCACCAGGCCGGAGGTGACGCTGGCGTCCAGCTTGTCCGCCGCATCGGCCCTGATCCCGATATTGCCCGAAGTCGCGTGTGCCGTGATCTCCCGGGCCTGTCCCCGGAGGTTCAGGTCCATATCGCCGGAGGTCATCCTGCTTTCCACCGCGCCGGCTTCCGCCGACGCCCGGATCTCGCCCGACGTCACGCGCAGCTTCAGGCTGTCGGCCTTCATCGCCGGGATCGCCAGCTCCCCGGACGTGGCGGCCAGGCTCGCCTCGCCGAGATCCGCGCCCTCCGGCAGGGTCAGCGTCAGCTCCTTCTGGAGGTTCCAGTTCAGGCGCACGGCCCCCGCCTTCGCGTAACGGACGCGCAGCGTGTCCCCGTCCAGCCACCACCTGAGCCGCATATCGTCTGAAAGATCCCTTTTCGCGGCCTCGCTGACCAGCACGGTGGGCTCCTGATGATACGCGACAGTCACCCTGCCGTCGATCCAGTCCACATCCAGGTTCCGGACCGTGCCTTCGACCGTTCCCCCGCCCACGGTATATTTGTCCGCGTTCTCATAGCGGTAGCCGATGCCGTTTCCGAGGCTCATGGCGACAGCCGCGACGAGCACGGCGGCGCATACGATCATAGCCGCGACGATCTTTTTATTCCTGTTCATTCTTATTTCCTCCCTGTCGAATCACTTCGAGTACGATCAGCGCGATCCCGGCCAGCGTGCCGAGCGACAGCAGCAGATTGCCCGCCCTGAAGCCGTTGGCGGCAAAGATCATGTTCATCATGTTCACAAATAGCGCGGCGTCCAGGCCAAGGACGATCAGGCCTTTGCTGGCGCCGCCGATCAGCCGCTTCACCGGCTTCGCCCGGACCACAAAGGGCAGGAAGATCACCGCCAGCCCGAACAGCGCGGCGCTGGCCGCGATCCAGAACCAGTTCCCGCCGCTGTACAGGCAGGTGACCGCCAGCAGGATCACCAGGCTCACACAGAACGCGCAGAAGGTCCAGAACAGCTTGTCCTCCGGCACCGTGAGCGGCGTGATGACCAGGGACGCGGCGACTGCCAGCGACGCCAGCACCACGAAGAACCAGTCCAGCGTGTTGCCGGACGCGAGATTCACGACCAGGCACACCAGAATCGGGAGCATGAACAGCCCCGCGACCAGCATCCCCACCGCCGCGGAGCGGCGCTTGAAGCGCTTTTCGCCGTAGCGGATCACGTCCTGCTTTTCCAGCCTCAGGTCCTGCTCGATCTCGCTGCTCCTGAGGCGGACCAGCATGGTCCGACAGTCCGCGCAGCCCGCAAGATGCCCCTCCACCAGGGTCCGGCTGGCCCGGCTGCACGCGTCGTCCGCGTACAGCGGCAGCAGGTCCCGGATCACCTCACAATCATTTGTCATCGTTCTTCCATCCTTTCCCGCAGCTTCAGCCTGGCCCGGTGATATGTGACGCGCGCCCAGTTCTCAGTCTTTCCGAAGATCACGCCGATCTCATGGAAGCTCAGTTCCCCGAAGATCCTGAGCTCGAAGACCTCCCGGTAGGGCTCCTCCAGCGCATGCAGCGCCTGGTGGATCCGGAAGGAGGAATCCCGGTCGGCGACCTCTCTCTCCACACCCTTCGCCGGGTCCGGAGCGTCCTCCGGGATGCCCGTATGCCGTGCCTGCCGGCGCCTCTCGTCGAAGAAGAGGTTCTTCGCGATGGCGCAGAGCCAGGTCGCCTGGTCCGCCTCTCCGCGGAAATCCTTTTGCTTGGCAAAAGCCCGGAAAAAGGCTTCCTGCGTGATCTCCTCCGCCTCCTGCCGGTTCCCCGCCAGGGTCATCGTATACGAGAACACCCGCATGTAGCAGGCCGTGTAGAGCTTCTCGAACGCTTCCCGCGTCACTTCATCACCTCCCTTCCAGCCAGGTACACCGTTTAGACGGGGAAAAGCCGGATTCGTTACAGGATTTTTCAAAAAAGTTTTCAAAGCGCACCGCGCAACGTACGGGACCGCTTCAGCATAGCACATTCCGCCCCGGACCACAACCACGCGGCAGCCCGAGAGCATGGATTGATCAGCGGGGAACAGATACAGGGAGAAGGGAGAAAGTATCCCTCAAAAAAAGTCCTCCCCCGGATCCCGAGGGAAGACTGCGCATTATGTAAAGTAGTATAAGTTCCTCACTCCTGCCCGGAGCGAGCATGAGCGAGCGATCAGAGCTGCGGGCCGGCGGGGACCAGCTCCTTGCCGGCTTCGTTGCCCTCGTACTTGACGAAGTTCTTGATGAAGCGGCCGGCCAGGTCCTGGGCCTTCTTATCCCATTCGGTGGGATCGGCGTAGGTGTCGCGCGGATCGAGGATGGCGGGATCCACGCCGGGCAGAGCGGTCGGGACTTCAAAGTTGAAGTACGGGATCTGCTTGGTGGGCGCGTTCAGGATGTCGCCGTTCAGGATCGCGTCGATGATGCCGCGGGTATCCTTGATGGAGATGCGCTTGCCGGTGCCGTTCCAGCCGGTGTTGACCAGGTAGGCCTTGGCGCCGCTGGCTTCCATGCGCTTGACCAGCTCCTCGGCGTACTTGGTGGGATGCAGCTCCAGGAAGGCCTGGCCGAAGCACGCGGAGAAGGTCGGGGTGGGCTCGGTGATGCCGCGCTCGGTGCCGGCCAGCTTGGCGGTGAAGCCGGACAGGAAGTAATACTTGGTCTGTTCAGGCGTCAGCACAGATACGGGCGGCAGCACGCCGAAGGCGTCCGCGGAGAGGAAGATCACGTTCTTCGCGGCGGGGCCGGCGGAGATGGGGCGCACGTTCTTGACGATCTTCTCGATGTGCTCGATCGGGTAGGACACGCGGGTGTTCTCGGTGACGGACTTGTCGGCGAAGTCGATCTTGCCGTCCTTGTCCAGGGTCACGTTCTCCAGCAGCGCGTCGCGGCGGATGGCGTTGTAGATGTCGGGCTCGGAATCCTTGTCCAGGTTGATGACCTTGGCGTAGCAGCCGCCCTCGAAGTTGAAGACGCCGTTATCGTCCCAGCCGTGCTCGTCGTCGCCGATCAGCAGGCGCTTGGGGTCGGTGGACAGGGTGGTCTTGCCGGTGCCGGAGAGGCCGAAGAAGATGGCGGTGTTCTCGCCCTGCATGTCCGTGTTGGCGGAGCAGTGCATGGAGGCGATGCCCTTCAGCGGCAGGTAGTAGTTCATCATGGAGAACATGCCCTTCTTCATCTCGCCGCCGTACCAGGTGTTCAGGATCACCTGCTCGCGGGAGGTGACGTTGAAGGCGACCACGGTCTCAGAGTTCAGGCCCAGCTCCTTGTAGTTTTCGCACTTGGCCTTGGAGGCGGTGTAGACCATGAAGTCCGGCTTGAAGGAAGCCTCTTCCTCCTTGGTGGGCTGGATGAACATGTTGCGCACGAAGTGGGCCTGCCAGGCGACCTCCATCACGAAGCGCACAGCCATGCGGGTGTCCTTGTTGGCGCCGCAGAAGGCGTCCACCACGTACAGCTTCTTGCCGGAGAGCTCCTTCTTGGCCAGGTCGCGCACCACGGCCCAGGTGGCTTCCGTCATGGGATGGTTGTCGTTCTTGTATTCGTCGGTCGTCCACCAAACGGTGCCCTTGGAGTTCTCGTCCATGACGATGTACTTATCTTTGGGGGAGCGGCCGGTGTAAATGCCGGTCATGACGTTGACGGCGCCCAGCTCGCTCAGCTGGCCCTTGTCATAGCCGGTGAGGCTGGGGTCCATCTCGTCCTTGAACAGCTGTTCGTAGGAGGGATTGTAGACGATTTCGGTCGTTCCGGTGATGCCATACTGCTTCAGATCGATATCAGCCATGGGAATCGTACCTCTTTCTGTAATCAATTGCGCCTCTTTAAGGCAGTTACAGTATAACACAAGCTTTTTTTTACGTCAATTATGCAAAAACGGCAAAAGATTTGCAGGAAAACGCCGCTGTCGATCGTCTTATATACAGAAGGCAGTTTTCTGCCATCATCATTTCAGGAGGATTTTTACCATGAAACGAATCTTGTCTCTGTTCCTTGCGGCTCTGCTTGCCCTTAACACAGCCGCCCTCTGTGCCGCGGAAACGCAGATCGGCTATATCAACGAGGACACAAAGGTTTATATGGACGCCTCTGAAAAGGCGATCGTGGACGGCAGCGCCGCCCTGGGCATGCAGGTACGCATCGAGGACGAGACAGTCTCCGAAGGCACCGGCTGGTACAAGGTCACCTTCCTGGCCAGCAATAAAACAGGCTGGGTCAAAGCGGACGACGTGGACCTGGTGATCGCCAAAAAGGCCATCACCGCCAGCGCCCAGTCCCCGGCAGTGCAAGGCGGTGTTCGGCCCGTCGAACGGGAGAGCGATTTCCCGGTGCTGAATGCCAGCGGCATCGTCGACCCCAGCACGCTCCCCCAGGGGTCGGCTTCTCTCCAATACCGCGACCTGTCTGTGGGTGACTCCGGCGAGGACGTGCTGGCCGTGAGCGAACGCCTGTTTGAGCTGGGTTATCTGGACGCGAAATACGCGAAGAGAATAACGAAAGCGCATCAGAGCGCCATTAAACAGTTCCAGAAAGCCAATAAGCTGGAGCAGGATGGGCTCTGCACGGCGGAGCTGCAGGAGAAGCTCTTCTCAGCCAGTGCGGTGGGAAAAGGCGGCAAAAAGGCGGCCGCGAAGGATCCGCTGATGCTCAGCAAAGGCAGCGTCAAGCCGGCGAAAAAGGGCGGCGGCACCATCAGCTTCAATATCAAAAATGAAACCGGTGAAAAGATCGACGCCTTCAACATGACGATGCGGCTGTACAACACCTATGGCGAGCGCTTCCTGTTCAGCAGCGTGGTCAGCGATATCACCATCGCGGAGGAACTGACGGCCCTGGATCACGCGGAGGAGCGGTATTCCCTGAAAAAGAACGAAACGGCCAAGTTCGGCTTTGAGCTGGGCAGCTACTATTTTGCCGGCGTCATGGTCGCGATCACCGCCTACCACACCGAGGACGGCGATACCGTGCGCATACCCGAAGACCAGCGTCATTGGTACGGTTTCGGCAAGGGCGTGGACAAGGATTATCAGCCCCTGCTGGTGACCCCGCTGACAACGGAGGAACGGCGGCTGGCCGCCCAGTGGAACAGCGGCATAGAAAGCATCTACGTGGACGATGAAGTCGCCAAGAGCTACGGCGTGCGCGAGGGCTACATGATCCAGAAAATGGAGCCCGGCAGTATGCTGGATACGGCCGGCCTGAAGGCGGGCGATATTCTGATGGCCATCGGCGACGTGCGCATCTTCGGCACCACCTCCATCGACCGCGCCCTCGCCCGCCTGAACCCCGGCCAGAGCGTCACGGTCCTTTTCCTGCGCAACGGTGTGGTTTACCAGACCCAGATGGCCGCGCCGGGCGGGTCCGAAGCGGCATGAGCCGGAATCAGCCATCTAAACGAAGACTTCTTTCCCTGCGAATCCGCCGCGCAATACGGCCATCAGATCTTATCCCGGCTTCCCGCCTTCCCCCGCACAGGGATCTGTCGGCCTGCTTTTTACCAGGATCGGTCCACCGGACCGATCCTTTTTGTTCATCGGCCCGTTGAGCAAGCAGACCGCCAGACCGCATGTCAAAATCAGTCCCGTTATTTCCATTGCCAAACAGATGAAATAGTCTTATATTTCAATGTAGTTCCGTATGTACTTATAAATATTGTGCATACGGGAAGATTCACAATACGTACCGCCCGTCGGCCCATGGCGGAGGGACGGTCAACATCAAGGAGTGAGGGAGATATGCTGCGCAAAAAACGCTGTGTTGCCATGCTGCTCGCAGGCGGTCAAGGGAGCCGACTTGGCATCCTGACCAGTCATATGGCGAAGCCTGCCGTCCCCTACGGCGGCAAATACCGCATCATCGACTTTCCGCTGAGCAACTGTGCCAACAGCGGCATTGACGTGGTGGGCGTGCTGACCCAGTACCGGCCTTTGGAACTGAACGCTTACATCGGTTCCGGCGCCCCCTGGGATCTGGACCTGTCCAGCGGCGGCGCGTTCGTGCTGCCGCCCTATCAGACCGGCGCTTCTGGCACCTGGTACAAGGGCACGGCCAACGCGATCTACCAGAATATCGCGTTCATCGCCCAGTACAACCCGGATTACGTGCTGATCCTGTCCGGCGACCATATCTATAAGATGGACTACGCCGCGATGCTCAAGCACCACATCCGTCATGAGGCGGACCTGACCGTCGCCGTGCGCCAGGTACCGTGGGAAGAGGCCAGCCGCTTCGGCATCATGAACACCGACGCGGACGACAATATCGTCGAGTTCGAGGAGAAGCCCAAGAACCCGAAGTCCAACAACGCCTCCATGGGCGTGTACATCTTCTCCTGGGACAAGCTGCGCAAGTACCTGGAGGAGGATGAAGCCGATCCCAAGAGCTCCAACGACTTCGGCAAGAACATCATCCCGAAGATGCTGGGCGACGGCTGCAGGCTGACGGCCTACACCTTCGCCGGCTACTGGAAGGACGTAGGCACCATCGCCAGCCTCTGGGAAGCCAATATGGACATCCTGGAGGAGCGCCCCGAGATCGACCTGCACGACAAGTCCTGGCGCATCTACGCCCGCAACGAGGGCTACCTGCCCCAGTACATCGCCCAGGGCGCGGAGCTGAACCGCTGCCTGATCACCGAGGGCTGCCAGATCTCCGGCACGGTCACGCACTCCATCTGCTCCACCGGCGTCATCGTGGAGAAGGGCGCGCAGATCATCGACAGCGTGCTGATGCCCGGCGTCCGCGTGGCGGCCGGCGCGCGCGTGGTGCGCTCCATCGTCGCGGAGAACGCGGTCATCGGCGAAGGCGCGCGGGTCGGCGAGGCTGACGGGGACATCGCCGTCGTCGGCATCGGCGTCACAGTGGCTCCCGGCGCAGCGGTTGCGGCCGGCGTCCAATACGAACCGAATCACGGAGGTTGACAGCCATGAGCGATATTATGGGCCTCATTTACACGGGTGAAATGGACACCCGTCTGCGCGAGCTCACCGCGGTGCGCGCCATCGCGGCCGTACCGATCCTCGCGCGCTACCGTCTGATCGATTTCCCGCTGTCCTGCATGGTCAACAGCGGCATCCGCAATATCGGCGTCATCATGCAGCGCAACTACCGCAGCCTGCTGGACCACCTGGGCTCCGGCAAGGAGTGGGACCTGCACGGCAAGCGCGCCGGCCTGACCATCCTGCCCCCCTTCCTGACCAAGGACAGCGTGGGCGTGTACGAGGGCATGCTGGACGCCCTGCACAGCAATCTCCCCTACCTGCGCTCCTCCAAGGAAAAGTACGTGGTCATCTCCAACAGCTTCATGCTGTACAACGCGGACTTTGAGGACATGGTGGAAGAGCACGAGAAGTCCGGCGCGGACATCACCCTGATGTACACCAAGGACGCCGGCGTCCGCCGCAGCAGCCAGGGCAAGTACTGCGAAGTGCAGGAGGACGGCCAGGTCACGCAGATCGAGGTCGATCCCATGATCACCCGGTTCGACAACACGATGACCGAGGTCTTCTGCATGCGGCGCGAGCTGCTGATCTCCCTGATCGACCTGTCCACCAGCCGCGGGCATTACCACTTCACCCGCCAGATGCTGCAGACCGGCGTCAACGACAAGAGCCTCAAGGTGCACGGCTACGAGTGCAAGTCCCGCGTGTGGGCCATCGACTCCGTCGAAGCCTACTACCAGTGCAATATGGACCTGCTGGATCCCGCGAACCGCGAGAGCATCTTCACCGAGGGCCGTCCCGTGCTGACCAAGCTGCGCGACGAGATGCCCACCCGTTACCTGCCCGGCGCTCACGTGTCCAACAGCCTGATCGCCGACGGCTGCATCATCGAGGGCACGGTCGAAAACTGCGTGCTGTTCCGCTCCGTCCGCGTCGGCAAGGGCGCGAGCATCCGCAACAGCATCGTGATGCAGGATGGCCGCATCGGTCAGATGGCCGAGGTCAACCACACCATCATGGACAAGCAGTCCGCCGTCCTCGAATCCACCCGCCTGATCGGCGCCGCCAACTATCCGGTGCTGGTCAGCAAGGGACTCACGGTTTAATTGAGTGTGAAGAGTGGAGAGTGAAGAGTGGAGTTGTCAGGGTTGTCATGCTGCAACGCTTCGTGCCCTGACGTGCTTCAAAAAATCAAACGATCCCTGAGCATGAGCAAAGAGATCGCACCTTCACTCCGCACTCCACTCTTCACTCTATTTTGAAAGGGGGCTTCTGTCATGAAGATTCTCTTTGCCGCCAGCGAATGCGTACCATTCATCAAGACCGGTGGCCTGGCGGATGTCGTCGGCGCGCTCGCGCCCGTGCTTGCCCGCAAGGGGCATGATGTACGCGTGATCCTGCCGCTGTACACCGCGATCCCCGAAAAGTACACGGACGCCATGCGCCATCTGATCGACTTTGAGGTCGAACTGGGCTGGCGCAAGCAATACTGCGGCATCGAGGTTCTGGAGCAGGACGGCGTCACCTTCTATTTCGTCGACAACAAATACTATTTCGGCCGCAGCTACATCTACGGCCTGGGCGGCGATGAGTACGAGCGTTACGGCTTCTTCTGCCGCGGCGTGCTGAACGCCCTGCCGCTGATCGGCTTCATCCCGGACATCATCCACGCCAACGACTGGCAGACCGGCATGATCCCGGCGCTGCTCAAGATCCAGTACGCGCACCTGCCGGAATACGCGAAGATCAAAACGGTCTTTACCATCCACAACCTGCAGTATCAGGGCGTGTTCGGCATCGAGCAGTTCAAGGACGTGTTCGGCCTGGGCGACAGCATCTTCACCGCCGACAAGCTCGAGCACTACGGCACCGCCAACTGCATGAAGGCCGGTCTCGTCTACGCGGACGAGATCACTACCGTCAGCCCCTCCTACGCTGAGGAGATCCAGACCGCCTACTACGGCGAGCGCCTGGACGGCCTGCTCCGCGCGAAGCGTAACCACCTGAGCGGCGTGCTGAACGGCATCGACGTGGACGACTACAATCCCGCGACCGACAAGCAGATCCCCTTCAACTACTCCCTGGAGGACATGAGCGGTAAGGCCGCCGACAAGAAGGCGCTGCAGGAGCAGCTGGGCCTGGAGGTCCGCCCGGACGTACCGCTCATCGGCATGGTGGGCCGCCTCTCCAACCAGAAGGGCCTCGACCTGGTGGATTACATCATCGGCGAGCTCATGGAGGAGGACATTCAGCTGGTGGTCCTGGGCATGGGCGACGCCAAGTACTTCAACCTCTTCTCCTGGGCGGAGCAGCAGTACGCGGGCCGCGTGGCCGCGCGCTTCCAGATGGACATCCAGCTCTCCCACCGCATCTACGCCGGCGCTGACCTGTTCCTGATGCCCAGCCAGTTCGAGCCCTGCGGCCTGAGCCAGATGATCGCCCTGCGCTACGGCACGATCCCGGTCGTGCGCGAGACCGGCGGGCTGCGCGACACGGTGCTCAGCTACAACGAGGCCACCGGGGCCGGCAACGGCTTCTCCTTCTTCAACTACAACGCGCACGACATGCTCTATACCATCCGCCGCGCCGTGTGGTTCTACCAGAACCGCCCGGACGTGTGGCAGACGCTGCAGACCCGCGGCATGGAGGGCGACTATTCCTGGACGAACTCCGCGGAGACCTACCTGAGCCTGTACCAGAGCATGCTGAAGCCCGCCGAGCCGAAAGCGTCCACTGAAAAGCCCGCCAAGGCGGAAAAAGAAAAGGTATAAATCCCCCTCCTTTGAGGCATTGCAAAAGGCTGCCGCGAATCCAGCGGCGGCCTTTTTGTTACATTTTAATTCTACAATTTGTCTTGACATCAGTCACTACATTGTGTAGAATTATATTCGACAGGCTGTCTTATTAAACGGAGGAGGTATTGGAATGAAAGACCATCGACTGCCGGAGGCAGAGTTTACAGTCATGAAGGCGATGTGGGCGGCGGGGGCGCCGGTCACGTCGGCGGAGATCATGCGGTCGATCGGCGAGGAGCGAGGCTGGAAGCCGCAGACGCTGCTGACGCTGCTCTCCCGGCTGACGGAACGCGGTTTCATCACAGCACGGCCCGGCAAGGGACGGGAAAAGCTGTTTTCCACCCTCATCAGCCGGGAGGAATACCTGGCCCGCGAGACCAGCGTCTTCATGGACGAGGTGCACGGCCGTTCCATCGGTTCGCTGCTGGCGGCACTGAACCGCGAAAAGATGAGCGCAAGCGACCTTCAGGAGCTGCAGAACTGGTTTGATCAGCTCAAGCGGGAGGCGTCTGAGCCATGAGCGGATGGTTGGGTTCCCTGCTGAGCGGTATCCTGGGGATGAGCGTCCTGACGCTGGGCGTGATCCTGGCGCTGCCCCTCCTGTCCAGGCGTTACCGCCTTCGTACGGTGTACGGACTGCTGATCCTATGCCTGATCGGCTTCCTGATCCCCTGGCGGCCGCTGCTTACGCCCCGGACGGCTGTCACCGTGGAACTCCCGGCTGACACCGTTCGTCAGTTACAGCCACTTCCTGCCCTTCCCGCGCTGGAAGAGGTCCCGCGTGACGCCGCGGTCGCCCATCCCGCCTCGGACCGTCAGCCCACGCAAAAAACCGCGGCGCGTCCGACCGTCGGATGGCGCGTCATTCTGCTCATTCTCTGGGCGACAGGCGCGGCGGCAGTCCTGGGTCTGGAGATCTCGCGGTATATTCGCTTCAGACGGCTGCTCTCCCGCTGGCGCGAGCCGGCCGGCGAACCGCTCACCGCATTGCTTCGCGAAGAAGCGAACGATCTCAGCCTGAAACGGCTGCCGTCTCTCTGGACGGCCCCGGGCGTTTCCGGTCCCATGGTCCTCGGGCTGATCGCTCCGGCCATCTATTTGCCCGGTCAAACACCGGATACCGCGGATCTGCGGCTGATCCTGCGCCACGAGCTGACGCACATCCAGCAGGGTGATCTCCCCGTGAAATGGCTGACGCTGCTCGTCTGCGCGGCGCACTGGCCCAATCCGGTCGTGTGGCTGCTCCGGCGCGCACTGAACCAATACTGCGAGCTGAGCTGTGACGAGCGCGTCATGGCCGGCTCTGATCTGACAGAACGCACCCGCTATTCCGAAAGCATGATTGCCGCTGTCCGCGTCGGCGAACGGACCCCCACCGTGCTGTGTACCGCGTTCCGCGGCGGTCTGAAACGTATGAAACGGAGGATACTTCACATTATGGATACTCATTCAAAGCGCATCGGCGCCGCGGCGGTGGCCGCGCTGCTTTGTCTGACGGTGCTGGCCGGCAGCCTCATGTCCTTCAGCGAAGCCGACGCCGTGACGAAGCTGCCTGAATTTCCAGAGAATTATGACTATGAATCAGAAGAACTCATTTCCTTTTCACAGCCCTATCCGGCCATCGCGGGGCCCGGTTTCGGACCCGCCTACAACTATTCGGATGATCCGCAATACCCCGCGGCCCTTTATGCCCCTGGCACACCGCTGGAGATCACCGGGCACAAGTGGCGGTCGGAGCATATCCCTGACGTCACCGGCAGGGACGGCATGGTCTGGCTTCAGGTGAACGTACTGGCCGGCGAACGCCTGGACGGCGTCTGGATGCCGGAGACCTTTGTCGAGCTCGGCGGCGTGAGCGTCCAGGAAACGCCGAAAGGCACCTTGAAGGCCGCCGAAGGGCAGACACAGGTGCCCATGTACTCGCGGATCACGGATAGAGCGCCCACCCACACCTTTGAAGCTGGCCGCGAGGCTGAGCTGATCAGCTGGCAGCCCGGATACGCCCAGATCAGCGTCGGCGGCTATACCGGCTATGTCGCCGCGGACCAGCTGCTGCTCAGCCCGGAGATCACCGCTTCCCTCTCCCCCGCCTGGATGTACGGCTTCGACAGCTGGCGCCTGGGCTACGGCGAACACTACCGCCAGTACCTGGCCTGGTTCGGGGAGATGGAGAACCGCTATGGGAGCAATGATTTCTGGAGCAACGAGAACAAAGCCCTGATGACGGACATGCAGCGTGAATACGGCCTGCTGCAGCCCGGCGCTGCCGCCTTTACCCTGCCGCAGGAGGGCGATATCACCGCCGATGAGGCTATCGCCATTGGCAAACGACTGATCAGCGACAACGGCGGCACCGATGAGCTGGGCATTCCCTACTATGCCTGGCAGGCCTATTTCATGTATACGGCAGGCCGGGACGAGGAACCCTACTGGATGCTCCGCGCCTGGGCTACCCACACCGATATGGACCGGCAGAACATCCGCCTGACGCGGACTGGCGAACTGATGGATATCTCCTCCTTCCGGGATGATCCCCACCCGGATAAGCCCTATTACAGCATCTCGCTCAACGTGCTGTACGGTGAGACGGAAGAGATGTGGCCCCCTGCCGTGCGCAGTGCCTATGATCCCGAGGGCTGTCCCCCACTGCGGGACGGCTGGAAGACAGAGTCCGAGATCCGGTCGATCGCCATGGATACCATCGAAGCCGCCTTCGGCGCGGACAAGCGGGCGGCCGTCGAAGACAAGTTCGAGGTCTATGCCAGCTATTACAACTATGGCAGGGTCGAAGACAACGCCGCGGAGGAGCGCATTTTCTGGACAGTCCACTGCGTCAACCGTACACCCGGCGAAGCCGAGGACATCGAGGTACAGATCAACATGGACGGCTCCCTGCGCGTCGAGCCCATCGACAACTACTACGGTGATATCGACTTCACCCCCGGCGGGAACGGGTAAACAAACGAAATCGTCCGGACCAGCCGCCAGCAGTCGCTGGCAGCCGGCTTAAAAACCTGTGTGCGTGCGTGTAGGCTCATTCCGTATTGTCCTTACACGCACGCACACAGGTTTTGGTGTTATTACGTCAAAACTTTTCACTTTCCTGATCCGGAGCCGCAAAAGAAGAGGGGCTGTGCACGATGATCTGCAACAGCCCCCTGATGTCACTTACTCAGCAGCTATAAGCTTATCCGTATTATTTTCCGTCACGGCGCGGCGGGCGGGTGCGCTCAGCGCGGTCGCCGGAGCGCTGCTGGGGCTGGCGCTCATACACCATGTCGTTGCGGATCAGGTTCACGCGGCCCTGGGAGTCGATCTCGCTGACCTTGACCTCGATCTCATCACCGATGGAGAGCACGTCTTCCACCTTCTCCACGCGGTGATTGGCCAGCTTGGAGATGTGCAGCATGCCGTCCTTGCCGGGCAGCAGCTCCAGGAAGGCGCCGAAGTTCATGATGCGGACCACCTTGCCGGTGTATACATCGCCCACTTCGATGTCCTTGGCGATGCCCTCGATGATGTGCCGCGCCTTGTCGGCAGCGGCCTGATCGGGCGTGGAGATGAACACGCGGCCGTCGTCCTCGATGTCGATCTTGACGCCGGTATCGTCGATGATCTTGTTGATCATCTTGCCGCGCGGGCCGATGACCTCGCTGATCTTCTCAGGATTGATGGTGAACTGGATGATCTTGGGCGCGTACGGGCTCAGCTGCTCGCGCGGACGCGGCAGGGTGTCCAGCATGATGCCCAGGATGTGCAGGCGGCCGCGCAGGGCCTGGCCCAGCGCCGCGGACAGGATCTCGCGGTTGATGCCCTTGATCTTGATGTCCATCTGGATGGCGGTGATGCCGTTCATGGTGCCGGCCACCTTGAAGTCCATATCACCCAGGAAGTCCTCGAGGCCCTGGATGTCGGTCAGGATGGCGATCTTGCCGGTTTCGGCATCCTGGATGAGGCCCATGGCCACACCGGCCACCGGCGCGTGGATCGGCACGCCCGCGTCCATCAGGGACAGGGTGCTGCCGCAGACGCTCGCCATGGAGGAGGAGCCGTTGCTGCTCAGGATCTCGCTGACCAGGCGCAGGGCGTACGGGAATTCCTCTTCGGTCGGGATCACGGGCAGGAGCGCGCGCTCCGCCAGCGCGCCGTGACCGATCTCGCGGCGGTTCGCGGAACGGGAACGGCCCGCTTCACCGGTCGCGAAGGAAGGCATATTATAGTGATGGATATAGCGCTTGCTGGTCTCGCCCACCAGGCCGTCCAGCTGCTGCGCTTCGCTGATGGAGCCCAGTGTAGTCACGGTCAGGGCCTGTGTCTCGCCGCGGGTGAAGACCGCGCTGCCGTGGGTGCGCGGCAGGACGCCGACTTCGCACCAGATGGGGCGGATCTCATCGACCTTGCGGCCGTCGGGACGGATGCCCTCGTCCAGGATCTTGCAGCGCATGACTTCCTTGTTCAGGTAGTACAGCGCGTCCGCGATCTCGCTTTCACGGCCGGGGAAGGTTTCAGCCAGGTGGCTCACGACGTCCGCCTTGACCTCCGCCTCGCGCTGCTGGCGTTCCTTGCGGACGTAGGTCTCGTAGACCCACTTGCACTTGTCCAGCGCGTACTCACGTACCGCCGCTTTCACATCGTCGCCGGTGGTCACGATGGGGAAATCGGACTTGGGCTTGCCGATCTCCGCGACGATCTTGTTCTGGAACTCGACCAGCTCCTTAATGCCCTGATGCGCGTACAGGATCGCGTCCATCATGGCGTCCTCGCTGACCTCGTTGGCGCCCGCTTCGACCATCATGATGGCGTCATGGGTGCCGGCGACGGTCACGTGCATGTCGCTCATTTCGCTCTGCTGCACGTTGGGGTTCATCACGAGCTCACCGTTGACACGGCCGATCACCACAGCGCCGGTGGGGCCGCCCCACGGGATGTTGCTGACCGCCAGCGCGATCGAGGAGCCGATCATCGCCGGGAATTCCGGAGGATTGTCCGGTTCCACGGACAGCGTGGTCACCACGACCTGGACGTCGTTACGCATGCCCTTGTTGAACAGGGGACGCAGCGGGCGGTCGATCAGGCGGCAGGTCAGGGTCGCCTTCTCAGTCGGACGGCCTTCTCGCTTGATGAAGCCGCCGGGGATCTTGCCCACGGAATACTGCTTTTCCTCAAAGTCCACGCTCAGCGGGAAGAAATCCGTTCCCTCGCGCGGGGCTTCGGAGGCGGTCGCGGTCACCAGCACCACGGTCTCGCCGTAGCGCACGACGACGGAGCCGCCGGCCTGCTGGGCATACTTGCCGAATTCCAGCGTCAGCTTTCTGCCGGCAAAATCCATTGAATAAACCTTGTAATCCATTCTTCTTCCTTTCAACCTTCCCATGGTCATCCGGTCAGTCCCGGATACAACCAATAACAGGCTACCGGCAGAGCCGATAGCCTATTCCTTCTCAGCTTATTTACGCAGGTTCAGCTGGGCGATCAGGGTACGATAGCGCTCGATGTCCGTCTTCTTCAGGTATTCCAGAAGACCGCGGCGCTGACCGACCATCAGCAGCAGACCGCGGCGGCTGTGGTGGTCCTTCTTGTTGAGCTTCAGGTGCTCGTTCAGGTGGTTGATGCGTTCGGTCAGGATCGCTACCTGAACTTCGGGAGAACCGGTGTCGCCCTCGTGACGTGCGTAGGTGCTGATAATTTCTGCTTTGCGTGCCTTGTCCATTTTTCATGAACCTCCTTTTTATTCTGGCAATCGCCGTTCACTGAGCCTTCGGCGGAGGACCGCAAAACCAAGCGAACGGTTCAAAAACCACGAGATTGATAATACCATATCCCCGTTGTTTTGTAAACTGTTTTTTTATTGTTTTTCAGCGCATTCCGTACTTTTTTCAGGTACCGGCGGCTCCTGCGCCGCAGGCGCTTCAGCCGGAAGCTTGATGGTCAGGTTGTTCATGCTCAGCGAATAGGTATAGCTGACATCCCTGGCCAGTCCGCGCACCAGCTTCAGGCCCAGGGCGTCGGTGCTCGCGTCCGGCACGTAATGCACCGGATCGAACGCGGTGCAGTCGTCCCTGAACCGCAGGATCCAGGCGTCCGGCTTATGGAGCACGCGCAGCAACAGGTGGTTCCGTTTTTTCTCCTGGTTAAACCCGTGGCTGACGGTATTGCTGGCCATTTCCTCCACGCACAGGGCGATGTGGTTGCTGAGCTTCGGGCTCTGGCCATGCTCCAGGCAGAAGGCCTCCGCGCGCTCCGCCGCCGCCGCCACCTCCTGGCGGGAGCTGATATCCACCTCCAGCAGGTTGTCGTCCGTCACGCCAAAGTCATCCCTGAGCAGCAGGTAGGCCCCGTCCTCGATGGGGCTCCGCTTCGTTTTCCGCCAGATATAGATGAAAAGAGACATGAGCGTCAGCGCCTCGCCGATCACAAAGTACAGCCACGCCCCGGTGACGCCGAAGATCCGGCTCATCAGGAAGGCTGCCGCCGCCGGGAAGACCGCCCCCTCCAGCAGCGATATGAGCTCCGAGAGGAGGACACGTTCGGTCGCCTGATAGGTGAATTTGAGCGCGTTGTTGACGCAGCACGGGATCAGGCCCGCCGCGAACAGCCTCAGGCCCAGGATCGCCATGGCCTGTGTGTCGTTGGCCCGGGGAATGAAAATCGAGACCAGCTGCGGCGCGAAGACCAGCAGCAGCACACCCACGACCGCGCCCAGAGCCACCGAATAGCGCGCCAGCAGCCTCATCAGCTGCTTCAGACTGGTACGGTCCTCTTCATGATAAAAGATGCCGGACAGGGTCAGGGCGACGCCGCCAATGCCGGTCGTGATGCAGTTCGCGGAATTGCCCAGCGAGCTGATGACCGTATACGCGGCGATGGCGGGGGTGCCTCCCGCGCTTTTCAGGATATGGTTCATCAGAAAAACGAACACCACGGAGGCCGCCATGTTGAATCCGGCGGGGACGCCCCCGCGGAACAGCTCCGCCGTTTTCTTCCAGCTCACCAGCTTCCAGGAGAAGCGGAAGACGCAGCGCCTGGACAGGAAATAGAAGCAGCCCACGATCAGCGCGAGGTAATAGCTCAGGGAGGATGCCAGGCCCATGCCGAACATGCCGCCGTGGAACATATACACGTTCAGCAGGTCCAGCGTGATATCCGCCAGCGTCATGCTGAGGACGGCCGCGATGAGCAGGCTGCTCTGCCCCGCCATCTGCATGAAGGGTACCAGCACCAGCGCCGCCATGGAGCCCGGCGCGCCGATGCAGAAGCCCGCCAGATAGTCCTGCGTCTGCCGGTTCACGCTGCCATCATGGCCCGCGCCCATGATGGCAGCCAGCGGCGCCCGGAAAACCAGCACGCCAACCATGAACAGGATGGAGATGGCCGCCACCAGGATGACCGCCGTTGAATAGCCGGCGTTCGTTTCCTCCTGGGAGCCGCGGCCCAGCGACCGGCTGCACGCCACCTGGATACCCGCCGCCAGCAGGCTGCCGATGGCCCCGATGGCGAGCAGGATGGGATTGGAGAAGCTGTAGGCGGCCATCCCCTCCTCGCCTAGGAAGCGGCTGATCATGATATTATCAATGAGCAGGCACACGGACACGGTCAAAGCCGAAAAAATCTGCGCCGCAAGCATCTGGCGGACGAGCTTCTTGATCATAGTCGATCTCCTTCCATGGACTAAACGAACAGATCGCAGGGCTATTGTATCACAAAATCATCGATTGGCAAATGAAAATGTCACGGCCCTGTTGACAGGATCGCATGATCCATGATAATATCTTTTCGCGGCTGAAGCCGCTAAAATGTTTGCAGAAGCAGACGCAAGACCTGTTTCTTATTCGGATTCTTCCGGTGTCATGAAGGTGCCGACGGCCATCCTGCGGTGGCGTCGGTGTTTTTTTATGCTTCCGGACCTCTGCCGCAGTCTATCAAAGGAGAAATCATATCATGAGCCAGTCAAAAAACTCTTCCCTCCAGACCCGTAAAATGATCTACGCCGCGCTCTTCCTGGCGCTGGCCATCGTGCTGCCCTTCCTGACCGGCCAGATCCAGACGATCGGCCAGCTGATCAGCCCGCTGCACATCCCGGCCCTCATCTGCGGCCTGGTGTGCGGCTGGCCCAGCGGCCTGGCGGTGGGCGTCCTCTCGCCGCTGCTGCGCTCCCTTTTGTTCAATATGCCTCCGTTCCCGAACGCCGCGCTGCCCATGGCGTTTGAGTGCGGCGCCTACGGCTTGCTGACCGGCCTTCTGTATCCGCTCTTTCTCCGCCTCTATCGCAAGGAAAACCACCTGCCGGCTATCCTGACCGCGCTGGTCCTCGCGATGATCGGCGGCCGCATCGTCGGCGGCACCGCCAGGGCGGCCCTGCTGGCCTTCGGCATCATCGGCAGCCAGAGCCCCTATACCTTCGCGGCTTTCTTCGCCAGCTACTTCACCTCGACAGCCCCCGGCGCGGCGATCCATATCGTGCTGATTCCGGCCATCGTGCTGGCGATGGAGAAGGGGAAGCTCTCCCTCGTCGTCGGAGGGGGCAAAGCGTGACAATCCTGTCTCCCGACTGCGCGATAGGCGCGGCGGGCAATGTGTCGACTGCCGCCCTGTTGGAACCGAGCCCTGCTCGGCAGGCCTTTTCACGGCCATCGGCATGAAAAAAATCACGCCCGGCGTTCTGCTGAGCGTGATCTGGCTGCCGGAGGACGCTGACTGCCTGGCCGGCGTGATGATGAAGCACACCACCACGCCGGGCATCCAATACGATCGAAGAATCAAATACCTTCCTCCGTCGCTCCGCCGGCTGTATCAGTCGGCGGAGTATTTCATGATCGTTTCCAGGATCGGAGGAAAGGTCACCGTGCAGGTTTCGCGGTCGATCAGGCCAAAGCATTCGCCGCTTCCGGATACGGCATTATTGTCCCACCAGAGCACAGGCAGGTTCCTCGCCTTAGCGTGCGCGGTATAGAAGGCTGTCCAGCTGACCCGGTCCTGAAGATTGTCTCCCTTTTTCAGCGCGCCGAACTCGCCGATCACCACCGGGATCCCGTTCGCGATATAGCGGTTGTACAGTCCGTCCATGAAGGACAGGATGTCCCGCTTCTGCGCGTCCGTCCCAAAAGTCGCGACGCCCGGCAGCTCCAGCGCGAAGCTGTACGGCCTGTAAGCGTGCACCGACACGATGACGCGGTTATCCGCCGTATCCTTCGGGAGAGCAAAATAATCGTTCAGCGCACCCTCCGGCGAGGCGTCATAGCCCGGAACCATCAGGTAGCGTGTGGCATTATAGCCGCCACCGGCACGTACGGTGTCAACGAAGGCCTGGTTCAGCTCGTTCAGGACCAGAGCGGACTCGCGGCAATCCTGATTATCGGCGTTGAACCACCACTCGTTATCGTGGTTGAGCATGCGCGGCTCGTTCATGGATTCCATGATCAGCCGGTCGTCATAGTCGCGGAACCGTTCCGCCAGCTGCTGCCAGACAGTCCTGATATAGCGCAGCGATTCCTCCCTGTGCGCGGGCGTCGGCAGGAACTGCTCCTCGTCATGGTGCGTATTCAGGATCACGCGCATGCCGCGGCTGTAGGCCCAGTCCACTACTTCCTGCACCCGGTCCAGCCAGCGACGGCTGATCTGATAGTCCGCGTCCACATGGTCATGCCACGACACGGGGATGCGAATGCTGGTGAAGCCCGCGCGCTGGACCGTGTCGATCATCTCCTCGGTCGTCACGATGCGCGACCAGACGCTTTCAAGGGTCATCTCGTCCGCGTTTTTGTTCCAGCCCTGTTTGATGGCGTCAAAGGTGTTGCCCAGGTTCCAGCCCGCGCCCATCCCCCGCAGGAACGCCATCGCCTCATTATCCGGGACCGCGCGCCCAGCGACGGACAATTCAGGGATCATGATCTCGTCCGCCCCGGCCAGCGCCGGCGCCGAAAGCAGCGACAGCACAAAGCATAAGATCAGCAGCATGCACATTCCGTTCTTCATGAAACGGTCCTCCTTTGGCACTCCGCACAGAATTCCCGCCAATCGTCTTTTTCCGTGCAGGCAGGGATGCCCGCCTGCTTCAGCAGCCGGGTAAACACACCGTCCCCCGGGATCAGCGTTCTCGTAAAGGTGCCGTCATACACCGTCCCGCAGCCGCAAGACGGGCTTTTTGCCTTCAGGACCGCGCAGACGCAGTCCTGCTCCTGCCCGATCGCGAGCGCGCGCTCAGCCCCTCTGCGAAAGTTTTCGGTCACATCGTTGCCATCCCGCATGACGACCCGGCCGTCCCGCTCTTCGCTGGGCGTTCTCGGCGTGGGCAGTCCGCCCAGCTGCTCCGGGCAAACCGGCACGGCGATGCCCCGCTCCTGCAGCTCACGGATCTCCGGCACCAGGTTGTGCCCGCCGTCATAGCGGCAGCACTCCCCTGTCAGGCAGCGTGATACAACGATCTTCTTCATAGCTCTTTTATAAGAGGGGCTGCTGCGCGTGTCCCGGCAACAGCCCCGGCAGGTCAGAATATGCGGCCGTTACTTCAGGGTGACGGTATAGACGTTCTGCACCGTTCCGGGTTCCGTGTACGGATCCTCGTACGCGGAGGTCACGGTATAGATCTTCTTCCCATCCGCCTCGCTCTCAGCCACGCTGGCGCCGTTGGTCACAGTGAAAGTGACCCCCTCAAGGCTGTCCGCCTTGTATTCGTATACGGTCGGAGAGAACGCAGGCTCCAGGCCCGGGCCTTCCAGATTGCTCAGCGTCGCGCTCTGATGCAGGATGGACTTGAGCAGGGCGGTACGGTTCAGCACGTTGGTGTGGGTGGCGTTGAAGCCCGCGCTGAAGTCGATGCCGTCGCCGGGGCCGGGATACAGGAAGCTGTTGGTGGCGATGCGGTAGACCTTCTCATCCTCCACCGGCTCGCCGTTCAGCGTCAGGGACGCGATGGGGCCGTTGCCCTCAAAGGGGTCCGCGCTCTCGTAGACCACGTCGAAGCCGTACTGGAGCAGGCTGGTATAGGTGCCGTACTGGCATTCGCCGGAAAGCAGCTTTTTGATGTCCGCGCCCTTCATATCCAACGTGTAGATATAGTTCTCAAACGGCGCGGAGGCGTACAGCAGGCGCAGGCTGATGGTATCGCCCGCCTCGATCACCTGGGAGCCGATGTTGCGGATGCCGCCCTTCTGGTGGAAATAGGCGTCCACATGCTCGCCGTACACGTGGTTCAGGTAGTACAGGTTATTGCGGAGGTACCATTTCTGGTAGCTGAACTTGAGCTCGTCCGGCTCAAAGCTCATGCGCGTATCGGACACGCCGCGCGGCGCGTCCATCAGCACCGTCAGGGCATCGTTATAGGTGTTGTATAGCGCCAGGAATTCCTCGTCCACTGGCAGGCCCTCGCGGGTCGTTTCGTCCGAGCCGAACAGGTTCTCTTCTCCCGCCGCGATCTGCGTCAGCGGGATCAGCTCAGGCTCCGCCGTGACGGTGCCGTCCGCGGCCACGGTGATCTTCAGGTGTCCGATGAGCTTGCCGAAGTTCTGTGCCTTCACGACGGCGGTATGCCCGACCATGCCGCACATGGGGCTGGTGGTCTGGGAGCCGAAGACCGCGTCGATGCCGCCCATTTCCTCGCACTCGGCGATCAGGGCCGCCAGGTTCGCGCTGATGGGCTGCTCCACCGTATAGGGCGCGTCCTGCGCGCCGTATACATGGGCCAGCGCCACGATCACCTGCGCGCCGTCGTTGCGAAGCTCGCGCACGACCTTCGCCGCCTCATCCACGGCAGAGACCATCTCGATGCCTTCCTTATTGACGTTCGAGATCGCGGACATATTGCCCTCGTCAATGACGCTGAAGAAGCCCACCTTCACGCCGCCGATATCCCGGATCTCATAGGGCCAGAAGACGCGCTCCCCATCGTGGGCGCCCGTCGTCCAATAGACGTTGGCGTTCAGGAATCTGAAGCCGCCCTGGTTCTCCCAGCCGCTGAACACCTCGCTGCGGGTATTCACATCCGACCAGTCGAAGTCATGATTGCCGACCGCCGCGTACTGCACGCCCATGGCCCTGTACATGGCGTTGACCAGCTCGCCGTGGTTGGTTTCGGAAATGGCGGATCCGGTATAGCTGGTGCCGCCCGCGACCACCACCGGATTCACCGCGCCGGCGGTCAGTTCCTTCATTTTTCCGACGATGCGCGCGCCGCCCGGATTGCCGTTCGGTTTTCCGGAATCGTCCAGCGCGCCGCCGAAATCGCCGATGCCGTAGATGTTGATTTCCACCGGTTCTCCCTCTGCCGCGGCAGTGAAGCCGTAAACCGTCAGCAGCAGGCCCAGCGCCAGGATCAGGGACAGGATTCTCTTCATGTTTCGTTCTCCTTTCATGCAGTTGTAAAACAATCAACGAGGCTGTTCTTCTTTGTACATTATATGGCATATGCAACCATTTTGTCAATCCACATCCTTGACAATGCGGGACGAAAACCCTATAATGACACGCGATCCATTAAATAAGGAGGAGAGTCTGTATGAAACAGTTTTTAACGATCCTGACATGCTGCGTCATGATCCTGACCGCTCTGCCCGCTGCCGCTGAAAGCGCCGAGCCGGAAAAAACGCCCGGCCAGTGGCTGGACGAGATGCTCAACAAAGCCGGCAGCTGGCTTGACAGCGCCGCCGAAGAGATCAACAAGGCTTCCGACGAGGCGGCAGCCTGGACGGAGCAGCAGCTGGACGCCCTGAAGCAGAGCGAAGGCTACAAATCCGCCAAAGCCTTCATCACCGACACCTGGAAATCCATCAGTGAGGGCGCCGGCCAGCTCTGGAACAGCATTTCCGACGGCCTGGACGCCCTGAAAAAGGATTCTGACCTGATGGACCAGGTACTGAGCGTGGGAGGAACCACGCTGATCCGCGAAGGAGCGCTGGAATACGCGGACACCGTCGAAGCCCTCGCCGCGGAGCACCAGGCACAGATCCCGGAAACGCTTCAGGCCTCGCTGGATAAACTGCGCCAGTCCGTCGCCGACCTGCAGGAAAATAACAAAACTGAGTTCGACGAAACCGCGCTGGAAGGCTTCCTCAGGGGCATCGGCATGGACAAGGAAGCCTTTGAGAAGGTCTACGGCGCCCGCCTGAAGCTGCGTATGCTCAAGGTCGCCGTCGAAGCGGAAAACGCCGCGCTGACTGAGTACATGGCCGAAAAAGGCGTGAGCTTCTCCAGCGCCGCGCTGCGCGCTCAGGACCGCCTGAACCGTGCTGCCGCCGGCACCCTTTCCCTGTCGGAGGACGAGCTCGATAAGGCGTACAATATCCTGAAGAACTGGTTTGATCAGTCCGGCCTCGATGAGAACGAGCTCGTCTCCCGCATCATGAAAAAGCTGGATACGGCCAAGGCCCAATAACCGCCGCTCCGCACACAAAAACGCCGTCCTGTCCGGGGCGGCGTTTTGTATTTTATGAGTTCATTATTTCTTTTCCACAGCGTCCTTCATGGCCTTGCCGGGCTTGAAGGCGGGGGCGCGCTTCGCGGCGATCTTGATCTTATCGCCGGTACGGGGGTTGCGGCCTTCACGGGCGGTCTTATTGCGGACCTCAAAGCTGCCGAAGCCGGGGATGATGACTTTGCCTTCCTTGGCGAGGCCCTCGATGATAGAATCAAGCGTCGCGTTGACGGCGGTCTCGGCTTCCTTCTTCGTCAGTTCCGCCTTCGCGTATACGGCTTCGATCAGTTCTTTCTTGTTCATAAGTTCTACCTCCTGAAATAATTTGGGTATATTTGTTTTATTCGCTGTATACAGGCTTTTTCCTGCCGAAAGAACGACTATTTTTGCTCATGGCGCATTTCTTGCGGGTTTTTGAGTTTTGTGGTATCCTGTGCGGTGATGGATCATCAGACATTAAACGCGAAAGAAGGAACAGTATGCAGGAGATCAAATGTCCCCATTGCGGGGAGGTATTCCAGGTGGACGAAGCCGGCTATGCCGCTATCGTCAAGCAGGTGCGCGACCGTGAATTTGCCCGCGAGGTCGAGACCCGCCAGCAGAGTGCCGTGCAGCTGGCCGTCAGCAAGGTCCAGTTGGAGAAGGACCAGGAGCTCACCACTCTCCACGCCCGGCTGGAAGCGCTGAAGCAGCAGCACCAGGCGGAGCTGGAACGCGCCGCCCTGCAGAGCAGGCTCAGCGAGCAGAAGGAGCGCCAGACCATCGAGCAGCTCCAGGCCGCGCTGAAGAATGAGCAGGAGCGCACTCAGCAGGCGGTGCGGCTGGCGGTGCAGGAGCAGCAGCTGACCATTCAGAAGCTGGAGAGCGACCTCCAGCATGAGAAGGACGACCGAACCAACCGCGAGCACCTGATGCGCGAACAGCACGAGAAGGAGCTCGCCTTCAAGGATGAACAGATCGCCCAGTACCGGGATTTCAAGGCGCGCCAGTCCACCAAGATGGTCGGAGAGAGCCTGGAGCAGCACTGCAGGGATGAGTTCGACAGGATCCGCATGACCGCCTTCCCCCGCGCCTATTTTGACAAGGACAACGACGCGCGCACAGGCAGCAAGGGCGATTTCATCTTCCGCGAAAGCGCCGAGGACGGAACAGAGGTCGTATCCATCATGTTTGAGATGAAGAACGAAATGGATACCACCGCCACCAAGCACAAGAACGAGGATTTTTTCCGGGAGCTGGACAAGGACCGCCGCGAGAAGAACTGCGAATACGCCGTCCTGGTCACCCTGCTCGAAGCGGACAGCGAGCTGTACAATACCGGTATCGTCGATGTTTCCTACCGGTACGAAAAAATGTATGTCATCCGTCCGCAGTTCTTCATCCCCATGATCACGCTCCTTCGCAACGCGGCGCTCAACGCCGTCCAGGCCCGGCGCGAGCTGGCGCTGGTCCGCGAGCAGAACATCGACATCACGCACTTTGAAGAAGCCATCTCCGACTTCAAGGAGAAGTTTTCTTATAATTACCTGCAGGCCAGCAAGCGCTTCGGCGAGGCCATCGACGAGATCGACAAGTCCATCGCCCACCTCCAGAAAATCAAGGACGCCCTGACCGCCTCGGACCGCCAGCTCCGCCTGGCCAACGACAAAGCGGAGGACCTTTCCATCAAGAAGCTGACCAGAAACAACCCCACCATGCAGAAAAAGTTTGAGGAGCTGCACAACGGCCAGGCATAGGAGACCGCCAGCAGATTGCTGTCGCAGCCTGCTGGCGGCTGCCGTCAAGAAATTCGCTTCGCCATTATTCTTCCCGCGTGACCAGACCTTCCATTTTCTTGATGGTCGAATATATCATCTCAGCATTCTCTTTGGCTTTCATAGGGTCGATCTTCTTGCTTCTCTTCAGCCGCCAGTTATCCGGGCAAAGCTGCTCCAGCGGAACCCTGAGCTCTTTGCCGATTTTACACATCAGGAGAAATGAAACTTCACATCCGGTGCCGCGTTCCAGCCGACTGATAGTGTCATCCGAAACGTTGACCAGTTCAGAAAGCCTTGTTTGTGTCATATCTCTCGCCTCTCTGCACTCTCTGATCTGCTCCCCGATTCGCTTCCAGCATTGCAGGTCACTGTATCCCATATGCTTTCTCATCATCCTACTTCCTTTCGTTAGTGAAAGCGCAGTGGAAGAAGATCGAGTATCGTGCCAATGAGTGCCGTAGACAGCTGATGCCGATTCTGCTGATTCGCAAAGAGACACACCACCGTTAACCGCCGTTATCCCCATCCACTGTGCACAAACACTGGCAGTCGCCTCTGCCGTATCATGTATCCAGGCTTTGGCCGCAGTCTATACAGAGCATGGTGCCTTCTTTGAGGTTTGGCGGTATTTCTCCGAACACTGTCCTCAGCTGTTTGATCCACTTCATACAAAAAAGCATGTTCACTCCCTGCGCTATCCATAGGCTCCCGTTCGGGCCGATCACGCCTCTGCATCTTCGTTCTCACCATCATATTCCACAGGTTTTCCGCCGTAGAGCGTACGCAGGGAAAGCTTGTATTTGCTCTTGCTGTTATAAGCGAGCATCATAGCCTCAGAGAATCCCATCGCTCCGGGGCGGCGTTCGCGCGCAGTGCGCACGATAGACTTGACAGACTGTCTTCCCACTCGATCCTTAAAGAGGTCTTCCTTCAGCGAATCCCCGTAAGCCACGATGATCTGCGCGATGCCCATGAGGATGCCCCCGGAAAGCGAATGATCCTCCCCTTCCCAGGTCGCCACGGCCAGCCGCAGTGTCCGGTCCAGCACATCCCGCCCATACTTGTCATAAATACGCTCGAGCGTCGTGATCGCGCAGATCGAATTATTGGCCCCCGTATTCGTAACACTCAGCCCATAGGACTTGACCAGCGCCATGATCATCATCTGCCTGTCATCCCCCGCTTCAATATGAGCCATGAACGTTTCATAAGGCTTCAGCTGCTTTACATGCTTCTGCTGCTCAGCAAACACGTGCGCTTCTTCTTTATACTGGAGATCGTCATAGATCATACACCATACCGGTGTATCCCGTGACTCGGACGCGCTGGCCACGATTTCGATGGTGTGCTGTCCGTCAAACACATAGTTGACCCCGTCCCGGCGACTCACTTTGACCGGGTTGATCTGGTAAACATCGAAGTCCTGAAGCGCCTTGCGGATGTGGTTTTCCGACAGCGGCCGCTGGTAATCCTGGTTTGACACCAGATTCTTGATAGGAATCAATTCAAAAGATACATTCGGAATACAGCGTAGCTGGTTTTCCGTAAGCATCGGCATGCCATTCGTTTCAATCATGTCGCAATTCCTCCAGCAATTTCTGAACCTGGTTATCAATCTGCAGCAGGGCTCTTCTGAGCTGCATCCGTGCCATATCACTCGCAATGTGGAGATTCATTTTTTCTCCGGCCCGGCGGATCGCGTTGCTCCACATCGGAATGGTCATAGAAAGGCCATTCAGCTCTGAATCAGGGTCAAATTTCGGCATCTCCTTGATGCCCGTTATGATTTCGATTTTCTTTTCCTCTTTACCGTCAGGCACGGCCCCGCCTGTCGCGTTGGTTCTTCGCTGTCGCATATAGCTCTTCTTACGCTCAGACTCTTTTGACTGTCTTTTCAGGGCTTCTGTCCGGAGGCAGTGATACAGGCCACTGATCTCCTCATCAGACGCCTGTTTCAGGCACGACAATTGCTTTACTGTCATTTGGAAATCCCCCATCAGCAGCGCCCGGAATACCCGCTCATCACGGCTGCGGATATAGTCCACCATCCTGGAAACCCTTGCATAGCCTTCCAGGGTAGAGCGGTTCATCGATAATTCCTTCCCAAGTATCACCGCCGTCCAGTTCTCATGAGCACTTCCGGTATCGGTGATTTGTTTCATCTCTCCCACCTTTCCAGAGTGTATCTGAGCTTTACGTCTGATTCTGCTGAGCGCCAGTTCCGCCCTGAGCAGTCTGCCCATCAGGTATTTACGCATGAACGGCAAGGCCTGTCCTTCTTTGAGTCTTTCCCGGCACACCCAGGCAACGGCTTCTTCCTGATAGATGAACTTCATGTTTCTCACGGAAAAGGCCAACGCCTTATCCCTGCAGATATCATACCGTTTATGTCCATCAACAATAAATCCCTGCCAGACACAAATCGGTTCCTTACAGCCGCGCTGAGTAATGTTTCTTTTCAGTTTGCCATAATCGCTCCTTGAATATGGGACACTCAGGCTTGAAAAAACCGCATCTGTTTTCAACAGCGTCTTCATGGCCGTCACCTCTTTTCATTCCTGTCTGCAGCAGACTCGCTGTTTTTTACCCCTGATCGTATTCATGCAACGCGCTGTTTCTCTGTTCCGCTGCTCTTGACGGATCATCCACAGCTTTTCCGTCAGTGGCAATATACATGTAGCTCTGAAATGTCCTGATCGTTCCATTTCCATGGCTTTCTGGCCTTGTCCATTCTTCTCTGAGCGAAGCGCATTCTTCCGGCCATATTCTTTCCCGGCCGTCTACGATCAGTGCTTTTCCGTCGTAAGCCCTTGGTTCATTGAGTTCAAAAACAAGCAGATACTCATCCAGTGCCTTGGCCAGCTGGCCGCTGAACTGGTACCTGTAATTCGTTTTACAACCGATCAACTGACATAGCTTCCAGCTGAGAAGCTCTGCGCTTCTATGCGAAGGGTATCTGCGTTCGTCCACCGTTCTGCCCCATTCAAGGCACCCGAGGGTCCAGCGCTTGAGCGGCCTGAGCGCCAGCTGCTTGTGTTCGGAATCGACCAGCATCTGTACATACTCCACGTTCGGCATCATCCGCACACATTCTGTGTTGACATACACTTCTCTCCCGGACACGGTGAAACGAGGTTTCACGTCTGTTTTCTCTCTTGCTCTTCGCTCCGTCCCGCCGCTCTGTGATTCTACAAACCGGTTCAGATCGACCGTGAGCTCAGCTTCAGTATCCATAGGCAGGCCCAGTTCTCTGCGTGTCTTCTGATCTTCTTCTGACATCAGATCGCACAGGGAATGACTCACGTTCTCACCTGTCATAACCGTGCCTCTCCTTCCACAAACAATCCTCCCAGCTGATTCCTGACAAAGCCTACCAGTTCTTCATAAGGAGTGACTGACAGGCTGCTTCTCGGGGTATACGGCATTGCTTTTGCTTTGAGATTCCATGTGCCTTCAGGAACAGCATGCGTACCATACGCGAGCTGCTCTGTGTAGAAGTTGCGTCCAAAGCTGCCAGCTAGGCGGCCTGGTACCGCAAGAATGTATTTTCCCTGTCCATTCAGGACTTTTTTCTCCATTCCTTCTGTCAGGGACACCCGTTTCAGCATCAGGCCCGCATCCTCTTCTCTGAAGATCAGAACAGACTCTCTCTCCGAGCCAAAGAGATTCCCCTGCAGGCTGTATCTTTTGTCTTCATCCCACCCGAAGAGCTCCATCAGCTGATCAGCAAAGGCTTTACAGGAGACCGCACAGGCCTGGAGTTTCCCATCGTACAGCTTTCCCCACCTGACAGCGTTCCTGTTTCCAGGCGCGGAAGGACGGACGGCAAGGCACTTCTTGCCCGGATGCACCAGCATCTCCACATACGGACCGGCTCCCAGCCTTCTGAAACATTGCGCGTTGAAACGGATCGAATCTGCCCGAAAGGTCATTCTTGGGGAATAATACGGGCTCGCGAGCGCGGCATCCACGACGGAGAAGCTTCTCAGATCAAACTCACCGGGACGCGCCTGGTAGATCTGCTGATCCTGGTCAGCCTCTCCCGTAACGCTTCCCGATGCCTGCCTGTACTCCTCTGCCCCAAAGCGCCAGCGTGGATTGATCACCACATATCCCTTCAGAAAGCCCTCTGTAATCACCTGCAGCTCCGGCAAGAAGTGCGCGTGCTTGTATTTCGCGTTATCGATCATATGCTGGATCGCGATGAAGTCATCTCTGGAAACGATGGCATCGTGCCATTCCCTATAATAGCTCTGCGGGCGTTCTCCCCGGTTTTTTCGTGTCTTATGGCTGGTCACATCCACTGTAAACGTTTTCCATGTCAGTACGTCTCCGCAGTATCTCTCGCTGCGGAGGATGTCCATGATCACGCCTTCCTGCCATCTGTCATTCCCGTTAGGCGAGCAGATTCTCAGCTTCGACAGTTTCTCAGAGATCAGAGAGGTCGAGTAACCGATCATATACATGGCAAAGATCAGCTTGACCACGTGCCAGGTTTCCGGGTCCCTGATGAGCCTGCCGTTCTCTCCCATGATATAGCCATAGAGCGGCGGCGTTGAAGGCAACCCGTTATTGAACCTCATATTGGTCGATGCGATTTGGCTTCTCCTTCGGATCTGGGACTCATTCTCCGCCATGAACGCCATCATCTCCAGCGTCATGGTCTTTTCTTCGTTCATTGAATAGACATTCTCGGACTCGAAGAAAACACCGACCCCTTTTTCCTTCAATTTACGCACATACAAAAGGCAATCAACGATGTTTCTCGCGAATCTTGACACGCTCTTGACAATGATCAGATCGATCTTCCCACTCATTGCCATCACGATCATACGGTTGAACTCGTCCCGATGAGACGTCGTTGTGCCTGACCGGCCTTCGTCCGCGAAGATGCCGACCAGGGTCCATTTCTCATGCTGTCTGACCAACTTCTCATAGTACCGTTTCTGCAGCTCGAACGACGTTGTCTGTGAGGCGTCATCCGTAGATACCCGCGCATAGACAGCGACCCGCTGGAAGTCATCCTCCCTGAACGAATCCATCCGGATCGTTTCAGGCCGATACTCATGTTTGGCCCGGTCAAAGCTCGCGTTGTACCTGTTCTTTACACTGATCTTCTCCGCTTCTCTCTGCTGATTTGCCATGCCGTCACTCTGTATCTCCTTTCAAAAGGAACAGCCACTCATTCCCAGTTCATTCGCTGCCCTCGCTCAGTCTCCTGGAATCGGGTTCTCCGGCTTTCAGCGCCTGATCTATCTCGTCTTCAGGCAATACCTCCCAACCTTCGGGCAGAAAGTCTCTTTCCGTCATGTCGTCACGAAAATATGAAGCCAGCGTGAAGATATCCTCGGAACGGAAATAGATGCCTATCGGCGGATCCTGCCTTGCCAGCAGCCTCGCCACCATCTCTGTTTCCCGCACATCCTTCGAGACACTGCGAAGCAGCCTTGTGACGATCAGGTTTACTTTTCCGCGGAAGCAATCGTCAAGCAGCCTGCACCATTCCCTCGACTTGCTCATATACGGGATACTGGCTCCGTGATCCACGTAAAAACCCACAAGCGTCCATTGGGGACAGGAATCGATGATATCAACATATTCCTGTTCATATTTCCGCAGCATCTCTTCATCGGGATGATCCGTCTGATTGTAGAACCGGATATATACGCCGATCCTGTAGGGCGTTTCCGGGAGCGGGTATTCATGTGTGATATTCAGCATCTTTTGTTTATGCCGACTGATCCTCTCTTTCAGTTCTTCATCCTGGTCCGCAGATCCGAGTGTGTTTCCCTGAGAAGGCAGATTCTCCGCTGAGATCGTCTGGCGTTCAGCCAATACATTGAGCGCAAGAACTGTCTGTTGTCCCGTCTTCCGTCCATCCATGGCATTCATCCTTTTCCTGCGGCTCACGAAAGACCCGCAGTTTGTTTTTCATTCCTATTGTATTCTGAATTCCCGCAAATTGGGACAGCTATTATAAGAACTTTGGCCGGTTTTACCGCACAGGGTGCGAAATCGGATATTTTTTCCCGTCAGCTTCAGGAGACTCCCGACGCAGTAAAGCCACGGGCTGTAAAGTGCATAAAAAAATCTCTCCTGTGTCCGGTTTTCTGGTATAATATCGGTGTTTACGTTTCTTGACACCAAAGGTACAGGATACGAAAGGCAGGCACAGTATGGACGACATCATCATTCGTGGCGGTCATGTGATCGACGGCACAGGCAGAGCCGGTTACAGGGCGGACGTAGCCGTGCGGGATGGGATCATCACCGCCATCGGCGAGCTTTCAGGGCGTGGGGCGGACCGGGTGCTGGACGCTGACGGTCTGGCTGTCGCGCCGGGCTTTATCGACGCGCACACGCATTCCGACACCTTCTTCCTGGATGACGACAGCGGCGCGTCCAAGCTGTATCAGGGAGTGACCACGGATGTTTCCGGCAACTGCGGCTACAGCCACTTTCCAGCCCTGGAGGAGCGGCTGGGGAACGGCCCCTGGTCCTGCGCGTCTTACGTGGATTTTCTGCGCAAATACGATCGTGAGCACTGCCGGATGGGGATCAACCAGGTGATGCTGGTCGGCCATGGCAGTCTGCGCGAGGGCGTGATCGGACCGGACGACCGTCCGGCGACGAAGGACGAGCTTGAGCAGATGAAACGCCTGCTGCGGCGCGATCTGGAATCCGGCGCCTGGGGGCTTTCCCTGGGGCTGGAGTACTCGCCCGGCTTCTTTGCCGGGAAGGACGAGCTGAGCGCCCTGGCCGGCGTAGTGAAGGAGTATGATGGCATCGTGACGTGCCACATGCGCAACGAGGGCCTGCGGATCCGGGAGGCGATCCGGGAGCTGGCGGATATCGGCCGGGAGAGCGGCGCCCATGTGCACGTTTCTCACCTGAAGCTGGACAATTTCCGTGTGCATGGCCGGGCCCCGGAGGTATGGGCCATGCTTGAGGCCGCAAGGGCGGACGGAGTGAATATGACAGCCGACATGTACCCGTACACGGCATCCCGCACCACGCTATCGATCCGGTGTCCCCAATGGAGCCTGGACGGAGGCGACGAGGCGCTGCTGCGGTTCCTGCAGGGGCCCAGACGCGGGGAGATCGTTGAGGGGATCAGAGCCCATTACTGGAACGCGGAGCGCGCGGAGACCTGCCTGTTCAGCGACGACGACGGCTACTGGCCCGAGATCGTTGGGAAAACGCTACGTACCGTAGCCGAAGACATGCTGGGGACCACCGATTACGCCGAAGCGGCGGCCGAGGTACTGGTGCGGACCCGCGCGCAGGTCAACTGTATCTTCTTCGTGATGAGCGAGCAGGACATGCTGTACTTCCTGGCCAGGGATGTCTGCGTCTGTTCGGACAGCGCGGCAATGTCCGGCGACCCCGACAAGGTCCGGAGCCGGCCGCACCCCCGCGCTTACGGCTCCACAGCCGGGTTCTTTCAGCTGGCGAGAGAGAAACGCCTCTGCACCACGGAGGAAGCCGTCCGCCGCGTGACCGGAAAGACAGCGGACTGCTTCGGCATATCTGACCGCGGGGTTCTCAGCGTGGGCAAAGCGGCGGATATCACCGTGTTCGATCCGGACGCCATCGCCGCCCGGGCGACCTACCTCGATCCCGTCCAGCTGGCCGTCGGCGTGCGGCACGTCATCGTGAACGGCGGCATCGCCCTGGAAAACGGCATACAAACAAATGCCCGCCGCGGAAAGTTCCTGCGGCGGACATAAAGAATAGTTCAGATTGTCACATTCAAAGTTGTCATATCCAAAGCATCGGGTCCGTCCCGTTGAGCTTGGCCAGCGCTTCCACCAGGAAATAATCGCCATAGGTGATATTGGTATGCCGTCCCGCCCCGTCGTCGTGATAGCTGGCGGTGCAGTGGGTCAGCAAGCCACAGCGCGCGTCCGTCCAATCGCAGCATCTGTCCAGCAGCCCATCCACCAGGCGGAGAGCGGCCTGGCGGTATTCGCCCTTCTCCGTCAGCTTTTCCAGCTCCAGGAGGCCGCAGGCGGCGATCGCTCCGGCAATATTATCCAGCCGTTCCTCCGTATCCGGCTGGCAGAAATCACAGTCCGTCAGCCCGTCCGGGCGGATATGCGCGATGAAATTGGCCGCGATGCGCAGCGCCGCCTCCAGGTACTCCGGCTTCCGGGTGTTCATGTACGCGAGCGTGAAGCCGTACAGGCCCCAGGCCTGTCCCCGGCTCCACTGTGTCCCCAGCGCGTAGCCCTGGCCGGGCAGCTCCCGGACGCGCCTCCCCGTTTCCGGATCAAACTCAATGATGTGACTGACCGAGCCATCCGGGCGGATAAACTCCCGAAGCGCCGTGTGCGCGTGGATATCCGCCACATGCGCAAAGCGCGGATCCCCCGTCTGGCGGGAGGCCCAGTACAGCAGCGAGAGGTTCATCATGCAGTCGATGATGGCGTAGCCCGCCTGGTCGGCGTTGTTCCACGCACGGATAAAGCCCGCCGGGTTGAAGCGCCCCATCATCAGGCTGGCGGCGTGCAGCGTATCCGTGCGCGCCTGTTCGTCCCCAGTCAGCTTATAATCCGCCCCGCAGGAAAGCAGATACATGAATCCAACATCGTGGTTGAGCTCATGAAAGACACGGAACTGCCCGGTGAGCAGTGCCTGTGCGCGTCTGGCCTCAGTCAGGAAGAGCGGATCCCTGCCTGCGGAATAGAACTGCCACATCAGCGCCGGCCAGAAGCCGCCCGTCCACCAGCCGTTGCCGGCGAAGGGCGAGGGGATCCACTGGCCATTCTCGCTTTTATAGGGGATGATCCCCATTTCCGCGGCCACCGGCGCGGTGCGCCGGAACTTGGCCATAGCCCTGTCAAAAGCCTCAGCGTAACGAGTTGACAACGTCCTGCACCTCCCGGGGAATGGTTTGCTGCGGAGCATCGCCGGCATCCGCGTAGACCGCGCAGACGAGTGTGTGTTCGCCCGCCGGCAGCGCCGCCCGCAGCATGGGCAGCACCGTGCGCGGGTACATCAGGTTGGTATTGGGCTCCGGATACACCGTTTCTCCCGTGTCATACCCTCGGACCGCAAAGACGGCGCTGGTGCCATACGCGCCGTGAGCCTGCGCGTGAGCGGCGTCCATACTCACCGCAGAGGCGATCCGGTCGCACGGGCGTGCGCCGGCCCAGTCCCTGCGCACGGCAAACGCGCCCTCCGCGATCTCGATGGCGCAATCCGTGCGGAGCACGTGCCGGCGCACATGCCACATGCCGACGGGAACGATCACCGTGTCGACGCTGACCCCCTCCATGGGCGACCAGGTGAATGCGACCCGGTCTGCGCTCAGGGAAAAGCTGTCACAGCCGCTCCTGGCATGCCACAGGTCCCGGCCCGCGCGCTTGACCGCCAGCATGGAGTCGAACGCCCCCTTCTGCAGGGTCGTGGACTCCTTGGTAACGGAGAAAGCAAACTGGGTGGAATACGAGAACTTTTCGTACTTCTCATCCTCGTGCATATGCTCCCAGCCGTGGTTGCCCGCGGTATAGGCAATGACCTGGCGGTTGTCCGCGTCCCGGCACAGCAGCAGGCGCACCTGCTCGTCCAGGAACCGCCTGGGCGGCATGTAAGGCTTCTCCTCTGCCTGCCAGAAGGGATGCTCCTCCGGCAGGGCCAGGATACAGAAGACCTTCATGCCCCAATAGGGAGAGCCGGGGGCGTTATAGCCCTCCGCGGCGCAGAGGTTGGGGTAGCCGTATCCCACTGTCAGCGCCCCTCCCCGGTCAAAGATGGGCATATCCAGCCAGAAGCGCAGATTGCGCAGGGTCAGTCCCTTGATCTCGCCCCAGTCCAGATTTCCGGCGGTCACGCCCGCAAACGCCATGGCGCTCCAGAAGCTGGCTTCAGCGAAGCGGTAGGTCAGGCTGCGGCCATAGGGCAGCGCGCGGCCTTCCCGGTCAAACCAGCAGGCGAAGCGCGGCGCGATCAGCCTCGCGCGTTCGATAAAGCGCTGGCAGCGCTCCGGATCCGCGTCGCGCATGGCCGCGGCATAGACCAGGCTGTAATAGTGGAACGCCCAGAGGGTATAGTAGTCGCGTTTGGTAGGATAATCGAAATACCAGCCGTCGCCCACATAATGGGCTTCCATCATGTCCAGGTCTTCCTTGAGGCGCGCCTCATCCACCGGCAGCCCCACCTTTTCAAAGCCGGTATTGACCAGGATACGGAAAAAGCGCCAGTTGTTGCGCGGCATATCATGCAGGTTGATCTGGTTGAGCCAGCGGTACAGATGCTCCCTCTGCACCGGGGACAACTCGCCGTAGAAGCGGTCCGGCAGGAAGCACAGGCCCATGCCGATGACCGCCATCTCCACCATGCGCTGATCCGTATCCCGGATATCCCCCCAGTATTCCTGATGGTCCGGATCGGTGCCGTTGATCAGGCCCTCACGCCAGAGTCGCCAGAACGGCTCCGCCTCCGGGCATTTGCCGATCATCATAGGCACCAGCGCCCACAGCACGCGCGAGAAGCCCTCCATGCCCGCCACATCCTCCGAGTAGTGGGCGGAGCCTTCCCCCACGATCATCCTCGCCCTGCCCGGCGTCAGGCAGGCCGTAAGCGGCTCGATCATGCGCACCGCCGCGTTCACCAGGTCCCTGCGCGTACGCAGCGGCCCCCATCCTTGGCTGTCCATTCCGTTAAATCCTTTCAAATCTCCAGGTAGTATCAAAGACTGTACCGCAAGGAGCCAGCAGCTTCACCCGCCACAGGCTTCCGGGGTAGTTTTTTGCCATACGACTGTCTGTGATGGGGATCTCTTCGATGGCGATCTCCAGTCCGTCCGGGACCGCCAGGCAGATACGTCCGGCAACCAGGTTACGCCCCTCCAGCCGCGGCCGATCGCGGAGCATGAACACCCATGTGACCGGGCCCGGCCTGTCGAGCCCGATCCCGTCACGCACCGTCAGCGCGGCGTCCGACAGGAGAAGCTCCCGTTTCAGGAAGCGCACGCCCGCTTCAGCCGGGTAGGCGCCGGCCATATCCAGCGCGAGACCGTCCGGAAGGCAGCGCACATCCCGGGAAGCGTACTCCGCCCCGTCCCGCTGCTCCGTTTCGCCAATCATGGGCACGTTGTGATAGGCCGCGCGGACGTTCCAGAGGGTGTAGCGCTGGTCCGAGAATGTCCTGGCCGTGTAGACCATATTGCCCGCGTCGACCACTTCGGGCTCGCCGTCCGCGTACAGCATGAAGGAGCCCACGTCGTTATGATTATGGCTTTCGCCGTTGTGCCCGCCCTTGCAGCACAGCGTGAGCCCGCCGCGGCGCACTATCCGAAGCTGCAGGTCCGGCATCCAGGTATCTCCGGGCTGTGCTGCGGACGAAACCTCCGCCGCCGGATGAAACAGCAGGTCCAGCACCCGCGTAAAATGCGGCACGTCGTTCAGCTGGTCCGCCAGCGTCCCGCGCATACGGCAGCCCATGGCCGTCAGGGCCGGATCCGCCAGCCTTTCCCCCGCCAGCTGCAGGCGCTCGCCGGACAGGAAGGGCCGGGCATCGCAATCCGCGAAGTTGACGAACCAGCCGCCGCCGATCTCCGCCTTCAGAGGGAAGGACAGGATATTGCGGATCTTTTCCTCCTGCCAGAGGGTCATCCCGCCGCCGGTCACCTTCTCCAGCGTATCCAGGCAGTCCAGCAGCGCGCCGCCGGCCATGTTCCAGTAGCCCGCGCCTTCGTCGCAGCCGCCGTCCGCGGGCACTACGTCCAGCCAGCGGTCCAGCATGCGGCAAGCGCGGTCGAGCAGCGCCGCCAGCGCCTCGTGACTCATGGGGCTCAGGCAGGCGCACACCATGATATTGGAGACGATCCAGGGCGTCCAGTTGCAAAGATCCTTTCGCAGGAAGCCCATCCACCAGAACTCGTCGTGGGTCATAAACGGCCGCAGGATGCGCGACTCCAGTTCATCCCGGATCCGCTTGGTGATCAGCGGGCTCACCCGGTCGAGCCGTTCCCCCAGCAGATGAGCGGTCAGCGCCAGGATCATACCGGTCTGGGCCGCGAACAGGTCGATATAAGGCCGGTCCAGATCCGGCAAGGGGTAATCCTTCGCCGCGGGCGCGCCACGGATCGGATTCACATTGTGTGCGGAGATGGCCCAGGTACTCTCCTCACAGAGGCACCACACGCCGTCGATCACGTCATCCAGCGAGGCGTGACTGTTCACGCAGGCATCCAGCACGGCCCAGCACAGCTTGCGCCGGCGAGTAAAATACGGCGCTTCGTCCGCCTGTCGGCTGCCGTCCCGCACGAAAGCCAGGAAGCCCGTGGCCAGCCGCATGGGATAGGGCTTCGCCCTCCAGATCTCCGCCTCCCGCGCGATCTCCGCGCGATGCTCATCCGTTATCCGCCCCCAGGCCGGATCCCCCGCCGCCGGAAACAGGGCCGGCACAGGCTCCAGCAGCAGGGAGGGCATGGGATGGAGGGAAAGGTATTCTGAAAACATCTTTGTTCCTCGCAACACATCTAAAGAATGCAAAACCAGTGAGAAGTGATGAGTGATGAGTTGCGGAGGAAACTCCTCCGCTTTGCTCCGGTGTATTCTTTAATTACTGCGGCGCTTCGCGCGGTATCGCCTTCCCCCTATCTATGGGGGAAGGTGTCAGACGAAGCCTGACGGATGAGGGCTTTATTGAAATACCGCTCCTCACTCCTCACTCTCTTTTACCCCTTCAGTCCGCTGGTGGCGATGCCCTCGATAAAGTACTTCTGCAGGGCAAGGAACACCACCGAAACGGGGACGAGGGAACAGACGGATACGGCCATGATCAGGTGGTAGTCGCTGGAGTTCTCCTGGATGAAGCGGCGCAAACCGACCTGCACCGTCTTGTTCAGGTCCTTGGTCAGGTAGATCATGGGGCCCATGTAGTCGTTCCAGGTGCCGACGAAGGTGAAGATGATCAGGGTCGCGATGGCCGCCTTGGACAGCGGCAGCATGATGCGCGCCCAGATGCCGTACTCGCTCAGTCCGTCCAGCCGGGCCGCCTCGCACAGCTCCGTTGGGATGCCGCGGTAGAACTGGCGCATCAGGAACACGCCGAAAGCGGAGAATGCCTGCAGCACCACCATGGCCCACAGCGTATCGTACAGGCCGATGGAGCGCATCATGATAAACTGCGGCAGCATGTAGGCCTGCCACGGCACCGCGATGGTGGCGATGTAGCACAGGAACAGGGTGTCCCTGCCCCGGAATTCCAGCTTCGCGAAGGCATAGGCCGCGAAGGAGGAGGTCAGAGTCTGCAGGAAGGTGACCACGATGGCGATAAAGGCGGTGTTCTTAAAGTAGGTGAGCAGCGGTACCTTCTGCCAGATCAGGGAATAGTTTTCCCAGCGGAAGGTTTCTGGGATCCACTTGATCGGGTAGGAGAAGACCTCGCGGTCCAGCTTCAGCGAGGAGGACAGCATCCACACGAAGGGGATCAGGGTGAAAAGCGCCAGCGCGACCAGCAGGATATAAACGACGACATGCACGACCCTGATGGCCGTGGGATTGGTGCGGCGGATTTGCTTTTGTCGGAGCGTACGTTCCATGATGCTTCCTCCTTTCTCAATCGTTGGAGAATCTCTTTTCCGAACGGAACTGGATCATGGTAAAGATCAGCACGATTACCAGCAGGATCATGGAGATGGCGCTGGCCTGACCGTAGCGGATCTTGACGAAGGCCTCGTCGTAGATGTAGGTGACCAACATCTTCGTGGACCGGCCCGGGCCGCCCTCGGTCATGATGGCGACCACGTCATAGATCTTGAAGCAGGAGATCATCATCATGACGGAGACGAAGAACGTGGTCGGCCTCAGCTGCGGCAGCGTGACGTGGAGAAATTGCTTCCACTTGCCCGCGCCGTCCACCGTAGCCGCCTCCAGCAGCTCCTTGGGCACGCCCTGCAGGGCCGCCAGGTACAGCACCATGTAATAGCCCATGTTGCGCCAGACGCTGACCAGGATGATGGCCCACATGGCCATGGTGCTGTCCGCCGTCCACGACTTGTTGAAGGGAATGCCCAGCGACATGATCATCTGGTTGACGGGGCCGTCCTTCATCAGCATGAAGGACCAGCACACGCAGATGGCTACCATGGACGCCACATACGGGAAAAAGAAGATGGTGCGGAACACCACCGCGCCCTTGATCTTGTTGAGCAGCAGCGCCAGCGCCAGCGCGCAGACGATGGTCAGCGGCACAGTGATGATGGTATAGAACATCGTGTTTTTCAGCGCGATGCCAAGGTCCACGCGGTTAAAGAAATAACCCAGCCCGTTCTGGGAAATCTTTTTCACGTTGAATATGGTCGCGTAATTCTCAAAGCCGACGAATCTCAGCTTGGAGATGTCGCCGCCGTTCCACTCAAAGAAGGAAAGAGCGATGGCGCAAACCACCGGTACCAGAGTAAAGATCGCGAAGCCCAGGTAATTCGGTGCCAGGAAGGAATAGGCCACCAGGGTCTTTTTCCGTTCCACGCGGCTCATCCGGGCGTGGGCGCGTTTGATTTCGCCATAGCTCATCGGAGTTCACATTCCTTTCTGAATTGAAAAGGCAGGGAAGGCAAGAAGCCTTCCCTGCCTTATTGACTGTCAGGTCAATGAGGTGTCTTACTCAAAGAGCTCAGCCACACGCTCGTTCATCTCTTTGATGCCCTCTTCGGGGGTGATCTCGCGGGACATGATCATGGTGTGCTCTTCGTTGACGATGGTCTTGATATCGGCCACCTTATCGGCCACCGGCCACTCCATGCCGACGAAGGCGGGGATCAGCGCGCCTTTGCTGGTCTCGTCAGCCGGGAAGCCTTCCACAGCGGACATCGCGGCAGCCACGGCCTCAGATACGTAAGCGGGACGGGCACCGACGGAAGCGGTCGCCGCAGCGCCCTGCTCGCCGCCCAGCCAGGAGATGTAATCCCACGCAAGGTCCTTCTTGGTGGAGTTCTTGTTGATCATCGCGCCGGTCAGGTTGCCGAAGGAAGAACCGGCCTTGACGCCCTCCGCGTGCGGCACAGCGGCGATGCCCCAGTTGAAGTTGCAGGTGCCTTCCTTGTTGTAGTTGATCAGGGTGGAGACATACCAGTAGCCCATGGGCATCATGGCGATGTTGCCGTTGGCGAAGGCGGCGCTGTAGTGCAGGCCGGAGGCCTTCAGCTCGGAATACGCCATGCAGGCGCCGGAGTCTTCGAGGTCCTGATAGAGCTTGTAGAAGTAGAGCAGGTCGTCGTAGTTCTTATCAGCCAGGGTGTTCACGCCGTCCGCCACGGTCCAGTTGGCGACCGCGGACAGCCAGGTGTGGTAATGGGTGCCGTACACGCCGTCCTTGGTCAGGCGCTTAGCCACCTCGGCGTACTGCTCCCAGGTCATGTCATTGGTGGGATAGGGCTCGTTGGCAGCGTCGAACAGGTCCTTGTTGTAGAAGAGCACCCAGAAGTCAGAACGGAAGGGGACCGCGTACAGCTCGTCGCCCACGCAGTAGTTCTTATCCGTGCCGACAAAGCCGCTCAGGTCGTAGCCGGTCTTCTCGACATAGGCGTTCAGCGGCTCGGCGTAGCCCTGATCGTTCCACTTGATGATGTCGTCGATCTCCTTGACCATGTAGATGTCATTTTCCTTGTCATCGCGCAGGATGCTGGAAGCCTTGATGGGATAATCCTGAGAGGCGACGTCCACATACTCGATCTTGACGCCGGGATGGGAGGCTTCATAAGCTTCCTTCTGGGCGATCAGGTAGGGGGTCGTAGTCGCGTCCCAGGTCACGATCTTCAGCACCTGGTCCTCCGCCATCGCGGGGATCGCCAGCAACGACAGAAGCATCATCGCGGCCAGAACCACAGAGAGCATTTTCTTCATAATGGGATCCTCCTTTTACATTTCATCTCGCGGTCACACTGCCGCGGGATTCTTGAAAGAATGAAAACGCGTCAGGACATTTTCATACGCATTTTCGTTGTTGTGTATAATTATAATCATTTTATCCCCGTTGTCAATATCCTTTTGCAAATATTTTCAGATAAACTATGAAAATTTTCGTAAATGGATGAAAATTATTGTAAATAAGCCTTGCCGTTTTCATCAGACTCTGCTATAATTGATATAAGAAACCATCGTTGAAGGAGGCGGAGCGCGTGCAGACCGAAAAGCGAGCGACGATCACAGAGGTGGCGGAGATGGCCGGGGTATCGGTAGCCACGGTCTCCCGCGTACTGTCGGGCGGCAGCGCCAGCCAGGCCGCGCGGCGCAAGGTGGAAGAAGCGATCCGCGCTCTGGATTACGTTTCTCAGGCTTCCACCCGGAAAAAGGAAATGGACGCCAGCCGATCCCTGGCCCTGGTCATTTCCGACCTGACCAACCCTTATTACGCCTCCCTCTGCGCCGGCGCAGAAGAAGCCGCCCGACGGGCCGGCTGGAGCCTGGTCGTGTATCAGACCGCCCTGACCGGATGGACGGACCCGCACATCGCCGAACGCGTACTGGCCATGCCGGTGCAGGGCGCGGTGCTGGTCGGCAGCGCCGTGGAATCCGGCGAGGCAGAGGCCATCCGCCAGCGGCTGTGCCGGATCGCGCAAAAGGTGCCGATCGTCACCATCGGGCCCAAGGTGGAGGGGGTCAGCTGTGTCAACATCACCTCCGACCTCTCCGTCAGCGTGCGCAAGTCCATCGCGCACCTGTACGCGCTCGGGCACCGGCGCATTTCCTTCATCGGCGGCTCCGGCGGTATCCGTTCCAGCAGCGCCAGGCGCAGAGCGTATTATGAAGAGATGAACCGCCTCGGCCTTCCCGCCGACCGGGAGATCAGCACGGACGCGGGCTTTACCCCGCAGGCCGGCGAACTCTGCGTCAACCGCCTGCTGGCCGCCACGCCGAAGCCGGACTGGCCCACCGCCCTGATCGCCATCAACGACCTGGTGGCGCTCGGCGCGCTGCGCCAGCTCCAGCGCATGGAGCTCCGCGTCCCCCAGGACATGGCCCTGATCGGCTGCGACAACCAGTTCTTCACCCCCTACCTGAACCCGCCGCTGACCACCGTGGACCTGCACCCCTTCGACCACGGGGTATCCGCCGTAGACGAGCTGATCGGCGCCCTCCGGGGCGGCAGCGCCGCCTATTCCCAGATCCGGGAATGCAGCCTGATCGTTCGCGAAAGCTGCGGCGCGCTGCTGGGCGTCAGGAATTTCCCGAATGGATGAAAAGAGGGCTGCTGCACCTTGTTGTGAAACAGCCCTCATCCGACCTCGCTTCGTTCGGCCACCTTCCCCCGAGTTCGGGGGAAGGCTTTTTATATGGCATCTTCAAATCGACAAAATAGCTTGTAAATTCAGTTGATTTAGCATGAAATGAAGCGGGGGCCTTCCCCCGATCTCGGGGGCGACGGAAGAAGCCGCGCCCAGCGGGCGATGAAGGCCGGAGGAGTCGCAGTGAACCACAGAGCCACGCGCACGATGGTGCGCGGGGAGACAATGGTGAAGTCTGGAACGGTGTCACGCCGAAGGCGTGACGGATGAGGGTGTTCAGATACTTGTGCGACAGCCCCTTTTCTTTGTTCCTCCTTTGGGCGGTCCAGCCCGCGGCCCTTATGGGGCCGCGGGTTCCGTTTTACTCAGCTTGTAGGTGACCTTCAGCGCGCCGGTCCCGCTGTCGGTCACATCCACGGCGAGCTTCCATTCGAGATCGTCGTAGGTGATGCCGGCCTGGCCGTCGTTCACTTCATACACCTTGTACTCGTAGTGCTTGTTTTCATTGCCCTGTGCGTACCTGATGGGCTCAAAGGTGATCTTGCCGTCCGCGTCGCTTGTGCCGTTGGAGACGATGCTTCCTTCAGCGTCCCTGATGGCGAATCTGAACTCCTTATCCTTCATGACACGGCCCGTCAGCGCCTTGGTGCCGTCGATGGTCAGCTCGCCCTTCGCCTCATAGGTGTTGTTGAACCTGAAGTTCATTTCCGGCGCGGGTTCCCCGCTCTCGGCGTTCCAGACCTCTTCGTCGCCCTTCTTCACGCTCAGCACGGTCGGCTTCAGTACACCCTCGCCCGCGTCGTCCACCCGCAGGGTCACGGTCCAGGGCACATCGTTCACGGTGATTCCGCTGCCGCTGGCACCGGTCTCATGGATCACATAGGTATAGGTTTTGTTGATATCCGAACTGGTATAGGCCATCTCTTCAAAGAGCGCCTTACCGTCCGCGCCGTTCTGCGCCTCGCCGAGCCTGGTTTCCTTGCCGCTCGCATCCACAGCGGACAGAGTAAAGGTGAAGGTGTGATTCGCATAATATGTCGTGTCGATCAGCGTCCCGTTCACCCATTTTTCAATGCCGGGCTGCCACGTGCCGCCGGCTTCGTACTTGTTGTCAAATTTCAGCTTCTGTCCCAGGGCATTCAGCATGCTTTCAAGTTCAGTCGCGTAGCTCTCGGGCGTCTCCTCGCCCTCCTTTACAGGAAGCGGCAGAGCAATCGTGACCGTCGGAATCGTGGTGCGCTTCCCGTCCTTGATGGATACGATATCCACCTGGGCGCCCAGGCGGCCCTGTCGATTGTCCGTGATCTGCACGGTGATGCTGTACAGGATGCTGTCAATGGTCGTGCCGTTCCGATCAAGCGCGTCCTCCTGCAGGAAGTAGCGGAAGAACTGGTTGCTGCCCACGTCGTCAATGTCGAAGGTCCCCAGCAGCGCTTCGGCAACGCCCTGATCATTGTTTTCCAGAGTCGCCAATACATCGCCGGGCCTGTCGTTCTCGTTCTTGTACAGCGTGTAGCTGAAATGCTTGCCGGCAAAGCCCCCCGCCTCCGGCACAAGACCGTTGATCGTCTTGGTCAGACGCAGCCTGAGCTCGCCCTCGGCGGAGTAGATATTATTGAACTTCAGGTCGCTGAGGCTGTTCAGCTTCGTCCATTCACCGCGTTCCTTAATGTCGATCTCGGTCTGGCCTTCCTTCAGCACTGTCTTATAGTAGGTCGCAGTGCTCTTCAGGGTGCCGGCCTCATCGTCCTGCAGGTCGACCCAGACCACATAGACCGTCTTATCCAGCTCGAAGCCCGGGCGCTCCGTATCCACTTCCTCGCGCACCGTGTACACGCGGTAGCCTTTATAGCCGCTCACGCCGGTCTGCCAGATCAGCGTGGGGAAGGTGATAGTGCCTTCCGCATTGTTATTCACAGGATAGCCCTTGCCGTTGTTGGCAGTAAAGTCGATCGTGCGCCTGGTGCTGCCATCCAGCCTGTAGGTGGTGATCGCATCTTCGGCGCCTTCCTCCGCGCCCTCCTGGTGCCACGCGATGGGCTTCAGGTAGTAGGTAAAGATGTTGTCCTTGAAGTACACGGGTCGGCGTGTGTTGATGGTCTTGTTGGCGGTCACGCTGTTCCGGCCCTCGGACTGGTAGGTATTGGTCACCGCCACCTCGTTCGTCAGGTTTTCTTCAGGCGCGTCGAGGCGCTCATTCTCCCCGCTCGCCTCGATCTTGCCGCTGAGCGAGCCCTTGGTGGTGGTCTGGGTGTAACCGTCCGCGCCGATCTCGGTGATGACATAGTTGGTGCCGACAGGCAGGCCCTCGATGACGATGCGCTCATCATGCGCCAAGAGCAGCTGTCCCCAGGTACCGTCACTGTCCAGCCTGAAGCTGTCGTTCCTCTGAGAGACCCACTTCATAGCCCCGTCTTCCTCCATCAGCTTATACCTGGTATAGTCGTAGCTACCGGTCAGTACCTCATTTTCCTGGTTGGTCATGCGCAGCTTGAACAGGTACTGCTTGGTCTGGTCGCCGCCCTCAGTAACAGACTTGCTGATGATGAGGTGGTCGAGCGTGGAGTTATGCAGACGTCGCTCCTGCGAATAGCCGGCGGTCGCGCTGCCGCTGTAGCCTGTATAGTTATTATTGTCCACGACCGCCTTGAAGCCGTATTCCGCCAGCGCGGCGAGCGACTCCTCCGTCTCCTCGATGGTGTAGTGGTAAAGGGTGCCGTAGGCACTGGTACACGGCAGGTTATAGATGGTGGTCGTCCAGTTGTCCGCCTTGGTGAGCTCAACATCCTTCATATACAGCTCGCCATTCCGGAGGATATTGACCTTGACAGACTTAATGCCGAATTCCTCATCTGAGCCAACGGGCCACCACTGCTTTTTGATGGTCAGCGACTGGCGGGTACGGACGTTCCAGACCGTGCGGGTGCGGGTCGGATCATCAGGCGCAAAGTTGATGATCTCACTATCTTTGGTGCCAAAGGCGAAGTCTTTATAGCTGTCGGAGTTGTAAGAGGTGCTGCCCCTGTAGGTCAGAACGGGCTCATTCTTGCTGCGCGCGTCCACCTCAAAGCTCCACCACATGTTCTCCAGGCGGTACCTGGAGGCGACCACGTAAGCGTGATTGTTGCTATAATCGCTGTAATAATAGGGGCTGTACTCCCTCAGCGCGTAAGTACCGCTCTCCAGGTTCTCAAAGGAGACTGTACCGTCACTGCGCGTCTGGCCCACTGCGATGCGCGTCCAGCAGTTGTTGGAACTGGTACCCGTGACGGAGGTCGTGGCAGGCGGATTGCTGTGATTCGTGAGAGCGGTGTGCTTCTCGTTCGTGCAGGTCAGCTGGTACAGCTGGAAGTATACGCTGCCCAGCGGGAGCTCCTCGTACTGGAAGTTGCCTTCCTCATCCATGATGGCAAGGCCGTTTTCATCGGTCTTCGGGTCTGAACGGGTCAGCTTTTTCAGCGTCACCGTCTTCAGGTCGTGCAGCTCGATAGTGACGCGGTCGTTGATGTTGAAGCGGGCCGTATCCTCTCCGCCGGAGTTCAGGATGGTCTGGTAGCAGGGCCTGTTGTAGGCCAGGATCGCCTCGGGATCATCCGGCAGTTCCGCCGGGGAATGCATGGTGATCTCGAAATAGGTTTCGGAATTGTCGTACCCGTCGAAGATCATTTCCGAGCCGTCCGTCCTGAAGCGCAGGTCGACCGCGATGGCGGTGATCCTTTCCTTCGGAGCGGTACTGTCATAAGGGATCCACAGATCCGGACGGTTGATGATATCCATCTGAATCTGGCTGGCCGGCAGCGGATTGCCGGCGGAATCCCGGCTGGAGAAGTTGTTGTTCTCGTTCAGATTCGTCGCCGTGGAATAGTACACCTTCGCGTCAATACCCTGGGTGCGCGCGTAGCTGACGTCTATATCCTTGAAGGTACCCTTCCAGAAGTGTTCGTCCTTGTGGCCGGCGGTGTTGGCAGCGTTCTCCAGCACATCATAGATGATGACGTTGCGGCTGGTGCCCTGGCCGGTAGTCTTGTAGCTCAGATGATAATAGTAATCCGTGTCAAGATCGGTGACGTCGTGCAGCTGCCAGACGCCGCTCTTGCCCTTGATCAGCTTGTCCACGCCCGTCTGCACAGATTTGGCGTAATTGGGGTTGACGAAGGAATTCATGTACAGCACGTCGTTCTGGTTCGTGATGCCGTCTTCGTTGACGTCATGGAACACATAGTTGCCATCGTCACGGATCACGTTATAGACGCTGCCGCCGAACGCGCCGTCGTCATAATAGGCGTTCGTATTCGTGTGCATCAGTTCCCAGACCTGGGGCACGTAGCCGTGCTCGTCGGACATGGGATTGCCGTTCTCATCGTACTCTACGCCCTGGAATACGGCGATGTTGTAGCCCCTCGGATACAGCGCGTTGTCTTCATAGCTGATTTCCGCGCCAAAGGTGATCGTGAAGCCTGAATAGCCTTGTGAATTATAGTTGACAGCGTCACCTTCCGCTATCACATGGAAGATGATCATCTGGCGGTTAGTGCCCTTATAATCGTCAATGATCACAGGATTCCCCACCAGTGACGCCGCGCCGCCATTATAGCGCCTGACGATGACAGAGGCCGTCGGGTCGAAGTTCCAGCCTTCGGGCAGCAGATCATAGTAGTAGCCTTCCTTGATCACGATTTCATGCTGCAACCACAGCGGGATTCCGACCGTATTGCTGATGGACTGATACGCATTCAGGGTAAAGGTTCCCTTGACGATCTCAGTCAGGCTGTTTGCCACTACAGAATCCGTGTTCTTGCTTGATCCTACCGATGACGTGATGGGGCCGGCCTGGGCCAGGGCATGGTCATAGATCAGTTCGACCTCGTCGCCGTAGTCGAGCCGGTCCGCGTCATGGCCGTACAGGCCCACGCGCACCGCCTCGTTATCCGTATGGGAGGGTACGCCGGGCTGTACCATACCGTCATACTGGCGGTAGATATTGGTGAACATCGACCAGGAACCGTCGGGCTCTTCGATCTCCATGGGGAAGGCGGCGATATTGAGCATTTCCACTTCCGTGAGCAGCTCGCCGTTCTCCAGCAGCGCCTGGACCTTTTCACTTTCGGCCTTAAGCCTGACAGTGAAATAGGTGTCGATGCGCACATACTCGTTGACACGGGGCGTCATGACGCGATAGCCGGTGATGCCGCGGCCGGCGAGGCCTGATACATTGAAGATGGTGTAGGCGCTTGTGCCCGTCTGGCTCGTCGGCCAGGTGTAGGTGGCGATATTCACCCATTCGCCGCCGGGCTGTCCCGTTTCATTCGTCTGGCCCTGCAGCACGAACTGTCCCAGCGGAATATTGGACAGGGGCTCGCCTGTGGTATGATCGGTGCGCTTCGCGGTAGCGCTGGCGCTGATCGAGATGATCTCATAATCGCCCGGCTCCAGCTTCACATATTCGGTTTTGCCGCCGTTGACCGTGCCGTGCAGCCACAGCTCGTTATCCGTGATGTTGAAACGGTAATACTCATGCACGCCGTCCATGGCCAGCTCGTCGCCGTTGACGTAGAAGACCATATGGAACGACGCGTCGATATCCCCGTCATATTCCAGCACCGTCTGGCCGCCGGGCTTTTTGCTGGTATCGCCGCTGTTGAAGTTTCGCTGAAGCGCCTTATCGTAGTAGAAGATCTTTCCGGAGGGCTTCCAGCGGTAATCACCCCACTCAATGAAGGTCGCGTCGTTCATGGCGTCCTCATCATTGTGGTCCGGCGGCGGCGGAGACTTGCCATCCGGATTCTGCGGATGCAGCGCCTCGGCCACGATATCCGCCTCGTTGGTGTAACGGGTGAAGATACGGCCGTCCTCCATAATGATGTTGCCTTCGCTCTTGGGATAGGCGACTACGACCCAATAATACTGATATGTATATTTAGTGGAGCCGCTTCCTTGGGGATCTGCTGTAAAAGTCCAGATGCGCTTGTCCGCAGAGAATGTCGGACTTGTTGTATTCAGACCTGAACCGCCGCCAGTCTGATACATAACTGATACGATTTCGCCGTTCTGTCCTGGCAGGTCGGTCACAGAGAAGGTCGCATGCTGGTTTGCCTGCACCTGGAAATACACATTATAAGCCACATAATCAAAGTTTTCCGTATCAAACGCCGCACGGGAAAGATGGTTCGAATTGATATAATTGGTATTGTAGTAATGCAGCAGCTGCGGCTCGCTCTGACGCTTGGAGAAGGCGGTGATATCCAGGCCGTTGTCCAGGCCGAAGGTGATCGTATTGCTGTCCTGCTCTTCCGCCACGTCCTCCCGGTCGCCGGAGTGGGTCTCATCATCATAGTTCAGGGTCGCATAACCCGTGCCATGAGCTTGCAGCTCATAGATGTGCGTGTCCAGATGCTCATGCGGGTACAGCGAATAGATGACCTGGATCTTCGTGTTGGAGGACGCGGAAAGCTCCTCCCAGTTGGTGAACACGATCTCGTCATCGCTCTTATCCTCCTTAGTACCGTGGTCGTCGATATAATAGTTGTAGGAATAACGCGGGTTATAATCCGGCGCCTGCGGCACGGAGATATCATTGGTCGGTGCCAGCGGCGCGACCCAGCGGGTAGTGCCGTTGGCCCCTACGGCCTGCATGTAATAGGGCAGGCGGACCTCCAGGTCCCCAACGGCGTAATGCGCGGAGTTGACAGAGATATTCATCTCATACTTGTATTTGCGCATATCATCGTTGGGCATGACCGTTTCATAGATGTCATACCGGTTGCGAACGTCTATGGTATCCTTGTCCGGCAGACTCCCCTTGCCATAGCTGACCCAGTACAGCTCGATGGAGTAGTTCCAGTTGTCCTGGAGGATATTGGTCAGGGTCACGGTCTGGCCGCCGAAGTCCGGCTCCTGGGTGCTCTCCTGCTCGGCGTGGTAATAGCGCAGCGCCTCCTGGGGCGCCTGCTTGAAAGACCAGGTGATGGGGTTGCCGTCCGCGTCGACCGCGGGCAGGATCATGGTCTTTTCCCAGATGTTCGGGTTATCCTCCCTCGCGTCCGCAGGGAAAAACTCCAGCCTGTTGTCCGAAAGCATATTGACACCGTTGGCCAGCAGGTACTCTGTGACAGACACGGGTCTTCTGTTGTCCTCGTTGTCATTGTCCTCCCATTCCACCTGCAGGGTGACGGGCTGTGTTTTCAGCGTAAAGGTGTAATCAAGGTTAATGATGCCATCGTCGTCCAGGCGCTCCACGTACTGGATATCATAGTATTTCCCCAGGTTGGTGAACTCCAGGGCGTAATCAAGCTCCTTGGCTTCCATCAGGTCGCGGCCAAGCAGGGAAATGATGGGGCTGGAATAGGTAGCGCTGGTCGACGAGATGCCGCTGATGGAACCGCGGTAGGTATAGGTATTGCCGCCCTGCTCGTTGGCCAGGTACTGCAGCGTCGCAGGCCGGAGCTTCAGCGCGTTCCTGTCATCGTCAAAGGTGAAATTGAAGCGATACAGCTTATCCACAGCGGTGTTGGTGATCGTCACCGCATGGCCAGGCACGCCGCTGGTATAGTCCGAGGTAGCGTCAGTCTCGGTAAACACGGCAGGCTTGCCGCGCTGCACCACCGTATACCGGTGATGATCCACGGCCTCTCCTTCTTCCGTGTACTTGGGCAGGTAGAACACGTGACTGTAGGAATACGGATTGTGATCATCCGGCTCCCAGGTCTCCACCACCTCACCCGTGACCGTATCCACCAGATCATACTGGGTATGGCTGCGGTCGATTTCCTGGCCGGTGACATTGGCGATGTTGGTGGCGCCGGTCCAGTTTACCTTGACGCCTATGCGGTAATAATCGCAATAGGTGGTCATGCTGTAAACATTGGTGGAATTCATGTAGGCGCGCATCGCGCCGTGGGTGCCGCTGAAGGTATTGCGGATGTCATTCAGGAAGTATTTGCCGCCGTCGTAGGTCAGCCAGTAATAGGAGATCGCCGTGTCCACACCGCTGGCATTTTCATAATAACCGGGCACGGAATCAAATACGATGGTCCAGGTGTTGTCTCCATTGTCCGTAATCGTGTAATCCAGGCCCTCCAGCTCGCCCAGGATTTCCTCTGAAGTACCGTACCAGAGGTGCGCGCCGAAGCTTTCCGGTGTGGGCTCAGGCCGTTCCCCGACCTGGCCGTTATTGTCCGAGAAGGTCAGGTTGATCGTCAGGGGACGGTCCTTGGTATAAACATTCAGGCCATAATTGGCATTTACCGCCCACTGCCATTTAAGCTCGCCGTAGCCGGCCTCTGTCCTGTCGGAATAGTAGTAATCACCTACCGTATCAAATGTGACCCAGTAGTAAGGGATATTCACGAGATCGCCAGAGGCATTGGTATACTGGTCGGGCACGCGATAGAATTCCACCGTCCACTGGCTGCCGTCGACGCTCCTGAGATGCCAGTCGCTGGGATTCAGCGGGATCTGTTCGATGGTTCCAGAAGCGGTGCCATAATACAGCGTTGGCGTCCAGTCGTTTGGATCGGGCCGCTTGCCATCGGCATTGCTGCCGTCCTGCCAGTACAGCACGATACCCAGCTTTCTGGGATAGATGGTAACACTCGGGCTGGCAGTGTTATAATTCCACCTCAGGAAGCCGCTGCGTGAATTATTCTTAAACTGATTATAGTAATCGTCCGAGCCATCCCATGTCAGCCAGTAGTAGCCGGCGGGCAGGCTTTCCACATTCTTCAGGTTCAGCTTCCAGCTGGTGGGCGTCGCTTCAACGACCTCCCACTGGTCAGCGGTCAAAGGAATCTCATACTTTGTTTCCGCATCATTACCCGCCCACAGGTGCGGCACAAAGCTGCTCAGGCTCGGCCGGCGGCCCCACTCATTGGTGCTGTCGCTCCAGTTCAGGGTCACGCTGATGTCCTTCGTGGCTTCACGTTTGAGCGTGGCGCTCCAGTTATAGCCAGAGGTGCTTCCCGTTGAGGTAATACTGTTGCTAATGGAATAATAGTTCGTATTATAGGGATTGAGCTGATTATAGCCCTCCACGTCATCACAGGTGAACCAGTAGTAATACACCTTTCGTTCAGTGTCTGAATCCTCCGGATAGACCATGGGGATGTCCGTAAAGGTGACAACCCATTTATTGCTGGCATCCTGAGAGTCATCTATGGTATAGGGTACGTTTTCAAAGGTTCCGATCATTCGGGAAGACTGCCCATGGGCCGAGCCATAGCCGGAATAGCCAAGGTGCGGCACAAACTGATCCTTAGTCGGACGCAACCCATCAGCGTTGCTGTTGTCATCCCAGTTGATCGTGATCGTCGCGGTTCTGGCGTACTTCGTGTAAATACTGGTCGAAGCGCTGGTTGCGGTCGGGCTGTTGCTGAAGCGGCTGGTCAGGTAGCCATTGTAATAATAAGATCGGAGCTTGCTGATATAATTGTCCGTTTTGCCTTCCCAATTGACCCAGTACGTCTTGATGGACACCTCATTACCATTCGCGTCACGCGTGGAGCGAGGCAGGCCCTTGATCCTGATCTGCCAGTAGTTTCTGCTATTACTGTAGCTCGTACTGACGATCTCCCACTCATAGTCCGATTCCGGGATCTGTCCGACCGCGTCGCCGCTGTCGCTGGTCGAATAGTAAAGCTGTAGATTCGTGAATTCTTCCGGTGTTGGCCGCCAGCCGTTGGCATTGGAACTGTCATCCCAATAGAGCAGCAGCAGGAAGTCTTCCGTTTCATCCGGATAGCAGTAGACCGTCGTTCTGTCCGAAGCAGTAGCGCTGAAGATCATGGCGCCGGGTGTCACGTCGTTCTTGACCTGATTGATGTAGTGCTCACCGTCCCATGTCAGCCAGTAGTAAGCATAATTGGTGATATAGCTGCCGTTATCGTAATAGTAGGGCAGATGCTTGATCGTGATATCCCAATAATTCTGGTTGGAGGTGGTGTCTTCAAACACGACCTGCACATCCTCCATTGGGATTTCCACTGAAGCCACGGAGGTTGAGCTTGTCCAAAGATGCATATTGGCCAGCAGTTCTTCCGGCGTAGGCCGCCAGCCGTTGGCATCCTGGCTGTCCTGCCAGTACAGGCGGATCAGGCGGCTGCGGGTCTTCAGGTAAGTGGTCACGCTGGGATTCGCCGCTTCACGGCTGAAAAGCATGCAGCCGATGATATTGCTGTTGCTGTTGGTGCGCTGCCGCTGGTTCCAGTATTCGTCCGAGCCGGTCCAGGTCAGCCAATAATTGGTATATGTGTTGGTACTGCCGGAATTGGTCGCCACCGCGTAGGGTACGCTGTCAAAGTGGATGAGCCAGGTATCGTCCCCGTTGTCCGTAATGGTCCAGCTGCCGTCCTCGAGCTCGATCGGCACATTGGTGCGCACATTCGTACCAAAATAGAGCTGGGGCGTGAATTTCTCGATGCTCGGACGGTAGCCGCCCGCGTTGGAATAATCGCTCCACCTGAGGGTCAGGTCCAGCGAGCGTTCCTTGAGCCGAGTGGTGACGCTCGGGGCATAGCTGCTGGCGGGCACTGACATGTAACCGTAGGTGCCCGAGGTCATGATATCATTGTAGTATTCGCTCGATCCCTCCCAGGTCAGCACATAATTGCTGATATTGACCTGGGTCGTGCCGGACTGGTCCTCCCGGTTATAGGTATAGGGAATAGACAGGTAACGGATCACCCATTTATTCTGGCTGTCCTGATCGGCATTGATGATGTAATCCACATCGCGCTCGGCCTCGATCTCGACCCAGACATTCTGATTTCCGCCCGCGTAGTTGGACGCCTGATACCACAGATGCGGCGTGAACTGGGTCGGATCCGGGCGCGTATCGCGGCCGTTGGCATAGTCATCCCAGATGAGCGTCAGGGGCAGCTCGCGGTGCTTTGCGCGGGTAGTCAGTACATAGTAAGGCTCATCATTGGTGAACAGCTCGCGCATGTAGCCGAAGGAGGTATCCTTCACATTGTTATAGTACTGATCCGAGCCTTCCCAGGTCAGCCAGATATAATACTGATCCGCCGCAACGCCCGACAAATTTTCCGGCTCCGGGAAAGAAAGCGTCCAGGTGTTGTCGCCGTTGTCCTTCACGGTCCAGTTGACGCCGGTGATCTCCACCTTGTTGCCGCCGTTGGTGTTGCTGCGCCATACATGCGGCGTGAACGCGTCCACGGACGGCCTGTAGCCCAGCTTGTTGTCGCCGTCCTCCCACTTGAGCAAGATCTGGAAGGCCTTCTGGCGGGCGATGAAGCTCACTTCTGCCTTTGTCCGGCTCAGCGACTCATAGGTATAGCCGTATTCTGTCGTCTTGCGCGCGGTATTGTAATACTGGTCGGAGCCGTCCCAGGTGAGCCAGAGATAACGGGTGTTGCTCCCGGTCAGCTTTCGCGCATCTGTATCCTTGAACAGGATCATCCAGGTATCGTCCCCGTTGTCGGTGATCTCGTAATTCCCGGTCACTTCCCGGGCTGTGGACGTAGTCGAATCAGAAGTAGAGTTGGTCCACCACAGATGGGGAACGAACTCCTCGATCGACGGGCGGTTCCCGAATTCATCGCTGTGGTCGTGCCAGTTCAGCGTGGCGACGACCGTTTTGGGGTAGATGCCGTCTACCGAATCATTTTGCTGACGCCAATAGCTGCTGTGCCCGTTAAAGCGGCCGTCCTTATAGGCATAGTAAAAACGGGTATAGAATCTGATACAGCCGTAGGCATTGGTCTTTACATCATTGATATAGTCGTCGGAGCCTTCCCAGGTAATGAACAAATAACGGGAAATGTCTTTGACATTGTTGCGATCGTAATGTTTCCGCAGCAGATCAGAGTTTTTGAATGTGATCGTCCACGTATCGTCCCCATTGTCTTTAACCGACCAATCGGTACCAGCCAGGTCGGTCGCGCCCGCAGTAGAGGAGTTATTGCTTTCGTCGTACCACAGATGCCATGTGACATCATCAGGATCGGGGCGCAGTCCCGCAGCGTTGCTGAAATCCTTCCAGCTGAGCTTGATATTGAACACCTTCGGCCAGGCGGTAAAATTGATGCTCGTATTAGAAGCCGATTGGTAAGTATAGCCATGCTGCGATGTCGTCTTCGCCTGGTTGAAATAATACTGAGAAGCTTCATCCGTTCCTAGCGACGTATCCTCCCAGGTCAGCCAGAAATAGCTGTAGGTTCCGCGGAAGACAGCCTCATCCGCGTCCAGCAGGGTGATGACCCAGTAATCGTCGTATTCCTTGATATCCCAGTTTGATCCGGTCAGCTCGACGTTGCCTGCCGTGGAGGAACTGGTCGAACCCCACAGATGGGGTTTGAAGTTTTCGGACAGAGGTCTGGTATTAGCAAAATTATCATTGTCACTATTGTAACCGTCATTACTTTCCCAGTTCAGTCGGAACTGGAACAGCTTCGGCTTGGCATTAAAGGTAAGCTTGTTGTCTCCGCCGTAATTATAGCTGTTGTGTACGCTTGAAGTAGTATAGCCATAGTCATTATTCGTTGTGGCCTGGTTCGCATAAAACTGCGTTTCCTTTTCGGCATCCTGCCAGGTAAGCCAAATGTAACGCCAGCTGTTGGGAATCTTATAAGGCAGATCTGTGTCCCAGAAGATGATGCTCCAGGTGTTGTTGCCATTATCCCGGATCTCATAGTCTCCGGTGGTGATTTCGGTCGTTCCGGTGACAGATGTGGAGCTGTTGCTGAAATGAAGCGTTGGTACAAAAGCCTCAGGCGTCGGATTCGGCCGCAGGCCTGCCGCGTCTCCCTGATCGAGCCAGTTCAACGTGGCTACAACGAAGCTGGGCAAAGCCGTAAACGAAAGGTTCGGGGACGAATAACTCCTCAGGTCAAGATATGGAACAAAGCCTCCCGAATAATAGTATTGTTTATCTTCATTCAGGTATTTAAGGTATTTACCGTCGCCATCCCAGCTCAGCCACAGATAACGGTAGCTGCCGACTTGCTCCTGACGGGCGGTGGTATCCTTGAATATGATCGTCCAGGTATTGCCGTTTTCCGTGATGGTATAATCGCTGCCCGTGACATCCTTTGAATTCGCCTCTGTCAGTTCACTGGTCGAGGTACTGATATACAGCTTCGGGACAAAGCTGTCTGCATCAGGCCGCGTCCCGAATTCATCGCTGTGATCGCGCCAGTTGAGCGTAACAACCAGGTAATTGGGAACCTGATTATATGTGAGCACGGAGCTGCCGGTGTTGTAATTACTGTTGCCATGGATATCAAGGTAGCTTGCGCCATTCTGCGCAAAATCCACAGATTCATTGGCATACTTCCCGTCCTTTGACCAGGTCAGGAAGAGATATCTTTTGTTATTACCGCTTGCGGAGTTCTGCATTTTGCGGGCGGTCGTATCCATAAATACGACATCCCACGTATTATTGCCGTTGTCCGTTACGCTGATATCTGTGCCTGTCACGTCTTCTGCGGAATTGGCGTTACTGGTTGTATTAGACAGCAGCAATTTGACGCTTGATTTGAATTCATCGGTCGTCGGGCGGAGGGAATACTGATCTCCCCCGTCCTGCCAGCTGAGCTTCACCCGGAGGATCGAGCTGCGCACGGTCCATCGGATATTATTGACATTAACGATGTCACTGTAAGAAGCGCCGAAATAATAGCTGTTCAGATTCTGATTGACATAGTAATCCGAGCCTTCCCAGGTCAGCCACAGGTAACGATAATTTGTATTCTCGCTGTAGATTTCCTTGACGTTAACATCTGTAAAATCAATAGACCAGGTGTTGTCCCCATTATCCGTGATTGTATAGCCGTTTTCGCCGATGGTCACAAGCCTGGAATTGGAGTCCGTAGCCGAGCTGTTGCTGGTTGACAGCCGCAGGCTAGGCTGAAACTCGTCCATGGTCGGGCGTTTGCCTAAAAGGTTGCCAGCATCGTCCCACATAAGCGTTGCGTGAAGAGTCGGATCATTATGTGCCAATGTGGTAACAGAGTAATCATTCTTCGTAAGGTCGATATACATGTATCCGACATTGCTGCTGGACTTATACTGATTAAAATAGTTTTGCTCTCCTGTCGCTTTGCTCGAATCAAGCCAGGTGAGCCAGATATAACGATTGCTCGATTTGCTGGGTTGGATATTTACGCCGGAAAAAGCAAGGGTCCAGGTATCGTCGCCGTTATCGGCAATATTGACCGATTCAAATGCTGCCTTTGTATTCCCGGCTGAGGAACTGGATGTAGTCAGCCATAAAGTAGGCGAAAAGTCAGCGATTGCTGGGCGGATGCCGCCCGCGTTGCTGTTGTCGGACCAGTTCAGGGTCATCTGAAGATCGCTGATGTAATCAATTAGTTTGAAGGTGATAATCAGCGTGCCGTCTTCCACTCGCCAGTGATCCAGATCATAGTATTCCCAGTTGTTGCTGGTCGTATAATAAAACTCGAATCGGCTCAAGCGTACATCGGTGAGCGAGAAGTTGTATATATAATCGTTCGACGGATAAAACCAGTACATCCCCCGGGAGGATTCGGAGGTACTGCCTTTAGCATAATAATAGAAATATACACCCTGACCGTTTGAGCTCCACGGACGAAGACGGAGAGCGTTGTCATTATCATCAAATTCAAAGCGGACCTTAGTGAAGGAAACATACTCGTCCTCCGCAGCCGCTCTGCCCATAACGCTCGGCATAAGCACGATCGCCAAAACGAACGCGAGCAAGGCAAGGAATAATGCTCTATTCCATGCTCTCCTGCCCGGCGTCTTATTCACAAGGCTCGTCTTTATGCTGTTCATACTGATCCTCCCAAGATGATGGTATGTCAATCACACCGCATGCTTCCGGACATCTGTCCGGCAATTCGGGTCACTCGAAAACGATGCCCTCTTCTTCCGATTCTTCCGCCTCTTCCTCCGGCAAAAGCGTGCTCTCGTCCTCGCCGAAGTATGCCTGCAGGATCGCCTGGCTCCAGGTGACGTGGCCGGTCACATGGTAGTTCTGCAGCATGCTGGTGTAGAAGTCGAAGTAGATGTTGGAGTAGATGGGGATGGCCGGCAGGACCTCGTTATAGCGTTCCTGGAAGCTGACCCACTTGGCCACGTAGTCGTACACGTCCTTCGGATCGGTACGGCGCATGTTCACCGCGCGCCAGTATAGGTCCTCATCGTCCGAATAAGTATTGTTCCAGATCTTGTGGTTGGCGGTCTTATCCGTGGAATAGGTGATGCTCGGGTCCACCACGACGTGGAAATTGGTGGCCAGGTAGATCATATCGGTGGTCCGCTCGGTCTCGCGGTAGTAGGAGGCCAGCAGCGCCTCCATCGGCGCGGGCACCAGGGTCAGTCTGATGCCGCAGGCATTCAGGTTGTCGATCAGGTTCTCCTGCAGAGTGTCGATGATATGGTTGCCTTCAGGATACATCAGGCTCAGATCCAGCGCCACGAGCTGGCCGTCGACATATTTGCAGCGCACGTCGTCCTTATCGGGGTCATAGGGCCCGCCGTCCCGGTTCAGGGTCCAGCCGGCATGCTCCAGCAGGGATTTCGCCTTGTCGGTGTCCACCGTGTAGACCGTCAGGTTGTCCAGGGAAAGCATCTCCCAGGCTGCCAGCATCTTTTCATAGTCTTCCTGCGTTTCCGCGTACATGTTCGGGTGCTTGCGCCAGTCTTCCAGCTCTTCCTCGGTATGCGTCTCGTCGCCGATGAAGTTCACGGGATAATCTATCAAACCCTCGCACAGCAGGTACTCCCACTGCTCGATGCCGTAATACCCGTTCACCACCACGCCAAGGCCCTGGCAATAGTCCTGCGTGATGGCTTCGCGATCCATGCACCAGGCGATGGCCTGGCGGACCGCCTGATCGTGGACGGTGGGGCGTTCAAAGGTGAAGGTCAGGAAGGAAAGACCGATGCGCGGATAGTTTTCAGACCTGATCCCGGACAGGTCCAGGTCCTCTGTCTCCTGAGCGGGGGCAGGCGCAGTCTCCTGCTCCGCTTCTTCCTCTTCATTTTCTTCTGTCCCGTCTTCAGGCTCCGTCTGCGCGGCCGTCCCGCGGATCCGCATGATGGTCGGGCCATACACCACCTTGTTCGCGAGGTGGAATTTGCCGCTGGCCAGGTCCTCCGGCAGGGTATCGTTGTCCGCAACAGAGAAGGAGATCTTTTCGATCGTGGGCTTGACCAGGTACATCGGGTTCGGATTGCCTTCCTCGTCGACGCGTTCGACCTCTATGAAGTTCGGACCCTTGATGGCGCCTACCATGCTGCCCGTTCCGGTGAAATTCTCGATATCGTAATAGAAATTGTCCGGCAGGGTATTGTAGACCCAGGCCCCCTTGAAGTATTCGTTGATCCGAAAGTGCGCGGTGCGGTAATCGTAATCTGTGAGCACATAGGGGCCGCTGGATACGGAAGGGTGGGAATTGTAGCCGGTATCCGGGTCCATGATGGTCTGCCTGAGCAGAGCCTCGGTGAAGAGCGGCTCCTGAGCGGAAGGATCCTCGTTGCCGATATAGATGCCGTAGCCGTAGCCGTCCCCGAGGTCAGACACACCGTTCGCGTACACCCTGCAGCCGGGCGCGATCACGCGGATGGGATAGGGCACGCACAGCAGCAGGCCCGTTTCAAAGAAGTACGGCAGGAACTCATGATCCAGGATGATGACCAGCTGATGGTCGTCGATCACGCCCACGCCCTCCAGATAGGACGTTTTTCCGGTGATATATTCGTCATAGCCCAGGATATGCTCCGCGCGGTAGATCTTTCCCCCGATCTTCTCGATCTCGGGAGACATCATCAGCAGCAGGGAGAAGGCGTAGTCCCAGGCGGTGATGGGGGTGCCGTCCGAATAGTACAGGTCGTCGTACAGGCCCAGGTAGTAGTACTTGTCCCCCACCTCGTTGGTCATGACCTTGCAGGTCTCGACGACGGATTCGTCGATCAGATATACGCCCTGGTTCTGATCCCAGTTGACCAGGTTATAGCCATGGATCAGGGCCCTGACGTCGATGTCGGCTGTATCATTGCCGAACATCTCGGTAAAGAAATCGCCCTTGGTGATCGTCGGGTTGCCGACCCGAAGCTCATCCGGGTATTCGACTGCCGTCTCCTCCCCGACGCTTTCCGCGGATACGGGGAGGATGCCCAGCGCGAGCACCATCGCCAGCAGAAGGGACAAGTATTGATTCATCTTCTTCATGGTTTACTTAATCTCCTTTCCTTGCTCTCATGGGGGCTGCCGTGCATCTGTTTCGCGGCAGCCCCGGCGTCTGGCGCTTAATCGAAGCAGTCGCCCACGTGGTTGATCTCTACGTCGATGCCCAGAGGCGTCGGCAGATCTTCGATGATGGTCGGCGGCGTCGGCTCATGCGGCGGCACGTAGGTATTGGTGAGGACCGTCGTATTGCCGGCAACGCTGACATCGGTCAGCTTATAGCCCAGCACGGCCTGTTCGCTCCAGGTGTACCTGATCTCCGCGCCGTCCTTGTACTTGGGCAGGTCGGTGACCGTGACCGTCCAGTGGTTGTGCTCGCTCAGCACATGGCTGGTACCGTTGGAGAGCTTCACGCGCACAATGGCGGGCCTCATGCCGGCGGCGTTGTCATTGTCGTTCCAAACCTTAGTCACCGTCGCGGTCGTCGTTTCCTCCGGCCGGTAGGTGTTCGTGATGTTCATGCCGTGGACAGTAGCCGCGTAGCCGGGCACCGGATCCTCGCCGATGCTGTAGATGATCGTTTCGCCTTCTTCTGTCTGGACCGGCAGGTCGCCGAAGTTCCACTGCCAGTTGTCCGCGGCTGTGACCTTCTTGCTGTCGACCAGTTCTCCGTTGCCGTACAGGTGCACGGTGATGCTTTCCGGACGCTTGCCGGCGGCGTTGTTGTCATCCGCCCAGGTCTTGGAGCCGCTCAGGCCGTTCGGGCCGGTACCGGGATAACGCGGCGCGGGCACATGGCGGTTATAGAACACGGTCATGGTGCCCTCGGACGTCACTAGCTCCTTGCTCACGTAATCCTTGACCTCTTCCTCAGTCCAGGTATACTCGATCTTCGTGCCGTTGTCGAAGTACATCGGCACGCCGCGCTCCAGGTGCGTCCAGCCGTTCTCCTCGTTCAGCTCCACATCCAGCTCCATGCCGGCGGTGCTGGAGAGGTGTACCTTCAGTCTCTCCGGCCTGACGCTGTCCACATCCGCGTTGTCATCCCAGTGCTTGGTCACGCCCACGCAGTAGCGCTGAGGCTCGTAATGGTTCGTGATCAGGAAGCCCTCCGTCATGGAGCCGGAGACGGACACGGTGTAATCGTTGATCCGCCCATCCGGGCTCATGCCCGCTTCCTCGACGGTGTAGAAGATCGGGCGCCCGTCCTCGGTGATCAGGTCCAGATCCTTCCACTGGTAGCTGCCGCCATCCTCCTGGCCGACACTCTGCTCGTCCACCACCGAGGTGGTTTCCGTGCCCTCGTCATCCATGACATGGCTGATCAGACGGAAGGTGACGTCAAACCGTTTGCCGTCCTGGTTCTCCGCGTCGTCCCACATCTTGGTGGCGCTCATTTCGCCCAGCTTCGGGATATGGGTGTTGGTGAATACGGTCACCGTGCCGTTCACCGACGATCTTGACTCGTAGCCGTCCACCGCAGGTTCGGACCAGGTGTATTGGATCTCCTCGTCGCCGTCGTACTTGGGCAGGCCGCTGATGCTCGCGGACCAGCCGTTCGCCTCGTTCAGTGTGACAGACTGCCCGTCGGACAGGGTCATTACGATACTGTCGGGGCGGCTGCCGTCCAGGTCGTTGCCGTCCACCCAGTCCTTATGCACGGTCACCGTGACGGTTTCGACCGTCAGGCTGTTGATCAGTGTCGTCTTGGCGCCGTTGCGGTAGGATTGCTGGGTATAGCCCTTGACCGGCGATTCCGCCCAGGTATAGTCGATTTCCTTGCCGTCCTTATACTTAGGCAGGTCTTTCTTGGTCTCCGTCCACTGATTCTTTTCGTTCAGCGTCACGGTGTCGCCGGTTTCCTTGCCGTTGGCCATCAGCTTGACAATCAGCTGCCCGGGCCGCTTCTTATTCAGGTCGTTCTCATCCAGCCACAGCTTTTCCACGGTCGCTTCGGTGAGCTCGGGGACATAGCTGTTGGTGATGGTGACGCTGCCGTTCTTCACCTCGGCAGCCTCCGCGGTATCCGTCGTATATCCGAAGTCGTTCAGCAGCGTTTCGCTGACAGAATAGACCAGCTTCTTGCCCTTCTCGTACTCTGGCAGATCCGTCCAGGTCCTGATCACGCCGTCGGCCGCAGGCACCACCACCGATTCGATCGCCGTGGTTTTGCCTTCGCCGTTAGTCTTATACAGCGTCACCACAGCAGATACGCTCTTGCGCAGGCCTGCCACATCGTCCTCGTCGTCCCAGACCTTCTCGGCGCTCACCTGCACCGTCCTGGGCGTATAGCTGTTGGTCAGCGTCGTGACGAGGCCTTCCTTCACAGTCGAGGTGAGCCTGTAGCCCCTCGGCAGCGCGTCCTCCGTCCAGGTGTATACGATCTCCTGTCCGTTCTTGTACTTGGGCAGATGCTCGATGGTGCCGGTCCACTTGTTGTCCGCCGTCAGCGTCACGCTTTCGCCGTTGGAGAGGGTGACCTTCAGGCTCCCGGGCCGCGCGCCGTCCTGGTCGTCCGCATCGTGCCAGACCTTCCTGACGGTAGCTTCCGTCTCCTCGGGCGTATGGCTGTTGGTGAGCTTGGTGACCTTGCCCTCTACCGTGGTGTCGGTCAGTTCATAGCCGCTCGGCGCGCCGGCTTCCTCCCAGGTATACGTGATCTGTTTGCCCTTTTCAAAGGCGGGCAGGTTCGTTTCCATATGGCTCCAGGGCTCGCCGAGGCCCGCATCGTCCGCCGCGAGGGTCAGGGCCAGGACTTCGCTCTTTTTGCCGTCCACGGTCTTGAACAGCTTCACGGTCACGGAGTCAGGCCGTTTGCCGTCCTGGTTCTCCGCGTCGTCCCACAGCTTCATGACGCCGGATTCAGTCACGGCGGGCTTATGGGTGTTGGTGATCGTCATTTCACCGTTCTTGATGGCAGTCTCCCCTGTCAAGCTGCTGGTATAGCCGCTGTCCTCGCTGAGGATTTCCTCGGCGGTGTAGGTCAGCTTCTTGCCCTTCTTGTATACCGGCAGATCATGACGCTCGAATACGGTGCCGTCGGCGTCCTTGACCTCGGCAGTCTCCACCAGCGTCCTGGCGCCCTCACCGTCGATCGCGTAGACCTTCACCTGGGCCTTCACGTTCTTGCGGATGCCGTCCTGGTCGTCCGCGTCGTCCCAGACCTTGGTGATGGAAATCGAAGTGACCATCGGGGTATAGCTGTTGGTGATCTTCAGCTCGCCTTCGTTCAGCACGTCCGTCTTGCCGGTCAGGCTGCTGGTATAGCCGTTGCCGACGCTTTCCGCCACGGAATAGGTGAGCTTTTTGCCATCCTTATAGACCGGCAGGTCTTCCCAGGTCTTTTCCCAGCCCTCTTCAAGGCCTACGGTGACCACGTCCACAGGCTCGTGGGTGCCGCCTTCGACCTTCCTGAACAGCGTGGCCGCCGCCTGAGCGCCGGCGCGTTTGCCGTCCTGGTCGTCCGCGTCGTCCCAGTGCTTGA
>CACWHI010000006.1 GCA_902760595.1 uncultured Eubacteriales bacterium
GGAATCGCGCGCGCACCGCGGGCGCAAGCGCCTCACGCACCGCGCACGACATGCTTCGCCATCCGCCGAATAAATCGGCGGACTCCGGGATTCCGTGCCTGAATGGACAGCAAGTGGCGTCATGAATATTACTATAGGATAGATGGATTTATCCTTTACTATCCTCTGACATCAGCCGGAACAGCGGCGAATAGGCCTGGTACAGGTCGCCGCCGATCTCCGTCTGGACACGGACCAGGTAATAGCCCGCCGGCGCGGGCGTACCGTCCGAAAGCAAGCCGTCCCAGTACAGGCAGGTGCCCTCCGGCACCAGGTGCTGTGGGCGGCTTTGCTGTTCATAGGCCAGGTAACGCACCGTCTCGCCCCGGATATTCTGGATCGCGGCGGTCAGCACGCAGGGGATATCGTGGCGGACGGTGACGGGCATTTCAAGTCCCATGCCCTGGCGGAAGGCGGCCGGGCACTCCACACTCAGCGCGATGTCGCCCGACAGCGGCAGGACGCTGATCAGGCGGCTCTCGTGCAGCAGCGGGCGCTCGCCGTCCAGTGAAAAGATCTGCACCATCAGGTAACCGGATACGTCCTCGTCCTCGTCGGCCAGGTGCAGGGTCAGGGCGCGCTCATAATGCCCCGGCTGGAGGATCTCCGGCTCAGCGACCTGGGCAGCGTTCGGAAAATCCCAGGTCCCGCGGCGCAGGTAGACCAGCTGATAGGCGATGCTCATCGGAGAACCGAGCTCGAAGGAAAAATACAGCCGGTCGGTCCTTCCGGCGAAAACGGTCTCTTCAAATTCGATGTCGGTCAGGCCGCGCGGCTGGTCCGCTTCGCCGCAGGCGAACAGCGCGAAGCCGTCGTCCCGCTCGGGATAGACCTGCGCCGTGGAGACCGCGTAATGGCCGCGCAGCCACAGGAAGGCCTCGCGCAGGGTGACGGTGCCGTCCGCGTCGCTGTCCGCGGGAAAGCCGGCGGCCGGGTCGCAGCCCCGGGTCAGGATCGAGGTGAAATACCCCGCCCCGTGCAGCGTTCCGGAATCGCCCGAGCGCCAGTACCAGCTGTCCTCGCTGCCGCCGGCGCTGCACAGGATCTTGCTGTCGGCGCCCAGCGTCGCGGCGTCCGGGCGGTCGCTCAGGCCTTTGCCGATGAACGCGCCGGAGTGGCAGGCGTCTACCAGCAGCACGTGGGTGCCCGGGATCTCCGCCAGCACCGCTTCCAGCGTCTGGGGCGTCACGCCCTCCTCCGTCTGGCCGTCTGAAAGCAGCAGCTCGGCGGTCAGGTTGCTCCGGGAGGGGTTATATACGCCGTGGGTGCTGATATAGATCAGCGAGATATCGTCCTCGTCCACGCCGGAGAAGGTCTCCCGCGCCGCCGAGAAGAACGCGTCCACGGTGCCGATGCTGTCGCATTCCGTCCGGATGTCCGCGTAGCCGCGGGCGTCGCGCTTCAGCATCTCCGCCATCAGGCGCGCGTTTTCCTGCGCCGCCGGCGTCGTTTCCTCCTGGCTCAGGAAGCGGTCGCAGGTCACGATCAGGGCGCGCAGGGTCGGCCCGTCCGGCGCGGCTCCTGCCGGGCAGGGGATCTGAAAAAGCAAAAACGCCTGTAGAAACAGGACTGCCAATAACCTGTTCACAGACGCTCCCTCCCCTCGGACTGCATTTTTCAGCATTATACCCTGTTTTGGGAAGGAATGCAAATCAGCCGTGCGCGCGAGCTCGGGCGGGGAGATAGAATTTTGACTGTGCTTCCCCGGATCGCTGAGCACGGCCCCTACGGGCTGCCCTTGATGATGGGTATGGGTGATGCATGATTCTTCCGTGACGCTGTCATGTTCCCAAGCCTCCGGCTGCGTCCATCCAGCATGTCCCATCCGTCCGGACGCATGAAAAAAGCCTGCCAGCGGCAGGCGTTGTGGGGTGGGTCCCGGTCCGGACATCAGTCGAACCAGCTTGAGATCCATTTGATGGTTTTTTCAACGGCTTCCATCTGTTCTTTGGTCGGATGGATGGCTTCACCGGCGGACGCTTTTTCCATCTCGTTCAGGTTCAGTTCCTTCATATCGTTTTTCATGATCTTATCCTCCTGCCCTGCGGGCGTTGTTTTGATCTCTTCGGGGACTTTACTGCTCCTGCACCTGCGGGGACGCCCTGGCAGCGGACTGAAATAACAATAATGGGTCAATCACACTGAGCAGGTGACTGACCCATCAATAAGCGTTCGTTTTCAGCTGAACCTGATCATACGTCCATAGGCGGTATTTCCAGCCTCGCTGTCGGGGATCGGGATCGCGCCGACAGTGTGGGCGTAGAAATCGGCGGCCTCGGTGCACCAGCCGATGACGGCGTAGCCATAGCCGGCCTCGCGCATGGCGTACAGGCAGCGGAGCAGCAGCGCGCGCCCGATGCCGGAGCCGCGCTGGCTCTCATCCACCCCGATGGGCCCGAAGTAGCCGCGGGCCGTGGCGTCGTAGCAGGCGAAGCCGACGCAGGCGCCGTCCTTTTTCGCGATAAAGCAGGTGTTGGGCTGGGCGGACAGCGCCTGGGCGCATTCCGATTCCCAGCCCGCGCTGAAATGCTCCCGCACCCAGGCCAGCACCCGGTGGCGGTCCGGCGGCAGCACGCGCGCGATCGTTACGCCGTCCAGAGGTGTTTCTTCAGGCAGGCGGTAGAGGTTGACGAGCATGTCCATAAACGATTCTCCTTGTGTCAGAATAGATAAAGCAGATCGGATCAGTGATGAGTGAGGAGTGATGAGTGAGGAGTGGCGGAGCAAACGCCGCCGCTTCGCTATGGCGTTTGTCTGATTGTTGCGCCGCAGTATGTACGCGATACAGAGCAGTAACAGTCAAAGAATACTCCGGAGCCCAGCGGAGGAGTTTCTTCCTGAACTCCTCACTTCTCACTCCTCACTCGTCCCCCCGTTTTGTCAGTCTTTCGTCAGCTGCACCAGCGGGTTCCCCTTCTCATCGGAAATGCAGGGCTCCCCGCCGGAGCGCTTGACGGTGAAATAGATGCTGTCGCCGGCGTTCAGGGTGTTCCAGTCGGCCTCGGATACGCGGTAGCGGGTGCTCTCGCCCTTCTGGGTGTTCGTGATGGTCACGCGGTAGACCGCCGCGCGCTGGCCCTCGCGCTCGTCCTGGCTGAGCTGGGGATCGGGCCAGTAGGGACTGTGGTCGTCCCCGCTGGCCGTGGCCGTGCGGGTGGGCGTCCATCGCCAGATGTCGTAGTAATACTTGGTCTGGTAGCGCGGCACCTGCTTATAGACCGGCTGCCGCTCCGTTTCCGTGTAATACTCTGTCGTATAGACCGGGCGCTCGTGCGCCACCTGGTCGAACATGCCGTTGCCCAGGTCGGTGTAGGTGTAATAGGTCTCGTAATGGTCGATCACGCGCCGCGAGCGCTGGACCTGGCGGTCCTCGTAGTGGTCCAGCACGCTGTCGTAATGGTGGATCTCCTGGCGCTGGTCGGTCACCGAGCCGCCGGCGGGCACGGCCCAGCCGGATTCGTGGTATTCCACGTTCTGTTCCACCTGGATGGCGCGCTGCCAGCTGACGCCGCTGATCTGGTAGTCCCGGCTGGTGGTCTCGCTGTTCATGAACATGAACAGTCCGGCGATGATCAGCACCGCCGCGATCAGGATCAGCGGGAGCCTGCTCTTTTTCTGAGGTGCCTGCGCCGCGGGCTGCTGCCTCGCGGCTTCCTTGGCCTGCAGCTGCGCGCGCATCTGGAAGTAATTGGCCTCCGAGTCCGCGCGGGAGGCGCCGCAGCTCTGGCAGGTCTGCGCGTTGTCGCTGTTCAGTGTTTCACAGAAGGAGCAGTACCAGTCCGGATTGCGGTTGACATACTTTGCCTGCTCCTCGTCCACGTATTCGATATCGGCCACGTCGTCGGCGCGTCGTTCCTGGTTCTGGGCCTGGCCTTTCATGTAGAATTTGACCTGCCCGCGGGGCCGTCCGCAGCCCGGGCATACGGCGGCGTCGCCGCGTATCCCCTTCGTATCGCAGTAGGGGCAGTCCCAGTACCCCATCACCAGTTTTCCCATGCGTATATCCTTTCCGGCGCCGCGCGCCGCTTCGTGAGTGGACAGTATCCCAATCGTGCTTATTGTACCGCAAAACCCATCGTGCCGCAAGAGGTTTCACGGCTGATTTCATCCTTGACAAATCGGGGGTTTCAGCATATTATTTGAAGCAAACAGTGCCGCGTGGCATACAAGATTTCAAGGAGGATCAGTTTTATGAAGCGTTTTATCATCCTGGCGCTCTGTCTGACGCTGGCCCTGACGGCCGTCTCCGCGCAGGCGGTCTCCCTGGCGAAGGTCGTAGGCCGCTGGTATTTCACGAGCGTGGAAGGCACCGGTCTTCCGGGCGACAGCTACATCGAGTTCAACCGCGACAAAACAGTCACGCTGGTGCTTTCGGGCACGGCCAAGGATATGTCCGGCTTCGAGTGGTCGGTGGACGGCGACCGCGTGATGGTCACCGAAAAGGGCGGATTCATGCCGGAGTTCGACATGTATTACGCCGACGATGTGCTGACCATGCAGACGAACAACCTGGGCGAGCTGGCCGGCAACCGTTTCTTCCCGACGTTCACGCTCGCGCGGACAGCCGCGACGTATGATACTCCCGCTCTCGCGGACGCCGCGTCGGAGGAGGAATTCTTCGGCGAGTATTATGTCTATCTGCTCGCGCAGAACGGCCAGTATACGCAGATGTCCGGCGAGGGCAACGGTTTTGATATCTCCGAATTCGTCGCGGTCGTGAATACCGAGGGCCAGGAGCCGCAGGAATGCCTGACCAACTTCAAGGACGGCAAGCTGATCGTGTACGGTCCGAGCGAGATCATCATCAGCAAAACGGCGGATCCGGACGTCATCGCGTTCTATGAGCCCGCGTCGCCCGCGAGCATCGGCTACCTGCGCCGCAAGGGTACGCAGCCTTCCACCGCGCCGACCCAGGCGCCCGTCGTCCCGGTGCCCGCGCCGGCCGTGACCGAAGCGCCCGCGGCGCAGCCCACAGAGAAGCCCTCGACGCCCACCTTCCCCGGCATGGCGACGCTGCCCGTGGCCCCGGCCAAGGCGGCCGGTGACGCGACCGCCTTCTATGGCAGCTATACCGTCTATCAGGATAAGCTGGCGAACGGCACCGTGCTGGATATGACGCCGCGCGGCATCAGGGCAGTCATCGACGAAAACGGCATGCACGTCACGGCCTACGGCCAGAAGCTGACCGCGCCGTACGAGTATAAGGACGGCCGCCTGAGCGCCGACATCAGCGCCATCTATCCGAGCTTCGGCTTCGCCGTCGCGTCCCTGGCCGATAACGGCGAGCTGGTCGTGACCCTGGCCGATTCCACCGGTACGGTCGGCGAGACCCTGTATCTGCGCAAGTAACGTCATCACAAAAGAATAGAGCCGCCGCAGGCTCAAAAAACCTGTCATAGCGCGAAGCGAAAGCCTTCCCCCGATCCCGGGGGCGACGGAAAAGGCCGCGCCCGGTGGGCGATGAAGGCCGGAGAAGCCGCAGTGAACCACAGAGCCCCGCGCACGACGGTGCGCGGGGCGACAATGGTGAACTGTGGAACGGTATCGCGCCGGAGGCGTGACGGATGAGGACGTTCATGTACCGGCCCAACAGCCCCGCCGCTGCTTTCCTTTTGTACTTTTGCGTCCGCAAGCTTTGCGCGCCGCGGCGCAATATGTTATAGTGGCGTATCCCGTGTCCGGCGGTATCAGCCGGGCCCGAAAGAAAGGGTTGATTCCGTATGGAGCGTTATTATCAGCCGGAGATCGAAACGGCATCGCGCGAGCAGATCAAGGCCTGGCAGGACGAGCGCCTGGTAAAGCAGGTGCGGCATGTATGGGAAAACGTGCCCTACTACCGCAAAAAAATGGAAGAGAAGGGTGTCACGCCGGAGGACATCCATGGCGCTGACGACCTGAGGAAGCTGCCCTTCCTGAGCAAGGCGGACCTGCGGGAGGCCTATCCCTACGGGCTGGTGGGCGTGCCGCTCAGGGACTGCGTGCGCATCCAGTCCACCTCCGGCACGACCGGCAAGCGCGTCGTCGCATTCTACACCCAGGCGGATATCGACCTGTGGGAGGACTGCTGCGCCCGCGCGATCACCGCGGCGGGCGGCACGGACGAGGACGTGTGCCAGGTCTCCTACGGCTACGGCCTGTTCACCGGCGGCCCGGGCCTGAACGGCGGCAGCCACAAGGTCGGCTGTCTCACCGTCCCGACCTCCTCCGGCAATACCGAGCGCCAGATCATGTTCATCCGCGATCTGAACACCACCATCCTCTGCTGCACCCCCTCCTATGCCGCCTACATCGGCGAGACCATGAAGGAGATGGGCCTGACCCCGGACCAGATCCCCCTGAAGGCCGGTATCTTCGGCGCGGAGGCCTGGTCGGAGGAGATGCGGCAGGACATCCAGAAGACCCTGGGCATCAAGGCCTACGACATCTACGGCTTGACCGAGCTGTCCGGCCCCGGCGTCGCCTTCGAGTGCTCCGCCCAGAACGGCATGCACATCAACGAGGACCACTTCATCGCCGAGGTCATCGACCCCGAGACCGGCGAGCCCCTGCCCGACGGGCAGCAGGGCGAGCTGGTGTTCACCGCCATTACCAAGCAGGCGTTCCCGCTGATGCGCTACCGCACCCGGGACATCTGCGTGCTGAGCCATGAAAAGTGCAGCTGCGGCCGCACCCATGTGAAGATGAGCAAGCCGCGCGGACGAACGGACGATATGCTGATCATCCGCGGCGTGAACGTGTTTCCGTCCCAGATCGAGACGGTGCTCATCAACCAGGGCTACCCGGCCAACTACCAGATCATCGTGGACCGTGTGCGCAACACGGATACCCTGGACGTGCAGGTGGAAATGACGCCCGAAATGTTCACCGACAACATGGGCGAGATCAACAACCGCCAGAAGGCGCTGGTGGACGGCCTCAGGGCCATGCTGGGCCTGACCGCCAAGGTGACCCTGGTCGCGCCCAAGACCATCGTTCGCAGCGAAGGTAAAGCCGTGCGCGTCATCGACAAGCGCAAAATCTGAGGAGGGGATGGCATGAGCGTCAAGCAGATTTCCGTATTCCTGGAAAACAAGCCCGGCACCCTGTGCGAGCTGACCGGCGTCTTAGCCGAGAGCGAGATCGACATGCGCGCCTTTTCCCTGGCGGAGACCAGCGATTTCGGCATCGCGCGCATCATCGTCGACGATGTGTACAAGACCACCACGGTCCTGCGCGACAAGGGCTTCGTGCATACGGTGTCCCCGGTGCTGGCGGTGGCCCTGTCCGATACGCCCGGCGGGCTCAACGAAATCCTGCAGTGCCTGTCGGCCGCGGGCATCAACGTGGAGTACATGTACGCCTTCCTGGGCAACACGCCGGGCAAGGCCTACATGGTGTTCAAGGTGCATGATCCCGCAGGCGCTTCCGCCGCGCTGTCCGGCTGCGGCATCCGGCCGCTGGAGGAGCTGACGGTCGACTGAGCATGGGTATGCCGTGGGTGAAGCGAACTGAATATACCGTCGGAACGGCGCGGTCAGAGCGGCGGCAGTGGGCCTGTCTGCTTCTGGCCGCGCTCCTGCTGTGCGCCGCAGGACCGGCGCGGGCGGAGGCCCTGAAGCTGCCCATCGACCTGAGCGGCGGCAAGCCGCTGAGCGAAAGCGGCTTCGGCGAGGGCTGGACCTACGAGGACCCGACGATCCGCGTGTCGGTGACCCAGTCGCGCTGGCGGAGCTGCGATTACTGGGTGGCGGATATCGTGATTGGGGACGCGTCCCAGCTCAGGACCGCGCCCGCGGATACCTTCCAGTCCGGCATGCGGATGAACGGCGAGCGCATGGCCCGGCGCGTGAACGCGGCGCTGGCGATCAACGGCGATTATTTCTGCTATACGGGTATCGGATATATCGTGCGCCAGGGCGTGACCTACCTGAACACCCTCTGGGCGAACCGCGACGTGCTGGCGATCGACGAGGACGGCGACTTTCACGTGTTTCCGCTCGCGAAGAAAAACAGCATCAAAGGCACCGTGAAGGGCAAAAAGATCATCAACGCCTTTTTCTTCGGGCCGATCCTGGTGCAGGACGGCAAGCGCGTGGTGTATATCGACGGCGTCGGCATGGCCCAGGACGAGCCGCGCCAGCGCATGGCCATCGCGCAGGCGGGCCCGCTGCATTACAAGTGCATCTGCTGCGCGACCCATGCCCGGGGCTCCAGGGGCCTGACACTGGACCAGTTCGCCACCCTGGTGGCCAAGCAGGGGGTGCAGACCGCCTATAACCTGGACGGCGGCAACTCCTGCATGATGATCTTCGCGGGGGAAAAGATCAACGACCGGGACAATCCGGATACGCGGGATATCTGCGACATCATCTATTTCGCCTCCGCCTGGCCGGGGGACCAGCCATGACCTTCCCAACGCCGTATCTGATCTTCGTCTGCCTGTGGCTCGGCTGCCTGGGCGGACTTTTTGCGCTGTCCGCCGCCAGCAGGGGGTGGGGGCGAGCCGCGCTCACCGGGCTAACGCTGGCCCTGCCGCTGGGCTACGGGCTGGCGAAGGCCGGCTTCCTCTGCTTTTATCTGCGGCCGCAGCTTGCGCGGTGGGGGATCGCCGCGCTCGTCCTGCCGCGGCCGGATACCTTCTCCTTCGTATCGGGATGCGCGGGCGTAACGCTGGCGCTGTGGCTGGCCGCGCGCACCTGCGGCGCGAAGGGGCTGCTGAACCTGTTCGCGCCCTGCGGCGCTTGCATGATCGCGGGACTCCGGGCGGCGGAGGCCTGGCTGGGCACCCTGGGCGCCGGCGGGCTGCTGCCCGAGGGCCACTGGGCGGCGGGGACGTTCCTCGCCGTGGCGAACGCCTGGGGCGAATGGCACTGGGCGGTATACGTGGCCGAGGCGGCATTCGCCCTGACGGGCGCAGCCCTGGCGCTGACCCGCTGGCGGCGGTCAGAGGACCGATTCGCGCGTACGGCGGCGCTGCTGTGCTGCGGACAGATCCTGTTCGAGCTGATGCGCGTCAACACCATCGCCTGGCATTTCGCGCGCATCGACCAGGTCTGGTGCGCCTGCGCGCTGCTGGGCCTGGCGCTGGCGGCGCTCTTCCGTACGGGCCGGTGGCAGCCGCTGGCTGTCGCAATCCTGCTGCTGGGCCTGAACGCGTACCTGCAGTTCGTCCTGGACAAGCCGGAGCTGCTGACGGCCCTCCTGCCCGAAGGCTGGCGCGCCTGGACGGCGCAAAAAATCAGGCCGCTCTGCTGGACCGGCTTCACGGTCACGGCGGTCGGCCTGTATATGGTTTCCTGTCAGTCGCTGAAGGGGATGTATTCCCCGAGGCGGAACATCCGCTCGATCACCGCGTAGCGCGGATGACTGCGCCAGCCGCCGGCGGTGGGGGAGGAGACGTCGTCGATCAGGGTATCGGGCAGCGCCAGGCGGAGCCGCGCGATCTCGTCGGCGGGCAGATCCGCCGGGACGCCCTGCTGATAAAACTGGGCATGGTGCAGCCACAGCCGCTCGAGCCGCTTCAGGGAATACAGCGGCGACACGTCCGTCACGCGGTTATAGCCGATGTTCAGGTCCCTGAGCTCGGTGAGCCCGCTCAGGGGAGTCAGGTCCCGCACGCGGTTGCGGAACATCTCCAGGTATTCCAGGTGGGTAAGCGAGGCGATGGGCGTGATGTCCTTCACCTGGTTCAGGGCGATGATCAGCACCCTGAGCTCGGGCAGCTCATACAGGAAATCGAGGTTCGTCGCCGCGTTGTGCCCGATATCCAGCGCCCGGAGCTCCGTGCAGAAGCGCAGCGCGGAAAGCTCCTCGTCCGTATGTTCTGTGGTACGGTTGTTGTGCAGGGTGGAAAAGGCGGTGGCGTCGGTGCGCACCCGGTGCTCGTGGTGGTCGCGGCAGGTGATGCGCAGCGTCCAGCCGAATTTGATCTGCGGCAGCTGCCCGGAGAGAGCGTTGGCGCGGCGGGCCGTGATGGGCGACTCGAACATGTCCGCCCTCCGGAGATTGGGAAACTGCCTGAGAAAGTCCGGCAGCCCGTCCCAGTCCGTGATCCGGGTGGACCCGAAGTCGATCGTTTCCGCGTCCAGGGGAAAGCTGACGCGGCCCTGGTAGCTGACCATGTCTTCCTCCGCGCGGGCAAGGCCGCACAGGCAGGCGGCCAGCAGCAGGAGCGGAAGGAAGCGACGGCCCCGCATGCTCAGGCCTCCGGCCGCGGGCGCTGGCGCACGTCCTGGCCGAGCAGCTCGACGACCTGGCATAACGTGTGATCGAAGAGCCGGGAGGCGATGCGCTCGTTATACCTGCGCTTGATCTCCTCCGTGTTCAGATTGGTGCTGAATACCATGGCCAGGCCCCGGCTGCGCCGTGCGTTGATCAGCTGGAACAGCTGCTCGATGGTGATATTCTCCATCATTGGCTCCATTCCCAGGTCGTCGATCAGCAGCAGGTCCGCGTCGTAGAGCCGGGCGGTGTCGTCCTCGCGGCCGAAGTAGGCGTCCCGCATGATCCGGATCACGTCGTAGGCGCTGACCAGCTCGGCCCGGTAGCCCCGCTCCTGCAGGCGGCGGGCGATGCAGCTGAGCAGATAAGTCTTGCCCAGGCCGCTTTTTCCGTACAGCAGCAGATCGCGCGGCTGCTGGGCCGGAAAGCTGTCGGCGTACTTTTCAAAGTAATTCTTCAGCAGCAGCATGGCCTTTCGCTGTGTGATGGTCAGTCCCTCAGGAACTGTTTCCGGGAATACCTGCGCGTTGAAGGCTTCGAAGCTCTGGGTGCCGTCAGTGACGGCACTGGACAGCTCCAGCGCCCGCTGACGGTAGCAGTCGCACTCGCGGCGGACGTCTCCGTCCATGACCCCGGTGTCCATGCACTTGGGGCAGCGGGCGACCGGCTCCAGATAGTCCTCGGGATACCCGGCGGCGGCCAGCGCCGCGCGGATGCCGGCGTTCGCCTTCCGCAGCTCGGCCTCGGGCGTGACAAAGCTTTCGTCCGTCAGCGCCTGACGGCAGAAGCGCTCGATCATCGCCTGACGAGCGTCCATCAGGCGCGCGGCCTGCGGCACGCGGGCGCGGACCTCCTCCCGGCGGCGGGCTTCCTCCGCGGCGTTTCTTTCCCGCTGCGCGCGGTATTCTTCCGCCAGCGCCTCACGAATCCTTCTGTCCATCCGGTGCCTCCTTATACAGGTCATGAACGCCCAGGATCTCCTGCATCTCGCTCTCCTTGTACTCCCGCTGCTCGTACTGCTGGGCCAGCACGCGCCTGCCGTCGGGCTGGGCGGCGGGGACCCGGCCGTTCTGCCGCTCGGCCTGGGCTACGGTCGTCACGCCGTTCTGCTGCCAGTTCTTGAGCACGGTGTTCATGTATTTCATCTTCTGGCTGGAGGCGCCGCTGGCCTGCCTGGCCGCCAGCAGCAGCACGCCCTCCTCAAAGCCCATGCCCTGCCAGCGCTCCAGCAGCTCGCGGTCGGTCTTGCTGGCCCGGCCGTGGTAGCCGCAGGCTTCGTAGATCCGGTACAGCACTGTATCGAGCTCCCGCACGTGGCCCACATAGGCCTCGGCCTCCTGCGCCGTGGTCAGGCCGCGCTTCTCCCAGCTTTCCAGCAGGCGGGTCAGGTCCTCCAGGGTGCCCTTGCCGTTGCGCGCGCACTCCTTGGCGGCGTATAGGATCAGCTCATGGGGCCGGTTTTCGGCCAGCTCGCGGTAGATCGGCGCGGCGGTCTCGGGCCGCAGCCGGGCGCCCAGGGCGTGCAGCATCTCCCCGGTCAGCTTCATCTCCTCCCGGCCCTTGTCCAGCGTCTCGGTCATCTCCCGCGCGTCGGAGGGGGCTTCGCCACCCTGCTTCAGCCGGGTCAGGATGCCGTCCAGGTACTTGAAGGTGGGCTCCCCGGCAGCGGTGGTCGCCTGGCAGGCTTCCAGCACGGCGTCCTGGGTGTAGCCCCAGTCGCCCGTCCATTTCCTGTACAGGGCCAGCTCGTCCTCGGAGGGCATGCGCCGGCGGCCCAGACGCCGCAGCACGGCCTGCGCGCCGCGGTGCACCGTTTCCTCGTAGGCGAGGTAGCTCTCGGCGTCGGCGACGTCGCGGATGCCGCTCTCGCGCAGCTTCACCGCTAACTGGCCCGCGAGCTGGAAGTTGAACTGCGGGCCGCGCAGCGTCCACATGTGGCGCAGCAGGGCGAGCACGGCGTCCGGGCTCAGGCCCTCCTCTTCCACCCATTCGTAGGCCATGGAGATCTCCGAGGGCCGCACCTTGCGGCTCTCGCCGAACAGGCTGTACACGTTCTCGCTGAACTGCACAAAGGCGTTATCGGCGGTCAGGGGCTCTCCCGTCAGCGCGCGCTGGATGGCGGAGCGCATCTGGTAACGGGGCGTATCACCTGCGATCACCACCAAAAGCCCTCTGCGTTCCCAATATCGGAGCGCGTTCTCCACCATCGGCATTTCAAGGCCTAATTCTCTGGAAATATCCTCCACTTTCGCCTCGTCGCCCGGCAAGCGGCTGTGGTAAAGACACATCAGATATACCTTCACGTAATCGCCGCGGGCGGCGGGCATGTACTCCGTCAGGAAAATGTGCTCCACCGGCATGGACCCGAAATACAGGGCCTGCATATCCTGTTCAAAAACGCTCACACTGCGCCTCCGGGAAAAGAAATTATGACAAAATTGTGAACAATTTCATCTATTTGCAACAAAATGGGTCTGAGCTCCGTCTGTATAAGCGGAGGTGATATCCATGAGCAGTCTGTTAATGTGCCAACCCGCCAACGAAACGGCAAAGCAGCTTTACCTGGACGACCGTGACCGGTCCATCTACCTGGACGGGATGCGCAGCACGCTGACTGAGCAGGAATATCTGCTTTTAAGTGAGCTGGCGCAGCACGCCGGGGAGGCGGTATCGCGCCAGGACCTGCTGCGCAAGGCCTGGGGCTACCTGTCTCCGGGCGAAACGCGCACGGTGGACGTGCATATCCAGCGCCTGCGCAAGAAGATCGGGTTCCACTCGATCGACACAGTATACCGCAAAGGCTACCGGCTGAGGGCCCATCGCATCTGAGCCCGGTCAGATAGAAAGGACTTGATCCACATGCAGTTTACGGCAGAAACGCGCCTGCAGGACATCGCGGACGCGTATCCCTGGCTGATCGACTATGTCGCGTCCCTGGACGACCGCCTGAAGATCGCCAAGACCTTCGTGGGGAAGCAGCTGATCAAGCGCTCCACCATCGCGGACGCCAGCCGCCTGAGTGGCTACTCCGTCGAGCGCCTGATCACCGAGCTGGAAAAGGAGATCGCGAAACGGGAGAATGCCTGACAAGGGCCCATACCGTTTTGGACAAGGCAACCAGTAATGGTTCTTTCCATCACGGAATCCCTGAGTCCGCCGATTTATTCGGCGGATGGCGTAGCCACCCGTAGGGCGATGGGATGGGAGTGATGGAAAGAACATGGCGAGGGGATTATCAAGGGGGAACACCCTTGATTTGAATCCGCAGCGGCGGCATGTACGCCGCGAGGACGATTCCGCGTCAGCGGAATCTACCTTGCAGCTTTGCCGCCCGGGAGGACCGTAGGTCCGAGAGGCAAAGCTGCTGGGCGGCGGAGCCCGCCGCGCCCAGTGGGCGATACAGGCGGGTGGAGCCGCAATGAGGCACAGAGCGCGTAGCGCGACAATGCCGAATTGAGGCGCAGGGGGGACGCCAGTCCCCCTTGCGGGCAAGGTCAGTCTTGCTTCACGTGTACGTCCATCTGGGGGTAGGGGATGGAGATGCCCGCTGCGTCGAGCGCCTTCTTCCCCTCCTCCAGGAGGAAGAAGTTGGCGTTCCAGTAATCGCTGCCCTTGGTCCAGACGCGGGTCACGAATTTCAGCGCGCTCTCTCCGCACTCCGTCAGCTTAACGGCGGGCTCGGGGTCGGGGAGGATGCCCTCGCAGCGGTTCATCACGCTCGTCAGCACCTGCTTGACGTGGTCGATATCCGCCCGATAGCTGACGGAAAAGAAGACATCCAGACGGCGCGTGCCCAGGCGGGCGTTATTGATGATGGACGTATTGGTGAGCAGCGAGTTGGGCATGGTGATGTAGCGGTTGTCCGGCGTGGCGAGCTCGGTGTAGAACGCGCCGATGCGCTTGACCGTGCCTTCGATATCGCCGACCTTGATGTACTCGTCCACCTTGATGGGCTTGAGCAGCAGCAGCATGAGCCCGCCGACCAGGTTGGACAGCGCGCCCTGCACCGCCATGGAGATCGCGACGCCCGCGCTGGCGACCAGGGCGACCACGGAGGTCATGGGGATGCCCATCACGTTGACGGCGGTCAGGATGACGACGATGTACAGCACGATGCGCATCAGGTTATCCAGGAAGCCCTTGAGGGTGGGATCCATGCGGATGTACTTCTCGTTGCGGCTGACCAGCTTGAGCGCCCAGTGAACGAGGAAAAAGCCCACCACCAGCACCAGGATGCCGCGCAGCAGGTTGATGCCCTGCGTGGACAGGAAATCACCGATATTGCGGAAATACTCCATAAGCTCCCCCTTTCATGACGGGCCCGGCAGAAGCTGCCGGGAGTTTTTTATGTGTGGGACCATTTTTTGCGGCGGTAATACAGGATGAACAGGGCTCCGGTCAGCATCCAGGTGACGGGGTAGCTCCACAGCACGGCGTCGATGCTGTTGTACGCCGGCGCGAAGAAGAGGATCCACACCACCCGCAGCAGGCAGATGCATACGAGGGTCAGCAGCGTCGGCACCAGGGTGTCTCCGGCCCCGCGCAGCGCGCCGGACAGGATCTCGATGGGGATATAGGTGATGTAGAAGGGCACCAGCAGGCGCAGGATGCGCACGCCCTCGCGGATGACCGCCGGGTCGTCGGTGAAGATGCGGTAGAAGTCGCCGCCGAACGCGTACAGCAGGGCGGCCAGGACGACGGTCGTGCCCATGGTCATGGCCATGCAGACGCGCACGCTCTTTTTGACGCGGCCCATGAGCCCCGCGCCGAAGTTCTGGCCCACAAAGGTGGTCACGCTGATGCCGAAGGCGTTCACGATCATCCAGTACACGCCGTCCAGCTTGCCGTAGGCCGTCCAGCCGGCCAGCACGTCGGTATCGAAGCCGTTGACGGCCTTCTGGATGATCACGTTGGAGATGGAATACATCACCGACTGCAGCCCGGCGGGGAGGCCGATCTCCACGATCCGCCTGAGCTGCCGGGGATCCGCCTTGATCCTTCGCGGGATCAGCCGGCTGGCGTCCCCGCGCCGGCACAGGCTGCGGATAACCAGCGCGGCGGAGAGCGTCTGGCTCAGCACCGTGGCCCAGGCCGCGCCCGCGACGCCCATGCGCAGCGCCAGCACGAACAGCAGGTCCAGCGCGATGTTCGTCAGGCAGGCCGCGATCAGGTAGTAGAGGGGCCTCCGCGAATCGCCCAGGGCGCGCAGGACGCCGGTGCCCACGTTGTAGATGATGCTGGGCAGCATCCCGGCGAAAATAATGCGCATGTAGGTGACCGCGTAGGGCAGGACCTCCGGGGGCACGCTCATCAGGCCCAGCATCCAGTCGGTCAGCAGCAGGCCGAGCCCGGTCAGCCCGAGGCCGAAGACCAGGGCTATGGCGGCGGCGGTGTGGATGCTCCTGCTGAGCTTATCCGCGTCCTCCGCGCCGTAGTGCTGGCTGATGACCACCGTCGCGCCGGAGGCGAGGCCGATGAAAAAGCCCACCAGCAGGTTGATCAGCGAGCCCGTGGTGCCGCCGACCGCCGCCAGCGCGGCCTTGCCGACGCCCTTGCCCACGATGGACGCGTCCGCCGTGTTGTACAGCTGCTGGAAGAAGGTGCCCAGCAGGATCGGGAAAAAGAAGATCAGCAGCTGCTTCCAGATCACGCCCTGGGTGATCTCATTGCGCCGCGCCGTCCGTTGTTCCGTCATGCCAGGCGTTCCGTCAGCTCGTCGATGTAATCGTCGAGGGTCTCCAGGTCCTCTTCCCACAGCAGGTATTCGTCGGAGGCCTCGTCGGCGGGCTCCCGCGCCTCCACGACCGGGTAGGTCTGGCGGACCCGCGCGAGCAGCGCCCGCAGGGCGCCTTCGTCCATGCTGTCCAGGTCCAGGTCGTCCAGGCCGTCCAGCTCCTCCTGGCTTAGCGGGGTCAGTTCGTGTTCAGACATATCGGTACCTCATCCCAGGGAGATCCGGGTGCACGGGGCGCTGCCGTTCAGCAGCTCGTGCAGCCGGTATTTCTTGGCGCTGCCGATGATCACGGTGACGCCCTGCAGCGCGGAGCGCAGGGCGAAGGCCAGCTTGGCCCCGGCGCCGTTGGCCCCGGCGCGGGACGCGCCCACGCAGTGGGACTGCAGCTCGGTGATCTTTTCTGTCAGCGCCCGCGCGTCCGGCGCGGTGACGTTCGTTACCAGGGTGGAGGGATCCTTCGGATCCCGGTAGATGCCGTCCGCGCTGGTCAGCAGCACCATGGTCTTCGCCCGGATCAGCTCGCTGACTACCGCGGCGGTCTCATCGTTGTCCACGCACTCCACCACGTTTTCCTCCGGGTGGTCCGTGTGCAGGCGCTGCAGCTCCAGCTTGCGGTTCTCCTCGTCGCTCACGGCGTCGTTGTAGTTGATGATCGGGATAGCTGCCTGGTCCGCGCAGCGCAGCAGCATCCTGCGCAGGTGTTCGCGTTTCTGGGGATCGTTGAAGTGGTTGTGCTCCACCAGCACCTGCCGCACCTGGTAGTCCGGGTGGATGAACTGCCGCCAGGTGGCCATCAGGATGGCCTGGCCCTGGGCGGCGTAGTCGGTCTTGTTGTCCTCGGGGTCGCCGGTCAGCTCGCCGCCGCAGCGCTTCATATAGTCCAGGCGGCCGATCTCCGTCGCGCCGGAGGAGACCACGGCCATGCCGGGCCTGAGCTCGCCGGAGAGCCGGGAGAACAGGTTGTAGTCGATATCGTTGTCCTCGCGCCGGATCAGCGCCATGGAGCCGATCTTCACCACCAGCTCCAGCCTCTGCGCGTCCATCACTGCTTCGCCTCGATCGCCATGATCATGTCCACGCGGCGCTGGTGGCGTCCGCCCTCGAACTCGGCGGTCAGCCAGGCGTCCACGATCATCTTCGCCAGCTCGATGCCCACCACCCGCGCGCCGAAGGCCAGCATGTTACTGTCATTATGCCGGCGGGAGAGCTGGGCGGAATACGGCTCGCTGCATACCGCACAGCGGATGCCGCGCACCTTGTTGGCCGCCAGCGAGATGCCGATGCCCGTGCCGCAGATGACGATGCCCAGGTCCACCTCGCCCTTCGCCACCGCGTTGGCCACCGCCTCGCCCGCTATGGGATAATCGAAGCTCTCCGCGCTGTCCGTGCCGTAGTTCACGACCTCATAGCCGTAGGTGTCCCAGATATACTGCGAGATCACACGCTTGTATTCTACCGCCGTATGATCGTTGCCGATGCCGATCCTCATTGTCCACGCCTCCATGCTCCATATTGACAGCGTTATTGTAACACGGCTTTCAGATGTCAGCAAGTGCATTATACACAAAAACAGAGGCTGCCGCAGCTCCCCGTAGAGCTTGCGGCAGCTGTACACTCCAAGCGCTTCTATATAACCGGACGTGGGAGCGTTTTGCGCTACTCTGCCCTCCTTCTCAGCAGAAACATCTGATATGCCAGAGAAAGCAAAACGTAGAGAGCAGCTGCTACCAACAGTATGCTGATGAAGTCCCGCTCCATAAAGAAGCTCGTTGTGCTGACGCCTTTCAGCAGAAGGTGCGACAGAATATAGGCAACCGGCGTGAAGAACAGCTGGCGCAGGACTCCGCTGTAACGCCATTTTCTGAAAATTCCCCAAGACAGGCCGAACAGCACCGCGCATGCCGCCGCGATGATCAGGTAATAGGCGAGCGCCAGCCGCGGGAGGACCTCTGCGCCTCCATTCTGAGGGGCGCCCCACAGCAATATCTGCGGCTGTTCATATCCATAGATCAGCCGATCAGGCACAGGATAGTAGGTCATCTCGTAGTATGACCGGACCTGCTGCCTGGGGTCCTGAGTTGTACTGATTCCCTGCATGATGACGGTCGTTGTGCCGTCATCCTCAAGGATCGTTTGCTCCTGAAAACCGTTGATGAAGCTGCGAACATTCAATACCAGCATCTCTCCGGCGTATGGCTTGTCTACAGGGGCGGATGTAGGCATAGGAACAGCCTCATCGGCCTCCGGCGAGACTTGCCCGGCACTGCTTTCCTCTGCGTGGTTGACTTTTTCCACCCTGGCGACTTCGATCAGCCCCTCCTGCCAAGGGACGATTTTCATACTCACAGCGCGATAAAAGTATGCGTATACCCCGACAAAAACGCATAGTGCGGCAATCAGGGCGGCGTACCAGCGCCGCTTGCGGATCTGCTGCTTCAGTGACTTTAGCGGTTTTGCCGTCTCGACGGGCGTACCCGTACCGGTCTTCAGCTCAGACAGCTTCTTCCTGCAAGCGGGGCAGTCTGTCAGGTGCTGCGCGATGAGTTCCTCGGTTTCCTGTTCCACCAAATCCTCCGCGTAAAGTGGCAGCAGATCACGCGTTACGGCGCAAGGCAAATTCATGCTCATCCCTCCATTTTCTCCTTGATTTTCGTGCGGGCCCTATGATAGACGACACAGGCCCAGTTTTCCGATTTGTCAAAGAGCTCACCGATGTCCCGGAAACTCAGCTGGCCCAGAGTCCGGAGCGTGAACACCTCCCGGTAGGGCTCGTCCAGATGATGGAGAAGCCGGTGGACGCACATACATTCATCCTGACGAACCAGGGCTTCTTCCGGGCCGACGGACGGATCTGAAAGCTGCGTGATGTCGTCGATCGGCTGAGCCTTTTTCCTCCTCAGTTCGGACAGCCACACGTTTTTTGCAATGGCGCAGAGCCAGCTTTTCAGGCTGCTCCTTCCTTGAAACTGATCCAGCGAGCGAAGTGCTTTGAAAAAGGTTTCCTGAGTGATCTCTTCGGCGATATGCGGACTTCCGGAGAGGGAAAGCACATAACGGTATACCGGGTCGAAATATTTTCGATAGATCTGATCAAATGAATCGGCCTGCATTGAACTTCCACCCTCCTTTCACAGTATTGGACGCGCGTCCTTCAGAAATCTTACACGAAAATCAAAATACTTTCGAAAAATGAGAAGCCCGCCGTCTTCTGACAGCGGGCTTTGCGAGGCGCCACCCGGATTCGGACCGGGGCATAAAGGTTTTGCAGACCTTCGCCTTACCACTTGGCTATGGCGCCTTAGTAAAAATGGAGCGGTAGACGAGGCTCGGACTCGCGACCTCCACCTTGGCAAGGTGGCGCTCTACCAACTGAGCTACTACCGCAAAGTGCCTTGGGGCGGAATCGAACCACCGACACATAGATTTTCAGTCTATTGCTCTACCGACTGAGCTACCAAGGCATATATGGCGACCCGAATGGGGCTCGAACCCATGACCTCCAGCGTGACAGGCTGGCGTTCTAACCAGCTGAACTACCGGGCCGTATGTGTACCTGCATGGAAAAGTGGGAACAACAGGGCTCGAACCTGTGACCCTCTGCTTGTAAGGCAGATGCTCTCCCAGCTGAGCTATGCTCCCGCGCGTCGCACGTGGCACGTTGCATATAATACGCCAGATCGGGAGATTTGTCAAGCAGAAATTTTGAGCGAAGTATGGGCCGGGCGTCATAAGGAACACGCAAGGCTTTCAACGTCGCTCTGCTCGTTATCCCGCCCCCCTCGGCACAGGATTTGCAGGACTGTTACGAGGTAAACATTGATTGATTTCGTACCGACAAACAGGTTCTGATCGTCAGGTAAAGAACGTATCAACGGTTGAGATGTAGGGGCGGCACACTGGGCCGCCCGCCCTGCGACGCGTAAACGCTGTGTGGACACGCCCTGACACACACGAAGTAAATTGAAACTGTTCTGTGGAAATAACTATGTCTGTCTGACAGGCTTGTGTCGAATATGCATTATTGACCATACGCCAACAGGACGGGCGGCCCAGTGTGCCGACCATGTTGGCGTTTTTACCGGACGCTCGGACGCTTCTGAACTGTCCCCGCGGGTTGCGCTATATGTTTTCCTGTTCTTCAGCATTCCAAGTCAAAACGGACCTTTTTCCACCTTCTCAGTGGCCAAAAGCTCTGTTTTTGTCGTCGGGCTTGTGCAACGGCCCCGTGTCCCGCGGCAGGCGGCCCGGATGAGGGCTGTTTACGCTGCCGCGCAGCGGCTCCTGGTTATGTTTATTCAGCTGTTCCTGGCTTCAGAAGGGTCATTCCGCCACGAACACGCAGTTGCTGTGGCTCTGGCAGTAGGCTTCCGCCGGGCTTCCGGATATTGTAACATTTTTGGCGCGCGTTGAAAAGGAGAGCAAATGAAAAAGGGCTGCCATACAGCAGCCGGTATTGCCATATTGCAATGCGGATAAGCAGGAAGAAGAATAAAGTCGGAAGGATAAAGTAGGAATTAGGAAGGACGAAGTAGGAAGTAATTCTACTTCAGGCTCCCGGCTCCGCAGACGCTTCCCGCGCAGCAAGAATTACTTCCTACTTCGTACCTTCTACTTCCTACCTTCCGCTTCCTACCTGTTTTTCGCTCATTTCTCATTGAGCCGGTCCAGGTACGGCTGGTCGATGCCGTGCTCCCTGAGGAGCTGGACGAGTATGTCCTTCGCGGGGCCCGCGCAGACGGGGCTGGCGGCGAACATGGTGGTGGGGGTGTCGTAGTCCGGCGCGTCCAGCAGGGGCATGTCGAACACGCCGCCCGCCTCGGTCACCAGCAGGGAGCCCGCCGCGATGTCCCAGGGCTTGAGGTTCAGCTCGAAGAACACGTCCTGACGGCCCAGGGCCACATAGGCCAGGTCGGCGGCGGCGGAGCCGCAGCGGCGGATGTCCGCGGCGCGGCGCAGGAAGGCCAGAGCGATGTCCATGGTGGGCTGGCCCAGCGCCGCCTGATAGGGCGAGGTGCCGAAGCCGACCAGGGCATGGTCCAGGTCGTGACGGCCGATGCGCATGGGCTCGCCGTTCACCAGGGCGCCCTTGCCGCGCTCGGCGCTGTACACCTCGTGCAGGTAGGGCTGGCAGATGCAGCCGACCTGCGGCACGCGGTCCACCAGCAGCGCGGCGGAGATCACGCTGCAGTGATAGTCGTGGATGAAGTTGGTTGTCCCGTCGATGGGGTCCACCACCCAGGTGGGCTCGGCGGTCAGCTTCTGGTTGGTCCGCTCCTCACCGATGAACCTGGCCTCCGGGCACAGGGCGTGCAGCTTTTCCATCAGCATGTCCTGCAGCCGCTTGTCCACGTCGGTCACGTAGTTGGCGTGACCCTCCTTTTCGGATACGGAGAAGCTGCGGGCCTTCAGAAGCTCCTTGCCCGCCTCGGACAGAATATCGCAAAGCGCTTGGCGCATAGTGGGTTTCCTCCTCTTACTTGACAGCGCTGTCGACCACGCCCTGCACAAAGTACTTGGACAGGAACAGGTAGATGACGATCAGCGGCAGGATGGCGATGCAGGACGCGGCGGCCGCCGCGTTCAGGTTCGTGTTGCCCTCGGCGAAGAAGGACCTGAGCATCAGCGTGATCGTGCGCAGCTTCGGCTTCTGGAGGACGTACAGCTGGAAGGAATAGTCGTTCCAGATGTTGATGCCGGTCAGAATGGCGACGCTGGCGGTGACGGGCTTCAGGGACGGCATGATGATGCGGAAGAAGATCGCGTACTTGGAGCAGCCGTCCAGCAGCGCGGCCTCGTCCAGCGCCACGGGGATCGTGTGTATGAAGTTGGTGTACATGAACACCGACGTGGGCAGGCCGTAGGTGATGGAGAGGATGATGATGCCCCAGAAGGTGTTCAGGCCGTTGATCAGCACCAGCTCGCGGTACAGCGGCACCAGCACGGAAAGCGGCGGCACCATCATCACGCCCAGCAGCAGCAGGGACAGCGTTTTGCTGAACTTGGTGCCGTAGCGGGCGAGCGGGTAACCGGACATGGCGCCGATCACGATGATGAAGGTGGTGGCGATCAGCACGATGATGGCCGTGTTCAGGATGGACTGCATCAGGTCGCCGCCCTTGAGCGCCAGGGTATAATTGTCAAAGGTGGCGGCGGCGGGGGGCAGCCAGCGGCTGGAGAAGTCGCGCCGGGTCTTGAGCGACATCATAATCAGCACGTAGAAGGGGGAGACGTGGATGGCGATGATCAGCAGGGCCAGCAGGCTCTTGATGATCGCCTTGTGCAGCTTCCGTTTTCTCATTGCGCAGCCGCCTCCTTCTTCGCCAGGTACCAGCGGATGACGATGCTGACCGCCATGATGAATACGAAGGTGACCACGCCCACCGCGGACGCGTAGCCCGCGTCCTGATAGGAGAAGTACAGGGTATTGATCAAGCTGGAGAGCGAGTGCGTGCTGTAGCCCGGTCCGCCGCCCGTGGTGGAGATGACGAGTCCGAACATCTTGAGACCGCCGATCAGGTTGAGCAGGGTGCTGGTGGTGATGGCGGGGATCAGCTGCGGCATGGTGATGTTCCAGAACTGCTGCCAGCCGTTCGCGCCGTCCACGGAGGCGGCCTCATAGTACATATCCGGGATGCTGTTCAGGCCGGCGATGTAGATGATCATGGCCTTGCCGCAGAAGTTCAGCGTGTTGATGATCATGATGATCAGCACCGCGCGGTTGCCCTCGCCCAGCCAGTCGAGCTTGGTGCCGCCCAGCAGCATCACCAGGTCGTTCAGCGCGCCGCGGTTGTACTGCACCATGAAGTACCACACGTAGCCCACCAGCAGCTGCGCGATCATGGCCGGCAGGTACACGATGGTGCGTGTCAGCCCGCGCAGCACGAAGGCCCGCTGCAGAAGCAGCGCGTACAGCACGCCCAGGATGGTCTGGAACAGCGTGCTGCCGAAGCCGTAGATCACGGTGTTGCGGAAGGCGCGCATGAACATGGGGTCGGAGAAGAGCTTCGTGTAGTTGGCCAGCCCGATATAATTGGAGTTCTGGGAGTATCCGTTCCAGTCGGTCAGGGAGATCTGCACGCCCATGACCAGCGGGATAGCCACGAATACGATCATGAGGATGACCGCTGGAGCCGTCATGACCAGCACGACCTGGTTGTCGGTGGCGACTCCGGCTTTCTTTTTAAACAATCACATCACCTGCTTACCGTATAATGATGAAACGGCCCGCCTGCCCGTAAAGACAGGCGGAACCGTTCCGGAAATACCGCTGACGCGGTGATTACTGCTGGGCGCGGAGCTTGTCGTAGTTGTCCTTCATGGTCTGGTCGGCGTTCTCGATGGTGGTGGCGCCGCCGATCAGGCCGCTGCCGGTGTCGCGCATGATCGCCCACATGCCGCTGGGCAGGTACACGCGGTCAAACCAGGGCTGCACCTTGGTGTTGGCCCAGGCTTCGAACCACGGGGTCAGGTTGCCGCTGTCCACGGTCACGCCCTGCAGGCCGGGAGCTTCGCCGCAGACCTCGGCGATCAGCTTGATGTTTTCGGGACGGGCCATGTAGGCCAGGAAAGCCTTCGCGGCCTCGATATTCTTGCTGTCCTTCCAGATGCCGAAGGCCTGGCTCTCGCCGCCGACCAGGTAGGGCTCCTCCTCCGCGTTCATCGCGGGCATGGGGATGAAGCCGAGGTCCGCCTCAGGATCGATGTCCCAGGCTTCGATCAGCACGCTGGTGCGCTGGAAGATGAACAGGGATTCCTTCGCCACCAGGGTCTCGCTCTGGTTCGCGGTATCGGCCGTGGCGCAGTCCACGTTCATGTAGCCCTTGTCCTTCAGGTCCATCAGGAACTGGTTGACGGCGGCCCACTTGGTCCAGTCAAAGCTGCCGTCCTGCAGGCTCGCGCCGGTCTTGGCCGCGTCCGCGCCGTTCAGCAGGAAGGAGGGCGCCATCAGGTTGAGCACATAGGCGGGGCTGCGGCTGTCCTTGCCGGCCACGTACACGCCCACGTAGCCGTTGTCCTTGGCTACCTGGCAGCAGTGCATGAACTCGTCCACCGTCTTGGGGATCTCCAGGCCCAGCTCCTTGAGCAGCCCGTTCTGCACCAGCACGCCGGTCATGGCGTTGGTGTTGGGCAGCACGTAGAACTTGCCGTCCGCGTCCATGATGGAGCCGAACAGGCCGGGCACGATGTCCTTCGCCCAGGGCTCGTCGTTCAGGGGCAGCAGGTATTCCTTGTAGCGCATCACGGACCAGCCGTGGGTCATGAACACGTCGGGCAGCTGGTTGCCGCTCATGTTGACCTTCATGACGTCCTCATAGTTGTCGGTGAAGGTCTGGTTTTCGACCTTGATGCCGGGGTTCTCGGCCTTGAAGCCTTCGATGATGGACTCAAACGCTTCGCCCTGCACGCCGGTGTAGCGGCTGGCGATCACCAGCTCGCCGCTCAGGCCGTCGGCGAAGGCGGCGGTAACAGACAGCGCCAGCGCCAGCGCCATCAGCAGACAGAGAACTTTCTTCATGGGATAACCTCCTTTTTGTGGCGCGCCTGTGGGACGCGTCAAATCAGCAAGCTCATTATATCTGAAAAAAATGATTCGGTAAATGGATAATTCAGCGCCATTTCGTGCATGCCGTGCGGAGAAAAGAGCGCTGTGAAAAATCCTGAAATTTCAGTTGATGTAGTAACCGATGATGAAATATGTGATTTCGGTTTTGTCATACAATTGCGTGCGCAAATATATGCGGCGCGATTCCCGTGACGGCGCTTTGCGGCAGCGGCTGATAATTTTCCGGATGGTACATCGGAAACTGCTATCGGCTGCTCCTGCTGCGTATACACAGGTGCAGGGAGCAATACAGCTCCCAAAGAAAAAATGACGCCCAAAGGGCAGAAATAGAGAAATCAAAATGAAGACGATAAAGAATGATATGATGGAACTGGAGCTTAGCGAACTTAAAGATTGCTGCGCGGCGATGCCTTTGATGTGTATGCCGATTACCTGAACACGCTGTTTGCCAAATACGGCCTACGGGGCATCCGCGAGGTGAAGAAGGTCTGCACCCCCGAGGCGCTGGCCAGGATCAAGGAACTGTATCACGCCTTCCTGTACGCCGACGATGTCGCCTGATCAGGAGAATGTGTCGGGCAGGCAGGTACGGATCAGCTGAGAGCGCCTGAACTGTCCTGCATTGTCGGGGCTGCTGCACTATGATGTGCGACAGCCCCTTTTTTATTCCGCCGTCCGCCTCTGTACATCGGCGGCTGCTTCCTCGTCTCCGGCCTCCAGGGCTTTCCGGTACCATTCCAGCGGAACGTCGTGGACGCCGTAGCCGTTTTCAACGCACCAGCCGACCATGCGCATCGCGGCGGCGTAGCCCCTGTCGGCGGCCTTCCGGTACCACAGGTACGCTTCCCGCGGGTCCTCCTCTGTCCCATAGGCGTACTGATACATGAGCGCGAGATTGTACATACCGTCCGGATTGCCGTTCTCCGCCAGCCGCTTCATCCAGAAAAACGCCTGCGTCGGGTCCGCTTCCACGCCGATGCCGCTGCGGTAGCACCGGGCCAGGTGGTAAATGCCCAGGTCGTAGTCCGCCTGCGCGGCGTGCTCGTACCACCGGAAGGCCTCACCGCTGTCCGGCGCTGTGCCGAATCCGTCCTCGTAGCAGGAAGCCGCGTTCACCATGCCGGACGCGTCGCCCTTCTGGGCCGCCTGCAGGTTCAGCGCGAATACCTGCCTCGGATCCGCCTGTACGCCGATCCCGTTCAGGTAGCAGTTGGCCACGGCCACCATCCCCTGGGTGCTGCCCTGCTCCGCGGCCTGCCGGTACCAGCGGAAAGCGGCGGCTCCGTCCGCGCCGATGCCCCAGCCGTTCTCGTAGCAATCGGCGAGCAGGAGCATGGCATCCACATTCCCGGCTTCCGCCGAGGCCTGCAGGAATGCCAGCTCGTCCGGCTCTATGGTGTCCTTCCGGGCGATCGCCACGATGGCCGCCCCGTAGATGTCGAAGCTGAGCTGCTGATTTTTCCGCGTGATGACCGCGTTGCGCCACAGCAGGCCGCCCGTGACCAGCGACACGGCCAGGACCGCCGAAACGGCGCTCCATACGACGCGCAGCCGGCGCCGCTTTTCCCGGTCGACCAGCCGGTTGAAGCGGATGTCCAGCAGGACGGAGGCGACCTTCAGGTACGCCTTGCTTTTGCCGATCTCCTGGATATTCGCGCCCAGCAGCTCGTCCCCTTCCAGATCGCGCAGGGCGGGCGGAAAGCATTCGAGCGCCGGCGTGTCGCTGTGGGGCTCGCCGGCCACGATGAACGGGATGATCCTGCTCCTTCGGCCCAGCTCGCAGAAGGCCCGGATCTCCTCGTTGACCCAGCGTGAGGCAGCGCTCGCCGGCGAACAGATCACGATGAGGTAGCGGGAGGCGTCCAGCTCCCGCCGCAGCGCGGCCTGCAGCTCCGCCCCGGCGAGATCGGTCTGGTCCCTGAAGATCCGCAGCCGTCCCCGCCCGGCCTGCGCCTGGGATACCTCCCTGGGAACACGCAGCGTTTCCAGCCGCTGCTGGAGCCAGCGCCCCCATTTCATGTCGTGATGGCTGTAGCTGATAAAGGCGTCGAACGCGTATTCATCCATGGGCCTTATCCCCTTCGGCGTTCTTTTGCAGCTGCAGGACGCGGGACAGGATCAGCACGTTGTCGCGGTCCATCTGCTTGTAATCCGTGTGTCCGCCGGTCACGGCGTTCTCCTTCCGGGAAAGCCCGTCCAGCTCCTCTCAGGGGATCAGGCAGGCGTGCAGGCGCTCCTGGTCGTCCCTGCCGATCCTGAAATCCGCCGGGACGCCCTGCCGGTACCGCGCGGCCCGTTCCGCCCACACGTCCTCCGGCATGGGGGAATACCCCGAAACATACTGGTAGGCGCACCAGCGCAGATGCTCGGTGACGGCCAGGTTTTCCAGCAGCTCGCCCTGCGGCGGCCAAAGGCCGGCGAGCACCTGCTCCGCCGTCCTGCCGGACGCCCGAAGCACCGCGGGATAGAAGTCCGCGCAGGCCCGGCAGCTCTGGCGGTCCGCGTAGGCGCACAGCCGCCAGTCCTGCGCGGCTGTCTGCGCCGCGCCGGCGCCCGTGCGGTAGACATGGTTGATCTGCATGGCCGTGGCGTCCAGCGCCTCCGGGTCGAACCCCTCGTGGTCCAGGAAGTGCGCGTTGGAAACCTCATAGCGGTTCTGGTCCAGCCAGCAGTAGCCCTCCTTCGTCGCGTGCAGGATCAGTGGGGCCTTCCGGTCCCAGGGCAGCCACGCGGCCAGGTCCCCGGCGATCTCGTGGTTCTTTTCCCTGCTGCCGGTACAGAGGACGATCATGCGGATCAGTCCTTTGCGCTCGTTGAGAAACGTATAGAAGGCGTCCGCCGTGCCGTCGATCCCGTGAAAGCGGATATCATAGGCGCGCATCATGGGATGGTCGTGCAGAAAGCCGTTCTGCGCGCCGGGGTCGAAGATGTCGGCGCGGAACCGGCTGCCGCAGAACTGGCCGTTCAGTACCAGCTGGGTCAGAACGGCCCGGCCCATGCGTCCGAAGCCCAGGATCACGACGGAAAAGTCCTCCGTGGCCCTGCCCGCCTCGTCGAAGCTGATCAGGCCGCAGGGGGGATGCTCCCGGATCATCAGGCGCGCCAGCAGCTTGTAATCGTCGTACGCGTATACGCTGCCGTAGCCGTCGCCGCCCCGCGCCTGGAGGGCGGCGGCTTCGTCGCCGGTCGCGGCCGCGAGGAGGCTGGTCTGCTCCGGCCGGACGCCGGCCTCCGTCAGGCTTTTCAGCATCGCCTGGGCATAGTTCAGGTTGCTCCGGCTGTCCGCGTGGAGCGCGGCCAGCTCCAGCTTTCGGGTCCCGGGCTTCATATTGAGCTGCCGCAGGAAACGGGGGCTGGCGGACAAGGCGTCGGGGCTTTTTTCCACGATCGCCCCGAAGGCTTTGACGGCGCTGTCAAACACGGGATTGTATTCCTGGTCCACATACATCACGGACCGGCGCTTCTCCCTGGCCATGCGGCGGCCGTAGGCCACGGAATGGGCGTTGACGCCGTAGATGAGCAGCAGCGGGCCCCGGCGCAGCAGCGTGACGCGGATTCGGCGCAGCAGCCGCTCCCCGAGCGTGGCGATGGCGGTGCTGGCCATCACGTAAAAGGCCAGGAAGTGCCCCAGCCAGAATACGGTGACGGCGGCGGGATACTGAAAGATCGGGGCCGCCTGCACCGACGCCAGGTCGTTGATGCCGCCGAACATGCGGCACAGCGCCATCAGCGCACGGATGAGCGAGGTCAGGCTGAAGCCCATGCACCAGGCGTAGCCGTAGCCGTAAAAGACGGCGCCGATCAGCATCGCCAGGACGATGGCGGCGCGTGTCGTTTTCTTCCGGAAGCCGCTGTCCACGGCCAGGTTCAGGACCGCTGCGACGAAGCAGACGGCGACGGCCAGGATCATCGCGATCGACGGGATCATCATTTCCGTCCTCCTTCCGCGGCCAGCCGGCTGATCTGCAGCCAGGCGTTTTCATCCTTTTCCCGGTCCTCGGGGGACAGCTCCGCATAGGGCACCAGGCAGGGATGTGTCCGGAGCGCTTCGTTCTTTTCCAGCCCCCGGCGCCAGTTATACAGGGCGTAGAAACGCATCCAGCGCAGGTGCTCGTTCTGCCGGCATGGCTCATGGTCCTCCATCCGCCGCCACCGCTCCGCCGCTTCTTCGCATACCGCCGGGGTGATCTCCGTGACGTCCTGCTCGGGTAGCAGCAGCCGGAGCTTCGTCAGCAGGTGATCGGCGGACGCGCGGTTGGACATTTTCAGAAACAGGGGCAGGGCTTCCCAGGCGGTGTCCGCGCCCGTCGAACGGCAGTACATCTCATGCAGCTTCCTGGCCCGCGCGTCCAGCGCGCTGCGCATTACCGCGTCTGCCGTGCAGGCCTCCTCGTCGGCGCCGAAGGCGACGGCGGGGGAGAGAACGACCGGCGCGGCGGCGTGGAGCTGTCCTCTGAAGGGGAAATAGCGGATCAGGCGCTGCGCGGCCTCGGCGTTCGCGGCGGGATCGTCCTCGCAGAGGATGACGCGGTCCGCGGCCTCGAGCAGCTCCGGGCGCGCGGTCCACGCTTCCTGATGAAACTGCAGCGCGTCGTGCCGCGTATCCTCCGCGTCGAACGTGAATACCTGGCCCAGCGCGAAATGCTCCCGCAGGTAGGGCGCCCAGTCCCCGAAGAGATGGCAGACCGTCCGCTGGAAGGGCTCCCGGCAGTTGACCAGGATCGCCTGGTCCAGCAGCTCGCGGGCCAGGCGGCCGCTGCCCTGCAGCAGGACGACGGTTTCTGTCCGCTTCAGCGGGTGCGCGTTCCAGTAGGTCCGCGCGATGCCCGAAAAGATGTCTAAATACTGGACACCCGGCAGGTCCCCGGTCTCCGGGCCGAAACAGTACAGCCGGAGCTGCAGCCCGCTCAGGGCGCGCGCCTCGGCGAGGTTTTTCATCGGGTCCGCGTGCGTCAGGAACACGGCCCTCGTTCCCTGACCGGCCAGCCTCGGCGCCGTATCGGCGATGCTCCCGGAGATGAAGAGCGAGCGCCGGCCCAGGGCGGACACGGCGACGGGAGGCTCGCCTTCCCCGAAAAACGCGCAGTACGCCTTGGGCTCAGAGCGGATCAGGTCCCGGGCCAGCGCGATGGCGGAGCCGTTCGCCTCCGAAAACAGGTAACAGCTGTTTTTTCGCAGCACACCGAGCCGCACGGCGGGGATCACGCGCCGGCGCAGGAAGGCCGTCAGCGCGCTGATCAGGGAGGCCAATGCGCCGATGCTCAGCAGCACAAAAAGCAGGCCAACGGCGCGGCCGAGCGGGGAGACGGGATACAGGTCCCCGTATCCGACCGTGGTCAGCGTGACCAGGGAATACCATACGGCATCGCCGAAGGACCTGATGCTGGCCTGCGGATACGCCCGTTCGGCCGACGTCAGCAGCGCCAGCAGGAGGATATAGACCAGAAAGGCCAGCGCGGCCCTGTACAGCCATCGGTGTTTCATCTCGCAAAACTCCTTGGAAGGTCTCCGCCCGGGATGAGCGGGCGTCTTCATTCGCCGCGCCGGCGGAGCCGGGCCGCCAAAGTGAGCAGCAGGAACACGATCAGCGCGCAGGCGGCAAAGGGCAGCAGGAACAGGCCGAGGTCGTAATGCAGCACGCCGCCGCCACGGAAGCCGTTCATATTGTTGACCATCCCGACGGACTGCTGCTCCATGTGCGCCCAGCCCTGCACCTCGCGGAAGATCCGCAGCTGGCAGGTCTGATTGTAATGGACCTGGTTGATGATGAACACCGCCAGGTTCAGCACCGAAGAGATCAGCAGGGCGATGCCCAGCCGGCGGGGCCAGCCGCCGCGCCCTTCGGCCCTGTCCGGGATCCTCTGCGCGATGAAATCGCGCACGAACCCGTAATCCTCTCGGGGGATCCAGATCTGGTTGGCGCCCATGAGCTCCCGGAGGTTGATCGCGTCATGCTCCGGCCTTTCCGTCATGGCGCGCACCGACTGGAAGCGGGTGCAGCCGCTGCCGGCCGCGGTCTGCAGCTGGTGGCCGGCGCGCATATTCGCCATGGTCGTGACGCCCGCCATCACGTTCATCATCCGCTGCGTGGACTCCTTGCGCACCAGGCGGACGGCGTCCTCATCCATTTCAAACCGCAGGTGATAGGTGCCGTGCATCACGGCCGCGCAGATGTAGTAGATCAGCAGCGTCAGCAGCAGGAGCCCTGAAAAGGGCAGCGCGGCCAGCAGCATCGTCCGCGGCGTCAGCCCGCGTCCGCCGCCGGCGATCAGCGCCAGCAGGAAAACGTACATGACCGCGCACAGGACGCCCATGACCTTGAGAAGGATGCTGCGCAGGTAGGGATTGCGGTACATGTCCATATCGTAGGACCAGCGGTATACGCCGTCCTCGCACAGGGTGACGCGGGACGGAAACTCATTCTCTGACATAGGGCTGTCCCTCCTGTTCAGCTGCTCAGCGCGCGAGCTCCTCCGCGGTGAAGGTCTGGCCGACGAGCGCCTGCGCGCCGGCTTCGCCCGTATTCTCCTCGATCAGCGAAGCCAGCTTCTCCGCGAGCTCGGTTTTAACGGGGCGTCGGCGCCTGATATCGGACGCCTTCACAGGCCCGTCCTTCCTCCGGGTCAGGGCGCGTCGGTCCAGGGGCACCAGGATCAGATCCGGAACCAGCGACCGGTGCTTGCGGATGATGTCCGTCATAAACATGTCCCTGGGGATGGGCAGGTAAACGGATAACCCGCAGGCCCAGAAGATCACGGCCACGATGGGCAGCGTGATGGGAAAGTCGGAGATCTCTGAGCGGATGTTGCGGTTCGGACGGACCGAAAACAGGGACAGGACCGCCATCACCGGCACCGAAAGCAGCGTGATCGGGAGGGTCATCAGCACCGCCCGGAGCTTCTTTTTCCTGGCGCAGTCGGTGCAGACAGCCTCCCGGAAGACCTCCGTCACGGTCTCCCGGAGCACCCTCGTCCTGTGTTTTTCGCCGGGCTTCGCAACGATCTCCGATTCCGTCCGAACGCAGGCGTACAGACGGTCCTCCGTGTCCTCGCGTCCGCACTGGATGCATCTGCTCACGGCAGATCCCTCCTTTGGTGGTTCGTTTTCCATTGTCCGATCAGGGTAAGCGTCGTCCTCAAGCCGCGTTGCTGTACTGTCGGTCCGATTGTAACACAGGTTCAGGCCGGACGCAATACGGCTTTGCGGATCCGGACGCTTTTTTCCGCCGTGATATGTCACCAAAAAAGCGAAAGGGAGCTGTTCAAGATGTGCAACAGCTCCCTCTTGTTTGGAGATCAGATCAGCTGGACGATCCAGGTGATCAGAGGAACGGTGACGACGCTCAGCAGCGTGGACACGCTGACGCAGGCGGAGGCGAACACGTAATCGCCGCCGTAGCGCTCCGCCATGGCCGCCGTGTTGGAGGCGATGGGCATGGCCAGCAGGATCACGCAGAGGTTCATGGTCATCTGGTCGACCCGCAGCGCTTTGAGCGCCAGCGCCGCGAGCAGTGGAAAGATGAGCAGCCGGAGCGCGCTGGCCAGCAGCACCGCCGGGTCGAGCACCGCCCTGGGCCGCATATGGGAGAGGGTCGCCCCGATCAGGATCATAGATAAAGGCCCGGTCATGGCGCCGAGGTTGGCGATAGCGGTGCCGAACACGCCGGGGATCTGCCAGTTGAAGGCCATCAGGACGAAGCCGATATACACGACCACGACCATGGGGTTCAGCAGCACGTTTTTCACGAACGCGCCCTTCTTCGGCTTCAGGAAGAAGCCCATCCCGACGGTCCACTGCAGGATGCGGGGCGGGATCAGGTACATGGAGCCGTAAAACACGCCCTCGGGGCCGAACACCAGGTTCAGCACCGGCAGGCCGGCGTTGCCCGCGTTGGAGAACATGCTGGCGTACATGAGCACCTTGCGCTTGTTCTCCGGCTGCCGCCGCCACAGCAGGCTCCCGATGCCCCAGGTGACCAGGCAGGAGAGGCCAGCGATCGCCATCACCAGCAGGGAGGAGCGGAGCTGCTCTCCGCTGGTGGGCTTGTTGAAGGCGTTCAGCACCATCATGGGCATGGCCACGTCCATGAGCACCCGGACCAGCACCTCGCGGTTATCCTCCCGGATGATGCGGAGCCTGCTCACGATGAAGCCGCAAAGCATGTACAGAAACAGCATCAGCTGTGTGTCGATCATCCGGGAAACGATGTCACTCACGGCTGTTCGGTCTCCCGGGAGGAAAGATAGGGCGTGGTCAGGTTGCCCTGCTCGTCGAAGGCAAGCTCCCGCGGCTCGCTGAGCGCGGTCAGGCCGGGCCATTTGCCCGCCTGTACGTCCGCGAGGTACGCTTCGGACAGCATGATCTGCCCGATGTGCAGGCTGTTGGGGATGCGGATGACCTTCGGGTTCTTTGCGTCCACGCGGTTGCAGGTGCGGATGCAGAACTGGATGGCCTCTTTGTCATTCCACAGGATGGGCGGGATCATGGCGGATTTAATGACCGTGGAGGTCATGCAGTTGGTGTACATGGCGTTCGTATCCATCTGGTCATAGATGCGCTTGGTGATGGCGCTGGCCAGGCCGACGCCCAGGGTGTTGCCGTGGGATTCGGGCGTCAGGTCGAGGAAGCAGGTGCGCTGCACCTGCACGCCGCCGGACGCGTAGGGGGTGGAGAAGGTGCCGGTGATGTTCGGGTCCACACCGGTGCCGCTGAAATTCTTGCCGATGCGGTCCACGATCAGCACGTCGCCGGATCCGACCAGGATGGACGGCATGTTCCGGAACGCGATCTTCAGCAGCTCCGGCTCGCGCTCGAGGATCTTCTCGGCGGGGATCGCCTCGAACATCAGGGTCTGGTCGTAGGCGTTCTCCAGGCAGGGGATCGCGAACAGGATTTTGCCGGTGCCCAGGGTCACCCTGGCCATGGTCGGGATGTTCTTCGCGATGATGTCCATGCCGTCGGAGTGCACCTGCTCCGCGCCCTTCTGCTTGCCCAGGCCCACGGTCATCATCTTGCAGGGGCCGCTCTCCACGGGGCCGCGGAAGGCGTTGTGCGGCTTCAGCCGGCAGGAGAGGATGACGCCGTCGGATTCGTAGGCGTTCTTATCCATATATACCGGCTTGCCCAGCTCGGACAGCCCCAGGAACACCGTTTCCATGGAGGATCGGATCTCGCAGCCCATCTTTTCCTCGGTGATGCCGTAGCCGGCCAGCAGCTCCTTCTGGCCCTCGGCGGTCGCGCCGCCGTGGCTGCCCATGGCGGGCACGATGAAGGGAATGGCGCCGCGGCTTTTGACGTAGGCGACCACGGAGCGCGTGATCTCGTCCACGTTGCGGATGCCGCGGCTGCCGGCGGTGACGGCGATGCGCTTGCCCGGCAGGATGCGCTCGCCCATGCCGGCGCGGTCGATCTCGCTGAAAATCGCTTTTTCAATGTCTTCCCGTTCGATGTGCCTGTCCGGGAACTTCTGCGCCGCGTGGAACATGAGCGGCAGCGGCACGTCTTTGAGCAGCCGGGATACGGTCCCGTCGTTTCTGAGGATCATAGCGGTCTCCTTGTCAGTTGTTTTTTCGTTCGAAGCTGGAGGTGATGTCCATCTGGGAGCGGTACTTGGCGACGGTGCGCCTGGACAGGCGGATGCCGCGCCGCTCGAGCGCCTCGCTGATCTCGCGGTCGGACAGCCGGCTGTCCGCGGCGCAGAGGCCCCGGATGATCTCCTTGACCCGCGCCGCGCTGGTGCCGCCGGAGTACTCGCGCTGGAAGAAATACTGCAGCGGGAAGGTGCCCCGCGCGCAGTAGAGGTATTTGTTCTGGATGGCGCGGTACACGGTGCTTTCGTGCACGCCAAGCTCCACCGCCACCGCGTCGCAGCGCAGTGGGAGCAGGCTGTACTGGCCGAGAAAGAAGGGCCGCTGCTCGCGCACGATGATGTCCGCGACTTTTTCGATGGTGCTCTGCCGGGATTCGACCGCGCGGATCAGCTGCGCGGTGGAGTCGATCATTTTCCTGGCCCAGGCCTTTTCCGGCCCGGTCAGAGTCTCCGCCAGGCGCAGGAAGGTCGCGTCCGTGCGGTAGGTCGGATAGTAGTCGTTATGGAATACGATCGTCAGCTCGCCCTGGGCGTCTGCCTCGACGGAAAACTCCGGCATGATGTACTGGGTGCTCTCCTCACGGAGGGTGCAGGGGATGGGGTTCAGGGTACGGATCACTTCCACGCAGCGCTGGATATGGGCGAGGGTCGCGCCGGTCTCCCGCGCGATCTGGCGGAAGCTGCCCCTGCTGATCTCCAGCAGGTAGCTTTTGATCAGGTCGTAGCACAGCGGATCGACGTTCTCCCGCTGCGCCAGCTGCAGGCTCAGGCACTCCTCGATGTCCCGCGCGCCGATGCCGGCGGGCTCCAGCGCCTGGATGGCGTGCAGCGCGGACTTGACCAGGGCCAGCGGGACGCCGGTCTCCACCGCGAACTCATCCAGGTCCTGGGTGAAGTAGCCGCGGGCGTTGAGCATGTGCAGCATGCGCACCGCCAGATGCCGCGTCTCGCGGTCGAGGCCGGACAGGCGGAGCTGCTGCTCCAGGTCCGCGTAGGCGGTCTCCGGCGCGGCGGCTTCCCCGGGATCGCGGTCGGGGTCATCCATGGCCGCGCTGTAGTGGATGCGCACCTGCCGCGCGAAATCCTGCGGGGAGCGGCGCGGCGGCACGTATTCCAGGGAAGGATTGTCCTGGATCTGCCGGTTCATGTACTCGCTCATTTCCTGCAGGTCAAAGGACAGAAGGCGCAGCGCCGTCGTCATCGCCTGGGAAAGCTTCTGCGTCTGCTTGACTTCCAGCCTGGCTTCGGACATGTGCTGTGTCTCCCTTCGAAAGAGTGTGGAGAGTGAAGAGTGGAGTGTGGAGTTGCGGAAGAAATGCCGCAAAGTGGTATTTCAATGAAGCCCTCATCCGTCAGGCTTCGCCTGACACCTTCCCCCATGGATGGGGGAAGGCTTTATTGCGCGATACACCGCAACAATCAGTCGATCTCTGAGTGATAAGCGAAGCTGAACTTCACTTTCCACCATTCACGCTTGTTATGCCTGTTTTGCCGCCTTCCTCTTCTGGCGCAGGGGCTTGGTGGCGGCGAGAATGATGACGATCAGCGCGATGCCCAGGAAGACTGCGCTGATAGGGGAGGTCAGGAAGGGAACGAAGTTGCCGCTGGTCTTCATCATGCCGTTGCGGTAGTTGACTTCCGCCAGCGGGCCCAAGATGAAGCCGAGAATGAACGGCGTCGAGGGGATCTCAAACTTTTTGAAGGCGAAGCCGATGAGGCCGAACATCAGGCAGGCGATGACCTGGGACATGTTGTTCTTCAGGTTGTACGCGCCGATAACGCACAGTACGAAGATACAGGGCAACAGGATGTACTTGGGGATGGACAGCAGCTTGACGAACACGCGCAGGCCGAAAAACTCCATGAACAGCATGATCACGGAGCAGATCAGCATGGCGGCGAAGATGCCATAGACCACGGGCGCCTGGTTCTGGAAGAGCAGTGGACCGGGGTTCAGGTTGTGGAGAGTCAGGGCACCCAGCAGCATGGCGGTGGTGGTGTCGCCCGGGATGCCCAGGGTCAGCAGCGGCACCATGGCGCCGCCGATGGTGGCGTTGTTGGCGGTCTCGGAGGCGACAACGCCGTCGATGCGGCCGGTGCCGAACTCCTCGGGATGCTTGTCAGAGTTCTTGGCCACGGTGTAGGCCAGCATGTTGCTGGTGCCGCCGCCGATGCCGGGCAGGATGCCGATGCCCATGCCGATCAGGGCGGAACGCAGGGCGTTGGGGATCTGGCTAACGAATTCCTTCATGGTGAAGCCGAAGCCCTTGATGCCCTTCATGCTGGGCTGGGTGACGACGCCCTCTTCCTTGTGGTGACTGGTCTCAGCAGCGCTGATGATCTCGCCCACGGCGAAGAGGCCAACCATGACGGCCAGCATGTCGAAGCCGCCCTTCAGGTCAGTCATGTTGAAGGTGTAGCGCTGGACGGACTCGATAGTGTCCGTGCCGACGGTGGAGAACATGAAGCCGATAACGCCGGCGGTGATACCCTTGACCATATTGCCCGAAGACAGCGTGGCGATCATCGTCAGCGAGAAGATGGCGATGGAGAAGAATTCGAAGGGACCGAAATTGATGGCGATACGGGCGATCTCCGGCGCCAGGAACATGAGCAGGACGGTGGAGAAGATGGTGCCCAGGAAGCTGAACACGACGCCGACGCCCAGCGCCTTGGCGGCCTGCCCCTTGGCGACCAGCGGATGTCCGTCAAAGCAGGTGGCGACGGAGGAGGGCGTGCCGGGGATACGCAGCAGGATAGCGGAGATCAGACCGCCGGAGATGGCGCCGATGAACAGGGCCATCAGCAGGGTCATGGCGTCCGCGGAGGCCATGGCATAGGTCACAGGCAGGAACAGGGCGATGGCCATGGTGGCGGACAGGCCGGGCAGCGCGCCGAACACGATGCCGACGGCGACGCCCACGAACATCAGGAAGATACCAGTCGGGGTCAGGACGGTTGCAAAACCGGTCGCGATCAAAGAACCTACAGACATTGTTCAGTCTCCTCCCTTCCTTAGAATCCCAGCAGCGCTTCGATCGGGCCGCGGGGCAGAAGCTGGGTCAGACCGATGCGGAAAGCGACGAACGCGATGGCGGTGAAGACCACCGCCACGATGGCGAACAGCAGCAGATTGCGCTTTTCCCTGGGCGCCAGGATCGTGATCTGCACGAAGAGAAAGATCATGGTGGAGAGAATGAAGCCCAGTTCCGGGAGCAGGATGATGTAGAGCACCATGATGGCGAAGGTGAGCAGGACCGAGATCAGGTCGTCCTTGCTCATCTTTTTGCCCTCTGCCTCTCCCCCGGCCTGCAGTTTCCGGACGGCTTGCCAGATCAGCGCGCAGGAAAGGATGATCAGCAGGATGCCCAGCAGGGTCGGGACGATCTGCGAGTTGGCATAGCTGGGGACAAGCTTCGGGCGTGTTTTGAGATTCCGGGCCATGATGGTGTAGGCGATGCCCAGGGCAAGCAGCACCACACCCAGGATCAAATCCCGGGATTTCGCGAAAGAGAACTTTTTAGCGGACATGGGGTACCTCCTTTGAGTCGTGTTCGGGTATATCTGATCATTAATATAGCAAATTGCGTGCCAATTTTCAATACTGTGGCCGGATATGATGCCAAAATGATCACGGCTGCCCGCTGGCCGCCAGCAGACAGCTGGGTGATAAGCGCAGTGAACGCATGCTTACATTTTTGTATGGCGGACAGGAGCGGCAACGATCCGGATGATTAGAGGGCATCCGCGATGCCTGAGGCAGCTGTTATCTGCCGATGATCTCATGTGATTTCATTTTGAATCACGAAATGAAACGCATTTCGTTTCATCATGAAATCAAATGCTGTTTGTGGAGGAATTGACACCGAACACGGCGGATACAGAAAGCATATATATAGAAGAAACAAGGGCGGTCATGGTTTTTTTGCAATCGCAATCGAGTTGGCACACGTTTTGCAAGTATATAGGTACAGGGGCAAAGTCCCCAAATATGTACGAGGAGGATTTCCCATGAAAAGATTGCTTGCTCTCCTGTTGGTCGCGGTCCTGAGCCTGACCGCGGTGTCTGCCCTGGCTGAGTGGCCGGAGCGCGCGATCGAACTGATCGTGCCGGCGAACCCCGGCGGAGATACCGATGCCAACGCCCGCGCTCTGGCGGCTGCTCTGACTGAAGAGCTGGGCTGGAACGTGATCGTGTCCAACATGAACGGCGGCTCCGGTTCCGTGGCATTCGAAGACTGCCTGTCCAATCCCAGCGACGGCTACCGCTTCGTGTTCTATCACAACGGCGGCGTCACCAGCGAGATCATGGGCATGTATGACTTCAACATCCTGGACGATTTCAAACTGGCCGGTATGCCCTTCATGGATTATTCCAACGCCTTCCTGACCAACTCCGCGAACACCAAGTTCAATGACACCGCGAGCATGGTCGCTTACATGAAGGATCATCCCAACGAGGTCACCTTCGCGACCGAGACCGGCAACTTCACCCACCTGCAAGTCCTGGCTTTCGAAGCCGCCGCGGGCGTGAAATTCAACATCGTCAACGCCGGCACCGCCGCGCAGAAGGTCGTTGAGCTGGTTGCGAACCGTCTGGACGTCATCGGCACCCAGGCCGGTCTGTCCTCCGTCCGTGACTATGAGACCAAGGGCGATTTCATCTGCCTGGGCACCTTCGCGGAAGGCCCCATCCAGATGGGCGATCTCGAGCTGAAGTCCTTTAAGGATCAGGGCTACGATGTCGTGTTCTCCAAGTTCTTCTATCTGGCTGCCCCCAACGCCGTGGATGACGAAGTCATCGCGAAGATGAACGAGGGCCTGGCCAAGGTCGTCAACAACGCCAAGCTGCAGGAATACGCTGCGAACGCGCTGGTCCAGATCTCCAGCATGACCCCCGAAGAGACCGAGACCTACTATGCCGAGCAGAAGGCCGAATACACCGAATACCTGAAGGATTACATTGACTGATTACATCCCTGTACTCCCCGCCGCGAAAGCGGCGGGATTTTTTTGTTGTCAAAAGGCATTACGGTCGGTATAATGTCCTTTGAAACGAGGTGCTGCACATGATTACGATCGCGTTTGTGATGCCCGACCCGGCGATGGTCGAGGTCGTTCATGAGGCCTGGGCGCTTCATGAGCGCATCTTCGGCAAAAGCCAGGACCTTCGTTATACGGTGGACTGCGAGATCCAGGCGGAGATCGTCATGTCGCGGCACTACGACGCGGATGTGATCGTCAGCCGGGGCGGGACTGCCGCCAGCCTGAAGGAGCGGAATTACCTGGTGCCGGTCGTGGAGATCCCGATCACCAGCGCGGATATCGCCGTCTCGATCCGGAAAGCCATCGAAAAGCACGGACTTCTTCCCATCGGCGTCGTCGGTACGATGAATACGATCCGCGGCGTCAATTTCATCCGGGAGGATTTCGGCGTCCCGGTCCGGCCGTATCCGACCAGGAGCGTCAATATCAACGACCTGGTCGACGGTATGGAGCGGGCGGTCAGGGACGGCTGCCAGATCATCCTGGCGGGACACAACACCTGCCATTACTGCGAGGAGCACGGCATCCCCGCCGGCCTGATCTATTCTTCGGTGGAGTCGGTCTTCCTGGCGATCACCGAGGCCAAGCGCAGCGCCAACCTGGCCCAGGTGGAAAAGGAAAACAGCCTGATCTTCCGCAGCACGCTGGACCATGTGTTCGAGGGGATCATCACCGTGGACCGGAACGGCCGCATCCGCACCTTCAATCCCGCGGCCGCGCAGATGCTGAACCGCAGGGCGGAGGACTGCCTGGGCCGGTCGGTCGAGGAGGCGCTGCCGGAGGGCCGGCTCAACGCCATCCTGATGAGCGGACAGTCCTATACCAATGAGATCGTGCGCATCAACGGCGCCAACTACGTGCTGAACAGCGCGCCCATGAACGGCAAAGGCGAATTCCTGGGGACGCTGGTCACCTTCCAGACGGCGAACGCCATCACGGACGCGGAAACGCGCATCCGCGAGCGGCAGCGGGTCAGCGGCTACCAGGCGAAATATACGTTTTCCGATATCCTGGGGGAGAGCGAGCCGCTGCTGAAGGCCATCAAACAGGCGCGGCGCTTTGCCCATGTGGACAGCAACGTCCTGCTGTACGGGGAAACCGGCACCGGCAAGGAGCTGTTCGCCCAGTCGATCCATAACGAGAGCGAACGGGCCGGAGGGCCTTTCGTGGCGGTCAACTGCGCCGCGATCCCGGAAAACCTGATGGAAAGCGAGCTGTTCGGCTACGAGAGCGGCGCGTTCACCGGGGCGAACAAGGCGGGCAAGGCCGGCTTGTTCGAGACCGCGCACCAGGGGACGATCTTCCTGGATGAGATCAGCGAGATCCCGCTGGCCCTGCAGAGCCGCCTGCTGCGCGTCATCCAGGAGCGCGAGGTGCGGCGCATCGGCGCGAGCCGCGTCATTCCCATCAACGTGCGCATCATCTGCGCCACGAACCGCGACCTGGGCCAGATGATCTCCCAGAACAAGTTCCGGGAGGACCTGTATTATCGCCTGAAGGTGCTGTCCATCAATCTGCCGCCGCTCAGGGAGCGCGGCGGGGATATCGGGCTGATGATGAGGCACTACCTGACCTATTACGGCCGCCGCTTCGGCAAAGGCATGATCGGGCTGACCGCCGGCGCGCGCGCGGCCGCGGACGCCTACGCCTGGCCCGGCAACGTCCGGGAGATCAGGAATGTCAGCGAGCAGCTGGCGGTGCTGTGCGAGGGGGATACGGTCAGTACGGAGGACATCCTGGCCGTTCTGCCCGTCCGCCGGAAAGCAACGGCCCCGGTGGCGCCGGAAGCGGACGTGGACGCCACCGAGACCAGCCTGCGGGATCTCACCCGCCGGCGGATCGTCGAAGTGCTGGAGCGCGCCAGAAGCAGACAGGAAGCGGCGGAGCTCCTGGGCATCAGCAAGACGACGCTCTGGCGGAAATGCAAGGAGTATGGGCTGCTGTAACTGATGCTGTGTTTTTGATTATCAAAGCGGGTACGAATATAGTGCCCGCTTTTTTATAGAAACACGCTTGATAGTACGATAAAATCGTATATAATGAAGACGCGGACGAAATATTACTCCAGCAATTAAACGTTTGCAGAAAGATGCGCCGTACAAAGTGCTGGATTGCGCGGAGGAGGAGGAAGGCGATGCCGTAGCATCGGCGACTGACGACGACAAAGCAGCCAGCGCTTTGTACAAGCAGATTTCGGAAATGTTTAGTTACCGGAGTAATAACGAGGAGATACTGCCATGACCAGGGAGTTTGTTTATACACAACCATTCAGAAGAAGCTGGAAGGCGATGGGTCTCACGGAAGAAGATTTGCGGATGCTCGAAAAAATGCTGCTGACAAATCCGCAGATCGGAGACGTGATTGAAGGCACGGGCGGCGCAAGAAAAATGAGGATTCAGATGGAGAGCCGCGGAGAATCAGGGGGCGGACGGGTGATTTACGTCGACGTCTTTGAAGCTGAAAAACTGTATTTACTGCTTGCGTATCCCCAAAATGTGCAGGACGATCTGACTCCGGATCAAAAAAAGCAGGTGCGCAAATTGGTCGAGGCAATCAAGAAGGAGTGAGAGCATGAAGGAGACTGTATTTAAATCCACGCTGTCCCAGCAGCAGATCGATGAGAATTTTGATGGATTTGATTTTTTCGATGAACTGATGGGTGGATTGACCGAAGCGCTTTCCTATGCCAAGGGAAAGGCAAAAGCGGATACATATACGCGGAAAAGGACGCTGCCGGATGTCAATGCTCAGGAAATCCGAAAAAAGCTGAATATGACCCAACATGGTTTTGCGTCGATGCTTGGTGTTTCGCCCCGGACGGTGGAGTCCTGGGAATCCGGACGAACCACGCCGACTCCTACTGCAAAAAAGCTCATGTATCTGATTCGAGAGGATCAGCGCCTGGCTCAGAAGCTGATGGACGCTTGCTGAAACAGCATGTTCAGCGTTTGCGCTCCTGGGTATCAGCAAGACGACGCTCTGGCGGAAATGCAAGGAGTATGGGCTGCTGTAGGCGAGGTCACTGCCGCAGCCAGGCGTGCCAGTATTCCCGGCACAGCTTCAGGTACTCCCGTTCCGCCCTGCTCAGGTAAGCGCCCTTGCGGCTGCACAGGGTGATCTGCCAGCGGGGACGCTCCGGAAGGCGGAAATAGACGACGCTCCCGTCCGATGCCGCGTAGACGGCCGGCAGCAGGGCGCAGCCCAGACCGAGGGAGACGATGCGGTACTTGCTCAGGTTGCTGGCGGTGGAAAACAGCACGCGCGGCGTGAAGCCGGCGCGCTCGAACAGCGCCTCCGTCAGCGCGAAGAGCGTGGAACGCTGGTAGATGCGCACAAAGGCCTCGTCCGCGAACCGGCCGAGCTCGGTCTCCGGCGCCCGGGCCGGGTCGGCGCTCCCGCCGGCTGCCAGGGGATGCTCCGCCGGCACCGCCAGGTAGATTTCCTCCTCGGCCATCAGGTGGTATTCGTTCTCGTCCATCTGCGCGGCGCTGAGGGTCGCCAGGCCCAGGTCCAGCTGGCCGTCGCCGATCATGCGCTGCATCGCGGTGACGTGGCATTCCACAGGCTCGACGCGCATATGCGGGAAAGCGCGGTGGAACGCCGGGTATACCGCCGTGAACATTTCCACCCCGCGCTCCGGGATCAGCCCCACCGTCAGGCGGCGGCTGTTTTTTTCGGCCTCGTCCGCGATGCGGGCGTAGGCGTCCTTTTTCAGCGCCAGCATCTTCCGCGCCGCGGCCAGGTAGGCTTCCCCGGCCGCGGTGGGCTGCCAGTTGCCGCGCATGCGGATGAAGAGCGGCGTGCCCAGCTCCTCTTCCAATTTCTGAAGCTGCTGGTTGAGGGCGCTCTGGGTCACGAAGCGCTTTTCCGCCGCCCGGGTGATGCTCTTCTCATCGGCGATGCACACGATATTTTCGATCAGGTGGAGATCCATTACTCAGCCTCCCTTCTGAACCTATTATATCAGATTCCCTGCGGAGCCGCAATCGCACGGATCAAACAATGTTAGTTCTGCTGACACATCTGTCATTTATACGAAGTTGACAATATGTTCGCTTTCCTGTAACATGCTGCATGGAAAAGCTACATTGCACCCTCTCTGACAGGAAAGGAGCAGATCCCATGCGGAATTACGATGTGATCATCATCGGCGGCGGCGTGGTCGGCAGCGCGGTGGCGCGCGAGCTGACGCGCTATCGGCTGTCGGTCGCCGTTCTCGAGAAGGAGAGCGACGTGTGCACCCAGACCAGCGGACGGAATACCGGCATGCTGCACGCGGGCTTCCTGTACAAGCCCGGCTCCCTCAAGGCGCAGTGCGCGGTGGAGGGCAACGCCGAGTTCGACCAGGTATCCAGGGAGCTGGACGTGCCGTTCAAGCGCACTGGCAAGCTGATCGTCGGCTTCACCGACGAGGACAGGCAGCGCCTCGAATACTTCATCGAGCGCGGAAGGATCAACGGCGTGCCGGGCATGGAGCTGATCGACCGGAAGCGCATGGACGAGATCGATCCCTCCGCGGGCGGCAATTTCGCCATCCATTGCCCGTCCAGCGGCATCCTGGACCCGTTCATATACACGATCGCGCTGGCGGAGAACGCGGTGAAGAACGGCGCTGAGTACCACCTGTACACCGAGGTGACCGGCGCGGACCGCGCGGACGACGGCCGTCACGTGCTGCATACGAACCGGGGCGACTTCTCCTGCCGCTGGGTGGTCAACAGCGCGGGCCTCAACAGCGCGAAGGTGAGCGCCATGCTCGGCATTCCCGGGTATGTGATCCAGCCGGTCAAGGGCGAGTACTTCGTGCTGGACAAGAAAGCCGGGGCGTTCGCGAAGATCCCGGTCTATCCCGCGCCGACGGCGAAATTTACCTTCGACACGCACGCCACGCCCACTGTGGACGGCAATGTGCTGGTGGGTCCCAACAGCTTCAACGTGGAGGACGGCGAGGATTACAGCGTCCGCCAGTCGGGCATGGACGGCCTGCAGGAGAGCGGCGCCAGGATGTTCAGGCACATGAAGCGCGAGTACTACATCCGCACCTTTGCCGGCGCGCGCCCGAAGCGAATCGATCCCGCCACCGGCGAGGTGCAGGACTTCCTGATCGAATGCCGTGACGAGGCGCCCGGCGTCGTCAACCTGGTGGGCATCGAAAGCCCCGGCCTGACCAGCGCCATGCCCATCGCCCGGCGCGTTGTGGGCATGATCCGCGAGCGGGAGGAGCTGGAGCCCAATCCCGCCTTCGATCCTGTCCGCAGGGGCATCACCCGCTTCCATGAGGCGAGCCGGGAAGAGCAGGCGCGCCTGATCAACGAAAACCCGGATTACGGCGAGATCGTGTGCCGCTGTGAGACCGTCACCCGCGCGGAGATCCTCGAGGCCATCCACAACCCGCTGGGGGTGTGCACGGTCAACGGCATCAAGGTACGCACCCGCGCCAGCATGGGGCGCTGCCAGGGCGGCTACTGCGAGACGCGCATCACGGCCATGATCCGCGAGGAGCTGAACAAGGCCGTGACGGACGTGCGCCTGACCAACGGCGATTCGTACATGTTCACCGGTTATGTCAAAGGAGGCGAGCGGGCATGATGCACAAGCAGGCGATCATTGTGGGCGGAGGCCCCGCGGGACTGGCGGCGGCGCTCCGGCTGAAGGAAAAGGGCGTCAGCGATATCCTGATCCTCGAGCGCGAGAAGCTGCTGGGCGGCATCCTGCGCCAGTGCATCCACGACGGCTTCGGCCTGACCCGCTTCGGCGAGTCCCTGTCCGGGCCGGAATACGCGCAGCGTTTCATCGACCGCGTCACTGAGGCGGGCATTGAGTGCATGACCGACTGCACCGTGCTGGACGTGACGCCGGACAAGGTCGTGACGGCCGCCAGCCGGGAGCACGGCCTGGTTCAGGTCCAGGCGGACGCGGTGCTGCTGACCATGGGCTGCCGGGAGCGCACGCGCGGCGCGCTGGCGACGCCGGGCACCCGTCCCGCGGGCGTCTATACCGCCGGCGTGGCGCAGAATTATATCAACCTGCAGAACATCATGGTCGGCCATGAGGTGGTGATCCTGGGCAGCGGCGATATCGGGCTGATCATGGCCCGCCGCATGACCCTTGAAGGCGCGCACGTGAAGGGCGTGTACGAGGTGCAGCCCTATCCCAGCGGCCTGCCGCGCAATATCGAGCAGTGCCTGAACGACTACCATATCCCGCTGCATCTCTCCCACACCGTGGTGGATATCCGGGGCCGCGAGCGACTGACCAGCGTGGTGGTCGCCCAGTGCGACGAGCGATTCCGTCCCATCCCCGGCACCGAGGAGGAGATCCCCTGCGATACGCTGATCCTGTCCGTCGGCCTGATCCCGGAGAATGAGCTTTCCCTGGCTGCCGGCGTGGAGCTGGACGCCCGTACGCGCGGCGCGTTCGTGGACGAGCACTGCCAGACGGGGGTGCCGGGCATCTTCGCCGCCGGCAACGTGCTGCATGTACACGACCTGGTGGATTTCGTGTCTCTGGAGGCGGAGGCCCTGGCGGACAGCGCGGCGGAATACCTGCTCGAGGGCTCGCTGCCTGCCTGCCCGCTGGAGGTGAAGGCCGGGAACAACGTGGGCCACGTGATCCCGCAGCATATCAGCGGCACCCGCGATTTCACCCTCTCCCTGCGCGTTCGCCAGCCCCTCAAGGATGTGAGCGTGGTGGTCCGACAGGGCGACCGTGAAGTGCTGCGCAAGAAAATGCGCAAAGCTCTGCCGGCGGAAATGATCCAGCTGCCCATCCAGGCGGCGAAGCTGACAGACAGCGCCGATATGGAGGTGTGTGTGGAATGAAGCGGACCTTTACCTGTATCGTGTGCCCCAACGGCTGCGAGATCGAAGCGGAATACGAGGGCACGAATGTGCTGAGCGTGACCGGCAACCTTTGTCCGAAGGGCAGGACCTACGTGACCCAGGAGCTGGTGGATCCGCGCCGCACCATCGCGTCCAGCGTGCGCGTGTCCGGCGGGACCCTGCCCCTGGCCAGCGTCCGCCTGACCCAGCCCATCCCCAAGGACCGCATCTTCGACGTGATGAAGGTCATCAACGGGGTGGAGCTCACCGCGCCGGTGCAGATCGGCCAGGTCGTGGTCAGGGACGTCCTCGGCCTCGGCAGCGACGTGATCGTGACCAAGAATATACCTGCGGCCTGAGAAAACCGTGAAAAACCGCAAAAAAAGGCTGTTGATTTCACGGCGGATTTCCGTTATAATAAAATCGTGTTTATGCCTGCCTGTAGGCATTTGGTTTCTGCGCTGGTTTGCCGATCGACGAGGATCACATGGGAGAAACATGACAGCCACACGGAATGCGCCTACATCGTGTACAGCGAGGTTCTTGACGGGAGGGGGCCGCAGCGCCCCTTTTTGTGCTGTGACCGCGTACGGCATGTATGATGAATAACAGCTGTTGAACCAGACGGGATCGACATGTCCGGTCTGGCTCAACAGTTTTGTTATACAATTTTAAGGAGGATGGCCCATGAAAACAAACAGGCTGTTGGCAATGCTGATGCTCGCGCTGCTGGTCATCGGGAGCGCCGCTGGCGTGGCATGCGCCGGAGAGACTCCCGCGGCGGAGCCTGCCGGCGAGGAGTATTTCGCCCAGTGGAACGCCGACGCCCCGGCGCTCAACGCGCTGGTGGAGTACGTGGAGGCTGTGACGGACCCGAATTCCCCGGATTACATCCCGGAGCCGGACCGCATCGCCGTATTCGATATGGACGGCACGCTGATGGGCGAGCTGTATCCCACCTATCTGGAATACTATATGCTGGCCTGGCGGATCCTCAAGGACCCGGAATGCCATCCGGACGCGGAGATGCTGGAGGTGGGCCGGCTGCTCCGGGACTGTGCCCTGGACAACTCCTTCCCCCCGGACATGGCGATGCGCCACGCCGTGCAGGCGGCCCGGGCGTACGCGGGCATGACGCTCAGCGAGTTTTCCGATTTCGTCACCAGGATCCTCGTGCGCGAGGTGGATGGCTTTGAGGGCATGACCTACAGCCGCTGCTTCTACCTGCCGATGGTGGAGGTCGTGGAGTACCTCCAGGACAACGGCTTCACCTGCTACGTCTGCTCCGGCTCCGACCGGTTCATCTGCCGCGTGTTCATCGAGGGCATGCTGGACATTCCCTATAACAATGTCATCGGCATGGATGTGCGGCTGGAGACCACGGGCCAGGGCGATGAGGCGGGTCTGGACCACACCTTCTCTGTGGGCGAGAACATCGTCCGTACCGATCAGCTGCTCATCAAGAACCTCAAGACCAACAAGGTGCTGCAGATCGCGCAGGAGATCGGGCAGCAGCCGGTGCTGAGCTTCGGCAATTCCAGCGGCGACACCAGCATGCACAACTACGTGATCGGCAGCAACGCCTATAAGAGCGCGGCCTTTATGCTGGTGGCGGATGACGACAAGCGGGATTACGGCAATCCGGAAAAAGCGGCCGGGCTGAAGGATAAGTGGCAGGCCGCGGGCTACCACGTGATCTCCATGGCCAACGACTGGAAGACCATCTACGGCGAGGAGGTCAAAAAGACCGGCAAGTTCCGCTGGATGGAGGAGCTGGCTGAGGACCGGGTTCCCGTGGTACACAGCGTCAGCTTTCAGGACCCGGCGGGTACCGGCGCCGTGGAGACGGCTCCCGCGGCGGAGCCGGCCGGAGAAACCCGGTTTGCCCAGTGGAACGCCGATGCCCCGGCGCTCAGCGCGCTGGTGGAGTACGTGGAGGCTGTGACAGACCCGAATTCCCCGGACTTCATTCCGGAAAAGGACCGCATCGCGACCTTCGATATGGACGGCACGCTGATGGGCGAGCTGTTCCCGACCTACCTGGAAGTGGCGCTGCTGACCGAGCGCATCCTGGCCGATCCGTCCTGGACGCCGGACGAGGAGATGCTGGAATTCGGCCGCATGACCCGGGATCACGCGCTGGATAAGTCCTTCCCGTCGGATTATGATTACGAGTTCTCCCATCACCAGGCCAGGGCCTTCGCCGGGATGACGCTCCAGGAGTACGCCGATTTCATTGCGGGATTCCTGAAGAACGAGGCGGACGGCTTTGAGGGCATGACCTACGGGAACGCCTATTACAAGCCGATGGCCGAGGTGATCGGGTATCTGCAGGAGAACGGCTTCAAGTGCTTCATCGTATCCGGCAGCGACCGTTTCATCATCCGCAGCTTTGTGGATGGGATCATGGATATCCCCAACGAGAATATCATCGGCTCGGATACCGCACTGGCCGCGCGGGACCAGGGCGACACGGACGGCATCGAGTACGTGTTCGCCGACGGCGATGAGGTGGTGCGCACGGACAAGCTGCTCATCAAGGACCTGAAGACCAACAAGGTCCTCCAGATCGCGCAGGAGATCGGCCAGCAGCCGGTGCTGAGCTTCGGCAACTCCGGCGGCGATGTGAGCATGAACAACTACGCGCTGCTGAACAACCGCTACCGCAGCGCGGCGTTCATGCTGGTGGCGGACGACGACGCGCGGGACTACGGCGATCCCGCCAGGCATGACGAGCTCACCGCGAAGTGGCAGGGCATGGGGTACCAGGTGATCTCCATGCGCGACGACTGGAAGACGATCTACGGCGAGGACGTCAAAAAGACCGGCCAATTCCGCTGGCTGGAGAAGTACGCGGACAGGAACATCGCCGCCCGCGGCGGGGATATCGCGGACAAATATACCCTGGAGCAGGTGGTCGTGCTCAGTCGGCACAACCTGCGCGCGCCCCTTTCCAGCAACGGCTCCGTGCCGCAGGAGCTGACACCGCACGCCTGGATCCAGTGGTCTTCCGCCTCCAGCGAGCTGACCCTGCTGGGCGGCGTCGAGGAGGTCAGCATGGGCCAGTATTTCAGGAAATGGCTGGCCGGGGAGGGCCTGATCCCGGAGAACACGGTCCCCGAAGCGGGTACAATGCGCTTTTACGCGCGGGATAAGCAGCGCTGCCGCGCCACGGCCCGCTATTTCGCCGCGGGCATGCTGCCGCTCGCGGATATCGAGGTGGAGCATCCCGGCGACGCGAAGGGCTCGGTGGACTTCATGGCGCCCGTGCTGCATTACTACAGCGACGAGTACGCCGCCGACGCGACCGCCGAGGTGGCGGCTATGGGCGGCGACGCGGGCTTTGACGGCATCGCGGAGCAGAACCGGGATGTGATCCGCCTGATCATGGATACCGTCGATATGCGGGACAGCGAGGGCTACAAGAGCGGCAAGTTCGGCGACCTGCTCACGGACGGCTTCGGCTTTACCGTGGAGGCCGGCAAGGAGCCGGATCTGGCCGGGGCTGTCAAGCCGGCCTATCAGGTGGCGGACGCGCTGCTGCTGCAGTACTACGAGGAGCCGGACGCGGTCAAGGCCGCCTTCGGACATCAGCTGTCCGAGGAGGACTGGGCGAGGCTGGGCAAATTCATGACCACCTGCCTGGAGATGAAGCACGGAGCGCGCTCGATCGCCGCGAACATCAACAATCCCCTGCTCCGGGAGCTGGAGGGCGAGCTGCGGAACAAGGACCGCCGGTTTACCTTCTTCTGCGCTCATGACTGCACCGTACTCGGGGCCATCGCCGCCCTGGGCGCTCAGGACTTCGCGCTGCCCGGGAGCATTGAGACCAAGACGCCCATCGGCGTGAAACTGGTGTTTGAGCGGCGCCGCGACGCGGCCGGCCAGGCATGGTACCGCGTGAGCCTGGTCTACCGCAGCACCGAACAGATCCGCAGCGGCGAGATGCTGACGCTGGACAATCCGCCCCTGCGCTATGATCTTCGCTTCGAGGGCGTTGCGACCAACGCGGACGGCTTGATCGCCGAAGCCGACCTGTTCGACCTGTTCGACCGTTCCATTTCCATCCTGGACGGGCTGGAGGCTGAATACGCCGCGGATAAGGCGGCGTAAAAGACGGAACGATATATGAACGGGGGCTGTGCGCAGCGCACAGCCCCTCGTTAATTCCGGCTCCAGAGTTCCTCCGCGACTGGGATTTCGACGGAGACTTTTCCCGTTTGCGCGACCGCGGCAGCTCTGCTTAATCAGCAGGGCCCGATCGGTCTCCAGCCGCTTCCTTCATCATCTGAATCACCTTTAGCGCGGATTTTTCAATGGACAGCGCTTTTGCCAGCTCAATATACTCACAGCCGACGGCGTACAAACGATCCCGGTGTTCATACCAATACTCTATTTTGGAGGTAAGGTCTTTCAGATCTCCCGCCATATACCGGTTTTTTTCGCCAAGCGCATACTCCGATGTCGAAGACAGCTCGCTGTCAGCAATGACGGGGACGATGCCCTGCGCAAAAGCCTCCATACAGCCCATGCCTTCGATTTCCACATTGGCGCAATGGACATACAGCTCCGCCCGGCGAATTTCCCTTCGGAGCTCGTTCTGATCGTAAAAGCGCATGATCGGCCGGTTGGGCAGGGCTTCGCCCAGCTTTTTGTATTCCTCTTCCAGCGGACCTTTTCCGGCGAGGATCAGCTGGATGTCCGCCGCATACTTGCAGGCGCCTACGGCGCCGATCAGCGTTCTCTGGTCTTTTTCGTTGGAATACCGGCCTACGCTGATTATCGTGAACAGGGGATTCTTGTCTGTACCGGGCGCGTCGGCAATGAATTCTGGGGGGATCCCGTTCGATATCACGTAAAGCTTCGATTTATACCCGCTCCTTCTCAGGCGCTCCCGGACTTTTTCCGTAGGACACTGTATGGCATAGCAGTATTGATAAACGCCCCATCGGAAGACGTTCATAATATTCCTGTTGAAGAGCCTGAAATCGAAAATCGGGACGGAAGCAGTCATGTTTTCCGGGTACAGATGGTACGTTCCGGTGATCGGCAGGCCTTTTTTATGCGCGGCCTTTGCCGCCTGAACACTCAGCGGAAACGGGTCTTCAATATGCACAATGTCCGCCCATGATAGCGCCTCTTCCACGACATCCGCATCCGGTTTGGCAAAATGGTAATTCTGTTTTTCCATAATTCCGTCAACCAGCGGAATACGCATGACCGGTACGGAATAATCGGATATGCCGCCATGATCTGACGAAAGCACCCGGACTTCTTCTCCCAACCGCGCAAACTCTTTTACAAAGCGTTGTGTAGAGACCGAAAGGCCGTTGCTTGTATTAAAGTATTCTCCGCAAACGATCAGGATTTTCATGGCTTGATGTTCCCCTCGTAAAACTGGAATCTGCCGCGCCGATATCCGATGTCCAATATAACTATAGCATAAAGCGCGACGATTTAAAAGAGAATACTGGTGCGGCGGCGCAGCCGCGTGCCGTTCTCTTCCTGACGCAGCGGTTCTACTTTCCCGCTTTTCATCCATCCTGAATTATGCTATAATCCTGATGAAGCGAACGGCAGACACAACGGAAGAGCAGGGAGGCGCGATCATGCAGTACCCACCCATCATGAAGGACTTTCCGGCGCTGCTGCACGGCGGGGACTACAATCCTGAGCAGTGGCGGCACATGAAGGACGAGATCTGGCCCAAGGACATGGCGCTGGCGAAGGCGGCGGGAATCAACACGCTGTCGGTGGGCATATTCTCCTGGGCGGTGCTGGAGCCGCGGGAAGGCGAATACGATTTCAGCTTCCTGGACGAGATCATGGACCTGATGGCCGCGAACGGCCTGAAGGCCGTGCTGGCCACGCCCAGCGGCGCCAAGCCCCAGTGGATGGCGGAAAAGTATCCCGAGGTGCTGCGCGTGACCGCCGACCGCCGGCGCGAGCTGTTCGGGGGCCGGCATAACCACTGCCTGACCTCGCCGGTCTACCGGGAGAAGGTGCGTGCCATCAATACCGCGCTGGCGGAACGGTACAAGGATCATCCCGCCCTCGGCCTGTGGCACGTGTCCAACGAATACGGCGGCGAGTGCCATTGCCCGCTGTGCCAGCAGCGCTTCCGCGAGTGGCTGAAGGAGCGCTACGGCACCATCGAGAATCTGAACCGCGCCTGGTGGAATACCTTCTGGAGCCACGAATACCCCAGCTTCGAAGCCGTGGAGAGCCCCTCGCCCATCGGTGAGCGGGACAATACTTCCCTGCTGCTCAACTGGCGTCGCTTCACCACGGAGCAGTTCGTAGACTTTTATGAGTGGGAGACCGCGCCGCTGAAGGCGATCACGCCGGACGTGCCCTGCACCGCCAACCTGATGGGCACCTACGACGGCATCGACTATTTCCGGCTGGGGAAGAGCCTGGACGTCTCCTCCTGGGACAACTATCCCCGCTGGACGGGCGACCAGCGCGACGCGCGGATCCTGATGGACACCGCCTTCACCCACGACCTGATGCGCGGCGTGGGCGGGCAGAAGCCCTTTCTGATGATGGAGTCCTCGCCCAGCGCCGTCAACTGGCAGCCCATCAACCGGCTGCGCCGGCCCGGCGTGCTGATGCTGCAGAGCATGCAGGCTATCGCCCACGGCTCGGACAGCGTGCAGTATTTCCAGTTCCGCAAGGGCCGCGGCAGCGCGGAAAAGTACCACGGCGCGGTCGTGGACCACGTCGGCACGAAGGAGACCCGCGTCTACCGCGAGGTGGCGGAGGTCGGCAGGCGCCTGGAAAGGCTGAAGGCGCTCGCCGGCAGCTCGCCGGAGAGCCGCGTCGCCCTGATCTACGACTGGGAAAACCGCTGGGCGCTGGAGCAGGCTGCCTTCGGACACAAGAACCATCAGAAATATGAGGAGACCGTCCGCGCCCACTACCGCGTCCTGCGCGGCCTGGCCCGCGACGTGGATGTGATCGATGAAACCTGCGAGCTGACGCCCTATCAGGTCGTGTGCGGGCCCATGACCTACCTGCTGCGGCCCGGCTTCGCCGAGCGAGTGCAGGCCTTCGTTTCCGGCGGCGGCGTGTACGTGGGCACCTACGTGTCCGGCTGGGTCGACGAGGACGACCTGTGCTTCCTCGGCGGCTGGCCCGGACCGCTCAAAGAGGTGTTCGGCCTCTGGGACGAGGAGACCGACGCCCTGGACGAGACGCGGCACAACCATTTCGGCTGGCGCGGGAAAACCTACCAGGTGGACGATTACGCCGCGCTGGTCCATACCCGCGGGGCCGAGGTGCTGGCCCTGTACGACGAGGACTTCTACCGCGGCGATCCCGTGCTGACGCGGCACGCCTACGGCAAGGGCCTGGCCTATTACATCGCCGCCCGCACCGTGGAGGATTTCCTGCGTGATTTCTATGCCGCGCTGCTCAAAAAACAGGGCATCGCGCCGCTGATCAGGGACCTGCCCGCCGGGGTGGACTGCACGTCCCGCGTCGGCGATCACGGGAAATACCTGTTCGTGCTGAACGGCAACCCCCATTCCGTCACCGTGAATCTGCCCGGCGGCGTGCGCGCGGAAAACGGGGAGCCGGTCTGCGGGCTCACGGAGCTGCAGGCCTGGGAGGCGCTGATTGTCAGGACGAACGATCAGTAAACGGCCTGGGAGAAAACAAACATGAAAACCCGTTATCCAATCCTGCTGGTGCATGGATTTGCGATGAAGGACACCTTCTTTATGCGGTCATTTGGCCGTATCGACCGGATCCTGTGTATTCAGGGGCATCATGTCTTCACCAGTAAAATCGACGCTGTCGGGAGCGTGGAAGGCAACGCACAGCAGCTGAAAGAAGAGATTGAACGCATCTGTGCGGAAACCGGCGCGGAAAAAGTGAATATAATCGCGCATTCCAAGGGTGGACTGGATTCAAAATACATGATTCAGCATCTTGATATGGCGGATCGCGTCGCTTCGCTGACGACGCTGTGTACCCCGTTCCGCGGATCGCCCATCGCCAGCTTCATCCTGAGATTCCCTGAATTCGCGGTGCGTTACGTGGCCTGGTGGGTCAACCTGGCGTATCGGATCCTGGGGGACAAAACGCCGGATAGTTTTACTGCCTGTCAGGAAATGCGCCGCGTGACGAACGAAAGCACCGAAACGCTGAATTGCGCCGGTTCAGTGTTCTGCCAGAGCTTTTCTTCTGAGGTGCGGCAGGGTGAAAAGGGACAGGATTTTGTGATGAGCATCCCGCTGGCCTTTTCGCGATGGCTCGAAAAGAACCGCATCACCGACGGCCTCGTTCCAAGGGATTCCGCGATCTTCGGCAAATACCGCGGCGACTGTGTGGACGGCTCTGTTTCACATACCGAGATCGTCGATTTCATGGTTGCCGATAAAAAGCGTGATAAGATCTTTGCTTTCTATTCCGCCCTGTGCGAAGAACTGGTCAATTCCGGATACTGATAGGAGACGAACATGGATAAGCAGAAATTTACCCACCCCCTTCCCCTGAAAAGCGTCCGCGTCTCGGACGGCTTCTGGGGCGGCTACCAGTGCCTGGTGCTGGATCGGGTGATCCCTTACCAGTGGGAGGCCCTGAACGACCGCGTGCCCGGCGCGGACAGGAGCGGCTGTATCCACAATTTCGAGGTGGCCGCCGGGCGCGCCAGCGGGGAGCATTACGGCTGGGTCTTCCAGGACAGCGACCTCATGAAATGGTTGGAGGCCGTCGCTTACGCGCTGACCCTGCGGCCTGACCCGGAGCTGGAGCGCCGGGCGGACGAGACGATTGAGCTGATCTGCGCCGCCCAGCAGCCGGATGGCTACCTGGACACCTATTATATCCTCAATGGCCTGGACAAGCGCTTCACCAACCTGCGCGACAACCACGAGCTGTACTGCTTCGGGCACATGACCGAGGCGGCTGTGGCCTATTACCACGCCACCGGCAAGGACGCCCTGCTGAACGCCGCCATCCGCTTCGCGGACTGCATCGACCGGAATATCGGTCCGGAGGAGGGCAAGCTCCACGGTTATCCCGGGCACGAGGTGGCTGAGATGGCGCTCATCCGCCTGTACGGGATCACCCGGGATGAAAAGCACCTGCGCCTCGCGAAATACTTTATCGACCAGCGCGGGCAGGCGCCGCTCTTCTTCGAGGAGGAGGGAAAACGGAACGGCAACCGCTTCTACTGGGAAAACACGCATTTCCGCTATGAATACTACCAGGCCGGCTGGCCGGTGCGCCGCCAGCGGACCGCTGAGGGCCATGCCGTGCGCGCCGCCTACCTGATGAGCGGAATCGCGGACGTCGCGCGCGTCACGGGAGACGACAGCCTGTACGAGGCGGCGGAGCGGCTGTGGCGCAGCGTCACCCGCCGGCGCATGTATGTGACCGGCGCCATCGGCTCCAGCCACGTGGGCGAGGCCTTCACCTTCGATTTCGATCTGCCCAACGATACCGTGTACGGCGAGACCTGCGCGGCCATCGGGCTGGTCTTTTTCGCCCGCCGGATGCTGGAGCTGAAGCCCAGAGCCGAATACGCGGACGTGATGGAGCGCGCGCTGTACAACGGCGTCATCAGCGGCATCTCCCTGGACGGCACCAGATTCTTCTATGTGAATCCCCTGGAGGTCGTGCCCGAGGCCTGTGAGAAGGACGAGAACAAGCGCCATGTGAAGCCCGAGCGCCAGAAGTGGTTTGGGTGCGCGTGCTGCCCGCCCAACATCGCCCGCCTGCTCGCCTCCGCGGGCCAGTATATCGCTACCGCGCGGGATAATGCGGTCTATATCCATTTGTATATCGGCGCGGACCTGGACGTGATCCTGAACGGACGCCCTCTGTCGCTGCGCCTGCGTTCCGGCTTCCCCTGGAACGGACAGACGGAGCTGACCGTTACCGGCGGCACGGCGGAGGGACGGATCGCCCTGCGCGCGCCCGGCTGGTGTCCGCACTGTACGCTGCGGATCAACGGCGCCCCCGCCGAAGCGCCGGCGGAAGACGGGTACCTGCTGTTGGATCGCGATTGGCAGGCCGGCGACACGGTGAGCCTGGATTTTGACATGCCCGTGACCCGCGTCGCCGCCGATCCGCGGGTGCGTGAGGACATCGGCAAGGTCGCGGTCACCCGCGGGCCGCTTGTCTACTGCCTGGAGGAATGCGACAACGGGAGCTCGCTCCATCTGCTGACACTGCCTTCTGACGCGGCCTTCGACGTCCGCGAATGCCCCGACCTGTTGGGCGGCATCCGCGTGATCACCGCCGGGGGGCGTCGCGAAAGCGCGGAATGGGGCACGGAAGGCCTGTATGCCCCCGCCGCGCCGCGGCAGTCCGTGCCTCAGACGCTGACCTTTATCCCGTATTACGCCTGGGCCAACCGTGGCGTGGGGGAGATGAGCGTATGGCTGAGGGAAAAATAAGATGCGCCTGATCATCGCCACCAACAACCGGGGAAAGGTCCGGGAATACCGTGATATCCTCGAACCCCTGGGATTCGAGACGCTGTCCCAGGAGGAGGCGGGCATTCATCTGGAGGTGGAGGAGACCGGCTCCACCTTCGAAGAAAACGCCGCCCTGAAGGCGCGGGCCGTCTTTGAGCTGGCCCATTGCTGCGTCATCGCCGATGACAGCGGGCTCGAGGTCGAGGCCCTGGGCGGAGAGCCGGGCATCTATTCCGCGCGGTACAGGGGACTCGGCACCGAGCACGAGCGCCGCCTGGCTGTGCTGGAGGGCCTGAAGGGCGTGGAAAACCGCCGTGCCCGCTTCGTCTGCTGCATCTGCTTCGTCGATCAGGACGGCAGCCAGCGCCTGTTCAAGGGCGTTTGGAACGGACGCATCTCCGAAGAAGAGAGAGGCGACAACGGTTTCGGCTACGATCCGATCTTCATCGCGGAGGACGCGGACGGGAACACGACCGCGAGCCTGCCGATCGAATTCAAGGAGCACCATTCCCACCGCGCAAAGGCTGTCCGGATGCTGGTGGAATACCTCCGCTCCCGACCGGCTCAGGCCGGCGCTCCCGTCATCAGGGACGTCCGGCCCTCCGACGCGCCGCGCCTGCTGGAGATCTACGCGTATTACGTCCGTCAGACCGCCGTCACCTTTGAGACGGAGGTCCCTTCCCTGCCCGAGTTCGGTGTGCGCGTCAGCAGGATCACCGCCCGCTATCCCTGGCTGGTGCTCGAGGAAGACGGGCGCATCCTGGGCTACGCCTATGCCGGTGTATTCAAGGACCGCGCCGCCTACGACTGGGCATGCGAGACCACGGTTTATCTGGCGCCAGACGCCCGGCGCAGGGGCCTCGGCCGCCGTCTGTACGAAGCGCTGGAGGCGCGGCTCGGGGAGATGGGCATCCTGAACCTGTACGCGTGCGTCGCTGTGCCTGCCGGGGAAGACGATGAATACCTGACCCGAGCCAGTGCCGAATTCCACGCGCGTATGGGCTGGCGCCTGGCGGGCACCTTCCGGCAGTGCGGATACAAATTCGGCCGCTGGTACGACATGGTGTGGATGGAAAGGTTCATCGGCGTCCACGGCAGTCCCCAGCCGCCGGTCCGGTGGGAGGCTCAGTAGGGCTTCTGTCACGGCGTTAGAAATTTCAGGTACTCGTCAAACACGTTGAACAGCATATCGCCTGAGCAGACCGGGACGACGCCGTCCTCCCGGCCGATCCGGGCGAATTCGAACAGCTCTGACGCCCCGGTCAGCACCAGCGCGGGAATGATATCGTAGCCGGGCCCGAAGATGATCTCCAGATAAGGGCTGTATTTGGCCGACTGGCAGACCTCGTCCGGGTCGATTTTGTCCTTCATTTTGAATTCGAGGGAGAAGACCTTGTCCTCAGTGATCACCAGTACGTCGGCGTAGATGCGCACGTGCCGGGCCTGCTTCAGCCGCAGCTCGAAGGCGATCTCCCAGCCGAGGCAGCGCTCCCCGAGCATGTTCCGCAAGTCGTCGAACAGGCGGAGCATCTGCGTCCTGCAGTCGCGGAAGGAGTGCATCAGCCCCCGGGTATCGTTCAGGTTCCGGCCGATATTGGTGCAGCCCTCGACCATCCGCTGGAGCCAGGCCTCCTCGCTCAGCGCGGTGAACTCCTTCACCAGGCCGTAATAGCCCGTATATTCCTGGAGGCCCGAGTGCGGCCTGTCCTGGCGGATGATGCCGTGCCAGCAGTAATCGCGGTCCTGCCAGCAGATCTCATGCAGCAGCGGAGACGAATACAGGATGCGGTTCACCGTCTTCCGGTCCAGGGAAAGGAGATCCGCGATCTCCCTGGCCCTGATCCCGCCGCTCCTGCAGATGACCGCGCAGATGGCCTTTTCCGTTTCGTCCGCGATTTTCAGTACTGAAGACATTTTTCCGATTCCTTCTCCGTGTCCGGTGTGCTGATCCCTTTTATTATGCAACTATGATGATATTACAAACGCAGCCGGCGGTCAACCGGACTTTTTCAGGTTGAACAGCTTTTGCACAGACGGAAAGGCCTGCCGCAGGCAGGAAATCCCCCAGTTGTGAAGAATAATAAAGCGGCATTTCCGGGACAGTGCCTGTTCAGAATGCCGCATGAAAAATGATAAGGAGAAGACCGGAGGCAGGGAAAGCGCCTCCCCGGTCCTGTGGACGGATATGGAAAAGGAATACAAGCTGCTCATCATCAACCCCGGCTCCACCTCGACCAAGATCAGCCTGTTCAAAAATGAACAGGAGGTCTTCCAGCGGAGCAAGTTCCACGACGCGCCGGTGCTCCTGCAGTTTCCCCACGTGAACGACCAGGTGCCCTTCCGCTACCAGGTGATTCTGGACCTGCTGAAGCAGGAGGGGGTCGACCCGGCTGAGATCGACGTGTTCGTGGGCCGGGGCGGCAGCGCGTGCACGCAGCCCAGCGGCGTGACGACCATCGACCAGAAGCTGTACGACGACACCGAGGCCGCCGTGGGCGGCAGCGAGCACGCGGCCAAGCTGGGCGTGATGCTGGCCTGGAAATTTGCCCTGGCCTACCACCGTCCCGCCTATACGCTGAACCCCACCAACGTGGACGAATACTGCGACTACGCGCGCCTGACCGGCATCCGCGGGCTGTACCGCACCGGGCACTCGCACGTGCTGAATCCCAAGGCGGTCGCGACGGCGGAGGCCGAATCGATGGGAAAGCGGTACGAGGACTGCAATTTCATCGTGGCGCACATCGACGGCGGCGTCACGGTCAGCGCGCACGACCACGGCCGCATGATCGACGGCACGATGGGCGCCGACGGTGAAGGCCCCTTCGCCCCGACCCGGATCGGCAGCGTGCCGGTGCTGGCGCTGCTGGACTACCTTGAGACCCATCCCATGGAGGACGTCCGGCGCATGTGCTCCCGCTCCGGCGGCTTCGTCAGCCTGTTCGGCACCTCCAATTCCGATACCATCCATGCCCTGGTGGACCAGGGCGACAAAAAGGCCACACTGGTCTGGAATACGATGATCTACCAGATCTGCAAACACATCGGCGCGATGAGCGCGGTGCTTGCTGGCCATGTGGACGCCATCCTGCTGACCGGCGGGCTGATGCGCTTCGACGACATCACGGCCGGCATCCGGGAACGCTGCGGCTGGATCGCCCCGATCCACGTATACCCGGGCGAGATGGAGCAGGAGGCCATGGCCTATCCGGTCCTGAAGGTGCTGCGCGGCCAGGCCGCCGCCATGACCTACAGCGGCAAAAACGTGTGGCAGGGCTTTGAGGGCATCACCTTCTGACGCCCTGCTCTCTACTCCCGGGTAACCATCCAGGTCCCCGCGATCATGATCAGCAGCGCCGCGAAGAACAGGAGACCCGGCATCTCCCGGAAGATGACGAAGGACAGCAGTACGCCGATAAAGGGCGCGATCGCGTAATAGGCGCTGGTCTTCGCCGCGCCGAGGTCCCGCTGGGCATAGACATAGAAATAGATGCTCAGGCCGTAGGCTACAAACCCCAGCAGCAGGATCTTAAGGATATCTCCCCACAGGGGCAGCGCCTCGCCGACCGCCAGGCCGATGAGCACCGAACCGATCCCCGAGCCGAAGCCCTTGATCACCACGACCTCCAGCGGATCGCCGTGGGAGAGGCAGCGGGTGCAGTTGTTTTCCAGGCCCCAGCATACGCAGGCCAGCAGCACGAACAGCGATCCCACGGAAAACCGGAGGCTGTCCGCGTCCTCCACAGACAGGAGGATGCTGGACAGGGTGATGAGGCCGATAGCGATCCACAGGCGCTTTCCGATCTTCTCCCTGAAGATCAGCAGCGCGATCAGGGACGTGGCGACGATCTCGAAATTGTTGAGCAGGGAGGCGTTCGCCGCGGTGGTGCGGGCGAGGCCGATCATCAGGAAGATAGGAGCGGCGATATCGAGTAAGACCATGCCGAGCGTATACGGCAGGTCTTTTTTTGTCAGCGGCGTTTCGCGGCGCCTGCGGCTCGTTCTCTTTCTGACCAGGCCCATCAGCGCCATTCCCGCGCCCGCGCCCAGGTACAGGAACCCGGCCATCATCGTAGGCGGGACGTTTTGCAGCAGCAGCTTGGAGACCGGCGCGTTCAGCGCGTACAGCGCGGCGGCCAGGACCGCGCAGGCGACGCTCCTTTGCATACCGGCGGCGTTCCGACGCCCCTCAGTCCCTCTCACCGCCTTGTTCCTTCTCCGGTTCAGCATGCTGCCCTCCTTGACGCGGCCGCGTACGCAGTATATAATAAGTGCGTTACCGAATACCGTGTTCGCTTAAATTGTATCTCCCTGTCCCGCCGCCCGCAAGGATCAGATCTCCCGATCCATCCGATACCGAACAAAAACGCCAAAACTGTTCAGGAGGCAAGCATGGACCGCAGACAGAGAAAAAGCCGCCAGGCCATCTTCCGGGCCTTCACGGAGCTGCTGAAAAAAGAGAGCTACGGAAAGATCACCGTGCAGCAGATCATCGACCTGGCCGACGTGGGCAGAACGACCTTCTACACCCACTTCGAGACCAAGGACGACGTGCTGAGGGCGCTGTGCGAATCCATATTCTCCCACGTCTTTTCCGATGATCCCGGCAAAGAAACGACCCACGACTTTTCCGCTGAGCACAGCGTTCAGTCGCGGATGACGCATATCCTGTATCATCTGCGGGAGCATATGGATTACCTGCCCGGTATCCTGACGGGCGACGGCGGCGAGATCTTCATGGGCAGCCTACGCGGCCATCTCGCGGAGCTGTTCGCGCCAGCGCTCGAACGCGGGCATTCCGCCGTGCCGGCGGATTACCTGCTGAACCATATGATCACTGATTTTTCAGAGACGGTGCGCTGGTGGACGCGCCACGCGCGGTACACTCCGGAGGAGATCAGCGCGTTCTTCTGGGCCGCCGTCCCTTCAGTGTGAAGCGGGCAGGCGCCGGATCAGTTCCGGCAGATCGGCGCGGAACGCCCGAATACGAGGGTCAGGGCACTCATCATACTCTGTTTTCGTTTCCCCAGGTGCACAGCTGGTCCAGTACCTTCATCAAAGAATGTCCGCGCGCGGTGAGCGTATACTCCACGCGGGGCGGGACCTCCGGATACATTTTACGATTCACCAGCCCGTCCCGTTCCAGCTCCTTGAGCTGCATGCTGAGCGTTTTATCAGCCACCTTCCCCAGATAGCGCTGCATCTCGTTAAAGCGGACGGGCTCATACTCCATCAGGCAATACAGGATGACCGGCTTATACTTCCCGGAAATCAGGGACAGCGTATAGCTGTATCCGGTTTCGGCAAATGCCGCTTCTTCGATACGCTTCATAGATGCTTACCTCAAGGTAAGTACCTTACAAACATGTAGGTACTTGATATTACTCCTGTCCCATGATAGCATAGGTTTGCCCATATGGCAATGACCAATTGAAAAGGAGTATCATCATGAAAAAGGATCTGGGTTTGGTGCAGGCGGTCTATCCCATGCCGGTGCTGATGGTCGCGGCGTATGACGAGAATGAGAAGGTCAACGTGATGAACGTCGCCTGGGGGCAGATCTGCGACGAGGACAAGATCATCCTCTTCATCGGCGAAGGCAAAAAGACCTGGCTGAATATCCGGGCCAGCAAGGCGTTTACCGTCGCCCTCGCGGACGAAGCGCATATGGACGTCGCCGATTTCTTCGGCATCGCTTCCGGCAACAAGATCAGCGACAAGTTTGAGCGGACCGGCTATCACGCTGTCAAAAGCGATAAGGTCCACGCTCCGATCATCGAGGAATTCCCGGTCGTGATGGAATGCGAGCTGCTGGAATTCGTGAAGACTGAAAACGTATCCGGCATCGTCGGCAGGATCGTCAACGTGAAGGCCGAGGAAAGCGTCCTGAACGAAAAGAATAAGGTCGACCCGGAAAAGCTGCACGCGCTGATGTTCGATCAGTTCCAGAACGGGTATTACGCTACCGGCCGGAAGGTCGGCAAGGCCTGGAACGCCGGAGCGGCTTTAATGAAACGTGGCTGATCAGGCTGTGACTGAATAGGCAGAATGAAACAATGATTTGGCCAGGGGCTGCTGCACACCACGGTGCAACAGCCCCGATTGCTTCTTGCCACTGCCGCGAAACCGTAGTACAATAGCTGTGCGACAACATGACAAGGAGGTCATATCCATGAAAAAGCTGCTCTCTCTGCTGCTGGCGCTGGCGACGGTCTGCTGCTTCTTCGGCGCGTCCGCTGAAAGCGGCGAAGGCGTTTACGCCCTGATGACCATCCCCTACAGCCTGTTCTACGAGGCGGAGACCACGGGCGGGCAATACGACTCGGTGTCCTCCGCGACGCGGGTCAAGCCCCTGATGATGGACTACGCCGGCGGGTCGTTCCACTATATGGCCGACGGCCGCGAGATCACCGGCGTGATCTTCCCCATTCACGCCGAAAGCGAGGAACTGCTCGCGTCGTACGGCGGCGAAGAGGTGACCGACAAGAGCTCCGTCACGGTCACCGTGAACAGCAAGGGCAAGAAGACGAAGACCAAGTACACCGGCAAGGACGCGCTGTTCCAATCGTATCCCTTCTCCTATTACCGTCTGAGCGAGGCACCCGCGGTATACAAGGAGCTGGGCTGGGACAGCGCCTTCGGGCCCATGCAGGGGCCGGTGATCGCCGTGGCCGGTAAGGTGAGCGTGGTATCGGATCCGCACGTCCAGGTGTGTCTGAGCGTGGAGGGAGTCGGCGACGTGCTGAGCGAGCTGCAGGTCAACGCCGCGGTGCTGGTGGGCAGCGACGGCACGCGGGTCGGCATGAAGCACCTGGAGAACATCTGGCTCAAGACGTTTTTCGGCTTCAACCTCGATTCGGAGGCCTATGCCCTGCTCAAGGGGAAACGTATCGAAAGCGTCGAGCTTTACACCCATGAGGCCAAGTATGTCATCGGCGCCGAGGATGCGGTCACGATCGACTGAGATCGGCCCACAACAGGAGGTACGAGGATGAAGGTATTCATTTCGGCGGATATCGAGGGCACCGCCTTCACGACCTATTGGGACGAGACGGAGCGGGATAAGCCGTATTACGCGGCCGCGCGGGAGGAGATGACGCGCGAGGTCCGCGCGGCCATCGACGGAGCCATCGCGGCCGGCGCGACGGAGATCCTGGTCAACGACGCGCACGATTACGCGGTGAACCTGGATCCCAATGAAATGCCCGCCTGCGTGGAGCTGATCCGCGGCTGGTCCGGAAGCCCCATGGGCATGGTCGACGGGATCGACGAGAGCTTCGACGCGGCTATGTTCGTGGGCTGGCATTCTCCCGCCGGCACGTGCTACAACCCGCTGTCCCATACCGTGACCACGAAAAACGCTAGGGTCACGCTGAACGGGATGCCCTGCTCCGAGTTTCTGCTGTACAGCTGGGCCTGCGCCATGCGGGGAGTGCCCTCCGTGCTGCTGGCGGGCGACCGGTACCTGACCGAGCTCTCCAGGCCGCTGCACCCGGGGCTGCACACCGTGGCCGTGAAGGACGGCTTCGGCGGCATGACACGCTGCAAGGTGCCGGCGCTGGTGCATCAGGAGATCCGCGCCGCCGCCGAAGCGGCCCTGCGCCAGGATCTCAGCAAGGCGAAGATCGAGCTGCCGAAGCGCTTTACCTTTGAGATCACCTACCGCCAGCCCAAGGACGCCGTGCGCAGCTCCTTCTATCCCGGCTTCAGAATGGTGGACGGCCTGACTGTCCGAATGACGACCACAGACTACATGAACATCCTGCGGGCGGCGTGGTTCTGCCTGTAATGTCAACGAAAACGGAGTAATCATGCGCGCCAGGATCATATTCTTTGTCGCTTTTCTGATGCTTTTCTGCGGTACCGCTCTTGCCGAATCCCGGGAGATCAGCGGGCACTGCAGGTACACGGCCACCGTACGCAACGAGCATGCGCGTCGGACCGGGAATGACGACTACAGCTCGTACTGGGAGGGCACCGGCGGAGCGCTCACCGTGCGTCTGCCGGAAGACACGACAGCCTGCGGGATTCAGCTGTCCTTTCTGGAGCGGGCCACGCCGGTCACAGTGGAGGCCCTGGACGGGAACGGGGCCGTTACCGATGAAACCGGTTACTCGGAGCGTTACCTGAACGCCTATATCCCGCTGCGCTCCTCCGCCGCCTACCGCATCCGCGCGCGGGAGGCGAACGCCTCGCTGCGCGTCAACCGTGTGCGCGTGTTCGCGGGCGAAGACGAGCCCGCCGACGCGCAGCGCTGGCGTGAGCCCGCGGGCCCCGTGGACCTGCTGCATATCGTAGCCCACCCGGACGACGAGCTGATCTGGTTCGGCGGCCTGCTGCCGACCTATGCCGGCGAACGGCGGATGAACGTGCTGGTCGCCTACGCCGTCACGCGCGGCGCGTTGAAGGCGGGCCGCTTCAACGAGCTGCTGGACGGCCTGTGGGTGTGCGGCGTCCGTGCCTACCCGGTGCTCGGGCCCTTCGCCGATTTCCAGGCGAAGACGCTCAAGACGGTTTTCAACCACTGGGGAGAGGATGCCGCCCAGGCATGGTGCACGGGGCTGATCCGCCGCTACCGGCCCAGGGTCGTGGTGACGCACGACCTGCGCGGCGAAAGCGGGCACATGCAGCATCAGGCTGTCGCCCGGGCCGTCACCGACGCGGTGACCGCCTGGTCGGGCAACGCCGCCTTCGATCCCGACAGCGCGGCGGAATACGGCACCTATACCCCGCAGAAGCTCTATATGCACCGCTACCGCCGCAACGAGATCTTCATGGACTGGGATCGCCCGCTCAGCGCCTTCGGCGGCCGGACCGGGGCCCAGGTCGCCCGCGAGGCGTTCCGCAGGCACGTTTCCCAGCGCCGAACCCATTACAAGATTTACATGTCCGGCCCCATGGATTCCCGTTATCTCGGCCTCTATTTCAGCACCGTGGGCGACGACGTGAAAAAGAACGACCTGTTCGAAAATGTGCGGGACACCGGCACACCATGATCAGATTAAAGTACGGAAACACGAATACGTTCTATATCCCCGGCAGCGCCGGCGGGCTTTTGATCGATACCGATTACGCGGGAACGCTGCAGGCCTTCTATAAGGCCCTCAAGGCCAACGGCCTTCAGGTGAAGGATATCGCGTATGTGCTCGCCACGCATTATCATCCGGATCACATGGGCCTGATCGGCAGTCTGATGAAGCAGGGCGTCAGGCTGCTGCTCATAGACGTTCAGAAGACCTCTGTCCACTTTTCGGACGGTATCTTTGCCCGCGACCGGCTCCCCTTCGAGCCGATCGATGAAGCCCGCGCGTTGGTCATCCCCTGCCGGGACAGCAGGAGGTTTCTTGCCGATACAGGGATCGCCGGAGAAATCATCCCTACGCCCAGCCACAGCGATGACAGCGTTTCCGTGGCGCTGGACGACGGGGACTGCTTTGCGGGCGATCTGGAGCCGATCGAATACCTGGACGCCTATGAGAGCAACGAGAAATTAAAGGCTGATTGGGATCGGCTGATGCTGCGCCATCCTAAACGGATCTTTTATGCTCACGCCAATGAGAAAACGATATAGTCGTCGTGATACGCGCCATAGGCTGGGATTTTACGTTCTGTCGATTCGGTAATACTTGAAATTCTCGTCCTCCCGGATCAGGGTAAAGCCCGCTTTTTCCAGAACGTGCTGACTGCGGCTGTTCGTCCGGACCGTATCCGCGTAAAGGGTCGGTATATCCAGCTCGTTAAATACATATTGAATCGCCAGCCGCACAGCCTGGGTGCCGATCCCGCGGTCCTTATACTGGGCGTTCTTCAATACGATGCTCAGCGTTGCGCATTGGCGCGGTTCAATGCTTTTGATGACGATTTCACCGACGATCTCGTCACCGCACATGATGGCCAGCGGTATGCGCTTCATATCCCGCTGCCTTTGAATATAGTTTGCTGCTTTTTCCTCGCTGTATTCATAGTGAACGTATTCCTGCCCGGGCAGGAGTATGTCAGGATCATTTTCATATTCCGAGAAGAACGAATGATACATATCGGCTGTCATAGGAACCAATTTGATTCTGTCCCGCTCGTCAGCATGGAACGTGCTTAAGCCTAATTCCGCATAGATTCTTTCGATGAACGGAGACTTATGGGCAATATACCGCTCTATGTCATCGGGATAGCGCGCCGCGCCTTCTTCCTTGATGCGGCTGTATTCCCACACGGCGTCAGGATGGGTCCGCAGATAATCTCTGAACGCCATGTGCCTTTTCAGCTCCGGCGAATCCTCCGGGCATACATATAAATGGTGCTTCCTGAGGTGTTCTTTCCCGCTGTATTTGAAGGCCTCCCGCCCTTTAATACCAAGATCGCCTTCGTGCTGATACCCGATTTTCCCCAGGGCCGACACCACATTTTCAAATAGACTGTAATCTTTAATGACAACGTCAATATCAATGATGGGCTTTGCGGACAGCCCTGGCACGGAAGTGCTGCCGACGTGCTCGATCCTGATGATCAATTGACCGAGGGCATCGGTCAGCTCGGCTTTTATCTTCAGAAAATCCTGTTTCCATTGTTCATCGTAGGGCAGGACGACAATGTGTTTCGTAATCATTCTTCCTTACCTCTGCAAATCCGAAATGGTTGGTGCAACGACCGATACAATATAGCATGAAGCTGAACAATTTGGAAGAGAAAATCCGTGATGAGCGCGCCCCTGCGGGCACATGATCGAATGCCTTCCCTACCAGGACGGAAAGAACAGTTGCGATCTGTCTCTGTTTAGATAAAACAACTATGTCAGCCCTGAAAAAAGCCCGTCTGCTTTCGCAGACGGGTCTTGCTTTGGCCGGATTTCTGATTATACCAGCTGTCTCCTGGCCCTCTCCTTTTCGGCCTCCTCGTCGTCGGCGGGATACCACATGGGATCCACCAGGTGGACGCAGCAGGCTTCGCCCTGGGAGAAGGTGACGCGGTGCGGCGTCTGTACCTTCAGCAGCTGATTGCCTACGGGCACCAGGTACTCGGTGCGGTCGGTCAGGAAGATGCGCTTTTCAATGTGCGTGGCAAAGCCGCCCTCGCCGGGGCCGGTCAGCGCGATCTCGTTCGGGCGGGTGGCGACCACCATTTCCGCCGCCGCGTCCGCGGGCACATCCAGGTCCAGCGCCTGCTCCGCGTGGCCCTTGGGGTAGGCCTTGCCGTCCCGGATCTCCACGTTGATGAAGGTGCTCTCGCCCAGAAAGTTGTGCACAAACCGGTTGCAGGGCTTGTTGTACAGGTTTTCCGGGGTGTCGATCTGCATGATCTTGCCCATGTCGCACACCATCATGCGGTCAGAGATGGCCATGGCCTCGCTCTGGTCGTGGGTCACGAAGATGATGGTGAAGTTGAACTTGCGCTGCAGGGCCTTGATCTCAAAGCGCATGGTCTCGCGCAGCTTCGGGTCCAGGTTGGACAGGGGCTCGTCCAGCAGCATGACCTTCGGGTTGGTGACGATAGCGCGCGCCAGCGCGATACGCTGCTGCTGGCCGCCGGACAGGTCGCCGGGGAACACGGTTTCCAGCCCGGTCAGGCTGGTGTGGTGCAGCGCTTCGGCCACCCGTTTGTTGATTTCCGTTTTGTTGAGCTTCTGGATGCGCAGCGGGAAGGCCACGTTCTCGAACACGTTCATGTGCGGCCAGACCGCGAAGGCCTGGAACACCATGCCCAGCCCGCGCTCTTCCGGCGGGATGTACAGGTTTTTCTTGCTGCTGGACACCAGTCGGCCGCAGAGCTCGATCTCGCCCTCGGTCAGGTCCTCGAAGCCGGCGATCATGCGCAGGGTGGTGGATTTTCCGCAGCCGGAGGGGCCCAGGAAGGAGAAGCACTCGCCCTCGTGCACGCTCAGGTTGAAGTCGTCCACGGCCACGATGTCGCCCAGGGTCTTGGTGGTGAAGCGTTTGGTCACATGGTTCAGGATGATCTGATCAGCCATGGCTCAAACCCCCTTCCTGTCTTTGGTCAGCTTGGTGACGATGGTATTCAGGATGATGATGATACCGATCGCCACGGTGGCCAGCGCGGCCGCCTGCGGGATCATGCCCGCGTCACGCAGGGTATAGATCTGTACACCCAGGGTACGGGTATGGGGGCCGTACAGCAGAATGGAGGTAGTCACCTCGCGCATGGCCGGCAGGAAGATCAGGAAGAAGCCGGACACCATCGCGGGCCGGATCAGCGGCAGGGTGATATCTGCCAGGCTCTCCGTGTGGCTGGCGCCGCAGACCCAGGACGCTTCCTCCAAGGAGGAATGTACCTGCAGCAGCGCCGCCGACGAGGTTTTCATGCTGAAGGAGAGGTAGCGCGCCAGGTAGGCCACCAGGATGATCCAGATAGTGTTGTACAGGTTGATGCCGGCGATGCGCCCGCTCCAGGCCAGGATGACGCCGATGGAGAGCACGGTGCCGGGGATGGCATAGGGCAGCATGGAGATGACCTCCAGCACACCCTTGCCCTTCGGGCGGATCTTTTGCACCACGTAGGCCACCAGCGTGCCCAGGAACATGCAGACAACGCCCGCGGTGATGGATATAAACAGGGAATTGCGGATGGAATCCATAGTCCCGCTCATGCCGAATACCGTCCTGTACTGATCCAGCGTGAAGTTTTCCAGTGCCAGCGGCAGGCCGTAGGCCTTCAGGAAGGAGATCAGGATGATCATCACCAGCGGCACGATGACGATCAGCACCAGCGTCAGGATCGCCAGCAGGAACAGCGGTACTTTGGCGCCGCGCAGCTTGATCAGCGTCGGGCGCATGGATTTGCCCTTGATGATGTCGTAGCTGCCGGCAGAAAGGATCCGGTTCTGCAGGATCAGAGCCGCGGAGACGACCACGACCAGCATCACGGACAGCGCCGCGCCCTGGCGGATGCCGTCAAACGAACCGCCGGAGTTATAGATCACGGCGTAGATCCGGGTGGGAAGCGTATAGATGCGCTTGGCGTAGCCCAGGATGGCGGGTACGCCGAAATGGGCCAGGGAGGTCGTCAGGATCAGCAGCGCGCCGGCGGAAATGGCCGGCTTGACCAGCGGGAGGGTGATCTTCCAGATGACCTGGCGCTGGCGTGCGCCGGCAATGCGGGCGGATTCCTCCAGGGTCGGGTCCATGCGCTCCAGCGCGGAGACCACCTGCATGAACACGAAGGGGAAGTAATAGCTGACCTCCACGAACACGATGCCCCAGATGGAGTTGATGTTGATGGGCATGCTGCTCAGGTGGAACAGCTCGCGCAGGAATTTGTTGATGTAGCCGGAACGGCCGTTGAACATCATATCCCAGGCCATGGCGCCCAGGAAGGGCGGGAACATGTAGGGAATGTTAAACAGCGCGCGCATCAGGCCCTTGGCCGGGATATCGCTGCGGCCCAGCAGCCAGGCGTAGAACACGCCCATGATGGTGCCCAGGATGGTCGTCAGCACCGCGATCTGCAGTGTGTTCCACATGGCGTCCAGATTCTTTTTGTCGGTCACCTGCTCGACAAACATCTCTACTTCCAGCTTGCCCTCGTTGAAGAAGGCGTTGTAAATGATCATCACGATGGGGATGACCACGATGATCACCAGCAGGATAAAGCAGATGATCGTCATCGTCTTGTCCATATTCAGGCGCTTGCGGCCATCCACGGCCGCGAGATCAGCGCTGACACCGCCTGTTTTTCTCATGCCTGAGCGCCTCCTTTCTGAGAGGGATAGAAGCGTGCGTTCAACAGACGGATGCCGACTGTTTCGCCTTCATTCGCGACGCCCTTGGTGCGGGCATCCAGCATGCTCTGCTGCACGCGGACCTGTTTCTGGCCCAGGGAGAGGAAATAGTTGTACTCGCTGCCCAGGAACACGCGGGAATCCACCTTCGCCCGGATCGGAGACTGGGGGTCGAACACGATGTCGTTGGGCCGCACGCCCAGGTCATATCCGCCGTTCTTCGCTTCATCCGCTACCTGATCCGGGTAGGGGATCTTTTCGCCGCAGTCCAGCATCAGCTGCCCGTTCTCCCTCACCAGCGGCAGGAAATTGGAGATGCCGATGAACTCGAAGGTGAAGCGGTTGGCCGGGCGCAGGATGATCTCCTCGTCGGTGCCGTACTGGCACAGAGAGCCGTCCGGCTCCATGATCGCCATCTTGTCGCACAGCTGCAGGGCGGACTGCTGGTCGTGAGTGATGTACAGGATCGTCGCGTTCAGGCGGCTCTGGATCATGCGGATCTCCAGCAGCATCTCCTCACGCAGCTTGGCGTCCAGGTTGGTGATGGGCTCGTCCATCACCAGCACGTCGCTGTCCACCACCAAGGCGCGGGCAATGGCGACGCGCTGCTGCTGGCCGCCGGACAGCTGGTTGGGCAGGTGCCTGGCGTATTCCGTCATGTGCACCTGCTCCAGCGCGTGCATGGCTCGCTTCTGGATCTCATCCTTTGGCCTGCGCTGCTTTTTCAGCGGGTAGCACACGTTTTCCAGCACGGTCATGTGCGGCCACACCGCATAATCCTGGAACACGATGCCGATGTTCCGTTTTTCCGGTGGTACATTGACGCGCTTTTTCGCGTCAAACAGCACGCGGTCGCCCACAGTGATGGTGCCGGTCTCCGGCTTGATCAGGCCCAGCAGCGCGCGTACCAGCGTCGTCTTGCCGCAGCCGGAGGGCCCGACCAGGCAAACGATCTTTCCGCTGTCCACCTCCAGGGAAAAGTTTTCCAGGACGGTGTTCGATCCATAGCGGAAAGTGATGTTTTCAAATCTCACTGTTGCCATTGATCATTCTCCTCTTGGCCCGCTCAGGCGGGCTGATATAAAAAGCGGGCATGCCCGCCGATATTACGGACGTGCATGCCCCGGCAAATCACAGCTTATTTATCGAAGATGGTGTTGAAGCTATCCAGATAATTCTGGAAATTAGCGCCCAGGTCCGCATAATCCACTTCCATATTGACGGCGGCGATGGCGGAGGTATCGACCTTCATTTCGACGTCGTCGCGAACGGATACGAGGTTATTGGCGACCAGCACTTCCTGGCCTTCCTTGGAGAGGATGAAATCCATCAGCAGCTTGCCGTTCTCCTCGTTGGCGCAGCCCTTGATCAGCGCGATGGGGCTGGTCATGGTGATGACGTCGTCCGTCGTATAGTGGAAGGCGAGGGGCGAGCCCTTGGCGATCAGGTTGGCGGATACATAGTCCAGGCAGATGCCAACCTGGTAAGAGCCGGCGGCTACGACGTTATGGGTGGAGGTGGTGCCGCTCTCCAGCTCAATGCCGTTCTCGCGCAGCTTCTTGAAGAATTCGGGGCCGTATTTGGGGGACTGCATCATGGCGGCCATCCAATACTTGGTGGTGGACGCCTGGGCGGGGTCGGTCATGACAAGCTGGTTCTGCCATTTGGGATCCAGCAGGTCATTCCAGGTCTTGGGGGCGTCTTCTTCCTTGATGCCGATGCCGTCCAATGTACACCAGGCAATGCCCATGGTCACCAGACGGCCGGCCGTGTAGTATCCTTCGGGATCCATGTAGGCCTTGGCAATGTGGTCCGTTTCCGGGGACACATAGGGCTCCAGCCAGCCGCGCGCCTTGAAGTCCTCGTAATCGGAGGGGTCGCCCAGCCATACAACGTCACAGGCGATCTGGCCGCCATCCTTGGCTTCGGTAGCCATTTTGCTGACCAGCTTGCCGCCGCCGTTGTAATAGTGCGTCATCTCGATGCCAGGGTATTTGGCTTCAAAGGCATCCTCGATCGCCTGCAGCTGCTCATCCTGCATGGAGGAGTACAGCAGGACCTTGCCGGTCGGTTCCGCCAGGGCGGCGGTCACGCACAGCACCATGATCATGACCAGTGCCAAAGCAACGATTTTCTTCATAATGAGGCCTCCTTTTGTTTTATCTGGGATATCTTTTACTATTATACATATGAAACGCGACGCTGTCAATCTTTTTGAAACTTTTTTCCGTTTTAAAGTTCATTTAAGGCAGGACGTGTATGATAGCGCCGTCGGACGGGAACAGTGCACATTCCCGGACGGTTGAGATAGATCATAAACAAACAACCTGTTCAAGGAGGATAACACCATGAAGAGAACCATCGTATGGATACTGACATTGACCATGCTCGTGACCGCCGTCGGCGCGTTCGCTGAGGACGCGGTTACGGCAGCTACCAACAAATCGGAGCAGACCCAGGAGGCGCGCGGACAGGCTTCGGGCCAGAGCGGACGCGGACGCGACGGACAGACGCCTGAAAACCAGCAGACCCCGGCGGACAGCCAACAAGGGCCGAAGTCCGGCAGACGATCCCGTGTGAAGGGCCAGGCGGCAGGCGAACAGGCCCCTCCGGCCGCCGGCGCCGCGACGCCCGAACAGCCGGCGGTCACGGAGGTTTCCGCCGCCATTGATTTTGACGGCATGGTCGCCAGCGGGATCATCACGCAGGAGACCTGCGACAGGATCAAGGCCTATGTGAGCGAGCACAGCCCCTCTGAAGACAGCCTGCTCGGCGAACTGCTCAGCGCCGGCGTGATCACCCAGGCGGAGTATGAAGCGATGAGCGGAACACAAAGCGTATAAAAATGAGCCGGGGCCGTCGCGATTCCGCGACGGCCCCGTATTTATATCATAAGCCATGACATCACGTTTTTATTCCTTTGGGGTCCTTTTACTTATCTCATCCTTTGCCCAGCCTGTTATCAGCTTTGCCTGTTCCAGTGCCTTCTCCGTCAGATAATCATCCACTCTGTTTTCAGAAGGGTATCTGACAATGATTGCATAGGGATCCAATTCCTCTGCAGCATCCAGAATAGCTTCTGGAATGTCGACCTCTCCTTTGATCTGTTCCAGCAAAAACCACAGGTCATGTTTTCTGGGTATCCCGCCGGGAATCTCTGCTGCCAAATACAACGCCTTAACGGCTTTTTCACCAGCCTGCTGGCAATGATAGCAGATAATCTCAAGCTGTCTCGGCCATTGTTTTTCATACAAGAACAGGGCAGTGCTCAAATCAGCGTCTGCGTATTCCAGCCAGATCGGAAGCGCTTCATCCATAAAGAAGCACCCCTTTCTGAGCAACCTCTTGTTCTATCGAAGAATGAGCTTTACGCTTTTCAAAATTGCTCTTCGTTCCCACCAGAATATCGACAGGCTTTGTTCTGACAGAGCGAATGGCCTTATATGCTTTCACGGTTTGTGCATGCCAGTCAGTGTGCTGATCATCCACGACGATATAAAAATCGTAATCACTGTCAGGGCCGGGCGTACCATATGCGTATGAACCAAACAGGTAGACCTGAAGAGGAGACAGCTGGCTGACGATACGATCCTTTATCTCCATAATCTCTTCGTTAGGCATCCATGCTCCTCCTCTCCTGTTTCTCTACCTCAATTATAAATCATAACACCATATTTATCAAGCCATTTGTTGTGTCTATTGTAGGAAGAAGGAAGGTTGAAATAGGAAGTAGGAAGGATAAAGTAGAAAGTAATTCTTCAGGCTTACTTGGCACCGCAAACTCTTCCAGCACAGCAAGAATTACTTCCTACCTTCTATTTTCTACTTCCTCCCTTGTACCTCCTGCCTTCGCAGGCGGTCCGGTGGCCTGCCCGTGTTTTACCGCCATCCGTCCGGGCCGCCAAAGCCGTGCTCCCCGCCATGGGGCCGGCCGAAGCCTTCAGGACCCGGGCCGTAATGCGGGCCGTGATGGCCGCAGTGATCCATGGGCCGACGGCTCCAGCGGTCCGCCATGAAGAGGCCGAACAGCGGCAGGCTCCAGCCGAAGAACGGGCGATGATAATAGCGGCGATATCCCCAGCAGGGACGCAGCAGACGGGAAATGAGCCAGACGATGATGATGAGTTCGAGCATATCGCACCTCCGTACAGGTCGTGGATGTTTCCATCCGGGCCGGCCCCGGTACGAAAAAAGACTCGCGCCGTGGCCATTGTCACAGCGCAAGTCTTGCCATCTCATTTGTTCCGGACCGCTCGAGGCGGACGGCTGACGGTCGCAAACCCGCCGGTTTCCCGGCGATCGGCTACTCCCTTGCACGCATTCAATATATCATGTGGCAGCGTTTGTTGTCAATATGTACATTGTGGCAGAATTATGTATCACTCAGTCGTGCTGCTTCGCGCCGCAGTTGGGGCAGAATTTCGGCACGTTCCCGTCCGTGAACTCATAGCCGCAGACTGCGCAGGCGGGCGCCTTGTCCTCGGGCTTCGGGGCGCCGCACTCGGTGCAGAACTTGCCGGTGTTGCCGCCGTGGCCGTTCACGCAGGTCCAGCTGCCGTCGGCCTGGGGTGCCGCGGGCGTTTCAGGCGCGGCGGTCTCAGCGGGGTTCGTGAAGATGCTGAAGATTCCGCCCAGCGGATTGGCGCCGCCGGGCTCGCGGGTCTCGGCCTGCTCCTCGTTGGCGGCGGGCTGGGGATCGGGCTCCGTCTGCTGGCCGGGAGCCTGAATGTCCAGGGCGATCACATCATAATTGCGGCTGCCCCGGTAACCGAGGGCTACCGTGCCGCTCCTGTTGACCGTGAGGGAACGATAGGTATCGGAGAAGGGGATCAGGGTATTGCCGTAGATGTCGATCAGGGCGTACTGGTTCAGGTCGTTTGTAGCGACAAAGGCCCTGCAGCCGTAGGAGGAGGGGATGCTGACGTCCGTGTAATGCTCGGGCAGCTCGCCCACGGCCGCGCTCAGCACGATGAGCTTGCCGTCCAGGTTTTTGATGGTGGCGAAGGTGCCGTAGTTGCGTACGATCTCAGTGGGATAGGTGAAGGGGCAGGTCACGTTGCCGGCGGCATCCAGGAAGCCGAACTTGCCGTCCTTCACGGCGCTGATGTAGCCGTATTTCAGGTATTCGGGCTCATAGTTGCCCAGCTCGTCGTATTCGAGCGGGATCACCTCGTTGCCCTGACGGTCGATCAGGCCGCGCAGGCGGTTCATGGACACGCGGGCGTAGTCGCCGGAATAGTTGTTCACGGTGTCGTAGTTCTGGGCCGCCTTGAACAGCACCTCGCCCTGGAGGCCGTACACGACGCCGCGGTCGTAGTTGATGGACTTATCCACCTCGTCGGGGGTCAGGGTGCAGCCCTCCGTGAAGACCTGCTGGCCGGTGCCCTGGTGAATGAACACATACTTGCCGTTGACGCGCTTCTGGACGTACTCGGAGGAGCTTTCGGCCTCGATGGGGGAGCGCTGCATCTGACGGTTATAGAACACGTATTCCTTGGCGCGGTTCTGGAAGGCAATGTAGTCGCCGCGGGTGGTCACGGTGCCGGAGTAATCGCTGCGGGTCAGGCTGCCCACCAGCTCGCCCCGGTAATAGACGTCCACGGTGTCGATACGCCAGAAGGTCTTTTCGTTCGTGCTGTAGTTGGTGAAGGTATAGTCCTTCTCGTCGGCGGAGGAGGGCGTCAGCTTGATGCCGGTGATCCAGCGGTCGGAGCAGATGTTCACGTCCGCGTAGACGGGCGGGACAATGACCTTGCCGTTTTCGTCAATGATGCCGTCGTTATGGATGCCGTCCTCGGACTTTGCCTCGACCTTGAAGAAGGCGTAGTCGGAACGCGGATATATCGAGGTGTATTGCCCGTCCGTCAGCTGCTCGCCCTGGGCGTTGATCAGGCTGTAGTAGCTGTTCCTATCAGGCATGAAGGCCAGGTTGGAATGGTTCCTTCCCAGCTCCAGGGTGTAGGCGTCCATGTTGATCATGGAGATCTGGGAATCCGCCAGCGCGGACACGGAGAGCAGCGCCAGGCAAAGCAGCGCGGCCAGAATACGGATCGGTTTCATGTCAGTAATCTCCTTTCGGCTTTTTTACCCCGGATACCATACCATGAAAACGCGTTTTTTTCAATGCCCTGAGCGGGAAAACATGCAAAAAAGTCTTCCCCCTTCGCAAAGGGGGAAGACTGGCGGATGAGCGCTGTCAGGAAGCTGGTTTAACAGCCCTGGGCTATCACTTGTTTTCGACAAAGTCCAGCTCGCTCAGGAAGTCGACGCACATCTGCACCTGCTGGTCCGTCAGCTCGGTGTTCGCGGACTGGGGGTTCGGGGTCATCACGAACTCGATCTGATAGCCCTTGTACACGGACAGGATGTCGACGAAGTCGGTGTCGTTGCCGACCTCACGGGCGATCAGCAGCTTGGTGCCGTAGGCGGTCTCACCGTAGGTGATGTTCACGTCGTTCATCTCGGTAAAGGTGGCCTCGAGCGCCTGCAGGGCTTCCGGGGTCAGGTCGTTCATGCGCTCGACCTCAGAGTAGAGCTCGTTAAAGGCGATGGACAGCTGCAGGATCGGCTTGTTCAGGTCGGTCGAGGTGATGAAGGCGGAGATCTTCTGGTTCAGCATGTTGATGATCTGCATCTTGTAGCCTTCGGGCAGCTTGCACTGCAGGGCGAACTCGCCGTTGACGTTCAGGGTGCCCATCTGCTCCTTGCCGGCAACCACGGGGGTCACGGGTTCGGGAAGCACATCCACGTAGTTCTTGCTGATATAGCCGGTATTGCCGGTCTGGGGATCCATCGCCTGGTACCAGTTGTTGGTCTCGCCGATGGCCTGCAGCTGGTAGCCGTCAGGCAGGGAGACGATGCGGCCTGCGGCGACACCGGGACCGACGCGGAAGTTGACCCAGCCGGAGACGCGGGGAGCGCGTACGGCGAGCATCACCGGGTTCGCCAGAGGACGGGCGGAAGCCACCTGGCGGTTGAGCTCTTCGCGGTTCTCCTTCTCACGCTGCGCCTTGCTCTTGTCGGTAGGACGCTTGCTGGAAAGGTAGCGGCGCTGCACGTAGCCGACGCCATTGGGACCCTTCTTGTAGGAAATCACGACCCAGTCGCCGTTGACGACCACGGTGCCGAGCACGGTGACCTTGGCGGCGTAATCCAGGCGGCCCAGCAGGTTCTTCTTGGAAACGCGGGGCTCGCTGCGTACGTTCAGGCGGCCGCCGTCGTCGGTATGCACATACATGGTCTTGGGCTTGTCAAATTCACCGGCGCCGGTCAGCTCTTCGATGGTCGCGGCAGAGGCCAGGGGCAGGCAGGCAAACAGCAGCAGCGCCGCCATGGCCAGACTCAGAAGCTTTTTCATCATCATCTCTCCTTTTTATGTCAGGGGTTTGTCCCCAGTTAATGATTCACCGTTGGGTGATACATTATTATATACGCAACCCAAAGTAAAATGGAAGTGGAAAATGAAAAAAATAATCAAAATGATCAGGCGGGGCTGCCGCATCCCGCGACAGCCCCGGTGTTTATGTGGTATATCCTTGTTGAACAGGGCGGGCTCTTACGCCGCCTGAACGTTCGCGGCCGCTTCCGCGTCCTTTGTCACAGCGCTCTTTGCGTCGCCGGCGGGATGGCTGCCCTCGCAGATCGCGCCGAGCTCAAACAGTGCGCCCAGGGAGAAGATGCCCAGCAGCACCCAGGTCAGCACGCCGGCCTTGCCCTTGACGATATCCAGGACCTGCCACGCGATCAGCGCGAGAGAAAGCAGAAACGAAGCAACCTTACCAGACATAACTTTTACCTCCATTGGCTGTCCTCGCTTTTTGAGGACCAGCGTTCTTTCATCTTTTTTATCTGCGGGGTTCTTTCTGAGCCTCACACCTGTTTGTACGCGCTTTAGCGGAGGATGGCAGCCGGAAATCTGTTTTTTCAGGTGACTGTTCAGTCGTAGACTGAACAGTCACCGCATGGGGGTCTTGCGACCCCCCTACTCCTCAATTCGGCATTGTCGCGCTACGCGCTCTGTGCCTC
>CACWHI010000007.1 GCA_902760595.1 uncultured Eubacteriales bacterium
AGGGGTCCCACCTGTTCCCATTCCGAACACAGAAGTTAAGCCCTTCAGCGCCGATGGTACTTGGCTGGACACGGCCCGGGAGAGTAGGTCGCCGCCGGATTCCATGAGCCCGCTTTATGCGGTCTCTTTTTTTATGTTCATTATCCTTCTATTCGACATAGGAGTGCGTTCTCCAGTAATTTGTCGCGGCGGATACCACGTCCCGCACCGCGCGGCTCTGGTAGCTGCCTTCTTCCCATACGGCGCAGAGCTCCCAATGAACCGGAGGCTTCAGGGTGAAATACCGTACATCCGGGGACGGGATGGCGTAGAACCGCGGGATGATGCAGCAGCACTGACCGTTGGCGGCCAGCTTCTGCATGGCCCGCATCCCGATGGAATCGAAGAGCAGCCGGGGCTGGAAGCCGGCTTCCGCGAACAGCCGGTTGATCATCTCGCGCATGGTAGAGGAGGGCTTGACCAGGGTAAACACCCGGTCGCGGAAATCCGCGAGCGCGACCTCCGGGTATCCGTCAGGCCCTGGCTCTTCCGGAAGTCCGCCGGCCTGGCCTTTGGGAACGCACAGGATGAACGGCTCCGTCATAATGGGCTCGTAGTGGAAGGTCTTGTATTTGTGCGCGCCGATCGTCTGGAAGCCGATGTCCAGCTGGCCGCGCTCCAGCAGGCGGTTCTGCTGATCGACCGTGGCTTCCACGGGCTGAAAAACGGTGCGCGGGTAACGCTGATGCAGATCGGTATAAATGGAAGTAAACATCTGTAAGCCGCGCTCGTTGGTCAGACCGATGGTCACAGTCTGGCCCCAACGTTCCGCCAGGTCGGAAATATGGGCGTAGGTGTCTTTCTGGATCGTGAGCACCTGACGCGCCCCGTGCACATAGGTTTCGCCGACCGGGGTAAGCGTCCAGTGGCTGCGCGTCCGGTTGAAGAGCGGCGCGCCGAGCTCCTTTTCCAGCCGGAGCAGCTGCTGGTTGAGCGCGGACTGGGTCAGGTACAGCTTCTGCGCGGCGGCCGCGATGCTGCCCTCATCCGCGATGGCGACCATGTATTCACATAGCTTGACGTCCATTGTCGGGTCCTTTCTATAATTAAGTTTCGCTGAAGTTTCGTTAAGACAAATTAAGTTGCTCTTTTCACATTCCTAATATATAATAAATACAACCAGAAAGTCAAGGCCAATCTGCCTGACTGAGCAAGCAAGGACCGAATCGAAAGGAAGGACAAATCGATGAAAAAGCTGACCGCACTGCTGATGGCGCTGATGCTGGCGCTGACCTGCCTGAGCTTCGCCGGCGCGGAGGAAAGCAAGGGCTATCTGAGCACCTATGACGTGGCGAGCGCGGGCGACGTGACCCTGGACGTCATGATCACCTCCCTGGGCGACTCTGACGGCGGACCCTACCTGCGCGGCGTGATGCAGGCGTACATGGACATGTACCCGAACGTCAAGCTGAATCCGGTGGAATGCTCCATGAACAACCTGTACACCACTCTGATCAACGCCGTGACCACCAACAAGCTGCCGGACATCTTCACCATGTCCGAAGCCTATGTGGCCAACTGCTATGAGATGGAAATGGGCGTCGATAACCTCGAAGAGCTGCTGGGCCAGGAATACATCAGCCAGCTGCTGCCCATCGCCATCGAGAACTGCAGCATCGACGGCAAGCTGATCTACATGCCCTGGCAGAACAACACGACCGCTGTCGTCTACCGCAAGGACCTCTTCGAGCAGAACGGCATCGAGATTCCCAAGACCTGGGCTGAGTACATCGAGGCCGCCAAAAAGCTGACTGTGGATACGGACGGCGACGGCAAGATCGACCAGTTTGGCGCGGTCGTATCCGGCACCCGCAACGATTCCGCAGAATCCCGTTTCCAGACCTTCGCCCTCACCTTCGGCATGGACTTTGTGACCGTGGATAACGGCAAGTTCGTCTCCGGCTTCGATACTCCCGCCTTCAAGCAGGCCATGGAAACCTATGTGCAGCTCGGCTCCGGTGAGACCGCACCCGCCGGCTTCGTGGAGACCGGCTATGCCGAGGCCTACAAGATGATCGCCGCGGGCACCGCGTGCATGTACTGGTCCGCCTCCAACGTGCTGGGCGGCATCTATACCTCGAACCCCGAGATGCAGGGCAAGATGGGCAGCTTCATGCTCCCGACCGCCGAGGGCGTGGATCCCGTGACCTCCTTCTCCTCCGTCGGCATGACCATCTCCCGCAACTGCAAGCATCCCGAAGTGGCCGCTGATTTCCTGAAGTACATGACCAGTGTCGATAACTGCCTGGCCTGGAACCAGGCCACCCGCCGCCTGCCCGTCGTGAAGGACGCCATCGAAGCCATCGTCGCCGCCGACGAGACCTATAAAGGCTTCCAGGACGCCGGCGTCACCGCCGAGATCTATCCCGCCTTCGCTGGTCTGGCCGAGCTGCGCGACACCGTCGCCGAGTGCTGGCAGATCATCGTCGCCGAGAACGTGCCCCTGGACGAAGCGGTGCAGCGCGCGATCAGCCGTGCCGCCGACATCGTGGCCGCGAACAATCCCTGATCCAGTCAACTGCGGGGCTGTGAACCTGATCGTTTCACAGCCCCTTTTTTCAACAGAAGGAAAGAGGTCTGCCCATGAGTACGTTGAGCCCCGCTGTACTGAAGCGCAAAAAGCGGTTAAGCAAGCTGACGCCCTACGGCTTTGTGGCCCCGGCGACGATCACGATGCTGCTGCTGGTGGTTTACCCGATCCTGTACGGCTTTTATATCAGCTTTTTTGATACCAACCTGGTCAACAAATGGAAATGGGTGGGCCTGACGTATTACGGAAAGGCCTTCACGGACGCGAGTTTCACGCACAGCCTGTGGATGACGGTCATCTTCACCACGTTCGTGGTGCTGGGCCACTTCCTGCTGGGCTTTGTGTTCGCGAACATCCTGAATAAGCCGATCCGGTTCAAGACCTTCTTCCGTGGCGTGCTGATCATCCCCTGGCTGTTCCCGGACGTCGTGGTCGCCTATCTGTTCAAGTGGATCCTGAACACGCAGAGCGGCATCCTGAACGCGCTGCTGATGCACCTGGGCCTGATCCAGGAGCCCATCGGATGGCTGACGCAAAGCGCCACCGCCTTTCCGTGCGTCATCTTCGTGAGCATCTGGAAGGGCTTCCCGCTGGTCATGATCCAGATCCTGGCGGGCATCCAGACCATCAACACCGATATGTATGAGGCCGCGTCTATCGACGGCGCGAACGGCTGGCAGCAGTTCCGTTACGTGACGCTGCCAGCGCTGAAGCCGATCCTGACGACGGTCCTGATCCTGGATACCGTCTGGGTATTCAAGCAGTTCACGCTCATCTGGCTGACCACGGCCGGCGGTCCCGGCAGCACGACCATGGTGTCCGCGGTCGAGATCTATAAGAATGCCTTCAATTACTTCAAGTACGGCTATGCTTCCGCGCAGTCCGTTTTCATCCTGGTGATCTGCTACCTGATCGGCGTCGTGTTCCGGAGGTTGTTGAAAGATGACTAATTCACAGAGAGCCCGCTGGGGCAGTGCCATCCGGTATTTCATTCTCGTCCTGGGCTGCCTGCTGGTGCTGCTGCCCGTGAGCTGGATGATCATCACGTCGCTCAAGACCATGCAGGATATCACCCTGTCCAAGGGTGTGGAGCTGTTCCCCAACGGCCCGACCGTTTCCAACTATATTACGATCTGGTCGGAGTATCCGATGCTGTCCTATATCAAGAACAGCCTGATCTCGGTCGGCGGCTCCACCATATTCGCCGTGGTCTGCGCGGCGCTGTGCGGCTACGGCCTCTCGCGCTATGAGTTCGGCGGCAAGAAGTTCCTGCTGAGCTTCCTGCTGGTCACCCAGATGTTCCCGGCGGTCATGAAGATCATTCCCTATTACAAGATCCTGGTCAACGTGCACCTGAACGACACGGCGTTCGGCCTGATGATCGTGTACGCATCCTTCAGTATCCCCTTCTGCACCTGGATGATGTACGGCTACTTCAAGACCATCTCCACCTCCCTGGACGAGGCCGCGCGCATCGACGGCTGCAGCCCGCTGCAGACCTTCTTCAAGGTGGTGCTGCCGCTGACGATCCCCGGCCTGGTGGCGACGACCATTTACGCCTTCCTGCAGAACTGGAACGAGTATATGTTCGCCTCCGTCCTGATCCGCTCGGACGACAAAAAGACGCTGACCTTCGGCATCAGCTCCATGGCGGACGCGTACCGCATCCAGTGGAACTACTTAATGAGCGCGTCCATCATCGCCAGCGTGCCGACGATGCTGATCTTCGTGTTCCTGCAGAAGCAACTGATCGCGGGCATGACGGCCGGCGCCGTAAAAGAATAAAGGAAGCACAGCATGGATACTTTTCAGAATCCCGTCCTCCGGGGTTTTTATCCGGACCCCTCCGTCTGCTTCGCCAACGGGAAATACTACATGGTCACGTCCTCGTTCTACTACTTCCCGGGCCTGCCCGTGTTTGAAAGCAGCGACCTGGTGCACTGGCGCCAGATCGGCCACGCGATCCACAGGCCGGAGCAGCTGGACTACCGGGACTGCGACAACTCAGAGGGCCTCTGGGCGGCGACGATCCGGTATCACGAGGGACGGTTCTATATCGTCAACACCCTGGACGTCAACGGCCGCGAGCACCGCTACAACTTCATCGTGACGGCGGAGGATCCCGCGGGACCCTGGTCGGACGCGGTGATCGTGGAAGGCGCGGACGGCATCGACCCGTCGCTGTACTTTGACGACGAGGGGCGGGTCTGGTTCTGCGACAACCATATCCCGGACGAGCTCGCCTTCCCCACGCACAAGCAGATTATCCTGCGGGAGCTCGACCGGGTGACCTGGCAGTTCAAGGGACCGGAGTACGTGATCTGGGACGCAAAGGACGATCACAGCCTGTACATGGAAGCGCCCCATGTCTACCATATCGACGGTTGGTATTACCTGATGACCGCCGAAGGCGGGACCCAGACCAACCACTGCGTGCGGTTTTACCGCAGCCGCAGCCTGACTGGCGGCTACGAGCCCTGTCCGCGTAACCCTGTGGTGAGCAACCGCGGACTCAGGATGCTCAACGCGCTGGGCGTTTCTGTCGCGGGGCACGGCGATCTGGTGCGGACGGAGGCGGGGGAATGGTACATGGCGCTGCTGGGCATCCGTCCCTATGAAGCCCATGTGGAGGACTACGAGCGCTTTCAGCCGCGCATGTGGATCCGTCTGCCGGACCGCAACCGGGACGCGCAGTATAACCTGGGCCGCGAGACCTTCCTGCTGCCGATGGCGTGGGACGGCGACGGCTGGCCCATCGTGGATAACGACAACGGCCTGCTGAACCTGCGGGAGCGCCGTCCCGCCCTGCCCTGGCACCGGGATCCTTGGCAGAGCCGGGTGGACAATTTTGAGGCGCCCGAGCTGGACCTGCAATGGGTCATGCAGCGGCCTCCCAGGCAGCGCTTCTGGTCGCTCACGGAGCGTCCGGGCTGCCTCCGGCTGTATGCCCTGCCCGCGCTCGCGGAGGATAAGGCGTCCAGCGCGGCGGTGCTGCGCCGCCAGCAGCACAACGATTTCCAGGCGGCCGCGGCCATGGAGTTCGCGCCTACGCTGGAGGGCGAGGAGGCGGGTCTCCTGCTGACGCAGAACGAGCGCTTTTCCTACCTGCTGGTCCAGGAAAAACGCGCGGACGGCAGCTGGCTCTGCTGCTACCGGATCCTGAACGGGAAGCGCGAGGCGCTGGCCTCCGCCCGTGCGCCGGAGGGGCGCGTGTACCTCTTTATCGAAGGAAGGCCCGGCCGGTACAGCTTTTACTGGGGCCGGACGGAGCGGGAAATGCTGCCGCTGATCGAGGATGCCGACGGGACCTTTTTGAGCACCCTGGTGGCGGACGGCTATGTGGGCGTGCTGATGGGCATGTATGTTTCCGATGGCCGGGCGGCGCGCCGGGACCCTGCCTGTCACGCGGACTTTGACTGGTTCCGGTACGAGGCGATCGAGGAATAGCGGTCGACGATCACGGCATAATAAAAACAGAGCGGAGGCACTGCCTTCGCTCTGTTCATTGTATGGGGGATCACCCGAGGTATTCTTTTCCGCCCATGTAGGGACGCAGCACCTCGGGAATGCGGACGCGGCCGTCGGCCTGGAGGTTGTTCTCCAGGAAGGCGATCAGCATGCGGGGCGGGGCCACGCAGGTGTTGTTCAGGGTGTGGGCCAGGTATTTCTTGCCGTCCTTGCCTTTGACGCGGATCATCAGGCGGCGGGCCTGCGCGTCGCCCAGGTTGGAGCAGGAGCCGACCTCAAAATACTTCTGCTGGCGGGGGGACCAGGCCTCGACGTCCAAGGACTTGACCTTCAGGTCGGCCAGATCGCCGGAGCAGCACTCGAGCGTACGGACCGGGATGTCCAGGGAGCGGAAGTAATCCACCGTGTTCTGCCAGAGCTTATCGAACCACATGGGGCTGTCCTCGGGCTTGCAGATGACGATCATTTCCTGCTTTTCGAACTGATGGATGCGGTACACGCCGCGCTCCTCGATACCGTGGGCACCGACCTCCTTGCGGAAGCAGGGGGAGTAGCTGGTCAGGGTCCGGGGCAGGGTATCCTCATCCAGAATGGTATCACAGAACTTGCCGATCATGGAGTGCTCGGAGGTGCCGATCAGGTACAGGTCCTCGCCCTCGATCTTGTACATCATGTTCTCCATTTCCGCGAAGGACATGACGCCGTTGACCACGCTCGAATGGATCATGTAGGGCGGGATGACGTAGGTGAAGCCCCGGTCGATCATGAAATCGCGGGCGTAGGAGAGGACGGCGCTGTGCAGGCGCGCGATGTCGCCCATCAGGTAATAGAAGCCGTTGCCGCTGGTCTTGTCGCGGGCGGTGTCCAGGTCGATGCCGTTGAGCTTTTCCATGATCTCCACGTGATAGGGAATCTCAAAGTCCGGCACCACGGGCTCGCCGTAGCGCTGCACCTCGACGTTCTCGGAATCGTCCTTGCCGATCGGTACGCTGGGGTCGATGATATTGGGGATGACCAGCATGCGCTTGCGGATCTCAGCCTGCAGCTCGCCTTCCTTTTGCTCCAGGGCGGCAAGCTCGTCCGCGGCGGCGTTCACCTGGGCCTTGACCTGCTCGGCCTCTTCCTTCTGGCCCTTGGCCATCAGGCCGCCGATCTGCTTGGAAAGCACCTTGCGCTGGTTGCGCAGGCTGTCGCCGCGCTGGATGGCCTCGCGATATTCCTTGTCCAGGGCGATGACCTCGTCCACCATCGGCAGCTTCTGATCCTGGAACTTCTTCCGGATGTTCTCCTTGACGAGCTCGGGGTTGGTTCTGATGAGATTGATGTCAAGCATGATTGGATACCTCTTTATGAATAATGATATGGGAACGCGTTCATGATTTGGAGGAGTTCCGTTCGTCCATCAGCTTCCTCATCTCCGTGAGGAAGGTGGGCAGGTCCGTGAACTGGCGGTAGACAGAGGCGAAGCGGATATAGGCTACGTCGTCGAGCTGCTTCAGCTCGTCCATCACCATTTCGCCGATGCGGCGGGTGGAGATCTCCTCCTGCAGGCTGTTGTAGGCCTGCTGCTCCACCTTGGAGACGACGCTTTCGATCTGCGCGGCGGACACCGGGCGCTTGTGGCACGCGGCGATGATCCCGCTGCGCAGCTTTTCGTGGCTGAACAGCTCGCGGGACTGGTCCTTTTTCACGACCAGCAGGTTCTGCTGCTCCAGGGTCTCATAGGTGGTGAAGCGGCGCCCGCACTGAAGGCATTCCCGCCGGCGGCGGATGCTGCTGCCGTCCTCCACGGGGCGGGAATCGGTGACCTTGCTGTCGAAGGAACCGCAGGACGGGCACTTCATGCGATCATCTCCCGCTGTCCCGCGATGCGCGCCGCCAGGCTGCTCAGCGCGTACAGGCCGTACTGGAAGCCGTGGGAATTGTCCAGGCGGTAATCCGCCGCGGAACGGTAATAGCCGATGCGCGCGGTGTACTGGGCGATCACGTCCTCATGCGTGCCGCCGCGCAGGGTGGGCCGCCGGTCCATCTTGATGTCGGAAAGGATCTGGTCCAGCGGGCGGTCGATGAAGATGATGGTGCCGTGGTTCTGCATCAGCGTGATGTTTTCCTTGACCAGCACCGTGCCCTCGCCGGTGGACACCACGCAGGGCGCGACGCCCGCCAGCTCAGCCAGCACGGCGGTCTCGGCGATGCGGAAGAAATCCTCGCCCAGGGTGGAATAAATGTCGTTGACCGACATGGAGAGGATGTCGCTGATCCGCTGGTCGGTATCCACGAAGGGGACGCCCAGGGACTGCGCCAGGCGCTGGCCCAGGCTGGTCTTGCCGCAGCCGGCCATGCCGACGAGGAAAATGTGATCGTGCAGCATCGTTAAGACTCCTTTCCGATGAAGGCCATGACGGCGTCGCCCATATTTTCCGGCTCAGCGACCTCTTTATGCCGGATCTCCATGGTCTCAAGCGCCGAGATGGAGGACGGTACGGCCGTAGCGGTATGCCGCGCCAGCGCGCGGGCGTCCTCAAACACGCGGCCGCTGGTTTGGAGGCCCAGCGCGGCGGATACGTCATAGACGAATTTGTAGGGGCTGGCGGTGGCGTTGACCAGCGTCACGGCCTGGCTGAGGTCCTGCCCGCGCAGTTCGCTCAGCACGGACAGGCCGACCGCGGTGTGCGGATCCACCAGCACGCCGCTGCGCTCAAAGGTATCGCGGATGGCGGCGCGGGTCTGCCCGTCGTCCGCGGTGCCGGCGGAGAATTCTTCCCGAAGCGCGGAAAGCAGATCGCCGGGGAGCTCAAACCGCCCGGCGGATTTCAGGGCAGCCATCCAGCCGCGCACCGTCTCCGCGTCGCGCCTGCACAGCTCGAAGAGCAGGCGCTCCAGATTGGAGGAGATCAGGATATCCATGGAGGGGGAGATCGTTTTGTGGAAGGGCCGGTGCGTGTCGTAAACGCCGGTCGCGAAAAAGTCGGTCAGCACGCGGTTACGGTTGGACGCGCAGATCAGCCGGCCGATGGGCAGCCCCATGCGCCTGGCGTACCAGGCGGCCAGGATGTCGCCGAAGTTGCCGGTAGGCACGCACACGTCCATTGTCTCCCCGGCGCGCAGGCGCCCCGCCTGCCGCAGCGCGCGGTAGCCGTAGAAATAGTAGACGATCTGCGGAACGAGACGCCCGATATTGATACTGTTGGCGGAGGAGGGGAGCCGATGGACGCCGTTCAGCTGCCCGCGGAAATCCGGATCCGAGAACAGGCGCTTGACCCCGGTCTGGGCGTCGTCAAAGTTCCCGCGCACCGCGACGACCTGGACGTTCCGGCCCTGGGAGGTCGCCATCTGGCGGTACTGGAGGTCGCTGACGCCGTCTTTGGGGTAGAAGACCGTGCAGGCGGTGCCGGTTACGTCGCGGAAGCCCTCTAAGGCCGCCTTGCCGGTGTCACCCGAGGTGGCCGTGAGGATGTGGATGGTGCGTGTTTCGCCGGTCAGCCGGGCGGCGCGCACGATCAGACGCGGCAGCAGCTGCAGCGCCACGTCCTTGAAGGCGAGCGTCGGGCCGTGATAGAGCTCCAGCAGCCAGGTCCCGGCGTCCAGCGGGCGAAGGGGAGTCACCTCCGGCGCGGTAAAGCCGGCGTAGGCCTCCCGGCACATCAGGGCCAGCTCCTCCTGCCCGAATTCGGGAAAATACAGGCCCAGCACCTCGGCGGCCAGCGCCTGGTAGGTGTAGGAAATGTCCGGGTCGAGCCATGCCGCCGGGGCGGCGGGGATGGATTCGGGGACGTACAGGCCCCCGTCCGGGCTCAGGCCGTTCAGCACGGCCTGGGCGGCGGATACGGCTGCTTCTCCTCGGGTGGATACGTATCGCATAGCAGGGCTCCTCTCCGTGAAATCGGGATCAGGCGTCAGAACCAGGTCTGGCAGAAGGTGGTGACGCGCCATTTCTTGATATGCTCGTAATCGTTGATCTCGCCGTCGTTTTTCTGGTATTCGTCCGGGCAGGGCCTGGTGTTCTTGAGGGCTTCTTTGGTATCGTAAAGGTAGCAGTAGCGCTTGATACGGTTGGACATGTTGCCCTCCACCGTCTTGAGCAGGTATACACCGTTCCCTAAATCGTCCACATCGGTCACCAGGCCGATGTGCTTGTAGCCGTACCCCTTCTGTTCGCCGTAGACGACCAGGTAGCCGGGTCTGGGCAGGGTACTGAGCCGGTTCATTTTTTCAAAGCCCTTGTTGATCTTGCCGACGCCGGCCGCGTGGACGGAATAGGGCTCTCCGCTTTCGTGGGGAACGGACTTGGTGGGCTCGTCCATGGGAATTCCGCAGGTATCGAACACGTAGCCCAGGAAGGCACCGCACCAGCCGATATTGCACTTGGACCCCTTGCCGCACTGCCAGTAGGAATACTTGTTCTTGCTGCCCGCGCGGGAGAAGGTCTTGTTGCCGGCCTCGCGCCATTCGTTCAGCGCGAAGTCGATCACGGTGTTGATGGCGTCCGGCACGGCGGAACGATCGTAGGCCTGGACGGTGAGATCGTCGGAGGCGGCCGCGGCGTCCGCTCCGGCATCCGCGGCGGGTTCTTCCGGCAGGGCCTCAGGCTCCGTCTGCAGCTCATCCGCCGCTTCAGCTTCCTCGTCTTCAGGCACGTCCGCGGGTTCGGCGGAGTCGGTTGAAGCCGGCTCAATGTCCTGCGCCTGCTCAGCGGGCTCATCCTCGTCGTCGGTGTCCGATACGGCGTAATACCGGTAGTCGGTCTGCGCGGCCGGCGGCGCTGACTCGCCGTCAGTTTCAACAGCGGGTTCCGCTTCGGCATAGAGCACCAGGACGCGCAGCAGGGTGGGCTGCTCCCCACTCAGGCGGACCTCGGCGCGTCCGGGCCGGAGACCGACCAGCTGCCCGGCGTCCAGCGAGACCACGGTCTCATCGGAAATGGCGCAGCCGCCGAGGCGGTCCTCGGGGATCGTCCAGCGCTCTCCGCGGGCCAGCGTGACGTCAAAGGCATCCTCCGCCAGCGCGGCAGAGGCCAGGCATAGTATCAGCAGCACAGCCGCCGTGAGGCGGCGTAAAAACACGCGCATGTCAGTTTCCTCCTTGATCAGGGCCGTGGGCCGTTTCATCCGCGGCCCCCTCTTCTGCCGGATCGGTCACATTCCCGGGACTGTCCGCCGCGGCTTTCCGGTTGCGCCGGATCGACCGCGCGCTCTCGTATATGACGCTGCCCAATCCGACGAGGAGTGCCATGTAGTAGGTGACGGCGCGCCAGAGCAGAAGCGCGGGAAACTGCAGGTCCCTGGGAAAAATGCTTTCATAAAAGAGATAGAAGCCGCCCTCCTGGACGCCGGACGCGCCGGGCAGCGGGGTAAAGGACGCGGCGATGAACAGCAACCACTGCAGGGTCATCAGCAAAAGCGGGCTGTGCCCCTTCATGTGCAGGGCGCGGTATACGCAGTAGGAGGCGCTCATCAGCAGGATAATCTGGATCCAGGACAGGATGAGCAGCCACAGGATCTGCAGCGGGTGGTGGACCAGCATGTCCACGCTGGCACTGAAATCATTGAGCGCCGCGTCCGCGCGGGACGAGGAGCGCTCCAGGTCCTTGATCAGGCGCAGGCGGTGCCCGACGCGCAGGATGAATACGATGAGCGCGCGCACGATGTTGCGGTTGATGGCCAGCAGCAGCACCACGGCCACGCTGAGCCCGTTGATGCCGAAACCCGCGAAGATCAGCCACTTCGCGTCGCCGACGCAGGCGTTGACGGCGTCCTGCTGCGTGAGCCAGAGCACCGCGCCGCCGCTCAAAAGCGCCAGCTGGAAGCAGAAGAACTTGACCGCGAGGCTCGACGAGGAGACGCCTACCGGCACGCCGCGGTTCTTGAACGCGAACACCTGCATGGGCTGGCCGCCGGTGGCCGCCGGGGTCACGTTGGAATAGAACATGCCCAGGATCGTGATGTGCAGGGTGGAAAAGTATCGGATCCTGACCTTCTGCCAGATGAAGAAGCACTGGTTGACCAGCGCTTCGGCGCAGACGCTCATGAACCAGACGCCCAGCCCGGCAAGCAGCCAGCGCCAGTCCGACTCCAGCATGGCCTTCAGCGAGGCCTTGGCGTCAGAATTGCGTACGGCAAACCAAAGCACAATAAGCACCGTGCCAATAATGACCAGCGCATTCAGGATGTTGCTTCGGGTTTGCTTGCTTGGCTTTTTCAAAGGCGCTCCTTGCTGTGCCGCGTTGGGCATGATTCGGGCGGCGGTTTAACGCCGCAAGCGGATTATAGCATAATAATGGATGAATGTCATCATTTTTTCGGTTAAAGTTCGGCTTTTTGCCGGTTTTTTGATGAAAAAACACTTGCGCGCAAGCAAGAATTGTGCTAACATACATCTGCCTGAACCGCTGGCGAAGGTATATGAAACTGGTATTCCCTGCAAGGGCAGGTAATATAGGCTGTTTTCCGCGCGGAGGGATCTCTCCTGAACGGCAGCCGCAAAGTGAAAAAAGAAAAGGAGAGGTTTCCCATGAAAAAGGTATTTTCCCTGCTGGTCGTCCTGGCCCTGGCGCTGAGCGCTGTCGCGTTTGCTGAAGAAGCCCCCGTGGCTGGCAGCCCCGTTCCCCTGGAAGTGGTCAACGTTTCTTCTGACGCGGTCAACGTGATCGTGGACGAAGTTGAGGAGAACGAAGTCGCGAAGCAGCTGCTCGATTTCGTCGCCGCCAATGACAGCGCTACTGTCTTCGGCGAGGAGCTGGGCGCCTATGAAATGGTCGAAATGGCGACCCTGGCCATCAGCGGCTACGAAGAGTCCGTCGGCGACCTGACCTTCACTGTCAAGTTCGCGGCCGCGTTCGAGCAGGACGCCAAGCTGGCCGTGCTGATCGGCCTGATCAACGCTGAAGACCTGACGGTCGCCTGGCAGCCCGTGAACTTCACCGTGGAAGAGGACGGCTCCGTGACCGCTACCCTGACCGCCGAGCAGGCGCTCGCGGTTCAGAACGGCAGCGCGGTCATCTCTGTTCTGCAGGAAAAGGCTGCTGAATAACTGAGTTTTCATGACCGGGGCACTCCCGACTGCCGGCGAAGCCGTATGAGTACGGCCCGACCCGGCGACCGGAGCGCCCCGGTATTCTTTACTGGAGGATTCCATGGCTGAGACGGAGACCGCCCTGCGCAACCCAAACCATTCGATGACCGCGGCCAATATCCGGACCGTAGACCGGGACGCGGAGATCGAGATCGATCTGGGCGAGCTTTTTCTGCGTTTGCTGGACAAGTGGTATATTATCGTGGCCTCGGCGCTGGTCGGAACGCTGATCAGCGGCATCTGGACCTTTTTCTTTGTCACGCCGCAATACGAGGCGACCTCGAAGCTGTACATCCTGAACTCGGACGAGTCAGTGATCAACCTGTCCAGCCTGCAGCTGGGCAGTCAGCTCGCGAACGACTATACCCACGTGTTCAGCAACTGGCACGTGCATGACTCGGTGATCAAAAAGCTCGGCCTTGAATACACCGACAAGGACATGGCGCGGATGGTGCGAGTCAACAATCCGGCCAATACGCGCCTGCTTGAGATCACCGTCAAGTCGCCGGACCGTGCCGAGGCGCAGCTGATCGCGAACACCTATGCCGTCGTCGCGCCGGAATTCATCGCCAAGGTGATGAAAACGGTGGAACCCAGCGTGTTCCAGGAGGCACAGCTGCCGGATAAGCCGGTCTCGCCGTCAAAGACGCGCAACCTGATCCTGGGGTTCCTGATCGGCGCGGTGCTCGCCGCTGGCGTGATCACGGTGCTGTTTGTGATGGATGACAAGGTGCGCACCTCGGACGACATCACCAAGCTGCTGGGCCTGCCGACCCTGGGCGTGGTGACGATGCAGAATACCATGCAGGGCGAGAACAGAAGATCGGGCAAAGGAGCGAAGAAATGAAGCAGGTTTCGCTGCGGGAACGGGATACCCTGGATTATTCCGGCAAGGAAGCGCTCAACAGCATCGCGACCAACCTGACCTTCGTCGGCCGGCACATGAACAAATTCGTGATGACCAGCTGCGTCGCCAGCGAGGGCAAGAGCTCGCTGTGCATGCAGCTGATGCTGAACCTGGCCCAGCGCGGCAACAGCGTGGTCATGGTGGACGCCGACCTCCGCGCCTCCTTCCTGATGTCCCGCCTCAAATTTGAAGAGGGCGGCGTCATCCAGGGACTGGTGCATTACCTGGCCGGCTACTGCGAGCTCGATCAGGCCATCTACCAGACGGATGTCGAAGGTGCGTATATCATTCCCACCGGTGACACGGTCGCCAATCCGCTACCCCTTCTGGATTCGCCGGACTTCGGACAGATGATGGAGGAGCTGAGCAGTAAGTTCGATTACGTCCTCGTGGACGCGCCGCCCGTGGGCGTCGTGATCGACGCGGCGGTCATCGCCAAGAACTGCGACGGCGCGGTATTCGTGCTGGAGTACGGCAAGCGCTCGAAGCGCGAGGTCGTGGACGCCGTTCAGCAGCTGGAGCAGTCCGGCTGCCCGGTGCTTGGCTGCGTCATCAACATGGTCACTGTCAAGACGCTCGCGGAAAAGAGCTACTACAAGAAATACTATTCCGGCCATTACAGTTCCTACTATGACGGCTACGGAAACAAAAAAGATGAATCGGCGGACATCAAGCGAAAAAAGCGCTGATCCGCATACCTCCGGGCCGGAAGGCCCGGCATTTTGCTTTTGAGGTCGATATGACGAATTGCTTGTATAATGAGGACGCCTACCTTCACAGCTTTACCGCGCGAGTGATGGAAGCGGTTTCCCTGGCGGACGGCCGGTTCGACATCGTGCTGGACCGGACGGCGTTTTTCCCGGAGCAGGGCGGCCAGACGGCGGACACGGGGACACTGAACGGCGAAGTGCGCGTGCTGGACGCCCAGATCAGGGACGGAATCGTCCATCATCTCTGCGACGCGCCGCTGCCTGTCGGCGAGGCGGTGCGGGGAGAGCTGGATTTTGAGCGCCGCTTCAGTCATATGCAGCAGCATACCGGCGAGCATATCCTGTCCGGGATCTGCGCGGCGGCCTACGGCTGCAGGAATGTGGGCTTTCACCTGAGCGACCATATCGTAACGGTGGATTACGACAAGCCCCTGACGCCGGACATGCTGGATGAGCTGGAGGAGCGCGCCAATCGGGCGGTCTGGGCGAACCTGCCCGTCCGCTGCTGGTACCCGACCAGGGAAGAGGCGGAGCGCCTGGAATACCGCAGCAAAAAGGAGATCGCGGACAGGCTGCGCATCGTCAGTATCCCCGGTGTGGACGACTGCGCCTGCTGCGCGCCGCATGTGCGGGCCACGGGGGAAGTGGGACTGATCAAAATCATGAGCGCCGCGCGGTACAAGGGCGGCGTCCGGCTGACGATCCTGTGCGGTCGGCGCACTTTGCTGGCGGTCCGTACCGGGCTGCGGCGCCTGGACGCGCTGTGCAGGAAAATGACCTGCGGAGAGGAAGAGCTCACGCAGGTGCTCGAAAAGCGCGACGCGGAGCTGCGGGAGGCGAAGCTGCGGGCGGCGCAGCTGGAGGGGGAGCTCCTCTGCCGCGAAGCCGACGACGCCCGGAAGCGGGGCGAGCGGCTGCTGCGTGTCGGGGGCGCGGATATGCAGGCCATGCTGCGCGCTGTGGACCGCCTGAGCGGCGGCGCGGATCTGGCGGGTGTGTTCGCGGGAAACGACGAAGCGGGCTATACCTTCTGCCTGACCGGCGGACAGGGCCTGAAGGAAGCGTTTGCCGCGTTCAGGACGGCTGTGGGCGCCCAGGGCGGGGGAGACGCGCAGCTGATCCGCGGCCGCTGCGCCGCGCCCTGGCAGGCGATCGCTTCATTTTTCGAGAACGTACAGGGGGCGTGAGAATGTACTGGGATACCGAAGCGATGATCCGGGAATCACGCATGACGCTGATCGGCCGCAGGGACGAGCGGCGGGATCCGCTGCGCCTGTTCTGGGTGGGCAGCGGACTGGTGCTGACCGCGCGCATCCGGGAGCTGGCCGCGCGGATCGAGGCGGATTGGGACGGACAGGCACCCTGGGTGAGCGTGTCGGTGGACGGAGCGCCCGTGGCGCGGTTCGCGCTCCGGCGGGGCCTGCACACCTACGCGCTGCTGGCGGGGATGGACGATACGGTGCCGCACCGCGTGCGCCTGACCCGGGACGTGCAGCCGATGGAAAACGACGAGCGTCTGCTGGTGCGCCTGCGCGGGCTCAGCCTGGAGGGGGAGCTTCTGCCGAACGCTCCGGCGGGCAGGCTCGAATTCGTCGGAGACAGCCTGACCAGCGGCGAGGGACTGGCCGGTCCCGTCGGCGCGGCCGAATGGAAAACCGTATGGATGTCCGGCGCGGGCACCTATGCCGCCCAGCTCTGCGCCATGCTGGGCGCGGAGGGAGAATGGGTCTCCCAGAGCGGCTGGGGCATCGTGACAGACTGGGCGAACGATCCTGCGCATATCCTGCCGCGCATCTATGATCAGGTGTGCGCCCTGCAGGAGGCTGGACGCGAGCCGTATGACTTTTCCGCGCACCCCGTGGACGCGGTGGTGATCAACCTGGGCACCAACGACGGCAACGCGATGAATTCGCTGGACGACACGGCGCGCCGCCGGCGTGAGGAGGAGATCGCGGCCGCTGCCGCCGCTTTCCTGAAGCGGATCCGCGCCGTGCGGCCGGGCATCCCCATCCTGTGGGCCTGCGGCATGTGCGGGGATTCCCTGAACGCCCTGCTGGAGCGCGCGGTCAGCGGAGCGGCCAAGGACATGGGCGATCCGCTGATCGCCTTCTGCCCTCTTCCCGCGTGCGCAGAGGAGGAAAAGGGCAGCCTGGGCCATCCCGGCCTGCCGTCCCACCGCCGCTGCGCCGCCGTCATCGCGGACCGTCTCAGGAAAATGAAAGCCGACTGAACAGGAACGCGGCATGCGTAACAATTTTGCTCAATCATTGAAATGAAAGGCGCGTTGTGGTATGATAAGCACAGCCGCATAAGGTTCCCGCGGTAGAATAGCCCGACCGATTTCCGGAGGAATGCGAATGAAAAGAATCATCCTGTTCCTGTGCATGAGCATATTGGCGGCCGCGCTTTGCTGCGCTACGGCGTCGGCGGCGACGGCAAATTATACTTTTGATGAGCTGCGCGCCAGGCTGACCCTGGACGACGCCGGCTATGACATGATCCTGACGCCTTCCACCCTGGAGGATCACCAGGACTGGCTGACCTCCAACGGCGTGGATCTGGAGCAGACCCGCATCCGCTATGAGGATGACGGCGTGCTGCTGGAGGCCTACGACAGCGCCAACGGGCGTACCCTGGCGGTGACCGCCCTGGCGGACGTGAACGCGCGGGAGCTGTTCGACGTGAATACGCTGGAGGAAGCGGAGCGCAAGAGCTACCGCCAGTCCCATTCCAACGGCACCTTCTACGGCATCCAGGGCTACAGCTATGATTCCGCCAAGTGGAAGAACTACGGCAGCAACTTGGGCCGGTTCCTGCAGCTGAAATACAGCCAGATCATCGGCGGCGAGGTGGTCCGCCGGGGCTACCAGCGCCGCACGGTGCGCAACGGCTATACGATCACCTTCGATATGCAGGTCAGCGGCAGGACGCCCAAGGACGCGGACGCGAAGGCGCTGGACCGCGTGCTGAACGGCTTCACCTTCCTGGAGGTGCTGAATTCTCCCGAAGGCGCGTGCAAGCTGAACCTGACCACCGAGCCCGCGCGCGAGGTGACCACCGAAAAGGTGACGATCGCGGGCAGGACGGAGGCGAACGCCGCCGTCACGGCGACGCTCATCAGCCTGACGGACAACAAGACCTCCAATTTTTCCACGACGGCCAGCAGCAAGGGCCGCTTCAGCCTGTCCATCACCTTCCCTCAGCAGGGCACCTATTCGATCAATGTGCTGACGACCGCGCCGGACGGGCGCACCAGCCAGCGCTCCCTGAGCGTGATGTACCAGCGGGATTATATCCCGATCAACCTGAAAAGCGGCGTGCCCAATGAGATCAACGCCGACAGCCTGACCCTGTCCGGCACCACGGTGTCCGGCGTCAATGTGCAGCTGGAGGTGACAGGGCCGACCTCCATGCGGAAATCGGTCACCAGGAAGTCCTTCTCCTTTACCATCGACACCCGGCAGGAGGGCACGTACCAGATCCTGCTGACGGCCACCAAGAAAGGCATGAGCCCGAGGATCCTTTCCTTCACGGCCACGCGCACGCTAACGGAGGCGGAGAAGCTGGGCCGCATCAAGAAGACTGCCGAAAAGATCAAGTACAGCACGCTGAAACGCAGCCTCGCCAAGTATGCCGGCCGGGTGCTGACCCTGAGCGGCTGGGTGATGGAGACCCGCCAGAACGGCGAGGAATACGTGGTGCGCCTGGCGATCAACCGGTCGGTCAATACCTACAAGGATTTCATCTATGTGATCTGCAGGTCCGACCCCTCCCTCGGCGTCTACGAGCACGTGCGCATGTACGGGACCCTGAGCCAGAACACCTATGTGGAGACCTCTGACGGCGGCAGCACGGAGTATCCGCGGTTTGAGCTGCTGCTGTTCGAGGGGATCGACTGATATGGATATCGCGGTACGCCAGTTTGAGCATAAGCCAGAGCGCTGCGCCTACGCGCTCAGCCAGGTGGAGGCGCTGCTGAGCGCGGAGAGCGACCTGATTGCGGGACTGGCGAACGCGTCGGCCGTGCTGAAGCTGCTGCTCCCCGACCTGAACTGGGTGGGCTTCTACCTGCTGAGGGACGGCGGGCTGGTGCTCGGTCCCTTCCAGGGCAAGCCCGCGGTCAGTCACATCGCGCTCGGGGCGGGCGTCTGCGGGACCGCCGCGGAGAGCGGCGAAGCCCAACTGGTGCCGGACGTCCATCAGCGCTGCAATCATATCGCCTGTGACCTGGCCTCCGCCTCGGAGCTCGTGCTGCCCGTCCGGGTAGACGGCGCCCTGTACGCGCTCCTGGATATGGACAGCCCGGTCACCAACCATTTTGACGAGGAAGATCTCGCCGGCCTTCAGCCCGTCGCTGACGCGGTCGGCCGCTGGATCTCACAGATAGGAGTGTAAAATCATGGAAGCGACTCAACCGACCCCGAAAAAGACCCTGTATTCCGCGATCCAGCCCTCCGGCAGCATCACGCTGGGCAATTACCTCGGCGCGCTGCGGAATTTCGTGCTGCTGGCCGAGGATTATGACTGCCTGTTCTGCATGGCGGACCTGCACGCGCTCACCGTCCGGCAGGAGCCTGCCGCCCTGCGCCGCAACACGCAGTCCCTGGCGGCGCTGTATATCGCCTGCGGCCTCGATCCGGAAAAAAGCCTGATCTACTGCCAGAGTCACGTGCCGGAACACGCCGAGCTGGCCTGGATCCTCAACTGCTTCACCTACATGGGCGAGCTGAGCCGCATGACCCAGTTCAAGGACAAGAGCGCCAAGCACGCGGACAACATCAACGCGGGCCTCTTCGCCTATCCGGCGCTGATGGCGGCGGATATCCTGCTGTACCAGACGCACCTGGTGCCCGTCGGCGCGGACCAGAAGCAGCACCTGGAGCTGACCCGAGATATCGCCACCCGCATGAACAGCCTGTATCCGGGCCTGTTCGTGGTGCCTGAGGCGTATATTCCCAAGACCAGCGCCCGCATCATGAGCCTGAGCGATCCGACGCGGAAGATGAGCAAGTCTGACGCCGAGGACAGCTATATCGCGGTGCTGGACGCGCCGGACGTCATCCGCAAAAAGTTCCGCCGCGCGGTGACGGATTCGGAAACCGAGATCCGCTACGACCCGGAAAATAAGCCCGGCGTATCCAACCTGCTGAGCATCCTCTCCGCCATCAAGGGCACCACGCCGGAGGCGGAGGCGGAGGGCCTGCGGGGCCTGCAGTACGGCGCACTGAAGGAGGCGACCTCCGAGGCAGTCGTCGCGGCGCTGGCTCCGATCCAGGAGCGCTACCAGACGCTGATGGGGGACAAGGAGTATATTTCCAATATCCTGAAGACGAACGCCGAGCGCGCGCACTACCTGGCACAGAAGACGCTGCGGAAGGTCTATAAGAAGCTCGGCCTGTATCAGGTCTGAGCCACGGAGGCTGAAGGTATGGCTGACAGAAAATGGATTACGGTGGAGACTCCGAACCGCCCGGACGCGCGGGTCTCCATCTGGGAGCCGGACAGCGCGCCGCGGGCGATCATCCAGATCTTTCACGGGATGGCGGAGCATATCGACCGCTATGACCGCACGGCTGTCGAGCTGGCCCGCAAGGGCTACGTGGTGGCGGGGCACAATCACAAGGGCCACGGCCCGGAAACGCCGGACGACCAGCTGGGCTTCTTTTACGCGGAGCACGGCTGGCGCAAGATCGTGGAGGACGGGCACGCGGTCAGCGAGGCACTCCGGAAGCAGTATCCGGGTATCCCGCTGATCCTGCTGGGACACTCCATGGGCTCCTTCATGGCGCGGGACTATATCATGCGCTATCCGGGCGAGCCGGACGCGCTGATCCTGTCAGGCACGGGCTGGTACCCGCCCGCCCTGTGCCACGTGGCGCGCGCCATGGCCCGCATCGCGCCGCCCAATAAGCCGGCTCCGAGGATCAACGAGATCGGCTTTGCCGGCAACAACAAGCCCTTCCAGCCTGCCCGGACGCCCTTCGACTGGCTGAGCAGGAACACCGCCGAGGTCGACAAGTATGTGGCGGATCCGCGCTGCGGGTTCATCTTTACGGGGCGGGGCTATTACGACCTGTTCGACGGTCTGCTGGGGCTGACGCGCCTGAGTGGACTGGACCATGTCACGGTGACCATGCCGGTCTGCTTCATCTCCGGCGACAGCGACCCCGTGGGCCAGATGAGCAAGGGCGTGCTGAAGGTGGCCCAGCAGTTCCGCGAGGCGGGCATCAAGAATGTGACGGTCAAGCTCTATCACAACGCCCGGCACGAGCTGTTCAACGAGATGAACCGCGACGAGGTGATCGCGGACCTGTCCGCTTGGCTGGATGAGACCATGAGGAAACTGTACTGAACGAAGGAGCGAACGATGCTTTATTCTGGAGATATTACCCGGGTGCACGGCATCCGGGTGGGACAGGCGGAAAACGAGGCGGCGCGCACGGGGGTCACCGTGGTCCTGTGCCGCAAGGACGGCGCGGTCGGCGGCTGCTCCGTGCGCGGCGCGGCTCCGGGCACCCGGGAAACGGACCTGCTGCGGCCCGGCAACCTGGTGGAGCGCGTGCACGCGGTCGTGCTCGCGGGCGGCAGCGCCTACGGCCTGGCGGCCGCGGACGGCGTGATGCGCTACCTGGAACAGATGGGCGTGGGCCTGGAAATGGCCGAGCACCGGGTCCCCATCGTGCCGGCGGCGGTGCTGTACGACCTGGGCGTGGGGGATGGCAACATCCGGCCTGACGCGGCCATGGGCCGCGCGGCGTGCATGGCCGCGCAGAAGCAGATGCAGCAGGGCCGCCACGGCGCGGGCTGCGGCGCGACGGTGGGAAAGCTGGTCCCCGGCGCGACGCCGCAGGCGAGCGGCATCGGCAGCGCGTCGGTCACCCTCCAGGAGGGGGTCACCGTAGGCGCGATCGTGGCGGTCAACGCGGTGGGCGACGTTTTTGATCCCCGCTCCGGGGAGCTGATCGGCTGCGCCCACATGCCGGACGGCACGGCGATCCCCGCGGAGGGCCTGCTCTGGGGCAACGCGCCCGCGCCGCAGCAGATCCGCATCCCCGCGCCGGGCTCCAATACCACCATCGGCGTGGTCGCGGTGGACTGCCGCCTGGACAAGGCGCAGGCGAACCGGCTGGCGGACGTGGCCCACGACGGGCTTGCGCGCACGATCCGGCCGGTGCATACGCAGATGGACGGCGACACCATGTTCGCGCTGGCGACGGCCCAGGTGGACCGGGAGGTCAACTTTGTCAAGCTGTGCGCGGCGGCGGCTGAGGTCACCGCGCGGGCGATCGCGAACGCGATCGAAGCGGCGCAAAGATGATCCTGGGCGTCGGACTGGATATATGTCAGGTTTCGCGGATGGCGGAGGCAATCAACCATCCGCGATTTTTGACTCGCGTTTTTTCGGAGTCGGAACGGGCATACCTGACGGAGAAGGGAAGCCGGGCGGCCGAATCCGCCGCCGGCCTGTACGCGGCCAAGGAGGCCTTCCTGAAGGCCCGGGGCACAGGCATCGACAGCCTGGCGCTTTCACAGATCGGGGTCGACCACGACGCCCTGGGAAGGCCGTATTATGTCCTGGGCGGCGTATACGGCACGGAGGATATGGCCGCGCACCTGAGCATCAGCCACGACGGCGGCGTCGCGGCGGCGGTGTGCGTGCTGGAACGGCGCGAGCCGGCTGGAGGAAACGAGCATGCGGATGACGGAAGGTCTGGAAGCGGTACTGACGCCTGAACAGATGCGCGCCTTTGAGCGGGCGGCCTTTGCGAACGGCGTCGACCCGCTGCTGCTGATGGAGGACGCGGCCCGGGCGATGTATGGGGTCCTGGAGCCGCTCATGAAGGAGCGCGGCTGCCGGCGGGTCCTGGTGGCCTGCGGCCCGGGCAACAACGGAGGAGACGGCGCGGCGATGGCGCGTCTGCTGCTGAGGGACGGCTATGAGCCGCTGCTGCTGGCGGCGGACGAGCCGAAGACCGCGAGCGCGCGTGCCATGCGCGCCTATTACGAGGCGCTGGGCGGGGCCGTGATCTCGTGGACGGAGCGGGACTGCCCGGAAGAACGCGAACGGGAGATCGCCGGTTTCCGCCCGGACTGCGTCGTCGACGCGCTGTTCGGCACCGGCTTCCGTGGGATGCCCGAGGGACGGTATCACCGGATCATCGAACGGATCAACGGCCTCTCTTCTCCGGTCGTCTTCGCGGTGGATATCCCCTCCGGTATGAACGGGGAGGACGGCAGCGCTGCTTTCGATACGGATGGCGGTGAACCCGTCTGCGTCCGGGCGACGCATACGGCCTGCCTGGGCTGCTGGAAGCCGGGACTTTTCCTCACGCGGGCGGCGGGATGCGTGGGCGAGCCGCAGCTCGTTCCCATCGCGCTGCCTGAGGAAGCGCCGCGGACGGAACTGCGGATGATCACGCCGGCGGCAATGCGGTGGATCCGGCCGCGGCCCGTGGACGCGCATAAGGGCACCGCGGGACGGATCCTGATGTACATGGGCTCCGCGGGCATGGCCGGCGCGGCCGCTATGGCGGCGCGGGCGGCGCTGCGCGCGGGCGCGGGGCTGGTCACGGTGGCCTGCCCGCGGGAAATCATTCCCGTGCTGCAGGCGCTGGTGCCGAACGCCATGTGCGTCCCGGCCGAAACGCTCAGCGAACGGGTGCCGCCGCACGACGTGCTGGCGGCTGGCTGCGGCCTGGGCCAGGGCACAGACGCCTTACAGACGCTGAAAATGCTGCTTGCACGTGAGACGGGAACCGCCGTGCTCGACGCGGACGCCCTCAACCTGCTGGCGGAAAACCCGATGGACCTGCCGGATAAAACCGTCATCACTCCCCACCCCGGCGAGGCGGCGCGGCTCATGCGCGCCTCTGCGCAGGCGGTGCTGGAGGATCCGCTGGGGACGGCGCGGGAACTGGCGGAGCGTTACCGCGCGGTCGCGCTGCTCAAGGGGCATGTGAGCCTGGCCTCTGATGGCAGGCAGGTCCTGTTCCAGCGCAGGGGCGGTCCGGCGCTGGCCAAGGGCGGCAGCGGGGACGCCCTGACAGGCATACTCGCGGCCCTCTGCGCGGACCGGGGCATCGTTACGCCCGGCGAGGCGCGGGAACGGCTGCTGTACAAGGCCGCGCTGGCGTCCCTGTGGCTGGGGTTGGCGGGTGAAAGGGCGCAGCGCGCCTGGGGGGACCGGTCCGCGCTGACCGGCGAGGTCGTCGATCTGCTTCCGGAAGTTCTTGCCGGCGGCCCTGTTTGACACACGTTTTGTTTTGTAATACAATGCATAATGCAGGCTTTCGCGCGGCGGGCCGCGTGAAGGCCGGTAACCTGTGGGAAGAGGGGATGGCGGCATGTCCGTCGAAAACGTCAGGAGATATCTCGCGGCATACGGCGCGGACCGGCGGGTGCTGGAGTTCGATGTGTCCAGCGCTACAGTGGCGCTGGCGGCGGAAGCCCTGGGCTGCGAGCCCTGCCGGATCGCCAAGTCTCTGGCGCTGATGACGCCGGACGGCCCGATCCTGGTGGTGGCCGCCGGCGACGCGAAGATCGATAACCCGCGCTTCAAGGCTCAGTTCAATACAAAGGCGAAAATGCTGTCGCCGGAGGAGACCGTGTTGCTCATCGGGCACGCGGTGGGCGGGGTCTGTCCCTTCGCGGTCAATGAGGGCGTACGGGTATACCTGGACGAGTCCCTGAGGCGCTTTGAGACCGTCTACCCGGCCTGCGGCAGCAGCAACAGCGCCATTGAGCTGAACCTGGACGAGCTGGAGCGTTTCTCCGGCTGCCTGTCCTGGGTGGATGTATGCAAGGGCTGGCGCGGGGAAGAGTGAGGTTGCACAGTTGGAAGCGATATTGAGGAAGGCGGCGGCGCTGCTGCTGTTGCTGCCGCTCCTGGGCTTCTCCGCGCTGGCGGAGGAGCAGTACGGGGACGGCTATTACGACCTCGCCCCGATCATCGAAGCTCGCGAGGACGAAAACGTGGTGCTGTTCCTGGACCGCTCCTACTATTCGGGGGAGCAGATCTACAAGGGCTCGACCCGCCGTCCGCTGAACGGCGCGTGCGCCATGCACTGCGGCGCGGTGCTGATCAGCAATCTGCGCGGCGAGGCCGTGACCGGGCAGCAGGTGGCGAAGGCCAATAACCGCGATATCCGGGACGAAAAGCGCTGGACGCCGTTCGTCTCCTGGGGCAAGGTGGCCTCCGCCTTCGGCATCGACCTGTTCACGGAAAACCTCGCGCAGTACGGGAACAATCTCAAGAACCGGGGCGTCGGCACGGACGAGCGGCGCGCGAGGAAGATGGCGAAGATCCTGGACGTCTTCCGGGCCTCAGGGCAGAATGCCGGAATGATGCTGCACTTCAATTCGAGCGGCCGGCTGAACGGCAGCGGCACGCACCGCCACGCCGTGGTGCTGGTGGGCTATATCGAGCGCGGCGGCGAAGTGGTGGACCTCTTGGTGAACGATTCCTCCGTGGCCGCGCCGAAGGGCGCCTGCGTACGCATGAGCGAATCCAGCCTGCCGGAATCCATCATCGGCGCCAAGAAGACGCAGAAGGCGCTGGAAAAGGGCGAAAGCGTCGCGATGCTGCTGATGGACTACGCAGTTTCCTGCCGGTGGGCGCAGCTGGACAACGAATAAGGGGGCACCCTTGAAACGCGATTCAAACGAACAGCAGCCGCAGTCCTCTGTGGACGGGCTGCCGATCAACGAATATTACGAGGAGTATCTCGAGGAGTACGACGACGGGTCCGTGGACGCCGCTGAAGCGGAGGACGACGGCGCCGACGCGGAGGAACCCGCGCTTCCCCGGGAGAGGACCATCTTTAAGCCGCGCGACCGCAAGCCGTCCTTTGTGCTGGCTGTGGTTGTGGCGGCTTGCCGTATGCTGGCGCTGGCCGTGGTGCTGGCGGGCCTGGCGGGCGTCGGGGCGGTGGTGGGCATCGCCCGCGCGTATATGGATACCGCGCCGGAGCTGGACCTGACGCTCATCGACGAGCAGGCGCAGACCTCCTTTATTTACGACGCGCAGGGCAACCTGATCACCGATTACAAGGGCACGGAAAACCGCGTGATGGTGTCCATCGACACCATGCCCGTCTACCTGCGCAACGCCTTCATCGCGGTGGAGGACGCGCGCTTCTATACGCACAACGGCGTCGACTTCAAGCGCATCGTCGGCGCCTTTTTGCGCAACTTTTCCTCCGGCAGCCAGCAGGGCGGCTCCACCATCACCCAGCAGCTGATCAAGAATACCCTCCTGTCCAGCGAGCAGAGCTACAAACGCAAGATCCAGGAGGCGTACCTTGCCCTGCAGCTGGAGGCACGATATACCAAGGACCAGATCCTGGAAAGCTACCTGAACACGATCTACCTGGGGGAAAACTATTACGGCGTCAAGACGGCCGCCTACGGCTATTTCGGGCGGGAAAACCTGAGCGACCTGACTCTGCGCGAGTGCGCGGTCCTGGCCGGGCTGACCACGAACCCGTATTATTACAACCCGCGCCGCAACTATTACCTGCGCCAGAGCGAGGTCACGGATTACCGCGCCATCACTGACGACCGCACGGATTACGTGCTGCGCTGCATGTACGAAAACCAGCTGATCACCAGGAAGGAATACGAGGACGCCCTGAACCGCGAAACCGCCAATATCCTGAAGGCTTCCCCGGAATCGAACGAGATCTACCCCTATACGCACTACGTGGAATACGCGCTGCGGGACGTGATCCAGGCCCTGCTCCGGCTCAACAAGCTGGAGAACACCCCGCAGAACCGTATCCGCATGGACAATGAGCTGCGCACCGGCGGCTACCAGGTGTTCCTGGCGCTGGATACGGAGATCCAGGAGATCCTGGAGGAGACGATCTACAATTACGCCAAGTATCCGGAGCTCAACGACGCCTCGGACGGCATCTACCGCGCCAGGAACTCGGACGGGACCTATGAGGAGATCATCCAGCCCCAGGCGGCGGCGGTAGTGACGGATTACCGCACCGGCGAGATCAAGGCCATCGTGGGCAGCCGCACCAGGCCCAACCAGCGCCTGACCCTGAACCGCGCGGCGGATATGAACATGCCGGTGGGCTCGGCCATCAAGCCCTTGTCCGTGTACGCCCCGGCCATCGAGCTGGGCCACGGCGATAAGGAGATCGTGAACAATATGCCCCTGCCCATCGAGGGCTGGAAGGGCAACCGCGGCGAGGACACCTGGCCGCGCAATTACTCCTCGAATACCTACACCGGGCCGGAAACCATGCGCACGGCGCTGGTGCGCAGCCATAACACGGCGACCGCGTACGCGCTGATGAATTTTGTGGGCGTGGACCGGGCATACGATTTCCTGCTCAGGCTGGGCATCTCGCCCGACCACATCAACAAGACGCCCTTCGGCCTGGCGCTGGGCTCCAGCGGCATTACGCCCATCGAAATGGCGATGGCCTACGGCACGCTGGGCAACGGGGGCGTATACAAATCGCCCATGACCTTCAAGGGCATCTTTGATTCGGAGCATCATTCCCTGTACGACGGCGGGCTGAACCAGGTGGAGCGGCAGGTGTTCTCGCCCTCCACGGCCTGGCTGATCGTGGACATGCTGAAGGACGCGGTGTCCAAGGGCACCGGCACCGCCGCCAAGATCTCCGGGCAGACGGTGGCCGGAAAGACCGGCACCAATTCGGATCAGAAGGGCGTTTTCTTCGCCGGCATGACCGGCTGGTACTGCGGCACCGTGTGGATCGGGCACGATAATTACAAATCCCTGGCCAGCAAGACCACCGGCGGCAACAGCGCCGCGGCCCTGTGGCAGACCTTCATGAGCCGTATCCACAAGCAGAAGGGCCTGAACAACCGGGATATCCTGAGCGGAAACGCGCAGGAGTACGGGCTGGTCCGGGTGACGACCTGCAAGTTCTCCGGCAAGCTGGCGACGGACGCCTGCCAGGACGACGGCGTGGAATCCGGCTTGTGGCCGCGCGCGCACGTGCCGACGGATTACTGCGACATGCATATCCAGCAGACGGTCTGTCTGGATTCCGGGATGATCGCCGGCCCGTACTGCACGAACACCGAAACGCGGGGCGTGGTCTCCCTGCCCGTGGGCCATCCCCTGGCGAAATTCCTGAACACGCAGTACCAGGACGTGCTGACCAAGTACCTGGGCACCTCGATCCTGGATGGGGCGGTCTGCACCTTGCATACCGCGCCTGTCTACCAGACGGAAACGCCATACAGTCCATGGTACGATCCCGGATATACGGACCCGGCCTATACCGATCCGTCCTACGCGGAGCCGGGCTATGTGGATCCTGATTGGCAGGCTGACGGACCGACCCAGGACGCCTGGACGGAATATGCCGCGCCACAGGCGCTGGTCGACGCGGCGAACCAGGTGCTGAACGAGGGGTACCAGCAGCTGGGCTGGATGCAGCCCGGTTCCGCCTCCTATGAGAACCTGGCCTCCGCCTGCGGCCAGCTGAGCGCCATGATCAGCGGCGGCGCCACCACAGAGATGCTGAACGAAGCCATGAACACCGTGCAGCGGGCCATGGCGGGATACTGAGACGGGAGAAACGCAGAGAGAAGGGAGAAAGCGGAAGGTCATTCTGCTTTTGCCGGTAATCTGTAAAGCTGGGCGAATCTGAAGAGCCGCCGGCTTTACCTGACAAACGATGACGGGTCGTCTGACACAACAGGACTAACGCTATCCCAACTCCACTCTTCACTCTTCACTTTTCACACTCCGCCTAAACCTTCCCCCTTTAACCCAAAAACTACTTAAGGAGTCCATATGCTGTCGTTGTCCCGTTCTGTCCAGGTGCTCGGCGATCTGTCGGGCTGTGATTACCTGCTGCTGCAGCCGGCGGACGCGGACGAGCCGGGCATGGCGGAGGAGGAGCTGACGCAGCTGACGCGCCTTTGTCCCGGGACGCGGGCGGCGCTGGCGGCCTTTGCGGTGGATTGGTGGCAGGATCTGACGCCCTGGCCCTGTGAACCCGCGTTCAAGGGGCAGCCTCCCTTCGGGGACGGCGCCGAGCATACGCTTACCTTCGTCACAGGGGAGCTGCTGCCCGCGCTGCTGGAGGATACGGAGAAGCGGCCCCGCGTCATCCTGGGCGGGTATTCGCTGGCGGGGCTGTTCGCGCTCTGGGGCGGATACCAATTTGCCGGCTTCGACGCCGTTGTGGCCGCCTCGCCCTCGGTCTGGTATCCGGGCTGGACGGCTTATGCGCAGACGCACCGCTTTCAGGCGCGGGCGGCCTACCTTTCCCTGGGGGATAAGGAAGCGAAAACGCGCAATCCCCTGATGCGCGCGGTAGATACGGCGCTGCTCATGCAGCGCGGCGCGCTGGACGCGCAGAACATTCCCAATGAACTGGAGTGGAATCCGGGCAACCATTTTGTGGACGCGGCCCTGCGCACGGCCAAGGGCCACGCCGCCATGATCCGGACCCTGCGATCCATGCCCGCTCATTCTTGAGCACGGGCGTTTCAATAAACAGACGAGCACTTTGGAGGAAGATCGGATGAATCTGAACGAGCTGAAGCCGGGCCAATCGGCAGTTGTGAACGCGGTAGGCGGGGAAGGCGCGCTGCGCCAGCATTTTCTGGATATGGGCGTCATCCCCGGCGCGGAGGTGACGCTGGTCAAGCTGGCGCCGCTGGGCGATCCCATGGAGCTGCGCATCCATGGCTATGAGCTGACGCTGCGCGTCGCGGACGCGGAGAAGATTGCCGTCACGCTGCTGGAGCCGACGGCGGAGCAGCCGGTGAAGGCGCCCCATAAGCCCCGCAAGCTGGAGCATCCCGGCCTCGGCGAGGAAGGCAAGTATCATCCCAAGGGCAGCGGTGATCCCCTGCCGGAGGGGACGACCCTGACCTTCGCCCTGGTGGGCAACCAGAACAGCGGCAAGACGACGCTGTTCAACCAGCTGACCGGCGCGAACCAGCACGTGGGCAATTTCCCCGGCGTCACGGTGGACCGCAAGGACGGCGTCATCCGCGGCCATGCGGACACACGCATCACCGACCTGCCGGGCATCTACTCCATGTCCCCCTACTCCAGCGAGGAGCTGGTGTCCCGCGATTTTGTGCTGAAGTCCCATCCCCACGCCATCATCAATATCGTGGACGTGACCAGCATCGACCGCAGCCTGTACCTGACCATGCAGCTGCTGGAAATGGGCGTGCCGACGGTGGTGGCGCTGAACATGATGGACGAGATGACCGGCAACGGCGGCGCGGTGGACGTGAACGCCATGGAGGCCATGCTCGGCGTGCCCGTGGTGCCCATCTCCGCCGCCAAGAACGCGGGCGTGGACGAGCTGGTGCGCCACGCGGTGCATATCGCGAAATACCAGGAAAAGCCCCTGCGCCAGGATTTCTGCGACGCTACGGATCACGGCGGCGCGGTGCACCGCTGCCTGCACGCGGTCATCCACCTGATCGAGGACCACGCGCAGAAGGCGGGCTTGCCCGTGCGCTTCGCCGCGGCCAAGGTCATCGAGGGCGATCAGCTGATCCTGGACCAGCTGGACCTGGACCAGAACGAAAAGGAGATGCTGGAGCACATCGTGCTGCAGATGGAGACAGAGCGCGGCCTGGACCGCAGCGCGGCCATGGCGGACATGCGCTTCACCTATATCTATAAGGTCTGCGACCATTGCGTCACCCGCCCGCACGAGAGCAGGGAGCGCCTGCGCAGCCAGAAGCTGGACCGGGTGCTGACCGGCAAGTGGTCGGCTATCCCCATGTTCATCCTGATCATGGGCCTGGTATTCTGGCTCACCTTCTTCCTGATCGGGCCCTTCTTCCAGGACCTGCTGGACTCAGGCATCGGCGTGCTGTATGATTGGACAGCGGAGGCGATGGAGGCCGGCAATGTGAACGCGACGATCCAGAGCCTGGTGCTGGAGGGCCTGTTCGAGGGCGTGGGCAGCGTACTGAGCTTTCTGCCCATCGTGGTGACCATGTTCTTCTTCCTTTCGATCCTGGAGGACAGCGGCTATATCGCGCGCGTCGCCTTCGTGATGGACCACCTGCTGCGCAAGATCGGCCTGTCCGGCCGCAGCATGGTGCCCATGCTCATCGGCTTCGGCTGCACGGTGCCCGCCGTCATGTCCACCCGCACCCTGCCCAGCGCCCGCGACCGCAAGATGACCATCCTGTTGACGCCCTTCATGTCGTGTACGGCGAAGGTGCCGATCTACGGCTTCTTCGTGTCCGCCTTCTTCCCCGGCCAGAGCTGGTGGATCATCACGCTCCTGTACCTCACGGGAATCGTGACGGGCGTGCTGGTGGCGCTGCTGTTCAAGAAGACGCTGTTCAGGGGCGAGGCGGTGCCCTTCGTGATGGAGCTGCCCAATTACCGCCTGCCCAGTCCCCGCACCACCCTGATGCTGCTGTGGGAAAAGTCGAAGGATTTCCTGCAGCGCGCTTTCTCCATCATCCTGATCGCCACCCTCGTGGTCTGGTTCCTGCAGCGGTTTGATTTCCGCTTCAACATGGTGGCGGACAAGCAGGACAGCATCCTGGCGGCGATCGCCGGGTGGTTCGCGCCGGTCATGCGTCCGGCGGGCCTGGGCGACTGGCGCATCGTGACCTCGCTGGTCAGCGGCTTCATGGCTAAGGAATCCGTGGTCGCCACCATGGAGGTGCTGTTCGGCAGCGGCGTGGCCGCCATCGGCTCGCTGACCGCCGTGTCCATGCTGGTGTTCAGCCTGCTGTATACGCCCTGCGTCGCCGCTATCGCGTCCATCCGCCGTGAGCTGGGCCACAAGTGGGCCATCGGCGTCGTGGTCTGGCAGTGCGCGATCGGCTGGACGGCCGCCGTGCTGGTGCAGCTGGTGGGCAGGCTCTTCGGCCTGGGCTGAGGGCAGAAAGGACAACCGATGAATATCTGGGATATCGTGATCTTAGCGGCAGTGGCCGCGGCTGTCGTCTTCGCCCTGCGCAGGGTGCGTAAAAACAAACGCGCCGGCGGCTGCGGCTGCGGGTGCGCCGGATGTACGAAGGGCGCGGAATGCAGGACAAATCGGCAATCGTGATGGACGCGTTTCAAATCCGGCGCGATGAACCTTGAGTTAGGGAGGTGTTTTCTGGTGAAGCGGACGATTATCTTCCTGGCGCTGCTGTTCTGCCTGACAGGCATGCTCCTGAGCGCATCAGCCGGTGACTTTTATGAGATCACTATTGCTGCCGAGGGCGGGGGTGTTCAGCTGTATACAGTGCCTCGCGGCAGGGCAGCCGGGCTTTTGTATAATGGCTACCTGGATGACGATGTAGATGACGAAAAAGAGCAGAACGGCTGGTTCCCGCTGAGCCTGACTGACGAATACACGCTGTATGTTCATGAGGCGACGGCGACGAAGCTTGCGCCGGACACTGAAGATCCCCGGCAGCGGGAGAGACTTCGTCCCTGCTCGGCGTTTGTGGGTCAGGTGATCGAGGATAACGCGGTCATGCGCGTTAAACCGGACAAGCGCAGCCGCCTGATCGCCAGGCATGCGGCGGGTTCGCAATTCATCGTCTGGGGAGAATTCGGCGCGTATTACCTGGTAGAGACCGGATCCGGTGATTTGAACCGGGGATTCATTCCACAGTCGTCGATCGTCAAAATGCGCGGACTTACATATACGGAATCGCGCCCGTGGAATAGGAAAGATGGTCCGGTCGTGGATAGGCGGACTGTATACTGCGAAGCGGGCGGTGTTCCTGCCAGCGACAGCGCTGCCGGCATATCGGAAATCGTAAGGACTGTATACAGAAACGGAGAAACTGTTTCTGTCATCGCGTATCTGCCCAATGGCTGGGCGCAGCTGCAGGATGGCAGCTTCATTCATACCCGCTATCTGGATCCCCAGGGTGACCACAGCCCGGCTAAAACAGCGCTTATCAAACCGACGACGGTTCTGAACCGCCTGAATGTGCGCGTCGAGGCGTCTGCCAATGGGACAATTTACGCGAAGCTCTGCTCCGGCGTGGAGGTGGAGATCGTATCCGAGACGGAAGACTGGGCGGTCATCAGCCTCGTCGGACCGTCGACAGCGGCGGGGATCGACGCGGGAATCGTCCATATCCGAGGATGTGTGCAGAAGAAGTATCTGACGGAGCCGGGAAATAAGGTCACCGACGGAACCGTGAAAGCGACAGCTGTGTCCGACCTGAGGGACGATGGCAGGCTTTGCGCGCCGAAGGGCAGTACGGTTACCGTCCTTGGCACGGATGATGGGCGGTACCCGCGGGGAGACTGGCTGTTGATTCGGGGTGAGGACGGAGCCCTGTTCTGGATCCAGCATTCGGGAAATCAGCTGGAGCCGGTAGCATATCCGGAGGTATCGGTGAAAACAAGGGAAAAAGCCAGGATGCGCGGATTGCCGGATGACAAAGCGGAGACTGTTGCCACGCTCCGCCGGGGCGTCAGGGTACAGGTACTGCTGCGCGGAGAACGCTGGACCATGGTATCTTATAACGGTCAGAAGGGATATGTGGAAAGCCGTTTTCTGAGATTTCCGTAATACTGTTGTATGATTATGGCGGGATAGCCGCCAAGGAGCGTTTGGTTTATGCGCAGACCGCGTCACGCGGCCCTGACTGAGGGGCCGCTTCTTCCTGCCATCGTGCGTTTCAGCATCCCGCTGATGCTGTCCAACGTGCTGCAGGTCTTGTTCAATATGTCCGATATCGCGGTGGTCGGGCGCTTTTCCGGGCCGGAGGCGCTGGGGGCCGTGGGCTCCACCGCCATCCTGGTCACGCTGTTCACCGGCTTCCTGATCGGCATGGGCGGCGGCGTCAACGTGGTAACGGCGCGCTACCTGGGCGCGGAGCAGCCCCGGGACGTTTCGGAAACGGTGCATACCTCCGCGATCCTGCTCACGCTGTCGGGAGTCCTCCTGTTCGGGGCGGGATTTGCCTTCACGCCGGCCCTGCTCACGCTGCTGGGCACCAAGGACGTGCTGATCGGCGGCGCGATCCGGTACCTGCGGATCTACCTGATCGGCATGCCGGCCATGGCCTTCTTCAACTTCGGCAACGGGGTGATGTCCGCAGCGGGGGATACGCGGCATCCGCTGCTCTTCCTCAGCATCGCGGGGGTGCTGAACGTGCTTTTGAACCTGCTGTTCGTCATCGGGTTCGGGATGGCGGAGGCGGGGGTGGCGCTGGCCTCGGTCATCGCGCAGTACGTCTCGGCGGGGCTGATCCTGCTGTCCCTCGCGCGGCGGCATGACGCGATCGGGCTCCGGCTGGGCAGGCTCAGGATCAGCAGCCACAAGTGCAGGCTGGTGCTTGGCATCTCGATCCCCTCCGGGCTGCAGAACGCGATCTTCGCCATCGCCAACCTGTTCATCCAGGCCGGCGTCAACACCTTCGACGCGGTCATGGTGGAGGGAAACGCGGCCGCCGCCAACGCGGACGGCCTGGTGTACGACGTGATGGCCGCCGTATACACGGCCTGCGCCAGCTTCATCAGCCAGAATTACGGCGCGGGCAACCGGGAACGCGTGCTCAAGAGCTACGTCATCTGCCTGGGGCTTTCCTTCGGCATCGCGGCGGTGATGAGCGGCTTCCTGGTGCTGTTCGGCCGGGCCTTCCTCTCCCTGTTCACGAAGGACGAGGCCGTGGCGGAGGCGGGGCTGATCCGGCTCAGGGTCATGGGCTGCTCCTACGCCTTCTCCGCGCTGATGGACTGCACCATCGCCGCGTCACGGGGGCTGGGCCGCAGCCTCGCGCCGACCGTCATCGTGATTCTCGGCTCCTGCGTGTTCCGGGTCGTCTGGGTGTTCACCGTGTTCGCGCACTTCCATACCATTGAGTCACTGTACCTGCTCTACATTTTCAGCTGGACGATCACCGGCGTCGCGGAGCTGCTCTACTTCCGGAAATGCTACCGGGAGCAAATGGCCGCGCTGGATACGGGGCTAAGGCCTGAGACAGCGTGAGGCCGGAGCACAAGACGCGACGGATCGGCAACGAACGGATCGGAAGGAGGTATGACCTATGGACGCACAGCTGTATATCAAAGAAATGGCTCCGGGCATTTACCTGATGGACGAGGCGCATGAGGCGACAGGCTACCTGGTGGTCGGCCAGGAAAAGGCGTGCGTGATCGACACCATGAACGGCTGCTGCGATCTCGGCTCCGCCGTGAGGGAGCTCACGGACCGGCCGGTCACGGTGATCAATACGCACGGGCATCCGGACCATATTTTCGGGAACATCTATTTCGACCGCGCTTACCTGCATCCCAAGGACCTGCCGCTGGCGGCCGTGTTCACCGGGGATCCGGAGTTTGAGCGGTTCTGTGAGGAAAAGCGCAGGCGGATGCCGCCCTTCTCCGATGTGCGGGAAGGAGACGTGTTCGACCTGGGCGGCAGGCACCTGGAGGTGTATGAGCTGCCGGGCCATACCCCCGGCGGGATCGTGCTGCTGCTGCCGGAGGAGCGGATCCTGTTTACCGGCGACAGCGTCAACCATCACCTGTGGATGCAGCTGGAGGGCTGCTCGCCGATGGACGAATTCGTGAAGAGCCTGGACAGGATCATGTTTCTGGAGGAGAGAGCGGACTGCATCCTTCACGGCCACGGGCGGGATTTCGACGACATCTCCCTGATGCGCTGCCTGCGCGACGGCGCGGAAGAACTGGCCCGGGGCCATACGGAGCATGATCTGCCCTACCGTTACTTCGGCGGCGAGGCCCGGCAGCATCCCTTTGCCTGCCTGCCGGACAGGCATTACCAGCAGGCGGACCATGTGATCTGCTACCGGCCGGAGAACCTGACGGGAGACGGCTGAGCTTTACAGGAAAATGACGGGGCTGCTGCAGAAGTACATGTACGCCCTCATCCGAGCCGCTTCCGTCGCCCCCAAGATCGGGGGGAAAGGCTCTCATATCGTCCTGTGCCGGATTAACTGAATCTGCAGTGTCGCTAATGCTTTTATAGCGGTACACGCCAAAAGCCTTCCCCCGATCTCGGGGGAAGGTGGCCGAACGCAGTGAGGTCGGATGAGGGCTGCTGCACGACAATGTGCAACAGCCTCTCTTATTTGTGCCTGTCTCTGAACAGGCGGTATCCGGAAGGATTATTTGGTGACCGGAGCGCAGAAGCCGATGGCCAGCTCGCGGGTCTCGCGGCAGAGGATCTCGGCGGCGGCGACCGGCGCTTCGGGCCAGAGGGCGGTCCACAGCGCGGCGTCCTGGTCGAGCAGGGCATAGGCGGCGGACTGGCTGGCCTGCATGGCCTTCAGTCCGTCGGCGGACGCGGTCTTCGCGGCACGGGCCAGCTGGCCGGCGATCATGGTGCGGTAGCTGTTGGCGCCCACCGTCAGCATGGCCGTCAGGTTCTCAGGCGTTTCGGCGGTGGTCAGGTTCTTGCGCAGCAGCTTTTCGATGATGGCGTAGTCCGGCTGCAGGGTCACGCTCAGGCGCAGCGCGCCGTTCAGCGGGCCGCTGAGCTTCACGGCGCTGGCGATCTGGCTGATGCTGTTGTCCAGGCGGTGGTGCTTGCTGGTGATCACGCTTTCGGGCAGCTTCGTTTCGCCGGCCTGGTGCAGGGCGTAGCACAGGTCCACTGTGCGGGTGATCAGGGTCTCATACAGCTTCCGCGCGGCATCCGCCTCGGCCATGCCGTGGGTCTTCAGCATCATGTCCCCGCAGGTGGCGATGGCCTTCTTCCAGGCGGCCTTGCTGCCGAGGATGGCTTCGCCGCTCTGCGGATAGGCCGCCAGCAGCTCGTCGTACACGGCGTCGACCTCGTCGGTCCACAGGAGGTTGGCCTCCTGATAGGCGCTGAGCTTCTCCTCGTCGGTGACGGCAGCCGCGATCAGGGCGGTGGTCTGCTCGAGCAGCGCCTGATGCTCGCCGCACAGGCTCAGGCTGTATTCCAGCATGTCCGCGCCGCGGGTGGTCAGGGTGCGCACGCAGGTGTCCTCGGGCAGGGTGGGCTTGGGATCGTCATCGGTGCCGCCGCCCTTCTTGCCGATCTGGCTGATCACGGGCTTGGAGGTGACGCTGTCCAGCATCGGCGGGTCGATGGAGTAGTCGACGACGGCATAATTGTATACCTCGCCGTGGTCCTCATCGGGCTTTGTCACCTTGTGGCTGAAGGGGTAGGTTTCGGTCCGGCCGGGCTCTATGAAGTCGATGGTGCCCAGCACGCCGCCGTCCGTGGTCTTCAGGGTATCCTTCACCACCACATTGAACAGCGGCTGCGTGCCGTTGTTGGTGACGGTGATCTTGTAGTCGATAGTCTCGTCGATCCAGTACTTGCCGTCATGGGTCGGCGCGCTGGTTTCCTCCTTGACCACCGAGATGCTGAAGATGGGGCCGCGATTCTGGTTATCCGGATGGCCGGTGGGCACCTCCACGGTGTTGCTGGCGTCCTCCAGCTGCTGGCCGTCCGCATTGGCCTCGGCATAGGCGGTGTTGTAAATGACCGTCTGGTCCGCGTCCGGCTCCTGGATGGTGTATTCAAACCAGAGGGTATCGGAGAAATAGGGATCTACCGTCGGGTAATAGCCGAGGACCGAGCCCATCTTTTCGGACCAATACATGTCGTCACGGACGGTCAGGTCGCCGAGGGGGACGCTGTTCGGATTGGACACTTCGATACAGAACTTGACCTTCTCGCCGGGCGTGTAGTAGCTGCCGTTGGCCGGGCTGAAGTCATAGTGCTTGTACAGGCTGATGACGGGCTCCTCGTGCAGGTCGCCCAGCGGGGCCTCGACCACGTTGGAGAGGGCCCAGAGATCCTCGTCCCCGCCTTCAGGATCCGTGCAGGAGAACTGCGCCTGGTTGTACAGGATCGTGTAATCCTTGATGTCCTGGGCGGTAACGGTGTAGTCGAAGTCCACCGTCCAGGTTTCGCCCGACGGCAGGGACGGGCTGGTGGACACGAGCGGCACCTCAGCGTCTCTGAATATGGGGTCAAACAGCACCAGCCCGGTCAGCGTGAATTCCGAGTTGTTGGTGGCCTCTACGTGGTAGTGGATCTTCTCGCCCTCCTGATAGCAGGATCCGTTGGCGGGATCGCCGACGCGGGACTTGACGACGGTGACATACTGGTTGCCATTCCTGACGAAATCGACGTACATCGGCTCCCAGTTGGACCAGACCTCCTCCGACAGGCCCTGGGCCTCCAGCTCGGCTTTGTCCGCTTCGGCGGTGCACAGGGCGCGCAGGTTGCGGCTGAGGAAGCCGAAGGCGAGGTCGGGGGGCACGATGTTGCTAAAGTGCTTCACCTGGAAGCTTTCGCCGGGCTCCAGGACCTCATTCAGGTGCTCGTCCCACGCCGCGATGCCGTCCCCGCTCAGCGAATGATCCTCGCCGGGATAGCTGGCGATCCGGAGCCCGAAGTATGAAACGGGGACGTTGCCCGTGTTGGTCAGGGTCATCAGGGCGTAGACCGGCTGGCCGGCGGCGATGGTTCCGACGCTGATCTCCCCGCAGCTCAGGGTCAGCTGGGGATGGAGCTTGCCGCTGTCCAGCGGGAACTCCAGATGCACGTTGTTGGTGCTTAAGTATTCTTCCTCGCCATCCTCCCGCGTCCAGATATAGCTGACGCGGATATCGCGCACGACCTTGCCGAATTCGATATCCTCCTGGCTGACGACGACCTGGTATTCGAACTTTCGCTCGCCCTCCACCGGGACGCTGGCGCCGGCGGCTGACCAGTAGAAATCAGTGTCGATATCCTGGTAGGCGCGCAGCGAAGGCTCGATATTGATGGCGTCGATCACGACCGTCTGGTTGCCCGCGTTTTCTGCCTTGAAATGCGTGTGGATCACTGTGCCGGCGGTCAGCACGCCGTAGGGGTCATGGGTGGCACTCAGCACCATTAACGGATCATATTCATCTAACCCGTCGGTCGCGGTCAGGTCGAAGGTGACGGACGGCGCCCATACCTCGCTGGGAATGCCGTCCTCCACCTCCGCCCAGCCGACCGCGTCGATGGCGACGCTGAAGCTGCCGTCAGCCACGTCATCCTCGGAAACGGTGTATTCGATGTCGGCGCTGATGTCCTCGCCGGGCAGCACGGTATTCAGAATGTGCTTGGCCGGCAGGCCGTAGGGATCATAGATGATGATCTCGTCCAGCGGCACCTCACTGCGGTTGGTGGCCGTGGCCTTGAAATGAATGACATCGTTCAGCAGGTAGGGCTGCACATCGGCGTCCTGGTTGACCGCCACCAGCTCCAGCTTGAGGGGGGATTTCTCCTCTTCGGGCGGCTCAGCGACGGGCGCCTCTGCCGCGACCGGCAGATTCAGTGTGACCTGGTCAGTTACTTTCTGTTTTTTGCCGTCGGCATCTGTGTATTCCGCGCTGCCGCTTACCACAATATGATAAAAGCCGTCGCCGGAATCGTGGATGGCGTGCGTGTGATAGGCTGGACCAAATGCCTTTTCCGGGAATTGCTCACCTTTTTTCAGGGGCTCACCAGAGGCTTTGGAAGTAATGGGGTGATCGTTGGCCTCAATGGCCGGTAAAAACAGATCAATGTTTCCTGTATTGACCAGGTAGACTTCAAGGTTGATCAGATCGTTCTCGTTATAAACTTCCTTGGCCCAAGCAGGCTCAACCTGGGCATGAAGCTTGATCGCGGCTTCCTCTGCAGCGACCGGAAGATTCAGGGTAACCATGTCATCCACTATCTTTTTTTTGCCGTCAGCATCTATGTATTCACCCCTGGCTGACACGATAACATGGCAGAAGCCGTCACCGGAATCGTGGATGTTCAACGACCATGTCTCCGAGCCTTCTTCCGGAAAGCGTTCGCCGGGAAGAAGGGGGGCAGAAACGCCTTTTGAAACGACGGGTTTATTGTTGGCATAAACGCCCGGATAAATCAGATCAATAGTGCCTGTATTGACCAAATAAACCTGAAGAGCGACCGATTGGCCTTCTGTGTAAATTTCCTTGACAAAATTGGGATCGACCTGGGCGTAAACTTTGATACCGGGTCCCTCCGTGCTTGGAACCGCAGGCAGAACAGCGCCTTCATACTGTTCTTCCTCGGTCGCGCCGCAGACCTTGCAGACGCGCCGGCGTGTGGTGACGAGGGAGCCGGGCTCCGTGGGCAGGTCCTCCCACTCGCCCCAGGTGTGCGGGGCCAGGTCGCCGGTCCACTGCCACTCGTAGCCGCCGCCGCAGACGGTGCAGCGGTGCGCTTCGCGGGCGAGCTGCGTGCAGGTAGCCTCGGAGATGATGGTCCACGCGCCGTACTTGTGCGCGGTCTTGGGGATGGTTTGCCTCTGGCTCCTGCCAAGGGAGCTGTACCGGATGCGCAGGCCTGTCTGGGAGCAGGTGGCCGGCCTGATGACATCCCACTCATACCAGAATTCGTTATCCAGGTCGATTGCTGCCGCGTCCGTGGCCATCAGTGCCGGCTGAAGGACGGACAGGAGCAGGACCAGCGCTGCCAGCGCAGCGATGAATCTGAAATGTTTCATGTTTTCTCCTCCTTTGTTTGTTTATCGCGTCAGCCTGCCGTTGTCAGTTGATGACGCTGTAGCATACGATCTTTGTGTCTTTGTTGATTGTCCGCGTGATGGTTTTGGAAGTGTTGGTGACTCTTACACCAGATCTTTTACCTCCCAAAACTTTTATCGTCCTTTTCAATTCAACGCCGTTGATCCGCCAGTGCGAAACTTCCGAGAAGTGGGTCGTTACCGTAATCTTCGTTCCGGCCTTGACCTGGCCGCTGTGGGCGTTTGTGTATCCGCCGCCGCTGAAGGTGCAGTCGACGCAGTCGACCTGGTAGTATTCCGGCTCCTCGGCGGGCGGCTCGTTGCGTTCGGTGGTCGTGGTCTTGGCCTTGCCGAACACGGGCTCATAGGTCTTGTTGACGTTCAGGGTATGGACGATCATCTCGGTGACGTTCTTGTTGAAGTCGATCTTCACGTCGTCAAACTTCCAGTAGCTGATGGTCTTGCCCTTGGGGATGCTCGCCTTCACGCGCACGGTCACTTGGCCGCCCGCCTCCCACTGCTTGGTGGCGCGGTTGGTGTAGTCGTCGGTGAAGTTGAAGCTGGTGATCCAGCCGCCGGCGGCCTTCAGATCGGCCTTGACATGGGCCAGCTTGGCGTGGATCGTGTTCACGATCAGTGTCTCGCCGGTGCGGATGGACTGGATGGCCTCCTCGGTCAGCACCGTCTGGCTGGCCTGGCCCTTGAGCACGGCCTCCACGATCATGTTGTCCGTGGCGTTGTCGATGGTGAAGCTGGTGGGGATTTTGGATTTGAAATCGTAGCGCACGCCGTCGATGACCCAGTAGTCGATGCTCTTGCCCTTGGGTACGTCGGCGGTCACCTTCAGCTTGACCGGGGTGTCATAGGAGATGGCGCTGTACTTGGCTGTATCCTTGCCCGAGTTGTACTGAACGTACGCGCCCAGGGCCTGGATGGTGACCAGGCCGTCCCCGCTGGTGGGCAGCAGCTTCACGGGCGCGGCGGTCACGGCGGCCTTGGGCTTGGCGGTCGCCTTCGCGCCTCCCTTGGCGGGCGGCGCGTCCTTGACCAGGAAGTTCCACTTCACGAAACCGGCCTTGCCGGCCCAGTTCACGTAAGCGGCGGTCTGGTTGGAGAGCAGATCGTCCACTTCCAGCTGGGTGCCGTAGGGAATGTTCCCGATCACGGCGTTATTCACGGGACTGCGCAGGTTCAGCGTTTTCCCGTTCGAGGTGTAGACGTACCAGGTGCTGGCCTGGGCGCCGGCGGCGAGCAGCACAAATACGAGCAGCAAAGCCAACAGTCGGGACAGTTTCATGGGGCTACCTCCTTAGGGCTGTCGTTAGGCAGGGAAAAAAGTTAGAATATTGGTTGGATAAACAAATTACTGCATGATTATTATAGCACGGATAATTTGCTGTGTCCACAGGGGAATAGGCAATTTGCGCGGTTTTCGAAAAAATTTTAGGCGCCTTTTCCGCGCTGATCCTCCGTTCCCTGACCTCCTCATGAACATTTGACGGAAGAGAAGCGCGTTTGTTCCGTCTGCGCAGAAAAAAACTTACAGGTTTCTGAACTGGGCGCCGCCCGGCGTGAAACGGGAGGAACCTGCAGGATTTTGAAGCCCCCGCGTCGAAAAAGAACGCAGGACAGTCAGGACGATGGGAGGGATCGCGGATGATCCGCATAGGGATCGATGTAGGTGGCACCCAGATCAAGGTCGGCGCGGTGACGGACGGGGGAAGGCTGCTGGCCAGCGCTGCGGTCCCGACCGGCGCCGGACGGCCGTATACGGCGATGATCGACGATATGGCGGGGTGCGTGGCCCAGCTGCTCGCCCGGCTGGACGCGCGGCCGGAAGCGCTGTCCATGATCGGTGTCGGCCTGCCCGGCTACGTGGATAACGAGCGGGGTCTGGCGGTCAACTGCACCAACCTGAACTGGATCGACGTGCCCGTGCGCGCGGCGCTCGGACGGTACTACGGCTGTCCGGTCCTGCTGGAGAACGACGCGAACGCGGCGGCGATCGCCGAAGGGCGCGTCGGCGCGGCGGCCGGGTGCGCGAGCTGTGTGATGATCACCCTGGGCACCGGTGTGGGCAGCGCCATCCTGCTGGACGGCAGGGTCTGGCGCGGCAGCCACGGGGTCGCGGGCGAGCTCGGCCACATGACCGTGGTGCCGGGCGGCCTCCACTGCAACTGCGGGCGGAGCGGCTGCGCGGACAGGTACTGCTCGGCCACGGCGCTGGCGGCGCAGGGACGGCAGGCCTGCCTGATGTACGGCGACAGCGCGATGCTGGCCATGGCGGGCGGCGATCCCGCCGCTGTGACTGCGAAAATGGTCACGGAGGCTGCCAGGGCGGGGGACCGGGCCGCGCTCGCGGCGTTCGGGGACTATACGCGTCACCTGGCCACGCTGGTGGATAACGTGATCAGCCTGCTGGACCCGGAGGTCGTGCTGCTCGGCGGCGGCGTCAGCCGCGCCGGGGCTTTCCTGCTGGATGCGGTGAAGGCGCTGATCCCGCCCTGCGACATGGGCCAGCGCAGGCCGCTTCCCCGCATAGCGCTGGCAGCGCTCGGCAATGAGGCCGGCATGATCGGCGCGGCGCTCCTCGAATGAGTGAAAGGGGCGGATGCTTATGATACTGGAAAGACTGCCCATGCCGCTGACGGTGTGCAAGGTGACTTCGATCCGGGAGATCGACCTGGACGCGGGCTTCTGCTTTATCGGCAAAACCGACGAAGAGCTGTCCCTGGTGTGCGAGACCAAAGACGTACCCGCCTCAGCCGCCGAACGGGAGGACGGCTGGCGGGCCTTCCGGGTCCGGGGCGTGCTGGACTTTTCCCTGGTCGGCATCCTGGCCGGGCTGACGCGCGCGCTGGCGGAACGGGGCATCGGCCTCTTCGCCGTATCGACCTTCAATACCGATTACCTCCTCGTCCGGGATACCGACGCGGACCGGGCCGAACAGGCGCTGAGGGAAGCGGGAAATGAGGTCGTGAGGCGGGGGGAAGCGGAATAAGGGTGAAGTAGGAAGTAGAAAGTAGAAGGTAGGAAGTAGGAAGGAGAAAGTGATTCTACTCGGATGCGGTACGGCACCTGGAGCTGCTTGCGCTCTCCGTGAGCGTGGGAATGGCGCTCCACATTAGTGCGGCGTGCGGCACGTCCGCAATTGATATCCCATCGCCAGATGCCGTAAATCTGCATGCACAGACGGCACCGCTGACGCCACTGCGGATCCAGAATTACTTCCTACTTCCTACTTCCTCCCTCCTACTTCCTACTTTCTCCTTTTTGCGCTCCCTTCCTTTTCCTGACAATATAAAAAGGACTGCCGAAGCAGTCCTTTTTGAATGTTGCTATGGATCAGACGCAGCCGTGGGCGACCATGGCGTTGGCGACCTTCAGGAAGCCGGCGATGTTCGCGCCGAGGACGTAGTTGTCCTCCTGGCCGTATTCCGTCGCGGCGGCGTCGATGGACTTGAAGATGTTCTCCATGATATCGTGCAGGCGGCTGTCGACCTCTTCGAAGGTCCAGGACAGGCGCAGGGAGTTCTGGCTCATTTCGAGCGCGCTGACGGCTACGCCGCCGGCGTTCGCGGCCTTGCCGGGCACGAACCAGACGCCGCTGCCCTGCAGACACTGGGTCGCTTCCAGGGTGGTGGGCATGTTCGCGCCTTCGCACACAGCCTTGCAGCCGTTGGCCACCAGCGCCTTCGCGCCGTCGAGGTACAGCTCGTTCTGGGTGGCGCAGGGCAGGGCGATGTCGCACTTGACGGTCCAGATGCCGCGGAAGCCCTCGGTATAGACGGCGCCGGGCACGCGGGCAGCGTATTCCTTGATGCGGCCGCGCTCGACCTCTTTGATCTGCTTCACGACGTCCAGGTTGATGCCGTTCTCATCGACCACATAGCCGTTGGAGTCGCTCATGGCGATGACCTTGCCGCCCAGCTCGGTGGCCTTCTGCGCCGCGTAGATGGCCACGTTGCCGCTGCCGGAGACGACGACCTTCTTGCCCTCGAAGCTCTCGCCGTGCTTGCGAAGCATGGCCGCGGTCATGTAGCACAGGCCGAAGCCGGTGGCTTCCTTGCGGGCAAGGGAGCCGCCGTACTGCAGGCCCTTGCCGGTCAGCACGCCCTCGTACAGGCCGGTGATGCGCTTGTACTGGCCGTACAGGTAGCCGATCTCGCGCGCGCCGACGCCGATATCGCCGGCGGGCACGTCCTCGTCCTTGCCTATGTATTTATACAGCTCCGTCATGAAGCTCTGGCAGAAGCGCATGACCTCGTTGTCGGACTTGCCCTTGGGGTCGAAGTCGCTGCCGCCCTTGCCGCCGCCGATGGGCAGGCCGGTCAGGCTGTTCTTGAGCACCTGCTCGAAGCCCAGGAACTTGATGACGGACAGGTTGACGCTGGGGTGCAGGCGCAGGCCGCCCTTGTACGGGCCGATGGCGTTGTTGAACTGCACGCGGTAGCCGCGGTTCACCTGCACCTGGCCGTTGTCGTCGATCCACGGCACGCGGAACATGATGATGCGGTCCGGCTCCACGAAGCGGTCCAGCAGGCCGATCTTTTCATACTCGGGATGCTTGTCGAACACGGGGGACAGGGCTTCCAGCACCTCGGTCGCCGCCTGCAAAAACTCCTTCTCCTGCGGGTTGCGGGCCTTCAGACCGTCAAACACGCGCTGCACATATGCGTTCATAAACCTACCTCCTTCAAAATGCGTTGCCGGGACGCCATTCAGGGCGTCCCGGCGGCTCATTCTCCGATGAATGACAGCGATATTTTACGCTGAACATGCGGTGTATGCAAGGTTTTGATTGTTTTTTGAGTGCATTTCTCACGGAAAGGATGCCTGTGACGTGCGGCAGCGATTTGCGTTTGCCCTCTGCGAAACAGCAAATTTCCGCTTGACAATCCCCGCTGAATGCTGTAATATACTATGCGTTGCAAGAAGAAGCCGCCTGCTTCTCTCCGGCCGCCTCGGGTGTCCGGGAACATGGCATCGATGACTGGATTGATGTGTATGTATGAGCGGGTGGCGAACCCGCTCATTTTTCTTGGAGGTGGATCCACATCAACACTGAACTGCAAGTCAACGAAGCTATCCGTGACCGCGAAGTGCGTGTGATCGGTGAAAACGGCGAACAGCTGGGCATTCTGCCCGTCAGCCGCGCGCTGGAGCTGGCGGAGGAGGCCGGGCTGGATCTGGTGAAGATCGTGCCCAACGCGCAGCCGCCCGTCTGCAAGCTGATGGACTATGACAAGCACCGCTACGAGCAGTCGAAGCGCGAGAAGGAGCTCAGGAAGAACCAGAAGACCATCGAGGTCAAGGAGGTCCAGCTCTCCGCCACGATCGCGGAAAACGACGTCGCCATCAAGGCCAAGAACGCCCTCAAGTTCCTGCAGGACGGCAACAAGGTCAAGGTCTCCATTCGCTTCCGCGGCCGCCAGATCACCCATACCGAGATCGGCACGCAGGTGATGAACGACTTCGTGGAGCGCGTGAAGGATGTTGCGGTAGTGGAAAAGCGGCCCATGCTCGAAGGTCGGCACATGCTCATGATCCTCGCGCCGAAGCCGGCGGAGAAAACCAAGGCGGAACGTCCGCCCAAGGCGGCCCAGCCGTCCGAGGCGAACTGATGCGGGCGCACAAGCGCCCTGATAAACAATCTCTGGAAGGAGGAAACTCTCATGCCCAAGCAAAAAACGCATCGCGGTGCTGCCAAGCGCTTTTCCTTAACCAAGAGCGGCCTGGTGAAGCATAAGAAAATGAACGCCAACCACATCCTGAACAAGAAGACCACCAAGCGTATCCGTCACCTTCGTAAGGGCGGCATCATTCAGAACAAGGAAGAGGCTGCGACGATCCGCAAGCTGATCCCGTACAAATAAGGGTTGGCCCCTTAAGAAGGAGGAAACATTATGGCACGCATCAAGAGAGCCGTAAACGCTCATAAAAAGCGCCGCAAGGTATTAAAGCTCGCGAAGGGCTATTTCGGCGCAAAATCCAAGCAGTACCGCACCGCCAGTGAGCAGGTCCGCCGTTCCCTGCGCTACGCCTACATCGGCCGCAAGCTGCGCAAGCGCGACTTCCGCCGCCTGTGGATCACCCGTATCAACGCGGCTGCCCGCATCAACGGCATGAGCTATTCCACGTTCATCGCCGGCCTGAAGCGCAAGAACATCGAAGTCAACCGCAAGATGCTGGCTGACCTCGCCGTGAACGATATGGACGCCTTCAAGCAGCTGGTCGACATGGCCAAGGAAGCCTGATCGCGCCCGAGCTTGAATGAAGCTGTTGCAGATTTGCAGCAGCTTTTTTGTTAGTGTGGAGTGTGGAGTTCGTGCGACCGGCCTCTAAATGCCGCAAAGCGGCATTTCAATGAAGCCCTCATCCGTCAGGCTTCATCTGACAGCTTCCCCATAGATGGGGGGAAGGCTATATCGCGCGAAGCGCCGCAATCATTGAGGAATACTCTGAGCCGAAGGCGAAGAGTTTCTTCCGCCACTCCTCACTCCTCACTCCTCACTCCTCACTCCACTCTCCACACTTGTGCCTCAATCTCTCCATACGGAATAAAGTCCTTTTCAAACAGGCTGCTTTATGGTATAATCGCCCTTGCTTTTCTCCACTGACGGGAGGGCGATTCCGGAGGGCCTTTCATGCAGGAAAACATCACCGTGCGCGGCGCGCGCGTCAACAATCTGAAGAATGTCAGCCTTACGATCCCGCGCGATAAGCTGGTGGTGTTCACCGGCCTTTCGGGCAGCGGCAAGTCGTCGCTGGCTTTTGATACCATTTACGCGGAGGGCCAGCGGCGCTTCATCGAGTCCATGTCCTCCTATGCCCGGATGTTCCTGGGCCAGGCGGAAAAGCCGGATGTGGACAGCATCGACGGCCTGTCCCCGGTCATCTCCATCGACCAGAAGACGACCTCCCGCAACCCGCGCTCCACCGTGGGCACCGTGACGGAGATCTATGACTACCTGCGCCTTCTGTACGCGCGGGTCGGGCACCCGCACTGCCCGAAGTGCGGCCGCGAGGTGCGCAAGCAGAGCGTGGACGAGATGGTGGACGCGGTATACCGCCATCCGGAAGGCTCCCGGCTGAGCATTCTGGCGCCGGTCATCCGCGGCAAAAAGGGCGAGCACGAAAAGCTGATGCAGGACGCGCTGAAATCCGGCTACCTGCGCGTGCGCGTGGATGGCGAGGTATACGAGCTGGACGATCCGCCGAAGCTGGACCGCCAGAAGAAGCATACCGTGGAGCTGGTGGTGGACCGCGTGGTGGTGCGCCCGGAGGCGCGCCAGCGCATCGCCGACAGCATGGAGACCGCCATGCGCGAGTCCGGGGGACTCGTGACGGTCTATGACCACGGGAGCGATCAGGAGGAGCTGTTTTCGGAGAACTATGCCTGCCCGGAGTGCGGCATCAACCTGCCCGAGCTGGCGCCCAGGCTTTTCTCCTTCAATAATCCCTACGGCGCGTGCCCGGAATGCGACGGCCTGGGCATTAAAATGAAGGTCAGCGAGGCGCTGATCGTGCCTGATCCCAGCAAGTCCCTCCGCGACGGCGCGATCCAGTGCACCGGCTGGAACAGCGGCGAGGCGGGCACCGTGGCCTGGCAGATGTATACCGCGCTCAGCGAGCACCTGCGTTTTTCTCTGGATACCCCCTACGCAGACCTGCCCGAGGAGGCCCGGCACGCCCTGATGTACGGCCTCGGCGGCGAGAAGATCGACGTGACGTACCAGAGCGCCAACGGCTACGGCGTGTACAAGACCGCCTATGAGGGCGTCATCCCCTCCATCGAGCGGCGCTACGCCGAGACGAACAGCGACGTGATGAAGGCGGCCTACCAGGAGTATATGGCCGAGGAACCCTGCCCGCACTGCCGCGGGCGGCGGCTGAAGGCCGAGGCCCTGGCGGTCACGGTGGGAGAGAAGGACATTGCCAGCCTTTGCGACATGAACGTGGAAAAGGCACGGGATTTCCTGCGCGGGCTGCGCCTCACCGAACCGGAGACGATGATCGCGCGGCTGATCCTGAAGGAGATCGACAACCGCCTGTCCTTCCTGACCAACGTGGGCCTGCGTTACCTGACCCTGTCCCGCGCGGCGGCGACGCTTTCGGGCGGTGAGGCCCAGCGCATCCGCCTGGCGACGCAGATCGGCTCCGGCCTCATGGGCGTGCTGTACATCCTGGACGAGCCGTCTATCGGCCTGCACCAGCGCGATAACCAGAAGCTGCTCCGGACGCTGACGAACCTGCGGGACCTGGGCAATACCCTGATCGTGGTAGAGCACGACGAGGAAACGCTGCGCAGCGCCGATTACCTGGTGGACATCGGCCCCGGCGCGGGCGAGCACGGCGGCGAGGTCGTGGCCCAGGGCAGCGTGGAGGACCTGATGAAGGCGGAGCGCTCGATCACCGGCCAGTACCTGAGCGGAAAGCTGAAGATCCCGGTGCCGGACAAACGGCGCGCGCCGAAGGGCGAGCTGGTCGTGCGCGGGGCGCGGGTGCATAACCTGAAAAACATCGACGTGAGCTTCCCGCTGGGCGTGTTCTGCGCGGTGACCGGCGTCTCCGGCTCCGGCAAGAGCAGCCTGGTCAACAGCATCCTGTACCGCGCCCTGGCGCACGAACTGAACCGCGCGCGCCTGGTGCCGGGCGGGTTTGACCGTCTGGAGGGCGTGGAGCAACTGGACAAGATCATCTGCATCGACCAGAGCCCCATCGGCCGCTCTCCGCGCAGCAATCCCGCCACCTACACCGGGCTGTTCGATCTGATCCGCAAGGTGTTCGCCCAGACGCCGGAGGCCAACGTGCGCGGCTACAAGGAGAACCGTTTCTCCTTCAACGTGCGCGGCGGCCGGTGCGAAAACTGCTCCGGCGACGGCCTGATGAAGATCGAAATGCACTTCCTGCCGGATATCTACGTCCCGTGCGAGGTCTGCAAGGGACGCCGCTACAACCGCGAGACGCTGGAAGTGCGCTTCCGGGGCAAGAGTATCGCCGACGTGCTGGATATGACGGTGGAGGAGGCGATGCAGCTGTTCGAGAACCACCAGCTGATCATGAACAAGCTGCAGACGCTGTATGACGTGGGCCTGGGCTACATCCGCCTGGGCCAGCCCAGCACCACCCTTTCGGGCGGCGAAGCGCAGCGCGTGAAGCTGGCTACGGAGCTGAGCCGCCGGGCGACGGGACGCACCCTGATCCTGCTGGACGAGCCGACGACCGGCCTGCATATGGACGACGTGAACCGCCTGATCCGCGTGCTGCAGCGCCTGACCGACCAGGGCAACTCTGTCCTGGTGATCGAGCATAACCTGGACGTGATCAAGTCCGCCGACTGGATCATCGACATGGGCCCGGAGGGCGGCGACGAGGGCGGCACGGTGATCGCTCAGGGTACGCCCGAAACCGTGGCGGCCTGCGAGCGGAGCTATACCGGGCAATTCCTGAAGCAGATCATTTGACAGAACGCCGAATAACGGGTAGAATAAGCGTATTATGTCTGGAAGGGAGGCGCTTCATGCACAGGCGGATGCTCGTTTGCCTGATGACCCTGGCGCTGCTGTGCGCTTCGCTCCCGGCGGCGGCGGACCTTTACCAGTTCGTTCCGTATGACGATATGCCTACCTTGCCCCCGCCCGGCGCCCCGACCCGGACCCCGACGCCGGCGCCGACAGCGGCGCCGACCTCTGAGCCGCCGACGGCCTATACCCTCGGCGCGGCCGCCTTCCCCGAGGAAAGCGGGGAAAAGCGCAAGGTGCTTCTCTCCTTTCTGGGGGACTGCACGCTGGGCATGAACGAGATCGACCACGGGAAAAAGAAATCCCTGGACTATTTCATCGGCCAGTACGGTTACGGCTATTGCTTCGACCGCGTGCGCTATATCCTGGAGCAGGACGAGCTGACCGTGGGCAACCTGGAGTGCGTGCTCGCTGATACCGCGGACGGCCTGGACGCCCAGACGAAAAAGACGTATAATTTTCGGGCCTACGAATCCTATGTGGGCATCCTGGAGCAGGGCAGCGTGGAGGCTGTGACCGTAGCCAACAACCATATCGGCGATTACGGCCGGCCAGGCTTTGACGCGACGGCGCGCGTGCTGGACGCGAGCCGGGTCTGTTGGTTCGGCAGCACGGACTACGGCGGGCGGGCCTACATTTATGAGACGGACGGCATACGCGTCGGCTTCGTCGGCTCCCATGTGGCCTACTACTGGCAGCACGTGGAGGAAATGCAGGCCCTGTTCGACGAGCTGCGGGCCGAAGGCTGCCAGGTCATCATCGGCGTGATCCACGCCGGCGTCGAGTACGACAAGCGGCACGACTACAACCAGGTCAAGATCGCGCGGCGCTTCATCGAATGGGGCGCGGACATCGTGGTGGGGCATCATCCCCATGTGCTGCAGGGCTACGAGGTCATGGACGGCGTGCCGGTCTATTACTCCCTGGGCAACTTCGTGTTCGCCGGCAATTTCCAGGTGAAGACCCGATACACGGCGATCCTGCAGCTGGCCCTTTCATTTTCGGAGGACGGGCGCTACCTGGGCAGCCGGGCGAACTTCATCCCCTGCCGCCTGTCGGAGCACTCCGAGATCAACTATTACCAGCCCTATCCGGTCACCGGCAGGGAGGCCGGGCTGGCTATCCGCCAGATCCAGTATGATACCAAAGACCCCTGGCGCATCCGGGATTATGTGGAGAACATCGGCGCCATGCAGGATTTCGTCCCCGCCGTCGAGCATTAGAGGAAATAACGTATGATCGCAGTCAAGGATTTCGTCAGCGCGCTGTCGCTGAAAGTGCTCTGCCCTTCCACCAAGGACACGCTGAACATCCAGTCCGCGGAGCTGAACCGGCCGGGCATCCAGTTTGCCGGGTACATGGAGTATTTCGCCCATGAGCGTCCCCAGGTCATCGGCAAGGTGGAAATGGCCTACCTGGAGAGCCTGGACGACGCGGCACGGTATGCCCAGCTCAGCCAGTTCTTTTCCTACCCGATCCCCTGCATGGTCATCTGCCGCGGGATGCAGCCGCTGCAGGAGATGCTGGAGCTGGCCCGTGCGCACGACATCCCGATCTTCGGCACGGACTGGGTGACCACACGCTTCTTCGTGAACGCCATCAATTACCTGAGCGACGCGCTCGCGCCGCGCTCCACGGTGCATGGCGTTTTGATGGATGTGTACGGCATCGGTGTTCTGCTGACTGGCGAAAGCGGCGTCGGCAAGAGCGAGGCGGCCCTGGAGCTGGTCAAGCGCGGGCACCAGCTGGTGGCGGACGACGTGGTGGACATCAAGAAGGTCAACGAGAACCGCCTGATCGGCGAAAGCCCGGAGACCATCCGCCACTTTATGGAGATCCGCGGCATCGGCATCATCGACATCCGGCAGATGTACGGCATCGGCGCGGTGCTGATGCGCAAGTCGGTCGAGATGGCGATCCACCTGGAACTCTGGCAGGAAAGCAAGGCCTACGAGCGCCTGGGCATGTCCGACAGCTATACCACCATCATGGGCGTGAAGATCCCACAGATCGTCCTGCCGGTGCGCCCGGGCCGCAACCTGGCGGTCGTCATCGAGGTGGCGGCGCGCAACCTGGGTCTGAAGCGCCTGGGCTATTCCGCCGCCAACGAGCTGGACCGGCGCCTCAAGGAAGTCGCCATCCATTCGAGAGAACAGTAAATTACTCCAATATATGGCAGTATAAGAGAGGAGCAGGGTATGTATTACATCGGAATCGACCTGGGCGGGACCAATATCAAGGCGGGCGTCGTGGACGAGACCGGGCGCATCGTGGCCCAGGCCTATGCCAAGACACAGGCGCAGCGGCCCTATGGTGATATCGTGCGGGATATGGCCGCGTGCGTGACCATGTCCATGAACCACATCAATATCACCCAGGGGGATATCGAGGCCATCGGCATCGGCATCCCGGGCCTGGCGCGGCAGAACGACGGCTCCGTCATCTTCTGCACGAACCTGGGCTGGAAGGATATCCCGCTGCGGACGGAAATGCAGAAGTACCTGAGCAAGCCCGTGTTCATCGATAACGACGCCACAGTGGCGGGCTATGCCGAAAGCATCGCGGGCGTGTCCAAGGGCTATCCCTGCTCCGTATTCCTGACGCTGGGCACCGGCACGGGCGGCGGCATCGTCATCAACGGCCGGCCTTGGACGGGCCGCCACGGCATCGCCAGCGAGCTGGGCCATATGACCATCGCCCTGGACGGCGTGCCATGCACCTGCGGTAATGACGGCTGCGCGGAGCGCTATACCAGCGCCAGCGCCATCATCCGCATGGCCCGGCAGGAGTGCATGACCTATACCGACAGCCTGCTCATGAAGTTCGCCGGCGGGGATATGGAGCGCATCAACGCCAAAACGGTGTTCGACGCTGCCAAGGCCGGGGACGAGGTGGCCTGCCGCGTGTTCGACCACTACTGCGACCATCTCGCGGTGCTGATCAACAACATCATCTGCACCCTGGACCCGGATATGATCGTCCTGGGCGGCGGCGTGAGCCACGCGGGCGAATTCCTGCTCGACAACGTGCGCAGGAAGATCCCGCGCTATCTGCTGTACAAGGAACTGCCCTACGCGGAGCTGCGGCTGGCCAGCCTCGGCAACGACGCGGGCATCATCGGCGCGGCCATGCTGGGCCGGCTGTATCATACGGAGGGAGTCTGACATACCATGAGCGAGTACACGTCTATCAAAAGCCTGTTCAGGCAGACGCCGGCGGACGGCGCGAAGCTGAAGCTGTCCGGCTGGGTGCGCACCGTGCGCGACGGCAAGACCTTCGCGTTCATCGAGCTGAACGACGGCACCTTCTTCAAGAACCTGCAGGTGGTGTGCGACGATACGCTGGAGAACTTCCAGGAGATCGTGAAGATCACCACCGGCAGCGCCGTCGAGGCGGAGGGCACGCTGCTGCTGACGCCGGAGCGCAAGCAGCCCTTTGAGCTGCGCGCCACCGCCATCCGCGTGATCGGCCTGTGCGAGGCGGATTACCCGCTGCAGAAGAAGCGCCACAGCTTCGAGTACCTGCGCACCCAGGCGCACCTGCGCCCGCGCACCAACACCTTCTACGCCGTGTTCCGCATCCGTTCCCTCGCGGCGCAGGCCATTCACCGCTTTTTCGCGGAAAAGGGCTTCGTGTACGTGCATACGCCGCTCATCACCACCAGCGACGCCGAGGGCGCGGGCGAGATGTTCCGCGTTACCACGCTGGACGTGGGCAACCCGCCCCGCACGCCGGACGGGCAGGTGGATTTCAGCCAGGACTTCTTCGGCAAATCCACCAACCTGACCGTGTCCGGCCAGCTGAACGTGGAGGCCTTCTGCATGGCCTTCCGCAACGTGTACACCTTCGGCCCGACCTTCCGCGCCGAAAAGAGCTATACGCAGCGCCACGCCGCGGAATTCTGGATGATCGAGCCGGAGATCGCCTTCGCCGACCTGTTCGATGACATGGCGCTGGCGGAGGAGATGATCCGCTACATCATCCGCGATATCCTGGAAAAGGCGCCCGAGGAGCTGGAGTTCCTGAACAGCTTCGTGGACAAGGGTCTGCTGGAGCGGCTGAACCACGTGGCGGACAGCGACTTTGCCCGCGTGACCTATACGGACGCGATCGCGATCCTGGAGAAGGCGGATCAGAAATTCGAGTATCCCGTGCGCTGGGGCATGGACCTGCAGACCGAGCATGAGCGCTACCTGGCCGAGAAGCATTTCGGCCGCCCGGTTTGCGTGTACAACTATCCCAAGGATATCAAGGCGTTCTACATGCGCCTGAACCCCGACGGAAAGACCGTCGCGGCTGTGGATATCCTGGTGCCCGGCATCGGCGAGCTGGTGGGCGGCAGCCAGCGCGAGGAGCGCCTGGACGTGCTGACCTCCCGCATGAAGGAACTGGGCATGGACGAGAAGAGCTATGACTGGTATATCGCTCTGCGCCGCTACGGCACGAACCCGCACGCCGGCTTCGGCCTGGGCTTCGAGCGCATGGTCATGTACCTGACCGGCATCCAGAACATCCGCGACGTGCTGCCCTTCCCGCGCACCACCGGCAGCGCTGAATTCTGAGAATGAAAAGAGTCACTGTCGAAGGCCGGGCGGATATGATGCTCAACCAGCCGCTGAATCAGGTGATTCCGCGGCTGGCTGTTCCCACCATCATCTCCATGCTGGTGACCGCTGTATACAACATGGCGGACACCTATTTTGTGGCGCGCATCAGCACCGAGGCCTCGGCGGCGGTGGGCGTGGTCTTTTCCGCCATGGCCATCATCCAGGCCCTGGCCTTTACCATAGGCATGGGCAGCGGCGCCAACGTGAGCCAGGCCCTCGGCGCCGGACGGGACGAGGAGGCCCGCCGCCTGGTGGCGGTCGGCTTCTTTACCGCGTTCGCGGTGGGCCTGGTGCTGGCGGTGGCGGGCAACATCGACCCCGAGGGGCTGGTGGTGCTGATCGGCGCGACGCCGGAATGCGTGCCGGACGCGGTGGCCTACGCGCGCTATATCTTTATGGCCGCGCCGTTCATGATGTGCTCCTTCGTCATGAACAATCACCTGCGCTTCCAGGGCATGGCGATGTACGCGATGATCGGCATCAGCTCCGGCGGCATCCTCAATATGATCCTGGATCCGCTGCTGATCTTCGGCCTTGGCATGGGTACCGCGGGCGCCGCGCTGGCGACGGCGATCAGCCAGCTGACCTCCTTCGCCATCCTGCTGACCGTGGCGAACACCCAGCCGGGGCTGCTGCGTTACCGCTTCAGCGATTTCCGTCCGACCGCGGCCATGTACCGGAAGATCCTGTACACCGGTGTGCCCTCGCTGGGCCGCCAGGGCATCGCGGCGATCGCGACGATCTTCCTGAACCGCGTGGCGCGCGGCATTTCTCCCGATCCCATCGTCAATAACGCGGCCATCGCGGCCATGTCCATCTCCAACAAGTTCGTCATGTTCGTCAACAGCGCGGTCATCGGCTTCGGCCAGGGCTTCCAGCCCGTGGCGGCCTTCTGCTACGGCGCGAAGCGTTACCGCCGGGTCAAGGACGCCTACTGGTACTGCGGCAAGGTGGCGACCGTCATCCTGCTCTGCCTCGCGGCGGTGGCCATGGTGTTCAGCGAGCAGATCATCCGCCTGTTCCGCGGCGAGGACCCCATGGTGGTCAGCATCGGCACCGGCGCGCTCAGGATGCAGTTGGTCACCCTGCCCCTCTGGGGCTTTTACGTGATGTCCAACATGTGTACCCAGTCCATCGGCTATGGCTTCAGCTCCACCGTCATCTCCAGCGCGCGGCAGGGTATTTTCCTGATCCCGTCCGTGCTGATCCTGCCGGCGCTGTTCGGCATCACGGGACTGCAGATGGCGCAGCCGGCCGCTGATGTGCTGGCCTTCATCCTCGCCGCGGTCATCATGCGGCGCGTGCTGAGAAGGCTCGACGATATGGACAGAACATCTGATATCCAAATCGAGAAGGATTGAACTATGTCTCAAACGAAACCTGAAAAGCCGGCGAACAAGCGCATCTGGACAGTGCCTAACGTGCTGACCATGCTGCGCATGGCGCTGATTCCCGTATACTGGGTGCTGATGTCGCAGGGAAAGATGATCCCCGCGCTCTGCACCTACCTGGCCGCCTCCCTGACGGACCTGGCGGACGGCTACATCGCCCGTAAATACAACCAGATCACCGACTTCGGCAAGCTAATGGACCCGCTGGCCGACAAGCTGATGGTCCTTTCAGTGATGCTGTCCATGATCCTGCCGATGGGCGGACGCCCGGCCATCCTGCCCTGGCCGCCCTTCGTCGTGGTGCTGGCAAAGGAGCTGCTGATGGTGCTGGGCGGTGTGTTCTTGCTCAAAAAGGGCGTGGTGGTCTACAGCAAGGTCATCGGCAAGGCCGCGCAGTTCGTGATGGTCTGCTCCCTGCTGTGCGCGTTCTTCTATGAGTACTTCGACCGCGTCGGCGCGCCGGTCTATCTGTGGCTGCTCTGGATCGCGGTGGGACTGACGATCTGCGCACTGGTCTTTTACGCGAAGGAAGCGTGGCAGAAGCTGAAATCCCTCCAATAATTACCGTTCTTTTACGTTATTGTTACATTTTATTTACAAAATCAGCGAAACAGTTACAATACAGTCACAACTATTGATTGTACTGGGAAGAATGTGTTAAAATGCGTCAGTAAGTGAGATAGGCCTTTCGATGGCGTATCCCGCTCAATAACGCGAAAGGACAAATACACCGACATGCTGAACTCATCCAAGAGACTGGCTGCGCTGCTGCTGACGCTCGTTCTGCTGCTGACAGGCATCACTTGGCCCGCTTATGCCGCGAAAACCTACACGGGCACCGTCACGAAGGACCGGATCTTCTTCCGGAGCCGCCCCTCTACCTCCGCCGGCTACAAGGGCCGCGTAAACAAAGGGGACAAGCTGACCGTGCTGGGGATTTCCGGCAATTTTTATAAGGTGAAATTCAAGGGCAAGACAGGCTATGTGATGTGCAAGTTTGTCAACCTGCCCAGCAGCGCGGTGACGGCCCTCAAGAAGGCCGCCGCGACCCCCACCCCCAAGAAGGCGACCGCGACGCCGAAGCCGGCCGCGACCAAGTACAAGACGCTGAACCTTAAATGGTACAATACGGGCAAGAACCTCTTCAAGCGCAATTCCACCATCGTGGTCAAGGATGTCAAGACCGGCAAGACCTGGAACTGCAAGGTGATGTATGGCACCAACCACCTGGACGTGGAGCCCCTCACCAAGTCCGATACCAGCAAAATGAAGTCCGTGTACGGCGGCTCCATCAACTATAAGCGCCGCCCGGTGCTGGTGCAGTACAAGGGCAAGGTCTACGCCGGCAGCATGTACGGCGTGCCGCATGGCGAGCAGACCATTACCAACAATAACTTCAACGGTCAGTTCTGCATCCACTTTACCGGCAGCAAGACCCACGGCAGCGACAAGGTGGACGCGGACCATCAGGCGGCGATCAAGACCGCGCTGAAGGCGACCTGGTAAAGGACGTTTATGTTCAGGAAAACGCGGATCAGCCCGCGCGGGCGGCTGGGGCTGCTGCTGGTATGCGCGGCCCTGCTGCTGAGCGGCTGCGGACAGGCTCCCGAAAAGACGAACGAGCCAACGGCTGTGCCCGTGGCGGCGAAGACCGCCGATCCGCGCCTGAGCGGAAATTTTCAGGAGCTGGAAAATAAGCTGCTTGCCGGCGCGGCGAACGCTCTCCGGCTGGAACAGCTTGCCTTGAAAGAAAACAGCACAATAACCTCCGTCCGCGTTCCGGACCAGGTGCTCAACCAGTTCCTGGACGCGCTGGCGGATGAGGCCGCCTGGAAGCATGCGGCAGGGCGGTACACCCTGTCCGTGACCTCAGGCGGCGACTATGTGTATGAGAAGCCTTACTCTGAGCTCATCACCGGCAGCTCGACGGACGTCTATACGATCGAGGACGCCGACGGCTGGGTCGAGGAGATCGTGGACAACACCCGCTACGACCCCTTCACCTGGGTGATGTCGGGCGAGGGCGGCGGCGAGTTCGCCTATATGACGGTCTACGACCTGAGCGAGGACGCCGGCGACGGCACGATCGAGACGGTCTCCCGCCTGAACGGCGGCATATCCGGCTGGTCCTACGACAGCTTTGCCGTGCGGGACGGCGTCTACCGGTTCCTCGACCTGCAGCTGAGCCCTGACGAGGAAGGCCAGATCAAGACCCCGTACAGCTGGATCCTCTGCGTCGGAGAGATCGGGCGCGACGAGGCGCGGATCGAGGAGATCGGCCTGCAGACCCAGGAGCTGGCGCTTCCAGCGGACGGCCTGACTCTGGCCGGCTCCTCGGACAGCCTGTTCCGTCAGGCAGAAGCGCTGGGCACCACGCGGACAATGCTGACGCTGAAGAACGGAAGCGTCAGCTACACCGAATATACTCAAGGAAAGTGAGAGATTCGATGATCAGCCTGAACAACGACTGGGAATTCGTTACGGAGTGGTCGGAGGGCTTCGCCCTTGGCCAGGGCGTCGGCGAAGCGGTACGGCTGCCCCACACGGTGAGGGAGCTGCCGCAGCACTACGCTGACGACATGAGCTACCAGATGGTGTCCGGCTACAGGCATCGGCTCGTCCTGCCGGAGGAGGCGCGCGATCAGCGCGTCTTTGTCCGTTTTGACGGTGCGGCGCATATCGCCACCGTCTTTTTGAATGGGCGGGAGCTGATGACCCATGCCTGCGGCTATACGGCCTTTTCGGCGGAGCTTACCGGCCTGCTGCAGCCCGGCGAGGAAGCCTGGCTGGCGGTGCGCCTGGATTCCACGGAGAATCCGTCCGTGCCGCCCTTCGGCTTCGTGATCGATTACCTGACCTACGGCGGCCTTTATCGGCCCTGCTGGCTGGATATCCGCCCGCAGCTGCTGATCGAGGATGTTTTTGTTTCTACACCCACGGAGCACACCGCGGCGGTAGCGCTGACGCTCTCCGGCGCGGATGGGGAAGCTGAGGCGCCCGTGACGCGGGTGCGCATGCTGGACGCCGACAGGCGCTGCATCATGGAGGAGAGCGGCCAGCAGACGGATTACACGCTGACGCTGCCTACGGCGGAACTGTGGACGCTCGAACAGCCTTACCTGTACACCCTGGAAGCCGCGCTGCTGGATGAGAACGGCAGGGAGACGGACGTCAGGAGCGTGCGCTTCGGCTTCCGAACAGCGGAGTTCAAGGCGGACGGCTTTTACCTGAACGGCAAAAAGACCTTCCTGCGGGGCCTGAACCGCCACCAGTGCTATCCCTATGTCGGTTACGCCGTGCCGGACAGCCTGCAGGCGGAGGACGCGCGGATCCTGAAGGAGGAGCTGGGCCTGACCGCGGTGCGCACCTCGCACTATCCCCAGAGCCAGGCCTTCATCGACGCCTGCGACCGGCTGGGCCTGCTGGTGTTTACGGAGATCCCCGGCTGGCAGCACATCGGCGATACCAACTGGAAGGCCCAGGCGGTCGAAAACGTGCGCGAGATGGTGCACCAGTACCGCAATCACCCCAGCATCATCCTGTGGGGCGTGCGCATCAACGAGAGCCTGGACGACGACGAGTTCTACCGCGAGACGAATGCGGTAGCCCACGTGCTGGACAAGACGCGCCCCACCAGCGGCGTCAGGTATCTGGAAAAGAGCAGCCTGCTGGAGGATGTGTACGCCTTCAACGACTTCTCCTACGCCGGCCAGGGCGCTGGCGTGCGGCCCAAGGAAAAGGTGACGCCGGACACGACGAGACCCTTCCTGGTGTCCGAGCACAACGGCCATATGTTCCCGACTAAGCCTTACGACACCTGGGAACGCCGCCAGGCCCACGCCCTGCGCCACGCCCGCGTGCAGAACGACGCGGCGGCCAGCGGTGTGCACGCGGGCTGCTTCGGCTGGTGCATGTTCGACTATCCCACGCACAAGGATTTCGGCTCCGGCGACCGCGTGTGCTACCACGGCGTCATGGACGCCTTCCGCAATCCGAAGCTGGCGGCGGCCCTGTACGCGAGCCAGCAGGATGAGACGCCTGTGCTGGAGCTGGGCTCCACCATGGATATCGGCGATTACCCGGCCAGCAATATCGGCGATGTATGGATCTTCACCAACGCCGACGAGGTGAAGCTGTACAAGAACGGCGAGTACGTGGCGACCTTCAAGGGCTCGCCCTACGCGGCGCTGCCCCATGGCCCGATCCTGATGGACGACGTGGTGGGCAACCTGCTGGTGAGCCAGGAGGGCTATCCGGAGAAGGAGGCGGACCTGATCCGCCAGTGCCTGATGGCGGCGCGCAAGTACGGCTTTGACCACCTGCCGCCGGCGGACAAGCTGCGCTACGGCCTGCTGGTCTCCCGGTATGAGTTCAAGGAAGAGGAAGCCCAGCGCCTGTTCGAAAAGTATATCCGCAACTGGGGCAGCGCCGCGACCAGCTGGCGCTTCGACGCCATCAAGGACGGCCAGGTCGTCCTGAGCAGGACCGCCTGTCCGAGCACCCGCCTGCACCTGGAGGCCAAGGCGTCCTCCACGGTCCTGACAGAGGGCGACACCTACGACATGGCGCTGGTGCGCCTGCGCGTGCTGGACGAGTTTGACCAGGTCGCGTCCTACGCGCAGCTGCCGCTGCATCTGCACGTGGCTGGCGACGCGGAGCTGGTAGGCCCCACGGTCGTGACCGCGGAAGGCGGCATGACGGGCTGCTATGTGCGCACTCTGGGCCGCGCCGGCGAGGCGGTGCTGACGGTCATCGGCGACCGGATGGCGCCTGTGGAGATCAAATTCACAATCAAAAAATAAACGGTAGAAAGACGGGGTAAACGACCTATGGAGCGGAAAAACGCGTGGCTGACCTACAGCCCGGAGCAGCTGGAAGCCGTGGAAGCGCTTTCAGCGTCCTATAAGGCATTTCTGGATCACGGCAAGACGGAGCGCGAGTGCGTGCGCTTGGCGGTGAGCATGGCGAAGGACGCGGGCTACCGCAGCCTGCGCGAAGCGATCCGCGAGGGGAAGCCCCTCAAGCCGGGCGATAAGCTGTACGACACGCAGATGCAGAAGGCGCTGCTCCTCTTCCATATCGGCGAAAAGCCGCTGGAGGAGGGCATGAATATCGTCGGCGCGCACATCGACAGCCCGCGTATCGACATCAAGCAGAACCCGCTGTATGAAAACAGCGAGCTCGCGTATGCCGATACCCATTATTACGGCGGCATCAAGAAATACCAGTGGGTCGCGCGTCCGCTCGCGCTGCACGGCGTGGTCGTCAGGAAGGACGGCACGGCAGTGAACGTGGTCATCGGCGAGGACGAGAACGACCCCGTAGTGGGCATTTCCGACCTGCTCATCCACCTGAGCCAGGAGCAGATGACCAAGAAGGCCAGCGAGGTCATTACCGGCGAGGGCCTGGATATCATCCTGGCGGGGCAGCCGCTTCAGGGCGAGGAGAAGGACGCCGTCAAGGCGACGCTCGTCAAGCTGCTCAAGGAGAAATACGGGATCGAGGAAGAGGACTTCCTGAGCGCTGAGCTGGAGGCTGTGCCCGCTGAGAAGGCGCGCGATTTCGGCCTGGACCGCAGCATGATCCTGGGCTACGGCCACGACGACCGCGTCTGCGCGTACGCCGAGGTGCAGGCCATGCTCTCCCTGCCGGCGGTACCGGAATACACGGCCTGCTGCATCCTGACCGACAAGGAAGAGATCGGCTCCGTCGGCGCTACCGGCATGCAGGCGAAGTTCTTTGAAAATGCAGTCTGCGAGATGCTGCACCTCTGCGGGGGAAAGGCGGGCCTGGGCCTGCGCCGCGCGCTGGCCAACAGCCGCATGCTCTCCTGCGATGTGAGCGCGGGCTTCGACCCGATGTTCGCCGAGGCCTTTGAGAAGAAGAACGCCGCCATGCTGGGCCGCGGCGTCTGCTACAACAAGTTTACCGGCTCCCGGGGCAAGTCCGGCTCCAACGACGCCAACGCCGAGTTCCTGGGCCGCGTGCGCGCCTGCATGGACGACGCGCAGGTCAACTGGCAGACGGCTGAGCTGGGTCGCGTCGACCTGGGCGGCGGCGGTACCATCGCCTATATCTGCGCGCTGTACGGCATGGAGGTCGTCGATTCCGGCGTCGCCGTGCTCAATATGCACGCTCCGCAGGAGATCATCAGCAAGGCGGATCTGTACGAGGCGGTCCGCGCCTACACCGCGTTCCTGAAGACGATGGGAGCCCGGAAGGACGAGCTGTAAAGAAGTGAGCAGCGAGGAGCTGCAATTCCAATTCGTCTTTCAGCCAGCTGTCTCCGGATACCGTTCGGGTCTGAGACTTACAGACAGCTGCTGCGAGAAAACCGCTCCGCCAATCCATCGGTGGAGCAAGAGCGTCGGCAATGGCATGGACCGGCGCTGCGACTGGCGAACATGCCAATACGTCAGATATCTTTATGAATTTGAACGGAGGAAACCAAAATGAAAAAGACTGACAGACGCACACGTACCTTCCAGCTGGTCCTGCTGGCGATGCTGATCGCGGTCCTGGTGGTGCTGGGATATGTGAATATCCCCATGCCGGCGGGCCTGTCCATCACCTTCAACATGATCCCCGTGGCCATCGGCGCAATCGCGCTGGGCGTGCCCGGCGGCGCCATCGTCGGCGGGGCCTTCGGCCTGATCAGCTTCCTGCAGTGCTTCAACCTGTTCGGCTCCAGCCCCATGGGCGCCGCGCTGGTCAGTATCAGCCCCTTCCTGATGTTCCTGCAGCGCTTCGTCTCCCGCCTGCTGGTGGGCGTGCTGACGGCGCTGATCTATAAGGCTTTGAAAAGACGCAATGTCAATACCCCGGTGCGGTGCGGCATCACGGGCTTTGCCGCGGCGTTCCTGAACACGCTGTTCTTCATGTCGCTGCTGGTGCTGCTGTTCGGCCAGACGGAATATATGCAGAAGGCCATGGCCGGCCGCGGCGTGATCGCCTATATCATCGCCTCCGTGGGCATCAACGCCGTGGTGGAGATGCTGGTAGCGGCCCTGGTGACCAGCGCCGTAGGGACGGCCCTGAATAAATCGAGACTGCTGTAAGCGAGGAGAAGCGCCATGATCCTGACGATGGATATCGGCAACACCAATATCAAGATCGGCCTGTTTGACAACAACAAGCTCGCCAGGTACTGGCGGCTGGCGACGAAAAGGAGCTATACCTCGGACGAGCTGGGCGTGCTGGTGACCAGCCTTTTCCACAGCCGGAACGTGGATATGGGGCTGGTGCAGGGCATCATGCTCAGCAGCGTCGTGCCGACCATCAACTATACGGTCGAGCATATGTGCCGCGACTACTTCGGGGTCGATCCCGCCTTCGTCGCACCGGGCATCAAGACCGGCATCGACATCAAATACGAGAATCCGCGCGAGCTGGGCAGCGACCGTATCTGCAACGCGGTCGCCACCTATACCGAGTACGGCGGCAATACGATCTATATCGACTTTGGCACCGCCACCACCTTCGGCGTGCTGGACGGGGGCGGCGCCTTCCTGGGCGGCTGCATCTGCCCGGGTCTGCGCCTGGCCAGCGACGCGCTGGTCAGCGGTACCGCCAAGCTGCCACACTTTGAGCTGATCCATCCCGAGCATGTGATCGGCAGGAACACCATCGCCAACATGCAGTCCGGCATTTTTTACGGCTATGTGGGCCAGGTGAATTACCTGATCAAACGGATCCGGGCGGAAATGGGCTGCCCGGACGCCAAAGTCATCGCTACGGGCGGCTTTGCGAAGCTGATCTCCGATGAGTCGAAGATGATCACCTGCTTCGATGGGCTGCTCACGCTGAAGGGACTGCTGGCGATCTACAACAAGAATTTCGGAGGGGACGCGCAATGAAAACCGTGTATATCGGCCTGCTGGGCTGTGGCAACATCGGCAGCGGCGTGACCAAGCTGCTGGCGGAAATGCGCGCCGAATGGCGGGAGAACTACCAGGTCGATCCGGTGGTCAAGGCGATCCTGGTGCGCGACCTGAGCAAGCAGCGTCCCGAATATGTGGATACGTCCCTCCTGACGGACGATAAGGACCGCGTGCTCATGGACCCGGAAATCCGCTACGTGGTCGAATGCCTGGGCGGCGAGCATCCCTCGGCCGACTGGATGTGCGAGGCGCTGCGGGCGGGCAAGCACGTGGTCACGGCCAATAAAATGGCGCTCGCGCTGCACTGGCGAGAGCTGCACGACGCCTCTGAGTCGGGCCGGGCGTCCCTCTATTTTGAGGCCGCGGTGGGCGGCGCGATGCCGATCATCAAGATCCTTCACGATTCGCTGCAGGCGAACAGGATCGACCGGCTGACCGCCATCATCAACGGCACCACCAACTACCTGCTGACGCGCATGACGGAGGAGGGGCTGGACTACCAGGACGTGCTCAAGGATGCCCAGGCCCTGGGCCTGGCGGAGCCCGATCCCACGGCGGATGTCGAGGGCGAGGACGCCATGTACAAGCTCTCGATCCTGAGCTCGCTGGCCTTCCACCGTCACCTGCCGGTCACGGACATCGAGCGCGAGGGCATGACGCATATCACGCAGGACGATATCCGCAATGCGGAGGAGCTGGGCTACCGCATCAAGCTGCTGGCCCATGCCACCAATACCGCGGAGGGGATGGACGCCTACGTCTCCCCGATGCTGGTGCCGGCGCATCATCCGCTGGCCAGCGTGCAGGGCGCGTTCAACGCGGTGTTCCTGCACGGCCACGCCTGCGGGGACATGATGATCTATGGCCGCGGCGCGGGCAGCGCGCCGACAGCCGGCGCCATGATGAGCGACCTGATCAACGCTATCCTGCAGACGGCGGACGACCGCGCGCCCCAGGCCTCTGCCCGGGAGAACGAAGCGCCCGCGGTCATGCTGAAAGACCGTGTCAGCGCGTTCTATATCCGTCTCTCTGCCCAGGATACGACCGGCGTCCTGGCACAGGTGGCCGCGTCGCTGTCCGAGCGGCAGATCGGCGTCAAAGCGCTGCTGCAGCCCGTGGAACGCGCCACTGAAGGCGCGCAGATCACCATCCTGACCCATCCGGCCAGCGAAAAGAATGTCCGCGCCGCCATCGCCGCCTTCGACAAGCGCGCCGTCCGGGTCATGAATGTGCTGCGCGTGGAGGCGAGCGACCTATGAGTCCCTTCCGCCGCCTGTCCTTGGGGAGCGTCCTCTTTCTGATCGTCACCGCGCTGGTGATCGTGGGTCTGGTCGTTCTGCTGCCGCGGATGATCGGATGACGTAAAACTTAAAACTCGCCCGGGGCTGTTGCACAAGTTCATACACAGCCCTCATCCGCTTCGCATTCGCTCAGCGCCTTCCCCCGAAATCGGGGGAAGGCTTTTGGTAGACAGCATTTTCAGATCATCGGATCACGTTGCAATTTCAGGCGATTTGACATGCGGCGTAGCGAGAGCCTTGCCCCCGATCTCGGGGGCTCTGAACGATAAGGGATCGGTCCAATGGATTGATTCCAGTGAAGAGCGGGCCGGCAGGCCCAGGCGCGTGTCATGCCGAAGGCATGACGGATGAGGGCGTTCATGTACTTGTGCAACAGCCCCATGTTTTTTCTCAGCCCTTCAGTTCACCGTAGAGCTTCAGGTACAGGTCGGCTGAGTGCTCCCAGGATACATCCTTCTCCATGTCCCGGGTGACGATGGCGTCCCAGCGACTACGCTCCTCGAAGTATACCCGCTCAGCCCGCCTGACGGCGTCCAGCAGCAGGTCCGCCCGGTACTGGTCGAAGGTAAAGCCGTTGCCCTCCCCGGTGTACTCGTTGTAGGGCTCCACCGTGTCCTTCAGGCCGCCGGTCTCCCGCACGATCGGCACGGTGCCATAGCGCATGGCGATGAGCTGCGTCAGGCCGCAGGGCTCGAACAGGCTGGGCACCAGGAGGGCGTCGGAGCCGGCGTAGATCTGGTGGGCCAGGCTCTCGTCATACTTGATGTAGGCGCACACCTGCCCCTTGAAGGTATTCTCGTAATAGCGGAAGGCGTTCTCGTAGCGCGGGTCGCCCGTGCCCAGGATCACCACCTGCACGTTCTCGTCCACCATCTGGGTGAAGACGGCGTCGATCAGGTCCAGGCCCTTCTGATCCGTCAGGCGCGAGATCAGGCCGATGACGAGCTTGTTCTCGTCAACGGTCAGCCCCAGGCGGGTCTGCAGCGCTTTTTTATTCTCCCGTTTGGCCTTCAGTACGTTCTCCTCTCCATAGGGGACGGGGAGCAGCTTGTCCGTCCGGCTGTTCCAGATGTCGATATCGATGCCGTTCACGATACCGATCAGCTTCGCCCGGTGATACCACAGGTGGCTGTTGAGGCCCTCGCCGTAGAAGTCTGTCTGGATCTCGCCGGCGTAGGTGCTGCTGACCGTCGTGATCCGGTCCGCATAGGCCAGGCCCCCCTTGAACATGTTGGCTTCGTGGTCGTTGACCTTGAAGACGGGATAGTTGAAGAGGAAGTCCGGCAGGCCGGTCCAGTACTTCAGGTGTTCGATGCTGCAGATGCCCTGGAACCGCAGGTTATGGATGGTCAGGACGCTGCGGGCGGAGCCCACGGGCGTCACGTCGAACAGCGTGCGCAGATAGACGGGCACCAGGGCCGCCTGCCAGTCGTGGCAGTGGATCACGTCCGGGATCCACTCCAGGAAGTTGAGCGCCGCCAGGGAAGCCTTCGAAAAATAGCAGTACTTGGGAATGTCCTCCCAGAGGCCCGTGTAGGGGTTGCCCCAGTCGAAAAAGTCCCGGTTGTCGATGAAATCATAGGTCACGCCGTCCAGCTCCAGCTCCATGATGCCCACATAGAACGAGCGGCCGTCCGAGGTCAGGTTCATGCCGAAGGAGCCGACGTAGGTCATGCGTTCCCTGTATTTCTCCGGGATACACCGGTAGCAGGGCAGGATCACGCGAACCTCGCAGCCCTGGCGAAGCAGGGCCCGCGGCAGGGCGTACATCACGTCTCCGAGCCCGCCTGTTTTGATGAACGGATAACATTCCGAGCCGATGAAAGCGACTTTCATCCCTTTCGCGCCGACAAATTCCAGATCATTCGCCATATCCGATACTCCTTCTCTCATCTGTTGGTGTCCTGTCCGAGGACAGGCTTCTGACATATCTACTATACCCGATCCGGGGGAAATGCTCAAGAGTTTATTCTGGAGTGACTGTCTTCGACTGATCACTTCAGAGATCCATACTGGCTGACGACGTCATCAATGGTGGCGGCTCCGGTTCCAACCTGATAAGCCGCGTTCCGCACCTGCACGAAAAGGGCATCCGTGATCCCGATGGTTTCAGGGCACAGGACCCGTTCGTCGGGCACCCGGCCGAAGGGCTCATACACAGCGCTGAAGGACAGGTCCTTGGTCGGCGTGACAAGGCGCTTCACCGAAGCCATCTTGTTCAGTTCCTCACGGCTGATCAGAAAGCGCATGAACTCGTTGGCCATGTCCAGATCGTCACAGGTTTTGTTCACCGAAAATTCGATGGATGGACTGTCGATAAAGTAACCTCCGTCTTCTGAGAGCGGAATAGGGGTAAAGGAATAGGTGAAGGGATGATTGGAAAACGCCTCGGACTGGCTTTCCCGTTTTCCTGTCCCGGATACAGTATCTCCGGTGCAGATCATCATGGGAACATCCCCCTCAAAGAAGCGAAGAATGACCTGTGTATAGTTGTCGCCGATCTCGTTGCATTTTTCCAGGTTAATGTAGCGGCTCCCGATCAGCCGCATCATCGATTCCAGGCTCGAGCGCATGCATTCTCCGGCGGCAGGATCCATCTCATTCGCCGCCTGAAGCGCTTCAGGATCGTTCGCCAGGGCAGCCACAACCTCCGGATACACCAATATGCTCATCAGGCAGCTGGAAGGCCCCGCGCTGTAGCCCATCATCGGGCTGGCATAGCCCTTGCTCAGAAACGCCTCGCATACGGCCAGCAGCTCCTCCCACGTGTTCGGAACCTGCAGCCCTTCCTTTTCAAAAAGGTCGTTATTCACCAGCATCCCGTAGTTTCTGGCGAAAACCGGTACCGTCAGCAATTGCCCGTCGGCGTCATATCTCAGCAGGTTGGGACGGATGCATTCCAGATCCAGGCCCAGTTGAGGATCGGATAGATCCTCCATATGCGCAAAGGCTGTCAGATAGTTATCATTTCCGTACATCCACGGAAAAGAGAAGAAAATATTCGGGGGATTCCTGCTTTCCAGCACCATCCCCAGCAGGTTTTCATAGTCATCCGGCTTCATATAGGTCAGTTCAACATTGGGGTAAATCTCATTAAAGCTGTCGAATTCCGCTTCCAGCGCCTCAAAGTTGGAATAGCTTCCGATCACCGTGATTTCGCAGCTGGTATCTGTATCCAGCCTTGGCTGGAATGCGCCGGCGGATCCCGCGTACGACGGACAAGCGCAGATCACCGAAACCACAGCAAACAGGGCGGACAGGACGACGCAAAGCACTTTTTTCATTTCTTTTCCTCCTTGATTCTGCGAATCTCTTTGATAACAAGTTTCAGATCAACCGGTTTCGCGATATGCCCGTTCATGCCTGCCTGCAGGCATTCCGCTACATTTTCGGAGAAAGCGTCAGCGGTCATGGCGATGATCGGAATGGAAGCCGCCCAGCGGTTTTCCAGCTTACGGATATGCCGCGTCGCGTCCAGGCCGTTCATTTCCGGCATCTGGATATCCATAAAGATCAGGTCATAGCGGCCTTCTGTGGCCGCCTCCATTTTTTCTGTACAGATCCGTCCGTTTTCAGCCCGCTCTGACGTGATACCGAACATGCTCAGCATGGTGGAGATGATCTCCCAGTTGATATCGTTGTCCTCCGCGATCAGGATGTTCATTCCGGCCAGGTCGGAATAGTCTTCCGTCGGTTCCACAGCCTTTACTTCCATTCCGAGCAGCTCGTTGATTTTCTCATACAGTCCGGAACGGAACAGCGGTTTGCTGACGAAGCCGTTCGCCCCTGCCGCTTTCGCTTCCTCTTCAATATCGGACCAGTCGTAAGCGGAGATCAGCAGAATGGGGACCGGAGCGTCGATCTCCTTCCGGATGCGTTTGATCGTCTCGAGCCCGTCCGGATCCGGCATCTTCCAGTCCAGAATGACCACGTTGTAATCCTTCCCGGCTTCATGCCGGCGACGGATCATTTCCAGCGCTTCCGAACCGGTGTTTGCCCGGTCCGCGCGGATTCCCAGGGATCCAAGCGTATCCACCGCGGTTTCCAGCAGAATCGGGTCATCGTCTGCGATCAGAGCGTCAACACCGTCGATCCGCATCTCCTCCAGCTGCTTTTCAGCAATCGGAAGATCCAGCGTAATGGTGAAGGTCGTCCCTTTTTCAAGTTCGCTCTGGCATTCGATCGTCCCGTTCATCAGTTCGACCATCTGTTTAGTGATCGCAAGCCCGAGCCCGGTTCCCTGAATGCTGTTCACCCGGCTGTCCGTCTGCCGTGAAAAAGGCTGATACATTTTTTCCAGGAACTCAGGGCTCATGCCGATCCCGGTGTCCTCGACACGATAGATCAGTTTAACGCAGCCCTCTTTTTCGCTTTTTTCCTCCCGCAGGTCCACGGATACGCTGCCGCCGGGCATGGTATACTTGATGGCGTTGGAAAGAATATTGATGTAAATCTGATTCAGCCGCAGCTGATCCGCGTAAAGGTACTCCTTCTCGATCCGATTGGTGCGGAAGCTGAAATTGATATTTTTCTCCTTGATCATAGGCTGAGACAGGTTCACCAGGTTTTCCACGGTCTCCACAATGGAAAAGGTGATCGGGCTCAGGTTGAGCTTTCCGCTCTCTACCTTGGAGATATCCAGGATATCATTGATCAGCGTCAGCAGATGATTGCCGGCCAGCCGGATCTTTCTCAGATTGTCCGCTACAGCTTCCTGGTCGCCCAGGTTTTTTTCGGCTATCGTGGTCAGCCCGATGATCGCGTTCATCGGGGTGCGTATATCATGAGACATCGTAGAGAGAAAATCGGTTTTTGCCCTGTTGGCTGCTTCGGCTTCCCTGGCCATCACCCGAAGCTTTTTGTTGACGGAATGCATATAAAGGAAGTCCATCACCAGCAGGAGCAGCAGCCCGAAGGAGATGACCCCGATCAGCAGCCAGTTTTCTGTATCCGCATTCAGGTTACTGATCGGCGCGGAGCTCAGCAGCACCCAGCCCTTTGTGGAAGTGATCGGCGTATGGGCGACAATGCATTCCCTGCCTCTTGAATCCTGCATGGTGAATGAGCCGGTTCCGGCCAGGATATCCGAAAACAGCTGATTCTGCGCCGTGATCCCGGGCTGGTTATAGGACTTGTAGAACTCGAAGAAGCTGTTGCTTTTAAAGGATCGTCCTCTGATGACGTAGTTTCCGTCCTTGTCGATGATGGAAAAATCCTCATCCCCATACTCTTCCTTGGGGAAAACCCACTTTTCCTCCAGATTGGACACGGGGACGATGCGCAGCAGATATGCCTGCTTCTTTTCCCCGTTTTCCGCATTTCGCACGGTGATCCGGTTGCAGAAGGCCAGAGACTGCTCCCCGTTCATGGGATTCGTATAGGTTCGGGTAATGTTGATCGCTTCGCCCAGCTTCGCGATCCATGCCCCGTCCCCGAACAGCTCCATCCGCGCATAGGAAACATCATACTGATCGGTGCTGTTCAGCCTTGGCCGTGTAGAAAAACCCGTCATGGTTTCTGTATCGATGAGGTGGGCAGAGGTGTCGGTCTTGACATGGGTCGCCCGGATATACGCCGCCGCTTCCTCCAGCGTCAGATCCCGGCTGTTAATGTACTGCGCCCAGTTGTCACAGATTTGCTGTTCCCCTTCCAGGTAGTTTCCCGTCACTTGTTCCATGGCAATCAACGCGTTGACGAAATGCTCCACCTGGGACCGATAATTCTCTTTTTTTTCATAGTTGGAATACAGCGAAACGAAAACCAGGATAGCGCTCATCAGGGCTATGTTCGCCATGACAATCCACGATGTCTTCAGACGGCTCATTTCAACAGTCCCTCCAGCGTTGACAGAATAACGAGAATACCTCATTATTATTCTACCACGTAAAGGCAAATACAACAAGCTTCTTTTCGCGCCAATTATCCCGGGCTGGTTATTGAAACATGCAAATCTGCCACACCGATTTCAAGTAATTTTTAAGTTGCGGGGTTTATAATACTCTCAAGATATCGAGCAGCGAAAGCGTAAGACCGGATATCGATACCATCAAGGAGGTTCTCTCTATGAAGAAAGTCATTTCTGTCGTTCTTGCGCTCTCGCTTCTCTGCATATTAGGCGCAGCCTTTGCCGAAGGTGGTCCCGGCGGTCGCGGTGGTCAGGGTGGTCCTGGCGGCGGTGGACGCGGCGGCAATGGCGGCGGTACAGATAAATCCGGCGACGCGGAGCTTCAGGCCATGATCGCTGAGGTCGCGCCGAACTTCCAGCTGCTCACCTTCGAGGACGCTGAATCCGGCACCAGCCTGCAGTATCAGCTGTATGTCCCTGAAAACTACGATGAGAACCAAAGCTATCCCATAATCCAGTTCATCCCCGACTCCAGCGCTGTCGGCCGCGGCACGGATTATGTGCTGACCCAGGGCTGGAGCGGACTGATCTGGGCGACCGAGGCCGAACAGGCCAAGCATCCAGCTTTCGTTGTCGTGCCTGTCTTCACGGAGACCGTGGTGGATGACAGCTTCAATCATTCCTACCAGATCGACGTGGCCATGCGGCTGCTCCAGTCCCTGACGGAAACCTGGTCCATTGACACGGACAGGATCTACACCACCGGCCAGTCCATGGGCGGTATGACCTCGTTCCACCTGAGCATCGCCTACCCCGACTTCTTTGCCGCCTATCTGTTTGTCGGCAGCCAGTGGGACACCAGCCTTCTGAGCGGTCTGGAGGATGAAAGCTTCTTCTACATCGTTTCCGCGGGCGATCCCAAGGCGTCCGCCGGCCAGGCCGAGCTGCTTGCCCTGTTCGATAAAGACGGAGCCGCGTACAGCCACGCGGAATGGAGCGCGCAGGATGCCGCTGATACGCAGAACGCCGCGGTAGCTTCCATGCTGGCGGAGGACCATCAGGAGAACTTCGTGACCTTCACGCTGGGCACGACCCTTGCAGCAGGCCAGACCTCCGGCGGCGGGGCCGGGGAGCATATGACCTCCTTTGACTACGCCTACAAGCTGGAAGCCGTCCGCGACTGGCTGTTCGCGCAGAGCAAGTGAGGTACACGACAGTCAATAAACTTTTTATTGCTCCACCAACTGCTTCAGTAATCAGTTGGTGGAGCAATTATAATCGGCAGGCGTTTATGACGCGCAGATCGACTACTACACCCAGTACATTAAGGCGCGGGATGACTGGGAATTCGTGAAGGTGTACACCGATATGAAAACTCTGTCTCTGATACAGTTTAATGATTTACGACGCCTCGCCGGGAGGGGGTAAGTTGAAGGGCCAAGGAGGGTAAGTTTAATTATTTGTCCAAGGAATTGAAATACACATAAAAACCGGGCCGCTGAAATGTACAGCAGCTCGGATTCTTTACATCCCTGTTATTGACATATGACATAAACATGAGTAGAATAGTAAATGACATATGTCAGAAAGGAGATGCTTATGCCAAGACCAGTCAGATGCCGCAGGATAGAACGGCTTCCGGTCTATCGCAGCTTTTCGCCTGACGATGCGGCGGCTGCCGAAGACGTCCGGATGACCGTGGACGAATTTGAGGCATTACGGCTTCTGGACGATGAAGGTCTCACCCAGGAAACCTGTGCTCTCAGAATGAACATTGCCCGTACAACGGTTACGGCGATCTATGACAGCGCAAGGAAAAAGATTGCAGACGCACTCGTTCATGGAAAGAGGCTGTTAATCACAGGCGGTTGCTGTGAATTTATACCGGTTGAGATCAATCAGGAAATCATGGAGAAAGGAAGTACATGTATGAGAATCGCAGTCACCTATGAAAACGGAGAAATCTTCCAGCATTTCGGCCATTCCGAACAGTTCAAGTTGTATGACACAGAGAACGGCAGGATCACAGGAGAACAGGTAGTAAACACCAATGGAAGCGGACACGGCGCGCTGGCCGGATTCCTTCATGCAGCGAAAGTTGACGCGCTGATCTGCGGTGGCATCGGCATGGGCGCGCAGATGGCGCTGGCCGATGCGGGTATAAAACTCTATGCCGGTGTTCAGGGCTCTGCGGACGCGGCAGCAAAAGCTCTCGCGGAGGGTAATCTGAAATATGATCCGGATGCACATTGTGATCATCATGACCACCACCATGAGGGCGACTGTGGGCATCATCACCCCGAAGGTGAGTGCGGGCGCGGGCACTGCCAATAAGGATTGAGGTATGAACATATTGCTCGATCTGTTCCTGACATTTGCAAAGATCGGATTGTTCACTTTCGGCGGTGGATATGCCATGATTTCTCTGATTGAGAATTCCTGCGTCGAGAAGAAAGGCTGGATCACACACGACGAGATGATGAACGTCACGGTGATCGCGGAATCCACGCCCGGCCCAATAGCCATCAATTGCGCAACCTTCGTCGGTTACAAGCAAAAGGGCCTGATTGGAGCAATCGCGGCAACGATAGGAATGGTCCTTCCATCCTTCAGCATCATTTTTCTGATTTCCATGTTCCTGGATAATTTCCTGGAAATCGCCTGGATCGCCCACGCTTTCATGGGAGTCAAAATCGCCGTCGGTATTCTGATCCTTGACGCTGCAATCAAAATGATCAGGAAGATGCAGAAGAAGCCTATACCGCTGACGATTATGGCCTGCGCATTTCTCGCCATGCTGCTGATCGACATTTTTGCGCTGCATGTTTCATCCATCACGCTGATGCTGATCGCAGCGGTCATCAGCCTCGCCATATTCTTGACAAGAAGGAATACCGTAAAGGCGGGTGCGGCAAAGTGATCTACTTCGATTTGCTCTTCGGCTTCCTGAAAGTGGGCCTGTTTGCTTTCGGCGGAGCGTATGGCGCGATTCCCTTAATCCGGGATGTCGTTCTTTCTTATGGGTGGATTGAGGATGAAATGCTGACATACATGATCGCGGTCAGCGAGAGTACGCCGGGACCCATCATGGTGAATCTGGCCACCTATGTGGGTAGCTCGCAGGCAGGCTTCTGGGGTGCCCTGATCGCGACAACAGCGGTCGTGCTGCCATCTTTCATCATCATTCTGCTCATCATGGTTCTGCTGAAAAAGCTGCTGAAGGATCCGTATGTACAGGCTATTTTGCGGGGACTGAAGCCATGCATCATCGGCATTATTCTTGCGACCGGCGTATTCATGATTTTGCAGCATTGCTTCGGCAGCATCAGGGAACTGACTGTGAACATAACGGCGATTTTTATGACAGCAGTTCTTGCGGTGATCTACTTTGGCTCCAGAAAAGTCTTAAAGAAGGGAATCTCACCCATTGGGCTGATAGGAATCTCCGCTGTGGCCGGTATCATTGTTTACGGCTTCGTTTGAAACGAGAACAACGCCTCCGAGTTGATTGGCCCGGAGGCGTTGTTAAATCATTCAGGCCAGGCCATGGCTTTTTCCTGCCTTTATTTCATATGATTGACAGCCGCCTGGATAAAGCCGACAAACAGCGGATGGGGCTTGTTGGGGCGGCTCTTGAATTCAGGGTGGAATTGGACCCCCACGAAGAAATTCTCCTTAGGCAGTTCAATGGTTTCCACCAACCTTTCGTCCGGGGACAGGCCGGAAAGGCATAAGCCCGCCTGTTCCAGTGCTTCCCGGTATGCGTTGGCAAATTCATAGCGGTGGCGGTGGCGTTCGCTGATCTCCTTTGCATTGTAACAACGAGCGATCACGGTGTTATCTTTGAGTACG
>CACWHI010000008.1 GCA_902760595.1 uncultured Eubacteriales bacterium
GGCGGGTGGAGCCGCAATGAGGCACAGAGCGCGTAGCGCGACAATGCCGAATTGAGGAGTAGGGGGGTCGCAAGACCCCCATGCGGTGACTGTTCAGTCATAGACTGAACAGTCACGTTATTTGCGTTTGCGGCTGGCGGCCAGGTAATGGCCGAGCTCGCTGTATTTTTCCATCGTCAGGCCGCAGCCCCGGGCCACGCACTCCTGCGGCTGGTCCGCCACGCGGCAGTTGATCTTCAGCGCGATGGACACAGCGTCCGCCAGGCCGTCCAGCAGGGCCCCGCCGCCGCTCAGGACGATGCCGTTGTCAAAGATATCCGCCGCCAGCTCCGCGGGCGTACGCTCCAGGACCGCGTGGATGACCTCGATCAGCTCCTGCAGCGGCTCCTCCATCGCCTCCAGCACCTCGTCCGAGGTGATCCTGAGGGTCTTCGGCAGGCCGCTGATCAGGTCGCGCCCTGTGATATCCAGGTACAGCTCGTCCCTGCGGGGCATGACGGAGCCGATGCGGACCTTGATCTCTTCCGCGGTGATCTCGCCGATCAGCAGGTTGTGCTTGCGGCGGATGTAGCGGGCGATCGCTTCGTCAAAGGAGTCTCCGCCCAGGGCCACATTTTCGCTGACCACGGCGTTGCCCATGGACAGCACCGCGATATCCGTGAGGCTGCCCCCGATATCCACGATCATGGAGCCGTAGGCTTCCCCGATGGGCAGGTCCGCGCCGAGCGCGGCCGCGATATTGCGGTTGATGATCTGGGTACGGCGGGCGCCGGTTTCAAACAGGGAGCCGGAAAGGCCGCGGCGTTCGGACTCGTTCAGGGTGGAGGGCACGCTGAGCACGATGTGCGGGCCGTTGATCAGGTGCTTGCCGTTGGCCGCGATAACAAAGCGCAGCAGCATCGCCCCGACCAGGTGCAGGTCCTTGCCCACAGAGCCGCCGCGGGTCACGCGCTTGACCTCGATGCTGCCCGGAGCGCGGCCCAGCATGCGGTGCGCTTCCTCGCCCAGGGCAATGATCGCGCCGGTATCACGGTTCTGCGCGAGCACAGCGGGCTCCTTATAGATGATACCGCGTCCACGCCCGTAGATCAGGACGTTGGACGTGCCCAGGTCAATCCCCAGGTCCGAAGAGTGACGCATGAATCGACTCCTTTTCCGTGCCCGTCAGCTGTCAAATGAGCGGGCAGTTTTCACCGCTCGGGAACCGCCGGCTGCGCCACCGGGAGCCCCTGTATGAGCGTATTTCCCTTAGAATATTCTTCGAAAAGCAGAAAAATCCTTCTTTTTGCCATGTGGGTGGGACTTCGCAACCACTTTTCGGAAAAAAGCGACAGATTTCAAGCTCTCAGGCGCCACCATCCGACAAGGAAAGGATGCTGGCGCGGATGCGTTCGTTCAGCTTCTCCGCCGTTTCCGCGTTGATGCCCTCGGCCGCCAGATCGGAGATGTCGATCGGCGGGCCGTAGGTCACCCGGGTGAGGCGGAAGGGGCGGACCGGACGATCGATCAGCACCGGCAGAAGGGGCACCTTCGCCCGCAGCGCGATGAAGGCGCAGCCGGTCTCCAGATGCTCCATGGTCGTATTGCGGCAGCGCGTGCCCTCCGGGAAGATGCCCAGCACATGCCCCTGACGGATCACGTTCATGCATTCCCGCATCGCCTTCAGGTCACTGTTATGCCGGTCGACCACGATCATGTGCAGCTTATTGAGCAGCCACGCGCCGACGCGCGTTTTGACCAGCTCCTTCTTGCCCAGGAAGCGCACCTCGTATCGCCTGATGCCGCTGCCGATGATCAGCGGGTCCAGCCAGTGCTTATGGTTGGATACCAGGATGAACGGCGCGTCCAGGTCGGCATATTCCCGCCCGTGAAAGCGCAGCGGATAGATCGTATGTCCCAGCACCCAGATCAGGCGCCGCGCCGCCGTGAACCAGAAGGTGCGCTTTTCCCGCGCGGCGGTTTGCTTTTCAGACATGGAGCGTCTCCTTTGCCATAACAGCCTTCACCAGCGTCATGATGGCCTCCACTGTTTCTTCGAAGGTCATATCCGAGCTGTCCACCACCACGGCGTCCTCCGCCTGACGCAGCGGGTCCGCCTCGCGGTGCATGTCCTGGTCATCCCGGGCGTTCACCGCCGCCAGCACCTCGCCGAAGCTGTGCTCCTCGCCCTGCTCCCGGTACTGGAGCAGGCGGCGCTTTGCCCTGGCCTCCGGGCTGGCGGTCAGGTAGATCTTCACCGGCGCGTCCTTCAGCACCACGGTACCGATATCCCGGCCGTCCAGCAGCATGGGCGTGGATTCCGCCAGCGCCCGCTGCGCGCGGACCAGGCGCGCCCGCACTCCGGGGTGCTTGGAGACGGCGCTGGCCGCGTCGGAAACCTCCTGGGTGCGGATGAGCCCGGTGACGTCCTCCCCGTCCAGCAGGGTGCGCTGGGCGCCATCCACATAGCGCACGCCGATATCCGCGTGCTCCAAAGCCGACGTGACGGCCGCTTCGTCATGCGGATCCAGCCCGTGCCGCATCGTATACAGTCCCGCCGCCCGGTACATGGCGCCGGTATCCAGATGCAGGATGCCCAGACGGCGCGCCACCTCGTCACTGATCGAGGATTTGCCGGCCCCCACCGGGCCGTCGATGGCGATCAGAAGCGGCCTTGACTGTTTGGACACGCGCTCAGAAGTCATACTGAGTCCCTCTTTCATACAGCAGATTCGGCTCCACGCGCCGCCGAAAGCGGCATTTCATGTTGCCCGCCACTGATTATATCACTAAAACAGCGCTTGTACAACCGCATGAGAAACGACCGTTTTCCCTGTGGCGGTTTCGCCGGAGCTGTGTTATAATCATCCCGAAACAGGACACCGGGGAGGGGATGCTGATTGAGGCTGCAGAAGTATCTGGCGGAGTGCGGGGTCGCCAGCCGCAGGCACGCCGAGGATCTGATCCGCGCGGGACGCGTGACGGTCAACGGCAAAACGGTCACGGAAATGGGCACGCAGGTCGGGGAAGACAGCCAGGTGGCCGTTGACGGGAAAGCCGTCCGGCCGGAAAGCGCGAAGCGCTACATCATGTACCACAAGCCCGCGGGCGAGGTGACGACGGCCTCCGATCCCGAAGGCCGCAGGACCGTGCTGGATCACTTTGATCACCTGAAGCTGCGCCTCTATCCCGTGGGACGGCTCGACTACGACAGCGAGGGCCTACTGCTGCTGACCAACGACGGCGAGCTGACCAACCGCCTTCTGCATCCGCGCAACGAGGTGGACAAGACCTATGTGGCCCGCGTCGGCGGCACGGTCACCCGTGAACAGGTCAAGACCCTGAGCGCCGGCGTGGTGCTGGACGAGCGCCGCACCTCTCCCGCGCGGGTCCGCGTCACGAAACAGGAGTCTGAGTTCTGCTACGTCACGGTGACGATCCACGAAGGGCGCAACCGGCAGGTGCGCCGCATGTTCGAGCAGGTCGGCCTGCAGGTGCTGGCGCTCAAGCGCGTGGGCTTCGGCCCGCTGACGCTGGGCGAGCTGAAGCGCGGCCAGTGGCGGGACCTGACCGACGAGGAAGTGGCGAAGCTGAGGGCGCTCGATGTCTGAGCCGCTGCTGCGCTCCGCCCGCTGGGTGGCCGCGGGATATATGGCGCAGGTCCTCCGTCCCGGGGACTGCGCGGTGGACGCCACCATGGGCAACGGGCACGACACGGAACGGCTCGCGCGGCTCGTCGGGCCCGAAGGCCGTGTATACGCCTTCGACATCCAGGAGCAGGCGCTCGAAAGCACCCGCGCCCGGCTGGAAGCCGCGGGGCTCCTGGAGCGTGTCACCCTGATCCGGGACAGCCACGCCAATATGGCCGCGCACGTCCATGCCGCGCCGCGGCTCATCGCCTTCAACCTGGGCTTCCTCCCGGGCGGGAACAAGCAGGTGACGACCCTGCTGCCCTCGACGCTGGAAGCCGTAGAGACCGCCATGCGCCTGCTCGCTCCGGGCGGCATGCTGCTGGTGTGCTGCTACCCCGGCCACGCGGAGGGCCAGCGCGAGCTGGACACCCTGCGCCAGGCCTTTGCCGGCGTCCCGCCCCAGGCCTTCAACATCCTGGAGCACCGCTTCGTCAACGCCGGCCCCGGCGCGCCGGTGTGCTTCGCCGCGGAAAAGCAGTGAACGCACTGCAAAAGCCTTCGCCCGTTTGAGCGAAGGCTTTTGTCATGCGGATGAGGGTTACTCCTCGACGATATGCTGCGTCAGGCCGTTGATGTAGATCGGCGTCAGCTCGGCCTGGATCAGCGGACGGGCATAGGCCAGGAACTCCGGCAGCATGTCCGTACGGGCTTCGTTGATCCACTCGAGGGGGACCTTTTTCTCATAATTGGCGACAGCGTCGATGTCCACCAGCTCTGTCGTGCACTGGTAGGGGTCGTTGGACAGGCGCTTGAGGGCGACCATTTTGGCGGTGACGCCTTCGAAGGCCGCCTTGGCCGCCGCGCCACCCACCTGGAAGGCCTCGGTGATATCCGTGCGGCTGGTCAGGTGGCCGCCGCAGCGCTGCAGGATGGACAGCTCCACCGCGCGGGTACGGGTGGGCAAGTTCCGCGCCACCAGGTTGGAAAGATAACGGGCTGTGCCGGTCAGGTTGATGTGCCCGAAGGCGTCCACGGAGCGCGCGTCGTCGCTCAGTTCGCAGACGAAGCGGCCGTCCGGCAGCTTGACGCCCTCGGACACGGCGATGACCACCGAGGCGCGCTCCTTCTGCATGCGCTCCACCTTGGCCAGGAAGCGGTCCGTATGGAAGGGCAGCTCCGGCAGACAGATCAGGTCCACGCCCTCGCAGTCCTCGCCCCGGGCCAGGGCCGCCGCCGCGGTCAGCCAGCCGGCGTTGCGGCCCATGACCTCGACGATCGTGACGAAGTTCGTGCCGTACACCGTCGCGTCGCGGATGATTTCCTTCATGACCACGCCGATATACTTGGCCGCGGAGCCGTAGCCGGGCGTATGGTCGGTCAGCATCAGGTCGTTGTCGATGGTCTTGGGCACGCCCATGAAGCGGATCTCAGAACCCACCGTGCGCCCATAGCGCGCCAGCTTGTTGATGGTGTCCATGCTGTCGTTGCCGCCGATATAGAAAAACCATTGGATATCCAGCTTTTTCAGGATCTTGAACAGCTTTTCGTAGACCTCCTCGTCCTCTTCCGGGGCCGGCAGCTTGTAGCGGCAGCTGCCCAGGAAGGACGAGGGCGTGCGCTTGAGCAATTCAATATTCAGGAAGGACTTCAGACGCTCTGACAGGTCGCAGATCTTTTCGTCCAGCAGGCCCTGAATGCCGTGCAGCATCCCGTACACGTGCTCGGCGCCGCGCATCTGGCAGGCCTGGAAGACCCCCGCGAGGCTGGAATTGATGACGGAAGTAGGGCCGCCGCTCTGACCGACGATTGCGTTTGGCATACTGTTTCCTCCTTGAGCGTTATTCTCAGCAGTCATTTTCCGCCCGCGGACGGCACGCGGCGCTCCGTCCGTTCTTTCAGGCGTTTTTTTCACCATACAGTATATCAAATCCCAGGCTGTTTGTCATTCCTTTTTTTCAGCGCCGTCAGGATTCGTTGACGAGCTTGCCGGTCATGTGCTCCGGTGTCAGCGCGAACAGGAGGGTCCGGGGGCCGAAACGCTCGATCTCCCGCTCGATATACGCCTCGTCCGACGTGAACTGATGGCTGAGCGCCCGGGCGATACGGTATACCGTCTCCCGGTCCTCGATGAACATGACCGTCCCGAACACGATGACGGAGCTCACGTTGAACGCCCATTCCCCCGGCCTGCGGAAGCCCTGGTCATACACGCAGTAGGACGCCTTGGGGCACCTGCGCAGCGCGTCGACCCTGTGGCCCTTCATGCCGCTGTGGAAATAGAGCCGGCCGTCCTCCTCACAGTAATAGTGGTTGAGCGGCATCCCGTATGGGTAGCCGTCGTCCCCCAGTACGGACAATACGCCGCGTTTTTCCTCCTTCAGCAGCCGGACGCATTCCTCCCGGGGCAGCTGCTGCTTCACACGGAGCATTTCACGGAACATCGGCGCTTCCTCCCTTCCCATACTACGCGCATCTTACCACAGCGCCGCCCGCTCCGCAATGCATCAATCATGTTTTTTGTGTCTCATGAAACAGCAAATTTGAGCATTCTTTGCGCAACAAAATATCTTGACACCCGAAATAAAGAGTGATAAGATGTGCGCAGAAAGCGGGCCCTACGGGTTCGCGAATAATTAAACAAGGGGTGTATGTATTATGAAAAAGCTCATCTCTCTTCTCCTCTGCATGCTGATGGTCTGTGCTTGCGCCAGCGCCTTCGCGGCCGGTGAAAAGGTCGGCGTGTCCATGCCCACCAAGGACCTGCAGCGCTGGAACCAGGACGGCGAGAACATGCAGAAGCTGCTCGAGGAAGCCGGCTACACTGTCGACCTGCAGTTCGCCTCCAACGACGTGCAGCAGCAGCTGAACCAGGTGACCAACATGATCAACGGCGGCTGCCAGGTCGTCGTCATCGCGGCCATCGAAGGCTCCTCCCTGGGCTCCGCTCTGGACCTGGCCAAGGAAAAGGGCATCCCGGTCATCGCTTATGACCGCCTGCTGATGGAGTCCGACGCTGTTTCCTACTATGCCACCTTCGACAACTACAAGGTCGGCACCGTGCAGGGCACCTACATCAAGGAAAAGCTGGACCTGGACAACGCTGAAGGCCCCTTCGCCCTGGAAATCACCGCTGGCGACCCCGGCGACAACAACGCGCTGTACTTCTATCAGGGCGCTATCGACGTGCTGAAGCCCTACATGGACGCCGGCAAGCTGGTCGTGAAGTCCGGCCAGATCGAATTCACCGACGTTGCGACCCCCACCTGGAAGACCGAAGTCGCCCAGAACCGCGCCACCACCGTTCTGGCCAACTATGCTGACGGCTCCAACATCGATGCCTGGCTGTGCTCCAACGACTCCACCGCTTTGGGCGTCACCAACGCGCTGGAAGACAACTATGACGGCGAATGGCCCATCATCACCGGCCAGGACTGCGACAAGTCCAACGTCAAGAACATGATCGCCGGCAAGCAGAGCATGTCCGTTTTCAAGGACACCCGCACCCTGGCGGCGCAGGTCGTGAAGATGGTTGGCCAGATCCTGAATGGCGAGACCGTTGACGTGAACGACACCTCGACCTACAACAACGGCAAGATCACCGTGCCCTCCTTCCTGTGCGAGCCGGTATTCGCCGATGTGAACAACTATGTTGAACTGCTGCTCGACTCCGGCTATTACACCGAGGCCGATCTGAAGTAAAACAAACATAACTATTCAAAGATGCAGGCGGGCAGTGCCCGCCTGCATCATTTCAAAAAATCTGGTAAGTCAACCGTTTCCATCTGTAGCTGGAGGAAAGCCATGGCAAAGATTCTGCTGGAAATGAAGAACATCACAAAGACTTTCCCGGGCGTAAAGGCGCTCGACAACGTCAACCTTCAGGTGGAGGAGGGCGAGATTCACGCCCTGGTCGGCGAAAACGGCGCGGGCAAATCCACCCTGATGAACGTATTGAGCGGCATCTATCCCTACGGCACCTACGAGGGCGATATCATTTACGACGGTCAGGTCTGTAAGTTCTCCAATATCAAAGACTCAGAAAAGCTTGGCATCGTCATCATCCATCAGGAGCTGGCGCTAGTGCCCGAAATGACGATCGGCGAAAACATGTACCTGGGCAACGAGTGCGGACACCGGTTCGCCATTGACTGGAACAAAACCTACTCCGAGGCGGACAAATACCTGAAGATGGTGGGCCTGACAGAAAGCTCCAAGGTCCAGGTCAAGACCATCGGCACCGGCAAACAGCAGCTGGTCGAAATCGCCAAGGCGCTGGCCAAGAAGGCGCGGCTGCTGATCCTGGATGAGCCCACATCATCCCTGAACGAAGAAGATTCCCGCGCGCTGCTGGACCTGATGCTCAGCTTCAAAAAGCAGGGGATGACCATGATCATCATCACCCACAAGCTGAACGAGGTATCCTACGTTGCGGATAAAATAACAGTCATCCGTGACGGCACCACCATCGAGACCATCGACAATCACGGCAAGGAGCCCGTCAGCGAGGAGCGCATCATCAAGGGCATGGTCGGCCGCGAAATGACCAACCGCTTCCCCAAGCGAGAGGGTGTGAAGATCGGCGACATCGAGATGGAGGTCAGCCACTGGACCGTGCACCACCCGCTGTACCCGGAGCGCAAGGTAGTGGACGACGTGTCCATATACGTGCGCAAGGGCGAGGTCGTCGGCATTTACGGCCTGATGGGCGCGGGCCGCACCGAGCTGGCCATGAGCATTTTCGGCCAGAGCTACGGCACCAATTTTTCTGGCGAGCTGAAGCTGAATGGCAAGCACGTCAAGCTGAAAAAGAGCGAGGCGGACGCCATCAAGCACAAGATTGCCTATGTTACGGAGGACCGCAAAGGCAACGGCCTGGTGCTTTCCCAGTCCATCAAGGTGAATACCTCGCTGGCCAACCTGAACGCCATTTCCAGCAAAACCGTCATCGACGGCGACAAGGAATATGCCGTGGCGGAAGAATACCGCAATAAGCTGAGGATCAAAACACCCTCCGTGGAGCAGCTGGTGGGCAACCTTTCCGGCGGCAACCAGCAGAAGGTGCTGCTGGCCAAGTGGATGTTTGCCGAGCCTGATGTGCTGCTGCTGGACGAGCCGACCCGCGGCATCGACGTAGGCGCGAAGTATGAGATCTACTGCATTATCAACGACCTGGCCGCGGCGGGCAAGTGCGTGGTACTGATCTCCTCCGAGCTGCCCGAGGTCTTGGGCATGAGCGACCGCATCTACATCATGAACGAGGCCCGGATCGTGGGTGAAATGAAGGCGGAGGAAGCCACGCAGGAAAACATCATGCAGGTAATCCTCAGATCGGGAAGGGGTGCGTGACGATGAGTGAAAACGTGAACAGCTCCGCTGAAAAAACGAGCCGCCTGTCTGAACTGGTGCAGAAATACAAGCTGGGCGAGTTTTTCCAGAAGTATACGATGACCATCGCACTGGTGGTCGTGACCATCGTCTTCGCACTGTGGCCGGGCAAGCAGGGGCAGATCCTGCAGCCCTCCATGATCTCCGGCTTGATCGCTGAAAACGCGTATGTGTTCGTGCTGGCCACCGGTATGCTGCTGTGCATCCTGACCGGCGGCAACATCGACCTGTCCGTCGGCTCCGTAGTCTGCTTCACCGCGGCCGTAGGTTGCACCATGATGGCCTCCGGCGCGAGCATGTGGCTGACGGTGCTGCTGATGCTGTTGATCGGCCTGGCCATCGGCACCTTCCAGGGCTTCTGGATCGCCAAGCTCCGTGTGCCGGCGTTCATCGCCACCCTGGCGGGCATGTACGCCTTCCGCGGTTTCTCCAACGTGGTGCTGAACGGTTACCGCGTGGACATCAGCAATGACGCCTTCCTGATGCTGTTCGGCAACGGCAAATCCAGCTTCATCCCGGATCTGATTCGGCAGGCCAATCCCGGCCTGGACGCCGTGTTCACCAAGGACAACGCCTTCCTGTCCGGCCTGCTGGGCGCCAATTTCGTCACCAAGTTCAACCTGACCTGCATGTGCATCGGCATTTTGGCGGTCATCATCTTCGTAGTGCTCAGGGTACGTAAGATCCTTGTGCAGAAAAAGCTGAACATCCATCAGTCCATCCCCGGACAGATCATTTCCATGATCATCATTTCCGCGCTGGTCCTGTGGATCAGCTACAAGCTGGCCTGCTACCGCGGCTTCCCCATGGTGTTGATCTGGATCGCCCTGGTGCTGGGCATTTACGCCTACATCACCACCAAGACCCCCATCGGCCGCCACCTGTACGCCGTGGGCGGCAATGAAAAGGCCACAGCCCTCTCCGGCGTCAAGACCCGAAATGTGTATTGGTTCGCCTACGCCAACATCGGCCTGCTGGCCGGCCTGGCGGGCATCCTGACGGCCGGGCGCGCCAAGGGCATCGACCCGGTATACGGCGAAGGCTACGAGATGGACGCCATTGCCTCCTGCTTCATCGGCGGCGCGTCCGCTTACGGCGGCACCGGCAAGGTTTCCGGCATGATCATCGGCGCCATCCTGATGGGCGTCATTAACAAGGGCATGATCATCATCAACGTGGACGCCAACTTCCAGAAGGTCGTCAAGGGTATCGTGCTGCTGGTGGCGGTTATGTTCGACATCCTGTCCAAGCGGCAGAAGCGGTAACGCGGGAAGGAGGATGAAGTCATGGATAAAAAAGCAATTCTTGCCGCGTTAAAGAAAAACGCGATGCTGGTGGTCACGGTCCTGGTATACCTGTTTTTCCTGATCCTGACCCAGGGCGGCATCTTCAGCCCCTCCAGCTTCACTGAGCTGATCAACCAGAACGCCTACGTCTACATTCTCGGCGCCGGCATGCTGATGTGCATGCTCACCGGCGGCAATATCGACCTGAGCTGCGGCGCTTTCGTGTGCCTGCTGGGTGCCTTTGGCGGCGTATTCATGATCGTTCAGGGCATGGGCACCGGCGTATCCATCCTGCTGCTGCTGTTGATCGGTGTACTGTACGGCGTGATCCTGGGCTACCTGGTCGCCTATGTGCACATTCCCCCGTGGATCGCCACGCTGGCCGGCTACCTGGCCTTCCGCGGCTGGGGTACCGCCATTCTGTCGGCCAATTCCAAGACCGGTTCCCTGGCCCCCTTCCCGGTGGATTTCCAGCGCCTTTTCTACGGCCGCGTGTTCCCCACGGATAAGGGCGTCTTCAACTGGCCCTGCTTCCTCTTTGGCCTGCTGGCGGCGTGCCTGATCATCTTCGTTGTGTTCACTACCCGCAAAAACCGTCTGGCCAAGGGATATGAGGCGGACAGCGTCAAGACCTCCGCACTCAAGAGCGGCCTCGGCAGCGCAGCCATCATTCTGGTGATGACCAAGCTGGCCATGGACGGCGGTATCCCCACCACCCTGCTGTGGGTCGCGGGTGTGGTGCTGATCTACAGCTTCATCACCAGCAAGACCACCATTGGCCGCCACTTCTACGTGGTGGGCGGCAACATGGAGGCCGCCAGGCTGTCCGGTGTCAACACCCGCCGCATCATGTTCCTGGCCTACCTGAACATGGCGATACTAACCGCCATCGCCACCTTCACGGTCATTGCCCGTTCCCAGTCCGCGTACGCGGATGTGGGCAAGAACTTCGAGATGGACGCCATCTCCGCCTGCGTGGTGGGCGGTGTGTCCGCCAGCGGCGGCGCCGGCACCGTGCTCGGCATGGTCATCGGTGCCACGCTCATCGGTATCATCAACCTGGGCATGAGCCTGATCAGCCTGGACGCCAACTACCAGCGTGTCGTCAAGGGCTTCGTGCTGCTGGCCGCCGTGGTATTCGATATCATGTCCAAAAAGCGCGCAAAATAAACTGTCCCCCTCTGCCCCCGTGATCACGCGCGGGAGCGCTGACCTGTCTGCCCTGCCGGAGGAACGCGTTGAATAACGGAAAAACCAGAGCCAGCTTGCTGGGCGTCGCGGCCTTGTATCTGCTGTATATCTGCTATGAACTCTACCAGAGCCGGGACGACCCCAACACCACCATGACCCCGGCCGTCCGGATCATCTTTATTGCACTGTTCGTGATTGCCGGGATCGGCCTGTTGATCTATGCCGTGCGCGAATGGCGCCGCAGCAGGACGGACGACGACCAGCCCGCCGCGCAGGATGACAAAAACAGCCTCAAGTAAGGAACGATCAGATGGAAGAACTGCTTGACGCCCTGGAGCAGGCATATACCCGCTACCGCCAGGACATCGAGACCTACGAACGAAAGAGCAAGCCCACAGATGGGCTGCTCGGCTTTGGCCGGTCGCTGAAGGATGACGCCTGCCATGAGCGCTTTGACGAGCGGATCGCGGAGGCCGTCAGCGCCATATGCGGCGCAAAGCCCGCCCCGGAGGCGGCGGAACGCGCGGTCCGCGCGCTGATCGCGCGGGAGGATACGGACACCTGGCCGATAGCGGCGCAGTGGATGCTGCGCGCTGTCGAGCGTCACAGCATGCCGCTGCTCGCCTATCTTAGCCCGGAGGCCGCGAACGCGCTTTCCAGACAGTACGCTTCCCGCTACAAGCCATGGGATCGGCTGCCCGCCCAAAAGCAAGTGCTGAAGGCGCTCAAGGCCGCGGGAAAGGAGAAGCCGTGACCGAAGCCCTGAAAACCATCCTGCCGGTCATGCTGATGCTGGGCATCGGCATCCTCTGCCGCCGGCGGCAGATCATCTCCCGCGAAGGCGTCAACGCGCTGAAAAGCGTGGTCGTCAACATCGCCCTGCCGGCGGTATTGCTGAACGCCTTCGCCACCACCCGGTACACCCTGATGGACGTGGTCATTCCCCTGATCATGTTCCTCGTGTGCCTGGCAGCTTGGGGCCTCGGGCGTCTCGGGGGCAGCCTGCTGAAGATGCCCTCGCGCTTCGTGCCCTTCCTGACCACGGGCTTTGAGGCCGGCATGCTGGGCTACGCGCTGTTCAACATGCTCTACGGCGCCGGCCGGACCGCGGAGTTCGCCCGCGTCGACCTGGGCCAGGTGCTGTTCGTATTCACCCTGTACAAGATCCTGCTGGGGCTGGACGGCAGTCGGAAGGCCGAGCCGCGCCAGCTGCTGCGGGAAATGGCCCTCTCCCCCATCATCCTGGCCATCGCCGCCGGCGTGCTGCTGGGCGCGACCGGCCTGTACGAGGCGCTGAAGCCCACCGGCGTGAGCGATATATTCGACGCCTGCGTCAGCTTCATCTCCGCGCCCACCAGCGCCATCATTCTGCTCACCATCGGATACGACCTGGTCCTCACGGACATCCCCTGGCGGGAGACGGGCAAGGTGGTGCTGCTGCGCCTCGTCATCATGCTGGCGCTGCGCACCGCGCTTTTGTGGCTGATGGGGCTGCTATGGCCGGACGCCAGCCTGACAGCGGCGGTCAACGTCATGTTCATCCTGCCGCCGCCCTTCGTGCTGCCGGTGTTCGCGGATGACGCCGATCAGCGCACTTACATTTCTTCCGCCCTCTCCGTATCCACACTGATGGCCATCATCGGCTTCGCCGTGCTGGCCGCAACACAGTGATTCCCCGCATACCATCAACCGTCATGGAGGTTTCCCGCATGAAATCAGATGTTATCACCATCGACAACCAGTCCCACGGCTTTGACGAAGCGCTGGAGCAAACCAAAAAGAGCGCCGACTTCCGGGGGATCAGCCACCCGCAGGCCGTGCAGCTGCAGCTGATGACCGAGGAAATGCTCAGCATGGTCCGTAGCATCACCGGCAATTTGCAGGCCTCCTTCTGGGCGGAAAGCGAAGGGCAGTGCTTCTCGCTGAACCTGACCACGAAGACAGTACTGGACAAGGAAAAGCGCGCCCTGCTGATTTCCGCCTCCACCACCCGCAAGAACGCCGCGGCCACCAGCTTCCTGGGTAAGCTGCGCGACGCCTTTGAGGAGGCCATGACCGCCGAGGCGGATCACGATTACTATGAGCTGCCCACGGACGTCCAGGCGGACATCGCCGGCCGCGTTATCCAGGCGCCGGAATGGGAGTGGGACGGCTATGAGCGCTCCGTCCTCTTTCAGCTCGCGGACAACGTGAAGATCGGCATCCGCGGGTCCACGGTCAGCATGACGGTCATCAAGGACTTCGCCAGATAAGGGGCTCGTGAAGCCGCTGTATTTGTTCTGTATTTTTGAGGTCGCTGTTTATTTTCGGCGCCGCCCATGTTATAATGATTTGCTTGTATAGTCCCGGCTGCAATGAAGGAGGATCGCATTATGACCATCACAAAGACCCAGAACGGCTCCAATCTGCTCGTCGCCGTGGAAGGCCGTCTGGATACTGTCACCGCCCCGCAGTTTGAAGAAGAAATGGTGCCCGCCCTGAACGGCGTGACCAGCCTGACCCTGGATTTCAGCCAGGTGGAATACATTTCCTCCGCCGGTCTGCGCGCCCTGCTGCTGCTCAGGACCACCCTGGCCTCCGGCGACATGAAGGTCATTCACGCCAACGAGCTCGTACAGGAGGTTTTCGCGGTCACCGGCTTCAAGAAGATCATCGCGATCGAGTGATCCTGATCCCGGCCGCCGGACAAATACATGAAGGGCTGTCGCACAGCCCCGAAAACAGAAACGGAGCTTTTGACCACTGAGGAGGTGGAAAAAGCTCCGTTTTTGCGCAGCGGCGGGGGCAAGTCCGGCCGCGCGGGATACTGAAGCGCCACTTTATCAGAATCCTTGCCGGATCAGCTCCAGGCAGCGGGTCAGGGGCAGCGTGTACTTGACGCAGATCACATCAGGCTGCGTCCCCGCGGCGGCATTGAGACTTCCGTCCGGGTTTTCGCCCGCGAAATATGAAAACCTTACCAACAATCCGGAATCCGGCAGGAGGATCAGGACCGGCGTGGCGCCCAGCCCGTCGCCGGAGGTCCTTTTTCCGACCAGCGTCGCCCATCCGGTGGCTTTACAGAAGCAGGCGAACTTTTCGGACGCGGAATAAACCCGGCTGCCGATCAGCACCCATCGCCTGATCTTCCCGTTCAGGGGCGAAGGCACACTACCCTCTTCAGGCAGAACGAGAGTGGATTCATAATACCGGTCCAGCCCCATCAGTTCCGCCCACGCCGGCGCGTCCTCCAAACCTGAAACTACCTGTGCTTCAAGATCAGAATAGTATTCATGATAGATATCGGATTCCCTGAAAAAATTCCGGAAATTGAATTCGTAACGGCCGCCAAACGGGGCAACCAGGTTCTCCATCCAATAGTAATCGCTTCCGCCGCTGTTTCCGGTGATATCAAAAATGATATGTTCCGCCTCCGGATATTTTTTCAGCGCGTCACCCACAACCGACCGGTCCCGATCGACGATCTCCTGCGCGAAAGACGGAAGCTGCAGATACAGCGCTTTACAGTCGTCATAGTAATGGACGGCTGTTTTCGGATACCGGCTTTGCGTTGCCACGTCTCGTTCCGTTTCCGGGCATTCAGGCGCCTTGTATCCGGCCCACAGCCGCGGATCCCGCAGGATGCTTTTAAATACTCCCGGAGAATGCTCAGCCGCGGAACCACTGTCTGCGGCATAAATGCAGTAATAATCCCGGTAGAGTTCAGGCGTAACGAGCTTTAAATGCGCAAAATTCCCGAGCTCGGAAAACATGCGCTGAAGCATGTCAGCAAATCCAGCCTCACGATCTACAGAAGCAAGCTCTGCTGAATAGCGTTCATATATCGAATCCGTATCCGTGCCCTGCTCCCTCAGGTATGGCAGATACGGATAGCTTTCCGTGAGTTCCTCCCAGAGCAGATCGAAGTCCGCCTGAAATCGCGCGCGGCCTTTATCCGTTTCCGACACCGAATGCCCGCCAAACGGCAGCGCGCCGCAGATCCAGAGGAACACGGCCAAACGCGCAATGGTCTGCTTTTGCCTGAAAAACCTCATGAGCCGAACCTCTGTGGATGATTATTCCTGGCGGAGGATCGTACGGATGAACTCCCGGGAGCGTTCTTCCTTCGGGGCGGAAAAGAACTGGCCGGACGGGCCGCTTTCGATCACGCGGCCGCCCTCCATGAACATCACGCGGTTGGACACGTTGCGGGCGAAATCCATTTCGTGGGTTACCACCAGCATGGTCATGCCCTCCCGCGCTAGCTCGCGCATGATGGCCAGCACTTCGCCGATCAGCTCGGGGTCCAGCGCGCTGGTGGGCTCGTCGAAGAAAATGATATCCGGGCTGGAGGCCAGGCCGCGGGCGATTGCCACGCGCTGCTGCTGGCCGCCGGAGAGCTGGGAGGGATAGCTGTCCAGCTTACCGGCCATTCCGACCCGGGTGAGGGCGGCAATGGCGATCTCCTTCGCCTCGGCCTTTTTCATTTTCCCCGCGACGGTCAGACCGAGCGTCACGTTCTGCAGCACGGTCTTGTTCAGGAACAGGTTATAGTTCTGGAAGACGAAGGCCGTCTTTTTGCGCAGCTGGGCGATCTGCTGTCTGGTCGCGGTGGCCATCGGGTAATGCACGCCCTCGAACACCAGCTCGCCCTCGTCGGCCCGCTCCAGGAAGTTGAGACAGCGCAGGAAGGTGGTCTTGCCGGACCCGCTGGGGCCCAGGATGGCGACCACGTCGCCCTTTTCGACCTGCAGGTCGATGCCCCGCAGGACCTCCGCGCCGTTAAAGCGTTTATGCACGTTTTTCGCTTCGAGCATCATTTGACGGTCCCTCCATGGCGGGCGAGGCGGCGTTCCAGCACGTGCTGCAGCCAGGTGAGCAGCGTGCAGAAGGCCAGGTAGATCACGGCCACCTCCACGTACAGGCCGCCCGTCTCCAGCACGCGGCCGTTGATGATCTTGGCCTCGGTCAGCATTTCGCGCACCGTGATAGTGCTGGCCAGGCTGGTGCCCTTGAGCATGGAGATCAGCGAGTTGGACAGGGCCGGGAACGCCGTGCGGAAGGCCTGAGGCAGCACGATGTGCGCCATGGTCTGCATATAATTGAGGCCCACGCAGTAGCCCGCCTCCATCTGGCCCACGGACACGCTCTCCAGCGAGCCGCGGATGGTCTCGGCCATGTAAGCGCCCTCATTGAAGCCGAACACGATGACCGCCACCGGGAAGGCGTCCAGCAGGATGCCGATCTCCGGCAACACATAGAACACCACGTACAGCTGCACCAGGAGCGGGGTGCCGCGGATCAGCCAGATATAGAACCGGCACACCGGCAGCAGCGGCTTCACCTGGGCATACTGGATCAGCGCCACCGCCACCGCGATCACCAGCGCCAGCGCGAAGGACAGGATGGTCAGCGGGATCGTGGCCTTCAGGCCGTATTCCAGCAGCTTGGGAAAAGAATCTACGATAACGTTCCACAGACGGTCGTTCATTCGGCGGCTCCGTTCAAGCAAGTCTTCTCGATCAGGTGGGTCAGTACGCGGATGCCCTGAGCATAGGTGCGCACGGAAATACGCTCGTTGACGCCGTGGACGCCCTCGCGGGAGATGTCCTCCTCCTCCAGGAAGGGGCCGAAGCGCATCACGCAGCGGCAGAGGCGCTCATACCAGCGGGCGTCCGTAGCGCCCTTGTTCTGGGCGGGGATGAACACCAGGCGGTCGAAGTACCGCTCCAGGGTCTCCTTCAGGCAGCGATAGCCCCAGGCGTCCAGATCGGAGGGCGCGGAGGCCCCGATCTGCTGCAGCCAGTCCAGCTTCACCCGGTTCCCGGCCGCCGCGCGGAAGCGTTCCAGCAGGCCTTCCGGCTCGTCCCCCGGGATCATGCGCAGGTTGACGACCGCCTCCATATCGTGCGGCATCACGTTGGCCGCGGGCGCGCCCGGCGTGATCATGGTCGGCGCGATCGTCGTCCGCACCTGGTGGTACAGGCTCTCATGCCGGCAGAACCAGTCGAGGAGCTCGACTCCGTACCGTTCCGGGTCCTTCGCCCATACCGACATGGAGGCCTCCGTGATGCGGGGCGCCAGCAGGCGCAGCGCGCGTATCACCGCCTCCGACAGCCGGGGCGGCGGGGCTGCCCGCAGGATCGCGGCGATCGCCTCAGCCAGGTCGCCCAGAGAGGTCCCGCGGAACGGGTTGGAGCTGTGGCCGCCGTGGGAGGACGCGCGGACGCGCAGGTCTCCGTAGCCCTTCTCATACATGCCGATCGTGCAGACCAGCGTGCCCGGCGCGCCGTAATCCGCGGCGTCCGACACGTCCCCCGCGCCCTCGTCCAGCACGTATTCCAGGGTCACGCCGCGCCCGGCAAGGGTTTCGACCAGCGCCCGCGCGCCGACGGAGCAGGTCTCCTCGTCCTCGCCGAAGGCCAGGTACAGCGTCCGCCGGAATTCCGTGCCCCGGCTCAGCCAGTACTCGGCGCTTTCCATGATGGCAATGAGCATCTGCTTGATGTCCATCGCGCCGCGGCCCCAGATATAGCCGTCGGCCAGGTCTCCGCTGAAGGGGCCGTGCTTCCATTCCCCCTCCGTGCCGGGGACGACCGGCACCACGTCCTGGTGCGCCATCAGCAGCGCGGGACGGAGCGAGGCGTCTGAGCCGGGGATCGTGATCAGCAGGCTGTGCCCGATCTCCTCCCAGGCCGCGCGGGCCGATAAATGCGGATAGCTCTCCCGCAGATAGGCGTGGAGAGCGTCAAACTGCCCATAGTCCGTCCGGGACGTATCCACATGGCTGACCGTGGGAAACCGCAGCGCCCCCTGCAGGTGCGCTGCGGCAGACGGGATATTCAGATCAGGATAATCCGTTTCTCTGATAAAAAGCTCCGCGTTGGTCATCGTCAGTCCGGCTTGGTCAGGTCGAGGTCGAAATACTTCATGGAGAGCGCGGCCAGGCGTCCGTCCTGGCGGGCCGCCTCGAGGATCTCATTGATCGCGGCCATCAGGGTTTCCGTATCCTCGCCCTTCAGCACGGGATAGGCCACTGGATCCGCGGGCAGGGTCTGCACGATCTTGATCCGGGCGTCCGGATGCTGCTTGAGATAGGCCATGATGGACACCTGGGCGTTGATGGTGGCGTCTACCCGGCCCTGCACCAGCAGGGTGATGGTCTCGGGCAGGCTGTCCACATAGGTCAGGATGGCGCCCTGCTCCTCCGCCAGCGCCGCGTAGGTGGAGGAGGCGGAGTTCGCGCTGCGCTTGCCGTTCAGGTCCTCCACGGTGTGGATGGTGTCGTTGTCGTCCCGCACCACCAGCACCTTGTGTGTGTATACATAGGGCGTGGAGAAGGTGTATTTTTCCTCGCGCTCTTTGATGACGCCCACGCCGTTGCAGGCGATGTCGAAGCGGCCGGAGTCGATGCCCCCGAAGATCGAGTTGAAATCCGTCTCCCTGAATTCGGCCTTGACGCCGAGGCCGTCCGCGATCAGCTGTCCGATCTCGATATCCAGGCCCGTCAGCTGGTCGTTTTCGTCATGATAGGTCCAGGGGGTCCAGTTGCCTTCCGTAGCGATAATGATGCTGCCGCGCTTCTGGATGCGGGCCAGCAGGTCGTCCTCCGCCAGGGCGGCGGTCACAGTCATCAGCGTCACAGCCGCCAGGCACAGTGCCAGCAGGCGTTTCCATGATTTGCGCATCAGGCATTCCTCCTTTGTTCAGGCCCTGTCCGGCCTGACCGCGTTATTGTAACACGGAACCCGCCACAAGTACAATACCGTTGCTCGCGCAAAATGTGTCAGCAGTCAGACCGGACCGCTGTTCAATCAGCGTTTTTTCGATTGTGAAAAAACCCGGTTTGTGGTATGATAGGGGCCGTTATTTCCGCTATTTGGGAGGCACGACATGCTGGGCCTGGGTACGTTGATCAACTGCGCCGCCATCGTGGCGGGCGGATTGGCCGGACACTTTACGGGGAAGCTCTTCAGGGAGGACCAGCAGGACGCCCTGACCAAGGCCTGCGGCGTCAGCACGATCTTCATCGCCGTCGCCGGCGCGATGGAGGGCATGCTCAGCATCCGCGAGGGCGCGGTCAGCAGCGCGAGATCCTTTTTAGTGGTGCTTTGCCTCGCGTTCGGCACCGTGCTCGGCGAGCTGCTGGGCCTGGAGCGGCTGATCGAGCGCTTCGGCGAATGGCTGAAGATCCGCACCGGCAACAGCGGCGACAGGGGCTTCGTAAACGCCTTCGTCACCGCCTCCCTGACCGTATGCATCGGCGCGATGGCCATCGTCGGCTCGATCCGGGACGGCATCACGGGCGATTGGTCGACACTCGGGGTCAAGGCGGTGCTGGACTTCATCATCATCGCAGTCATGGCCTCCTCCATGGGCAAGGGCTGCGCGTTCTCCGCCATTCCGATATTTCTGCTGCAGGGCGGCGTGACCCTGCTGGCCAGCGTCCTGGCCCCGGTCATGACGGAAACCGCCATACAGTACCTGTCCCTGATCGGGTCGGTGCTGATCTTCTGTGTCGGCGTGAACCTGGTCTGGGGCAAGCGGCTGCGCGTGGCCAACATGCTGCCCGCCCTGATTTTGGCGGTCGCCGCCGCCTACCTGCCCTGGAGCTTCTGAGGGCCCTTGCCAAACCTGCCCTTCGCATGTAAAATGGGCAGGCCGGGAAACGTTCCCGGAGGTCAGTATTCTGAAAGGAATTGAACCTGATGTATCAGCATCTCTCTGAAACCGCGCGGGAGGCGGAAAACGCATGAACAAGCTGCTGAACTGCCTGATCTGTCTGCTCATGTGCGCCGCGCTGCTCGCGGCCGTTTACGTGCCCGCCTTCGCCCAGACCCTGACGCCCGGAGAAAAGAGCGAAGCCGTCTCCGAAGCCAAGCTCCGCCTGTACGAGCTCAAATACTACGCGACCCGCAAGGCCGGGAAAACCTATGACGACGCCATGCGGGAGCACCTCATGGACTTCCAGCGCGTCAACGGCCTGCCGGTCACCGGGATCATGGACGAGGTGACCTGGGATATCCTGTTTTCCGACGAGGCCCGCTCCAGCTGGCGCGCGCCGCTGATCACGGACGCCACCGCCGGGCTGTACATCCAGCCGTCCCTGCCTGAGGATTTCCCGGACGACCTGGTGTCCGGCCTGTTCCGCGCGGAGGACCAGACGCCCTATGTCCACGCGGACCGTTCGGCGGGCTTCTGGAGCTATATCTCCGCGGATACGCACATCGAGATCCGCCGCATGGCCGCGCCGGAAACGCCGCTCGTCTGGTTTGAAACGGATATCTGGCTCACCGGGGACCAGAAGCTGCGCACGCTGATGAACCCCAAGTCCAAGAAGATCGCCGCCCGCGACCCGCGCGCCATCGCGGAGGAATACGGGGCGGTATTAGCCTTTTCCGACGATTTTTACGGGTACCGGCGCACCCAGCGCATCAACAACGCGGGCGTCATCATCCGCGATGGCATCACGCTGTACGAGCGCACGGCGAAATCCGGCCTCGCCAAGATCCCCAACCTCGACGTCATCGCCCTGTTTGAGGACGGGAGCATGAAGACCTTCGAGAGCCGGGAGCATACCGCCGCCGAATACCTGGCGATGGGCGTGACGGATACGTTCGCTTTCGGCCCGATCCTGCTGCGGGACGGCGTCATCGACAGCCGCCTGCTGGAAAGCACGGGCAATTTCCGGGACGATGATCCCCGCTGCGCCATCGGCATGGTGGCGCCGGGGCACTATAAGGTGCTGACCGTGCTGGGCCGCCAGACGCGGAGCGTGGGCGTGAAGCCCATCTGGCTGGCGCAGCGCATGAAGGACCTGGGCTGCACCGAGGCCCTGAATCTGGACGGCGGCAATTCCGTCGCCCTGGTGTTCATGGGCGACATGCTCAACAAGGCCGAGAACGAAAACGTGAATTTCATGAAGGGGATCCGCGCGCTGACGAGCATGATCGGCGTCGTCGCCCCAACCGAGTGATATACCTGGAGGTATGCCGCATGAAGAAGCTGGTTGGCGCGTGCGTGATGGCCGCGATCCTGCTGCTGCTGGCTGTATCCGCGCTGGCGGACGCGCCGAAGGAGCGCACGCTGTATGTGTCCCTGAGCGCGCAGGAGGACGGCGGGGAGATGCCCATGGACGCGGTCATGTGGCAGCGCGTCGGCTCCAAGTATTACCTCTTCCTGCCCGGCGGGCTGGACCTGGCCGAAGCCCGCATCTGGTTTGCCGGAAGCGGCGAGGTGACGGTGAACGGGACGAAGCTGCGCAGCGGCGACCGCGTTCCGGGCCTGAAGGCGGACGAGGCCGCCGTCATCCGTTATTCGGGACGCGGGTATTCCGTGCGCGTCATGCAGGGCTCCCCCATCCCCGCGCTGTTCGTCAACACCGCTACGGGCGATATGAAAAAGATCGACCGCTCCAAGGAATACAAGGAAGCTGCCGACCTGCTGATGTTCAACGGCGACGGCAGCGCGGCCTATGACGGGGCGCTGGAGCACATGAAGCTGCGCGGGCACACCTCCGCCCTGTTCAACAAGAAGGGCTATACCATCAAGCTGGCTCAGAAAACCGACCTGCTGGGCATGGGCAAGGCGAAAAAGTGGGTGCTGACCAGCAACGCGCGCGACCATTCCCTGATCCGCAACCAGATCTGCTTCGGCCTGGCCGCCTGTGTCGGCCTTCCCTATACGCCGGAATGCCGCCCGGTGGAGCTGTACCTGAACCACTGCTATAACGGCGCGTACATCCTTCAGGAAAAAGTGGAGATCGGCGAGAACCGCGTCGATATCCGCGACCTGGAGAAGGCCACGGAGGCGGTGAACGAAAAGCCGCTGAGCGATTACCCGGCGGCTGGCAGCAAAAGGTATGCGAAGGGCAAGCACAAATATGTCGATATCCCCGAAAACCCCGAGGACATCACCGGCGGGTACCTGATGGAATACGAGTGCTCCGACGAGCGCTACGGCAGCGGCCCGAGCGTGTACACCACCACCCGGGGCAAGCTGATCGTGGTGCAGGAGCCGGAATACGCCTCCAAGGCGCAGATGGACTACGTGTCCGCCTTCATGCAGGGGTTTGAAAACGCGATCTTCGCCGCGGACGGCGTCGACCCCGATACCGGCAAGCGCTACGACGAGTTCATCGATTTCGAGTCGCTGGTGCTCAAATACATGCTGGAGGAGATCTCCAAGAACCTGGACGGCAACAAGTCCAGCCAGTTCTTCTACAAGCCCGCGGATGACGAAAGCAAACTCGCCTTCGCGGGCCCCGCGTGGGACTATGACTCCACCTTCGGGGATTACGGCCGCACCAAGGACAGCAAGGGCCTGGTGGTTCCCACCGGCTTTTACCACAACACCGTGGACAAGAACGGCTACTGGTGGCCGCACCTGTACGAAAAGCCCGAGTATTATGAGGCCGTCCGCCGCATGTGGCAGGAGCGCTACGCCCCGGCCCTGCGGGCGGTGCTGGGCCTGGAAAAGGACGAGAGCGGACATGTGCGCTCCATTGCCGACTACGCCGCCGCCATCGAAAAGACCGCGGCGATGAATTTCATCCTCTGGCCCATGCGCCAGAGCAGCGAGAACATTGCCCGCTGCGGCAAGACCTTCAAGGCCAATATCGAGTACCTGACGGACTATATCACGAAGCGGTACGAATTTCTGGAGAGCGAATGGGGCGCGAACGCGCAGGAAAGCGACTGACAGGATATGAACGGCCTCATCCACCTGACACCTTCCCCGCCCATACGACCGGGGAAGGATTTTTTTGCCTTCTTTTCAGCCGATCCGCCTGTATTCCCTGGGCGTGATCCCGTATTTCTTTTTGAAGGAATCCTTGAAATAATTGCTGTCTGAAAAGCCGCAGCGCAGGGCGATGGTCGTGATGGAATCCCGGGTGGAGACCAGCTCCAGCGCCGCGTGGTTCAGGCGCACGAACACCAGGTATTCATGCAGCCCGATGCCCGCGGCGGAACGGAATTTGCGGCTCAGGTAATTCGGGCTGAAGCCCACCGCCTGCGCCACGTCCGCCGTCGTCATGGGGTTCATGTAATGCGCGTTGATATAGTGCGCGGCCTTGATGATCTGCTGGTCCGTGGTATGGATATCCGAGGGCGGATCGCTCAGGAAGATGCACACCCGGCCGCAGAGCAGCAGCAGCCCCCACAGCTGGATTTTCCGCATCAGCTCCGAGCGGCTGTCGTTGATCCTTTCCTCATAGACCATCTGCTCCAGGCAGGCGCCAACGCGCTCACGGTGCGCGGGCGGCACCTGGAACAGCTGGGTGGCATGGAAAAACTTTTCCCCCGAGGGCATGGTCTGCCTGATCTCCGCCGGCACTTCCTCGTACCTGAAGAGGATCACCGTGCGCTTGCACTGACCGTACATGTAGCGCGTGTAATGCAGCGACATAGGCGGCACGAAGATGAAATCGCCCGCGCGCAGGTCGAATATACTGTCGTCGATCAGAAAACGGCAGGAGCCTGTTTCCGCGTAAAAAAGCTCGTAGCAGCTGTGGCAGTGAGACGTCGCCATCACATAGCCCGGATCGCGCCATTTGGTTTCCGCATGCACGCAGGAAGTGTCATATACCGGAAAGCTTTTCTTGTCCGTCATTTGTTTCTCCCGCAAGCTTTTGATCGTTTCTTCACCTGCGCCTATTATAAGCTGATATCATTGAAAAAGCAAGGTTTTTTCACATCGTCCGCGATCGGCCGGAGCATTGTATACAGCAAAAAAACAACCCCGCCGGCGCCGGGCTATTGATTTGCGCTCCCATTCTGTATACAATATCTCCTGTCATTGGAAGCGCGCAGGAAACACCCGCCCGGGTGACCGAAGGAGTAAAACTCTCAGGTACGCAGACTGTGCGTGGATGACACTCTGGAGAATCCCGGCTGCCGCCGGGTGCCGAAGGTGCAAAGCCGGGCTGACCGGCCAATCTCTCAGGCGAAAGGACAGAGACGGGCATTTCCTGCTTTTGGCTATGCCTGTTCATATCCGCGCTCCTGGAGATTTCGCTTCGGCGGGATCTTATTTTTATGGCAGGAGGAACAGATCATGAACGACTTCACGCAGGCCGTAGCGGCCATCAACGACAAGGTCAACGGCGTGGTATGGGGCGTACCGGCGCTGGTGCTGCTGATCGGCACCGGCATCCTGATGACGGTGCTGACAGGCTTTTTCCAGTTCCGGCGCTTCGGGCACATGTGGTCCAGGACCATCGGAGGCCTGTTCCACAAGGAAAAGGGCATCCGCAAGAGCCACGACAGGCACTCCATTTCCCAGTTCCAGGCGCTCTGCACGGCGCTGTCCGCCACCATCGGCACGGGCAATATCGCGGGCGTGGCCTACGCCATCACCATGGGCGGCCCCGGCGCGGTGTTCTGGATGTGGATCGCCGCCATCGTGGGCATGATGACCAACTATTCCGAAAACGTGCTGGGCATTTACTTCCGCCGGCGGAACCAGAAGGGCGAATGGAGCGGCGGCGCCATGTATTACCTGAAGGACGGCGTCGGCAAAATGAAGTACGGCAAGGTGATCGGCCCCGTGCTGGCGGTGCTGTTTTCCCTCTTCGCGATCCTGGCCTCCTTCGGCATCGGCAACATGGGCCAGGTAGCGTCCATCACGGAGAGCATCAACACCCTGATCCCCGCTGAGGCCAGCACGGTGAACCTGGTCACCGGCCTGGTGCTGATCGTGCTCCTTTCCCTGGTCATCCTGGGCGGGCTCAAGCGCATCGCCACCACCAACGAGAGGATCGTGCCCTTCATGGCCGTGTTCTTCGTCATCGGCTCGCTGGTCATCATCATCATGAACATCTCCAAGGTACCGGCGGCCTTCGGCGCGATCTTCGCGGGCGCGTTCAACTTCAAATCCGCCGCGGGCGGCGTGGGCGGCGCGGTCATCGCCCAGGCCATGACCTGGGGCTTCAAGCGCGGCGTCTTCTCCAACGAGGCCGGCCTCGGCTCCTCGGTCATGGTACACTCCGCCTCCAACGTGAAGGAGCCTGTGGTCCAGGGGCTGTGGGGCATCTTCGAGGTCTTCGCGGATACGATGATCGTCTGCACCTGCACGGCGCTGGTGATCCTGACCACCGGCGTGGTGGATCTGCAGACCGGCGCTTCCATTTCCGGCGCGACCAAGCTGGGCCTGGCCACCGAAGCCTTCACCCGGAGCTTCGGCACCTTCGGCGGCGTCTTCCTGGCCATCGCCGTATGCCTGTTCGCCTTCACCACCATCCTCGGCTGGAGCTACTACGGCACCAAGGCCTGGGAATACCTGTTCGGCACCAAATCGACCCTGGCCTACAAGATCGTCTTCATCTCCATGGTCGTGGTCAGCGCCACCATCAACGTCTCCCTGGCCATCGACCTGAGCGACACCTTCAACGGCCTGATGGCCATCCCGAACCTGATCGGCGTGGTATGCCTGAGCGGGCTCGTGGCCAAGATCACCAAAAACTACAGCGCCCGCTGCATCACCGGCGCCCAGCCCGACCTGGAGCCCATGTATTCCGCGTTCCCGGAGATCCAGAAGGAGCAGGAAGCCAGAAACGACCAGTAATCATACGATATACGCAAAAAGGGGCTGTTTCACATCATAGTGAACAGTCCCTTTTTACGCTGTGGGGGTCCCGGCTGTCAGGCCACCTGGGGGCGCTCCTGCTCGTCGGGCTCCTGGTATTCCGGCACGTCCGGCATCAGGCGGCCGCGCAGCGCGCGCGTCACATGGCGGTAGCACGGGAAGAGGAACAGGTCGGCCATCACCCAGGCCGCCGGGTTCGCCAGGCAGGCGCCGGTATAGCCCATGCGCGGCACCAGGATCAGGGCGACCGCCGTACGGGCGATCATCTCGAACAGGCCCGCGAACATGGCCGGGCGGGTGAAGCCCATGCCCTGGATGCTCAGGCGCACGATGTTGACGAACAGCAGCGGAATATAGAAGGCCGCGTTAAAGAACAGGTATTCCACGCCCATATCCATGACCGCCGCGTTGGCGTCCGCGTCCACGAACATGCTGAGCAGCGGGCGGGCAAACAGCATCACCGCGCCAAAGGCGAGCACACAGTAGACGCAGCCGATCACAGAGGCGGCGCGCAGGCCCTCGTCCACCCGGCGCAGCTTCCGCGCGCCGATGTTCTGGCCCGCGTAGGTCGCCATGGTGGAGGCCAGGGCGTCGAACACGCAGCAGAAGAACGCGCTGATCTTGCTGGCCGCGCTGACAGCCGCCACCGCGTTCACCCCGAGGCCGTTGACCGCGCTCTGCACGACCACCGAGCCGACCGCCGTGATGGAATACTGCAGGCCCATGGGCAGGCCCACCAGCAGCATATCCTTCGCCAGGGCCGGGGAGAAGGTGCGCTCCTCCCGGCTCATGCGCAGGATGGGATAGCGCCGGATCATCACGATCACACAGCCCACGCCGGACACCAGCTGGCTGATCGCGGTCGCGATCGCCGCGCCGGCGACGTCCAGCTTCCAGACGATGATCAGGAACAGGTCCAGCGCGATGTTGACGAGGGAGGCGACCACCAGGAACACGACCGGCGTCTTGCTGTCGCCCAGCGAGCGCAGGATGGCGCTGGCCATGTTGTACAGCACGCAGCACGGGATCGCCGCGAAGATGATCGAGATATAGCTGGCCGCGGCGTCGATGATCTCCGCCGGGGTATCCATCAGCGCCAGCATCGGCCGGCAGAAGACGGTGGCGAGGACCCCGAACACGAGGGAGAAGCCCGCGCTCAGCAGGATCGCGTGATACACGCAGCGGTGCAGCCTTTCCGTATCGTTCGCGCCGAAGGCCTGCGCGATCGGGATGCCGAAGCCCGAGCAGAAGCCCAGGCACAGCCCGATGATCAGGAAGTTGATGGAGCCCGTCGCGCCGACGGCCGCCAGCTTGTCAGCGCCCAGGAACTGGCCCACGATGGCCGTATCCACAAAACTGTAAAACTGTTGAAACAGGACGCCGAAGAGCAGCGGGGCCGCGAAGCCCAGCACCAGTTTCATCGGCTTGCCTTGCGTTAAATTCTTGGTCATAACCTTGCCTTTCCGCGGATCTTCTGATTCGCGGACGACGTTATATCACTTTCGCGTTCGAAATTCAAGAGGGCAAATATGGTGTGTTTTCAGGCTGAATCGCCGTGTCCGGAAAAAATGGTCTGGTATATTCGCGGCGCATATGGTATACTTATTATCTGTATTAAAGGTTGTAAGCACAAACAAAGCGGCGCCGCCGCGCGGCCATAGCCGCTGACCAGGAGAGGATGCAATGGCAAAGAAAAAGTATCAGATCGGCATCATCGCGCAGGTCGCCATACTTTTTGTCATCGGCAGTCTGGTGACCGGTGTCATCACCTACTTTACCCAGCGTTTTTACGCCGAAGGCAACGTGCAGAAGCAGACGAAGACCCTCGGCGCGGATATTGCCGCGAACGTGGTGAACTCCGTGCGCGAATATCCCGCCTACGAATGGCTGCTGCACTACTGGCACGCGCACAGCGCCGAGCTGGATATCGAATATGATGTGGAATTTACGACCGAAAGCACCGCGACCGAGCGGAAATGCCGGACGCTGCAGGCGCGCCACCCGGAGCTGCTGGTGGATTACGCCGCTGCCGACGCCATCGACGCCCTGCCGCCCGAGGATCAGAAGCTCTACGCGGAGATCGTCTACAGCTGGCTGATCACGCGGATCAACGACATCGCGCGTTCCTATAAGACCGATTACCTGTTCTGCCTGCTGACGGACGAGCCCTACGACCGGCAGTTTTTCCTGTTCAGCGCCGCCGCGTCCGGCGCGGAGCGCGGCTCGAAGTATGAGCAGGCGTACACGCTGGGCACCACGGTGACCGTGACGCCCGCCCAGCAGGCGGCCATGCGCCAGGCCTGCCAGATGACCTCGCAGCTGGCGGACGCGGGCGACTACGTCGATTATTATTCCTATTTTGAGGTCCTCGACGGCCACGACATCCTGATCGGCATGACCTTTAACCTGAAGGCCATCTGGGGCGATGTGTCGGAGCAGACCGTCATCGGCACCATGCTGGCGCTCAGCATCCAGACCTGGCTGTCCCTGATCTGCCTGGCCCTCATCTATATCTTCGTCCTGCGCCCGCTGAAATCAGTGCAGCGCGACATCCAGCTGTACAAGGAGACCAAGGACAGCACCCGCCTGACCGCGCTGAACAGCGGCAACGAGATCGGACAGCTGTCCGAGGACGTGGTCAGCCTGGCGAAGGAGATCGACCACCACCTGCTCAGGATCGAAACCATCACCGCCGAAAAGGAGCGGATCGACACCGAGCTCGGCCTGGCGGCGCGCATCCAGGCCAGCGCGATCCCCAATACCTTTCCCCCCTTCCCGGGCCGGAAGGAGTTCGAGATCTACGCCACCATGGACCCGGCGCGCGAGGTCAGCGGCGACTTCTACGATTTCTTCATGATCGACGACGACCACCTGGCGCTGTCGATCGCCGACGTCTCCGGCAAGGGCGTGCCCGCCGCGCTGTTCATGATGGTGTCCATGATCCTGATCCAGGCGGCCGCCAAGCAGGAAAGGAGCCCCGCGAAGGCGCTGGAATCCGTGAACGCGCAGATCTGCGCGCACAACCCGCAGCGTATGTTCATCAGCGTCTGGCTGGGCATCCTGGAGATCTCCACCGGCCAGCTGACCGCCGCCAACGCGGGCCACGAGTATCCCGTCCTGCAAAAGCACGGACAGCCCTACCAGCTGATGAAGGACGAGCACAGCTTCGTCATCGGCGGCCTGCCGAATATCACGATCGACGAGTACACCCTGCGGCTCTCCCCCCGCGACCGCCTGTTCGTATACACCGACGGCGTGCCCGAGGCGAGCAACGCGGACAAGGAGCTCTTCGGCCTTACGCGGATGCTGGAAGCCCTCAATCATGAGCCGGACGCCGGGCCCGAGCGGGTGCTCGCCAACGTGCAGAAGGCCGTCGACGGCTTCGTGCGGCAGGCCGAGCAGTTTGACGACCTGACCATGATGTGCGTCGAATACAAGGGCCCCGCGCCCAAGGAAAGCGAGATCGGATCATGAAGCCATATATCCACAGGGTCCAATATTATGAGACGGATATGATGGGCATCACCCACCACGCCAACTATATCCGCTGGATGGAGGAAGCCAGGATCGACTTTATGGACCAGCTGGGCTTCCCCTACGCGAAAATGGAGGCAGCCGGCGTCTATTCCCCGGTGAGGTCCGTCAGCTGCGAGTACAGGCATCCCTCGACCTTCGGGGATACCGTCAGTATCGCCGTCTCAGTCGAGGCGTTCAACGGCGTCATCCTCACCATCGGCTACGACATGCGCAACGAGACGGGCGAGACCGTGTGCGCCGCCCGCTCGGAGCACGTATTTCTGACGAAGGACGGCCGGTTCGTCCGCCTGAAGCGGGAGCTGCCGGAGTTCTGCGCCGCGATCGAAGACTGCATGAGCTGAACCATACGAGGACGATAAAATGGCAAAATACGCGCTGGGTCTTGACTTCGGGACGCTGTCCGGCCGCGCCGCGCTGGCGGACATCCGCGACGGCAGGATCGTCTCCACCGCCGAGCGGGCCTATCCGCACGGCGTAATGACCGACCGCCTGCCGGACGGCACCGCGCTGCCGCCGGACTGGGCCCTGCAGCACCCCCAGGACTACCTGGACGTCATGGCGAGCATCGTGCCGGAGGCCGTGACCCAGGCCGGCGTCCAGCCGCGGGACGTCATCGGCATCGGCGTGGACGTCACCGCCTGCACCGTGATGCCGGTGGACCGGGAGGGCGTCCCCCTCTGCATGCGGCCGCAGTGGGCGGGGCATCCCCACGCCTACCTCAAGCTGTGGAAGCACCACAGCGCCCAGCGCTTCGCGGATGAGATCACCCGCGTCGCCGCAGAGCGCAAAGAGCCGTGGCTGAAGGATTACGGCGGCCGCGTATCCAGCGAATGGTCGCTGCCCAAGCTGTGGGAGGTCCTCGCGGAGGACCCCGCCGTGTACGGGGCAATGTTCGAATGGATCGAGGCCACGGATTGGCTGGTGTGGCAGCTGACCGGAAACGATACCAAAAACGCCTGCGCCGCAGGCTATAAGAATCTTCACCGCAAGCACGGCGGATACCCGGACGAGGCGTTCTACGCCGCGCTCGATCCGCGGCTCAGGCACGTGATCGCGGAGAAGTGCTTCACCCCGGTCTCTCCCCTGGGCAGCCGCGCCGGCGTTCTCCGGCCGGAAATGGCCCTGAAGCTGGGCCTGGAGCCAGGCACGCCGGTCGCCGTGGGCAATGTGGACGCGCACGTCTGCGTGCCGGCGGCAGGCATGACGCGCCCCGGGCAGATGCTGGATATCATCGGCACCTCCGGCTGCCATATGTGCCTGGCGGAGCAAAAGGCCGACGTCCCGGGCATCTGCGGCATGGTGGAGGACGGCCTGCTGCCCGGGGCTTGGGGCTACGAGGCCGGGCAGAGCTGCGTGGGCGACCATTTCGCCTGGTTCTGCGAGAACTGCGTGCCCGCCGGATACCGGCAGGCCGCCGGGCAGCGCGGCGTGAACATCCACCAGTACCTGACCGGGCTGGCGGAAAAGCTGCGCCCCGGCGAAAGCGGCCTGCTCGCGCTGGACTGGTGGAACGGCAACCGCAGCGTGCTGGTGGATTTTGACCTGACCGGCCTCATGCTGGGCATGACCCTGCGGACCCGCCCTGAGGAGATCTACCGCGCGCTGATCGAAGCGACCGCCTACGGTTCGCGGATGATCATAGAGAACTACCGTGAGCACGGCGTCCCGGTGGACAGCTTTATCGCCACCGGCGGCATCAGCCGGAAAAACGGCATGGCGATGCAGATTTACGCGGACGTGCTGAACATGCCGGTGCAGGTGGCGGACGCGGAGCAGGGCGCGGCCCTCGGCAGCGCCATCTTCGGCGCGGTGGCCGCCGGCCCGCGGGCGGGCGGCTATGCCAACGTCACCGAGGCCGCCCAGGCCATGAGCGCGCCCGTCCGTGCGGTATACCGGCCCGACTCCGGGAACGCCGCCGTCTACGACGCCCTCTTCGCCGAATACCGCCGGCTGCACGACTATTTCGGCCGCGGCGGCAGCGACGTCATGAAGCGGCTGAAACAATTGAAAAAATGACACAGGGGGCTGTTGCACATCATAGTGAGCAGCCCTCATCCGCTTCGCATCCGCTCAGCGCCTTCCCCCGATCTCGGGGGAAGGCGCTCACTTTGGCACATACAAAATAAGCTGTACTAACAAAGCGATTCGTTGATTTAAGGATGCCGTATATCAAAAGCCTTTCCACGATCTCGGGGACGACGGAAGCGACCGCGCCCAGTAGGCGATGAAGGCCGAAGAAGTCGCAGTGAACCACAGAGCCCCGCGCACGGCGGTGCGCGGGGCGACAATGGTGAACTGTGGAACGGTGGGCCGCGAAGCGTCTCGGATGAGGGCGTTCATGTACTTGCGCAGCAGCCCTGAGTGATTGATGGCTGAGATCCTCAGCGCAGGATCGTCCAATCCTTCATGCGGTCCAGCGCCACCTCGCGGAAGGTGCCCTGCCAGTTGCTCAGCCAATGGCTCAGCACAAAGCAGCGGCGGTCCGGCCTCGCCCAGCGGGTGTGGCGCACGGACTCATCCTGCGAGCCGGCGGGCCGCACGCGGCCGCGGACGACGAAGGTGCCGTCCGAGATCAGCTGCGTGCCGTTGTACCACAGCGCCCGGGCGCGCTGCGCCCACATCTCGTTGCCGGTCAGCTCCGCCAGGCGCATGTATTCCGGCACCCAGTACAGGCCGTAGTGGTCCAGCGCGTTGTGCGCGGCGGACACGGAGGTGCTGCCGTAGGTATCGTAGCCCACCTGCTTCGCCTCGGAATCCGCCGGGAAATCGGTGGAGTAATGCCATTGCCATGTCGCCAGGTAATAGCCCACGTCTACCGCCTCGTCCAGGTATTTCCGGTCTTTGGTCAGGTCGTAGGCGCGCAGCGCCCCGCGCAGCACCGGCGCGGCGGATTCCTTGTCGATGCAGAAGGAATCGAGGGCGCCCGCCGTGGTGACGCCGGTCCGTTCAAACTCGTCGAGGTAGAAATCCATGCCCTTCAGCGCGGCGTCCAGGTATTTCTTTTCGCCGGTGACCTCATAGGCGTCAAACAGCGGCAGCACCATGAACGCGCCCACACTGCCGTGGGGAGAATCGACGGATCCGTCGAGGAAATAGGACTTCGCGAACTCGCCCTCGGCGGTCTGCACCTTGATGAAGAAATCGACCAAGCCCAGGGCGCGCTTGAGATAGGAGGGCCGCTCAATGCCCGCCTGTTTGCACAGCTTTGCCGCCTCGAAGAAGTAGGTCGCCGCCGTGCCCAGGTTGCAGGAATCCAGCGCGACGGGGATATCGCCGTTGACGACGGAATCCAGATGATCCATCTTGGCCATCAGCTGCACCAGCATCAGCCCGTTAGGCAGAAAGGCGTACTGATCCCAGGTGTCCAGCACGGCCAGGCCCTTGTCCCGCAGGTCCTCGTCGCCGGTATCGATATACGCCTTCAGCAGCCGGCAGGCGGAGGAGGCGTTCTGCCCGACCCAGCCGATCTCAAACTGGGTGGTGCGCTTGACGAACGCGGATTCGCTGTCCTTCCAGTTGAAGCCGGACGAGAAGCCGGAGAGGCCCTCATAGGTCGTGGAGAACAGCTGGCGGATATACAGCGTATCCAGCTGGCGCACCCGTTCGGGCGTATAGATCATCTTCACCTCACGGTAGAAGAACTTCCACGCGAAGTCCAGCAGGTCGTGCATCCGCTCCCGGGGCTTGCCCGCCGGCTGCAGCAGGATGATGCCGCTGAACTCACTCTGCGGCGCCATGGTACCGTAGTACGGCGGCTGCCAGCAGCGCTTGTACAGCACCTTGGGGGTCTCGGTCTCGGGCCAGATCAGCTCCTGTACCGTTTCCTCGCCTTCCTCATGGAGCGATCCGCTCATGCCGCCCTTTTCATCGCCGAAGAGCGACAGGGCGAAGCGGTCCGACTCCGTATAGGTGCAGGCGGGGATCGCCACGCGGTGCCAGGCGTAGATCCAGGGCTCCCCGTTGATGCCATAGCCGCTGTACTGGGCGCCGGAGCCCCAGCCGTTGCCGTTGTAGTTGACCGAGGGCACCAGGAACCAGCGGGGCATGTGCAGCACATGCAGCGTCAGCTTCATTTTGTCTGTCGGCTGCGCGGTCCTGCGCGTCCAGCGGTAAGCACCGCCTTCGATGGGCTCAAAGGTATCCTCGGCCCCCGCCGGCGTCTCGACCCGGATGGCCGGAACGCCATCCAGCAGGATCAGGGTCTGATTGGGCTGTTTGTCAAAGGTGATAGCGCTCATGATGGCATTCCTCCGTTTATGATTTGGAAAATGGAATCGGCTGCGGCGTGACCGTCGGGCCATACACGGTCAGCAGGTCCGGCCCGCCGTCGGGATCGGGGACGAAGCGCATGCGGTCGATGCAGGTCATCCGGGGCTCGACGTCCGTGGGGCTGACGTGGCGGTGGTAGCCGAGGTACATTTCGGACCGGTCGCGGTTGTAGATCACGATGCCGTCCCCAGTGCCGTCGGCCATGAAGTGATGGTGCAGGATGGGGTTGTTCTTCTGACGGACGTAAGGCCCCCAGATGTTTTCGGCCACGGCGCAGGATTCCCCGTAATGGCCCAGGTAATGCCCGTCGGCATAGATCATGTAGTACAGTCCCTTGTGCCGGATGAATACCGCGCCTTCCACGATCCGGCCGTACTCATCCACCTCGTAATCCGCTTCCGGCCGCAGGATCAGCCGGGCCGGCGCCTCGTCAGCGGCCGCGACGCCGTCGCTAAGATGCACCTTCTGCAGCCAGATATGGTTGCCGCGGTCGAACCGCACCAGGGAAAGATAGGTCTCGCCGTCGTCGTCCCGGAAGGGCATGCCGCCGATTTCTTCGATATCGGTATGCAGGGGCGCGGTGGATTTCAGCGTGAAGGGTCCCTCCGGAGAGCGCGAAGACGCGCAGTAGATGTGGAAGTTCTCCTCGCCCCTGAAGCGTCCGCCCGCGAAGAAGAGATAGAACCATCCGTCCTTTTCCGTCACGTTCGGGCTCATGCAGAAGGCGCCCTCCAGCACGCTGTCCCGGGAGAACACCGTCTTATAGGGCGACCAGTGCACCAGGTCGGTGCTCGAGGTGACGCGGAATATGGCCCGGCTGTCTCCGGCGCGGTCGAGCTTCGCGTGCTCCGAGCCGTTGTACAGGTAGGCGTCCTCCGACGAACTCGGGTCGTTGGGGACGCGGTTGTACAGGTAATACCTGCCTTCGTGCAGCAGGATATCGGGGTCGGCGCCAACCATCACGGGGTTGGTGAAGGTCTCTCCGGTATAAAAGGGCTTTTCCAGCGGGGATACGCATAGTTCGCTGAATTCTGCGCCCCCACGGCCCGCGTACAGAGCGGCCTGGCCGTTCAGCTTGAGCGGGAACTCGAACAGCGGCCAGGGGTCCTTCTGTTGCGGATCCGCCAGGAAATAGACGCGCAGGACGCTGCCGTCGTATTCCCCGCGCAGCGCGTATTCGCGTCCCGGTACGACGGACTGCCTGCGCATGCCGCGGTCCAGCCAGACGGCGTTATTTTTCAGCTCCAGGAAATGCGCTTCCTGCTTTTCGGGACTGACCAGCATGGCCCAGCCCGTTTTGCCGTCGAGACCGAAGCACAGCCCCGCCCAGCCCGTCTGGCCGGGCCGCATCCGGACGGACAGGGAGAATGCCTCCGGCGCCGGGACCGTGCGAGCCACGCCTTCGTGGGGAATGGCCTGCATCCATTGTATGCCCATACTGCCTCCTGAGAAAGGCCGCCCGCCCACTGAGGACGGGCGGCCGAGTGATGTGCCGTGAATCAGATCAGTCCGCGTAGAAGCGGTTCAGGGCATCCTGCTCGATTTCGAGCGCGCGCTTCATATTCAGCCCGTCGAGCTCCTTCAGGTAGTTGTCGTAGTTGTCCAGCGGCTCCGCGCCGGTGATGAACTTGTACATCATTTCCTGCGCATAGGTGTTCACCTGGGCCATGATATCCGCCTGCTCGGAGGATTCATCGGCGGTCAGGGTAACGGGCGGCATCTGCAGGAAGTTCTGCTCGTTCTTATCGCCCGCCCACATGGTGCGGATGCGCAGCGCTTCCTGGTTGGAGGCGACGCCGGGATGGCCGATATCGTCCGGATAGCAGTACTTGGAGGCAAAGTGGCACTTGAGGGCATAGGAGACGTTGGAGATGGTCATGCCCAGCGGGTTGTGCAGGATCTCATCGGTGAACTTCGGGATCCCGTCCTCGCCCCAGTTCCAGTGCTTGCCCTCCACGCCGAAGGTGAAGGTGAGCGCGCCTTCATAGGTGTAGCCGTAGTTCAGGTAGCGGACGGCGGCTTCGATGTTCTTGCAGTTGGTGGTGACTACGGTGACCCACATGCCGCCGTCGCCGACCGGGGTGCTGGCCAGGTTGGAGCCCAGCACGCTGTCCTCCGCCTTGCGCATGTAGGGCAGGTTGGTCACGGTGTAGACGCCGTTGGCGGTCGCGCGGTTGAAGGTAGCGTCTACGGAGTCGGTGATGCTGGCGATCTTGCCGGCGTCAAACTGCGCCTGGGCCTCCTGCAGCGTCAGGGACGCGAAGTCAGAGCTCAGGTAGCCCTTCTGGTACCAGCGGTTCATCAGCTCCAGCCAGTCCTTGTAGCCGTCGGCGCAGGCCCAGTGCTTCACGGTCCGGCCGTCGGCGGGATCCAGGTACCAGTTGTAGATGAAGTCGAAGGCGCCCATAGTCAGGTTCATGTTCAGCTCGGAGTCCATGCCGATGTAGGCGGGTGTGACGCCGGGCTTGTTGGCGAGGATCCAGTCAAACCAGGCTTCATATTCCGCGATGGTCTTCGGCTCCTTCATGCCGGCTTCCTGCAGCCAGGTCTGGTTCACGTTGAAGCGGTTGTAGGGCATCTTGTCGGCATAGGTGACCTTCCAGAAGCCCAGCACCTTGCCGTCCTGGTGCATCTGGCGGTAGCCCAGGTCATTGTACTCGGTCACGGCCTTGTACTGCGGCGCGTATTCCTCCAGGTAGGGGGTCAGGTCCACGATCAGGCCGTCGTTATACATGGCCTCCAGGCCGCCGTTGTACCAGTCGTCCCTGGTCATCTGGATCATATCGGGCATTTTCTCGGGCACGTTGGTCAGCAGGCCGAAGGACTCCTTGTCCGTGCCGGAGGCGGGGTGGATGAACTCGATATCCACGCCGGTGTCGGCCTGGGCCTTCTGGTAGGAGGGGTTCTCGTCATAGCTGGCGATAAACTGCGCCGCGCCGGCGTTGATGGGCATCCAGTAGGTCAGCTTGACGCCCTGCTCGGGGATCGGGTACTGGCCCTCGTTCATGGCGGGCGGGTTGTAATAGCCGGCCAGATGTTCCGCGGCCAGGGCTGATGACATACAGACCATCATCAGGCAGAGAAGAAGGGCAACGAGCTTTTTCATAGTGGTTTCTCCTTTCTTTTTTATGATAAGAGGCTGCTCCGCCTCTTTCATATCGGGTGTTATTCTTTGACGGAGCCGATCATGACGCCGGTGACGAAATATTTCTGCACGAAGGGGTAGGCGATCAGGATCGGCACCGTGGAAACGATGATGGAGCAGTACTTGATCAGCTCATCCAGGAACTGCATGCCGTCCACCGAGTTGGCCTCCGCCATGGTGGAGTTGGCGTTGGCGATCAGGATCTCGCGCAGGAACAGCTGCAGGGGGAACTTGGAACGGTCCAGCAGGTAAATGGCGGCGCTGTACCAGCTGTTCCACATGCCGACGGCGTAGAAGAGCAGCACCACCGCCATGGTGGCCTTGACCAGCGGCAGCTGGATGCGGACCAGGATCACGAAATCGTTGGCGCCGTCGATCATGGCGGACTCCTCCAGCGAGGGCGGAAGCACCGAGAAGGCCGTGCGCATGACGATCAGGTTGTAGGTGTTGATTGCCACCGGCAGGATGATGGCCCAGCGCGTATCGTACAGGTGCAGGTCGCGGACGTTCAGGAACGCGGGGATCAGGCCGAAATCCACATACATGGTCAGCACGATGGCCAGCGTGATGACCCGCTTGAACATCATCTGCCTTCTGGCCAGGCAATACCCGCCCAGCACCGTCAGCACCATGCTCAGCGCCGTGCCGCCCACCACGTAGATCAGGGTGTTCTTGTACCCGATCATGATGTTCTGGTTCTTGAACACCGTTTCGTACCCGCGCAGGGAGAAGCCCATCGGCTTAAAGATGAAGCCCTTGTAGCCGATCAGGCTGAGTGGGTCGGAAAACGACGCCATCAGGCAGTGCCACATCGGATAAAGGAAAATCACCGTCAGGATGATCAGGAGGATGATGTTGCCCGCGTGCAGCGTCCGTTCCCCCGCCGTTTTGCGTTCTACGATCGCCATGGCCGCGCCTCCTTTACCACAGGCTGTCCTCGGTGAAGCGCTTGAACGTCGTGTTCACCGTGACCAAGATGAAGATATTGACCAGCGAGTTGAACACGCCCACGGCCGCGCCCAGGGAGTACTTGTTGTTGAGCAGGGTGTAGCGGTACAGGTAGGTCTGGATCACGTCGCTGGTCTCGTAGATGCCTGGGTTGTACAGCAGCAGGATCTTCTCGTAGCCGACGCCCATCACGCGGCCTACGCGCATGATGAACTGCACCGTGATCACGGGCACCAGGCCGGGCAGCGTCACGTGCAGGATACGCTGCAGCTTGCTCGCGCCGTCGATATAGGCCGCCTCGTACAGCTGCGGGTCGATGGTGGACAGGGTAGCCAGATAGATGATGGAATCCCAGCCCACCTCCTGCCACATGCTGGACAGGATGTGGATCGTGCGGTAGTACTCCGGATAGGCGAGCAGGTTGGTGCGCGACCAGGCCGGGTTCAGCGCGCCGATCATGCTGTTGATGATGCCGTCCGAGCTGACGAAATTGCGCAGCAGGCCGCTGATGACCACGACGGAAATAAAATGGGGCATATAGCTGACCGTCTGCACCACGCGCTTGAAGCCCGAATGGCGGACCTCGTTGATCATCAGCGCCAGCAGGATCGGCAGGGGAAAATGGAAGACGATGGAATACAGGCTCAGAAGCAGCGTATTGCGGATGAGGCGGAAGAAATCACGAGATTTGAAGAAGGTCTCAAAGTTTTTGAAGCCGACGAATCTGCTGCCCGCGATGCCCTTGGCCGGCTTATAATCCTGAAAGGCGATGATCATATTCTTCATCGGCCCGTACCTAAACAGGATGAAGAACAGAAGGACAGGAATCAGCATCAGATAGACATAGCGGTTGCGCTGGAAGTCTCTCTTCAGCCGTCTTCCGAGCGGCACCCTGGGCAGCTTCACGCCAGGGGCTGGCTTCAGTCTGTACCTTAACATGCTCTGTCTCCTTCCGGCTTCATTTCCGGCCGCGGCATCGCCAAACAAATATGACCTCTGTACAGTTTTACCGGTATCCGTCCTTACGCCGTTATTGTATCTGCATTCTCATCTGTTTTCAATTTGTAGTTGGCCGCGGAGTATGTTATTGGTTCATTTTTATCCCGTTTTTCGATGTGTATTTGGCTTTTTCTGATGTGTTTTTTATGTTTATTGACAAATTTTCGCGGATTGTTTTGCACAACGCCGCGTTTTGTGCTATAATGCTTCCGACAAAATGCGCATTCGTCCATAAAACATCCTGTCTGTTGAGGAGGTTCGCTTCGTGTTCAGGAAAAGCAGCCTGCGCATCCGCTATCTGGTTTCCTACCTGCTGTTGCTGGCCACGGTGGTGGTCTTTATTACCGTGCTGTACCAGATCTATATGAACACCAACGAACGCTACATCAACGCGGCCAGCCTGGAAAAATTCACCTACGCGTCCGAAAACATCTGCACGCTGCTGGATAAGCTGGACGTATCCGCCGCGAACGCGGACAAGGCGGACGCGCTGGGCCTGGCCGACCGGCCCGACGAGCCGCAGCTGCTGGAATCCCGCATCCCCGCCACGCTGGCCAATATCGAGGATAGCTTTTCCAACCCTTCGCTCAGGACATACTTCTATCTGCGCGGGGACCGCAATATCTATTCCAGCGAAGGCAAGATGCCGTATAACAGCTTTGAAAGCGCCTACCACAGCCAGTACGACCTGACCATGTCGCGGCTGTTCTCCCGGCTTCTTTCCCTGCGGAGCAGGCGCCTGCTGCCCATTCTGGACAACGCCGGGAATCCCCGGGCCATCGCCTACGCCGTTCCGTTCACCTATTCCGGGAGTCTGCCGGGCGGGGAGCTGGTCTTCCTGCTGTCCGACGAGATGCTCGCGGAGGAGTTCACCCACTACCTCGGTTCCCTGCCGGGCGACCTGTATGTGTATACCTCACGCTATGAGCTGCTGTTCCGGCACACGGAGCAGGCCGGGGAAATGATCCCGTACTCCATGCTGATCCGCCAGCGCGGCGTCGGCGTCCAGAGGAACGGCCATGGACAGGTCATCCTGTCCGTGACCAGCTCCCGGTTAGGGCTCAATTTCGTCTTCGTCGTCCGGAGCAGGGTCTTTTACCGGGAGATGTACGACTCCAGCCGGCTCATCCTGCTGCTGATCGGCCTGCTGCTCGTGATGCTTTCCGTGCTGTTCCTGTGGCTTACGCGGGCGAATTACCGGCCGATCCAGCGCCTGACCGCCGATATCACGGGCCGGGAGATCGCGGATATCCGCAGCGACGAGCTGAGCCTGATTCGCAGCTATTACCACCGGACGGTCGAGGAAGCGGAGCAGCTGAACATCCAGCTGACCGAGCTAACGCCGCTGGTCATCGAGCACCTGGCGCTGCGCATGGCCTACGGCCAGATCACGAGCCCGGAGGTGTTCCGCGCCCTGACCAGGTACGCGGGCGTGAACCTGAGCGGGAATCACTACGCGGCCATGTGCCTGATGGTCTCCGGAGACGACGGCAGCGACAGCCTGGAGGACATCGGCGGCCTGCTGCGGAACGCCGTCCTGCCGGGCATGACCGTCATGTCCGGCGAGATCCCGGACGAGAACACCCTGTGCCTGATCCTCAATTTCAGCAGCGACGACGCCGGGAAGGATGCCGCAGCCCTCAGCGCCGCGAGGCAGCTGAGCGACAGCCTGACCCGCCAGACCGCCGCCTTCTTCCGCATCGGCGTGGGCGGCGCCTACGCCGACCCGCTGCGCATGGCCGACTCCTACAACGAAGCGAGCGCCGCGGTGCAGCTGGCTCCGGCGGAAAGCAGGGAGCATGTCTTTCCCTACGCCGCCGGGCAGATCGACGCGTCCGGGGTGGATTCCCTGCATCCGCTGCCGAGCATGCCCTGCTCCCTGCTGGTCAACGCCGTCCGGCGCGGAGAAAACGCCGAGGCCGTCCGGGCGCTCAGGGAGATCCTCGCCTCCATCAGCGGCGTGACCGAATCCATGCTGTATTACCGCTTCTACGCGGTCAACCTGTCTTCCATCCTGCTCAAAACCGCCGAGGAGGAGAACGTGGCCCTCTCGCCGGACCAGACCCGCCCGCTGGTCAGCTTCAGCTCCAAGCAGGAGTTCGAGCAGAATCTGATCACGTTCACGGACGGCCTCTGCCGCGAGATCGGCGACCGCCACGCCCTGCACGACAGCGAATCCAAGGAACAGCTGATGTCCTATATCCTGAGCCACTACAAGGATTTCGACCTGTCCGTCCAGTCCGTCGCGGAGGCGGTGGACATCCGGAAATCCCAGGTCTCCGCCATCGTCCGCGAGAGCGTCGGCCTCAACTTCGTGCAGTACGTCTCCTATCTGCGCATGAACGAGTTCAAGCGCCTGCTGGTGGAAACGGACCTGCCCATCACGGAATGCGTGACCGCCATCGGCTATCAGGACGCGCCGAACTTCCTGCGCAAGTTCAAGGTGGTAGAGGGCGTGACCGCCGGGCAGTACCGGACCGACCACCGGTAAATTCACTCGTTATGGGATAATAATTGCCATAAATTCTAAATTTCAATATATTTACTCCGGGGATTGACTTGTTTATACTAATGTCATCAAAGGGGGCGGTGCATGATGCGCTCCCGCAATATGAACATTCAACAAGGAGGTACCCCTATGAAGAAGCTGTTGTCACTGTTGCTGGCGGCCGCGATGCTGCTGTCCCTGAGCAGTCTCGCGTTCGCGGAGGACGAGATCAATATCAAGGTCTTCCACTACATGGCGCAGGACGCCAAGCAGGCCGGTCTGAGCGCGATCGAGGACGCCTACACGGCGCTGCATCCCAATGTCAAGTTCACCAACGTCTACTACAACCAGGGCACCGACTACTTCCCGCAGCTCTCCACCGCCCTGTCCTCCGGCGAGCAGCCGAACGTGATCATGGGAAACCCGGGCCTGTATCCGGACCTGGTGGAGGAAGGCTACATCATGGACCTGACCGATAACCAGATGATCAAGGACATGAACCTGCCCGCCGGCGACCTGGGCGACGTATCCGCCAACGGCAGGATCTACGGCTTCCCCATCGACTTCAAGACCTGGGGCGTGTTCTACAACACCAAGATCTTCGCGGACAACGGCCTGGAAGTGCCGAAGACCCTGACCGAGCTCAACGAGCTGCAGGACAAGCTGGTCTCCCTGGGCATCGACCCCTATGTCCATTCCTTCAATGACGCCGTGTACGGCGACATCGAGTGGCGCAACACCTTCTGGACCCGCGCCATCGCGGCCGGCGACACTGACATCTTCGAGCGCCTGATGAACGGCGACGCGAAGTGGGTCGACCTGCCCTATGCCGCGGAAGCGCTGAACAACATCGCCCTGCGTCTCAAGAACGCCCGTGCTGACGCGATGTCCAACACCCAGGACATGGCCCTGGAGGTCTTCTGCTCCGGCGGCGCCGCCATGCGCTATGACGGCTCCTGGAACATCGGCTCCATGCTGAATAAGAACCCGCAGTTCGAGATCGGCTACTTCCTCGTGCCCATCGACGACGAAGGCAGCGCCAAGCTGAACGTGCAGGTCGACCAGAGCTTCATGGTGAACCAGCAGGCGGAGCACGCGGACGTCGCCCTCGACTTCATGGAGTACTGGCTCAGCCAGGGCGTCGCCTGGTCCGAGATCTCCCAGATGCCGCTGAACACCGGCGTGGTTTCCGACAAGCTGCTGCCGATGGTCCGCACCCTGGCTGAAATCAAGAAGTCCGGCGACATCGCCCACTACGGCAACTTCACCAAGCCCCTGACCTCCGCCTACACCACCGCGCTGCGCACCGAGCTGACCTCCTTCGTGGAGAGTTGCATCACCGGCGGCGGCATGACGGTCGAGCAGGCCCTGGCGAACCTGGATGCCGCGTTCGCGGACGTCCGCGCCCTGAACTGATGAAACGCATTGACTGACTGACGAGCATTTTCAGCGGGTCGCCTGCCTTACCGCGGGCGGCCCGCTTCCTTTCCAAAGAATGAGCTGAACGGAGATGAAGGCCATGACAGTCATCAACACGGGCCGCAAGAGGCGGCTGACGACCTACTTTTTGCGTGAGCACGGCGGCAACCTGCTGTTCATGCTGCCGGCCTTCGCTCTGTTCGCGTTCGTGGAGCTGATCCCGTTTCTGCAGAGTATCCCCATCTCCTTTACGGATAAAAAGGCGATCTTCGCCAAGGCCTGGAACTATGTGGGCTTCAGCAATTACGCCAAGCTGATCACCAACCGTACCTTCCAGGACACCTTCCTGCACACCGCGCATTTCACGCTGATCTACATCCTCGGCGCGAATCTGATGGGGCTGATGCTCGCGCTGATGATCTGGCGCGGGAGCAGGCTCAACAACCTGGTGCGCACTCTGCTGTTCATGCCCTTCACGGTATCGCTGGTCGCCTCCACCAAGGTATGGAGCTATGTGTATACCGACGTGCTGATGCCCATCACGGGCCAGCCGAGCCCGCTGGGACTGACCTCCCAGGTGATCCCCGGACTGGCGGTGATCGCCATATGGCGCGATATGGGATACTGCATGCTCATCTATATCGCCGGCCTGCAGTCCATCCCCCTGGAATACTACGAAGCGGCGAGCGTGGAGGGCGCCAGCTGGTGGACCAAGTTTTTCCGCATCACCGTGCCTATGCTGATGCCCGCCATCACCTCCAACGTGACTCTGATCCTGGCCTGGGGCCTGCGCTGCTTCGATTACTCTCAGATGGTCATCACCATGAAGGCGGCCAAGACCACCGCCGTCTTCGTGTACGAATACATTTTCGGCAATTCCCGCGCCGGCATCGGTCAGGCGGCCGCCATCATCCTGACTCTGGTGCTGGTGGTGCTGACCAACGTCATCACCGTGATCCTGCGCCGGAGGGAGGTAGAGCTATGACCGTCAAAGCAGCCGCGGCCAAGCGGCCCATGAGCGCCTCCGCCCGGAAGGCGCGGAACCTGAACATCCTCCGCATCGCCGCCCTGGCCATCATCGTGATCATCGTGCTGATCCCCTTCTACATCAGCTTCCTCTACTCCATCAAGACGCATTCGGACATCAGCCTGAACCGCCTGGCCTGGCCGCAGAACCCCACGCTGGACAATTACCGGCGCGTGATCAACGAGAACAAGTACGTGGGCATCGGCTTCAAGAACAGCCTGCTGACCACCATCCCTACGGTGGTGATCCTGCTCTTCGCCACCTCCATGGCCTCCTATGTGCTGGCGCGCAACAGCGGCCCCTTTTACAAGGTCATGTATTCGATCTTCATCAGCGGCGTGCTGGTGCCCTTCCAGTGCATCATGCTGCCGCTGTACATGAACATTTACAACCTCGGGCTGGTCAGCACCAACCTGGGCTTCATCCTCGCCCGCTCGGGTCTGCAGGTGTCCATCAGCGTGCTGGCCATCACCGGCTTCGTGAAGGGTATCCCGCGGGAGCTGGAGCAGGCCGCCGCCATCGACGGCTGCGGCAAGTTCGGCACCTTCTGGCGCATCGTGTTCCCGCTGATGATGCCCATCAACGTGACCCAGGGCGTGCTGAACACGCTGTACGTGTGGAACGACTATTCCACCGCTGTGGTACTGCTGCGCGATGACAGCAGCCGCACCCTGCCCCTGGCACAGATCATCTACTTCGGCGAAAACATGAGCGAGCTGAACCTGGCCTTCGCCTTCTTCATGCTGGCCATGCTGCCCGTGCTGGTCCTGTACCTGTGCACCCAGCGGTTCATCGTGTCGGGGATCATGTCGGGAGCGGTGAAAGGATGATAAGGGAGTGAGGGAGTGAGGAAGTAGGAGTGAGGAGTGAGGAGTTCAGGTGCAATCTCCTCGGCTTCGCCTCAGAGATTGTTTGATCTTTGCGTCACTTGGCGTGACGGATGAGGGACTATGAAACGCCGTCAGGCGTTTCCTCCGCCACTCCTCACTCATCACTCCTCATTCATCACTTATCCAAGGTTTCACTCCTCTCATACTTTTATTTTCTCTTTCCACAAAGTTTTTCATCAGCAGATTGTCAACAGTCTGCTTTTTTGTTATAATAGGATCGTTCAAGAATGAATAGACGGAGTGAATGGACATGCCTTTGAAGGTTGTTATTGTGGAAGACAATCCGCTGACGGTCCGGTCCCTGGCTGAAACCATCGACTGGGACGCGCTGGACTGCGAGCTCGTCGGAACGGCGGGCGACGGGGAAACGGGACAGCGGCTGATCCTGGACAGGATGCCGGATATCCTGCTGACGGACATCCGCATGCCCCAGTGCAGCGGCCTGGACATGCTGGAGACCCTCCGCGAGCGGATCCCGGACTGCAAGGTGATCATCATCACCGGCTACGACCATTTCCAGTACGCCAGCCGCGCCATCAAGCTGGCGGTATTCGATTACCTGCTGAAGCCCATCCGCAACGAGGAGGTCGTCGCCTCCGTGCGCCGCGCCGCGGACGAGATCCGCCGCCGCCAGGAGGCCCGGCGGAGCCTGGAGGAGGCCGACGCCGCGCACCGGCGCGCGCAGCTGGTGTCCCTGCTCACCAATCCCTCCCAGCGCGGCCAGGGCGTCCGCGCGGCGTTCGACGCGCTCGGCCTGCATTTCGCGGAATACTACATCATGACCATCCGCCTGAGCGGAAACGACGGGATCAGCCAGAGCGCCCTCAACCACCTGGACCAGCTGATCGCCTCGCGCAGGGTCAGCGCCGTCACCTTCCTTCTGTACGACACGATGGTCGCCTTCATCATGCGGAAGACGAACGACGACGGCTGGCGGCGCGAGTCCCTGGAGCTGGCGGAGGCCATATCCGCCGGCATGGCCGAGCCGGTGGAGATCGGCGTCAGCCGGCGCAACACCTCCCTGCACGCCATCCGCACGGTATATCAGCAGGCCCGCCAGGCCATGTGGGAGGCAGCCCTGACCCGGGACGAAAACAGTGTGGTCTTCTTCGAGGAGGGCGACCACCGCGAGCACGCCAGCCCCCGGATCGCGGAGTTCAACCGCCGCGTATCCGCGCTGATCGAAAAGGCGGAGCTGACCGACGAAAGCGCCCGGAGCGCCGCGCGGGAGCTGGTGGAGCTGAGCGGCAAGCAGTACAGCCAGCTGCGGGCGCTGATCGCCATGTATTCGCTGGAGCTCAGGCGCAAGTTCGGCGCGTCCTCCAATCTGCAGACAGACGCGGCCATGTACGAAAGCTGGTTCGTCACCAGCCCAGAGGAGGCCGAGGCCTGCCTGCTCAAGATGTGCGCCCTGCTGCGCAGTGGCGCGGAGGAGGACCGCTATTCGCTGATCACGCGTAATACGATCCAGTACATCAACCTGCACGCCGCCGAAGCCCTGCACCTGAACGACGTGGCGGAGCGCATGAACGTCAGCGCGAATTACCTGTCCGCCCTGATCCGCAAGGAGACCGGCATCACCTTCCACGACCATGTGCTGAAGGCCAAAATGGCCGTGGCCCGGACCATGCTGGCCGACCCGCGCATCCTGGTGGAGGAGGTCGCCCGGGCGGTGGGCTACAGCAACTATATCTCCTTCTATAACGCCTTCAAGCGCACGGAAAACATGACGCCCAGCGACTACCGCAACAGGAAGGTGAAGCTGTGAAGCGCCTCAGAGACCTGAGCTTCCGGCTCAAGCTGCTGCTGGCCTTCGGCATCAGCATCGTCATCGTGGTGGGCATCACCACCCTGGTCCTGTCCCTGCGCAGCTACCGCTACCTGGCGGAAAACCTGGACGTCCAGCTGGACCTGATCACCGAGCAGGCGCTGATGAACTTCGACACCGAGACCTCCGCCATATCCAGCCGGCTGCTGAACCAGCTGAACGTGACCGAGGTGCCCGAACAGCTGTACCGCCTGGAGGAGGGCCAGACCACGCTGACCCTGGAGTATAGCCGCGCCCTGTCCGGGTCCCTGAGCCGCATGATCACCGCCAGCACCGGCTATGACAGCGTCTACGTCCGTATCCCGGACGGGACGTCCTTTTCCAGCCCATTCGCCAGCCCCGGTCTGCTGGCCGAGGAGGCGGGACTGATGGAACGCTACGGGGTCAAGACCTACGGACTTCCCGTGTGGCTGCGCTCCGAAAGCGGCGGCGTTTACCTGCTCAGGGATATCTACCATCTCCAGCCCTTCCGCTTCATGGGCAAGGTGCTGGCCCATATCAGCCATCCCAGCGTCATCAGCCTGGGAGAGGCGCCGAATATGCGGGAATGCGCGGTCGCCTTCTTCAGGGACGGGGCGCTGATCTGCCTGACAGGCAGCGCGGGCCCGGATACGGAGGCCGCCGCCCTGAGCGCCGTATCCGGAGAAGCCGTTTCGCACACGCTCGTATCGCAGAAGCGGCGCGGCGGCTGGACCGCCGTGGCGCTTCTGCCGGACAGCGTGCTCAGCCCCCTGTACGGCAGCGTGTTGCGCACAGGCCTCCTGGTGGCGCTGGGCGGCATCCTGATCGGCGCGGCCGCCATCTTTCTCGCCACCCACAGCATGACACGCCAGATCGGCACGCTTTCGCAGACGGTGGACGAGGCTGCCGCCGGAGACATGACCGTCCGCGCGCCGGTGGTCAGCCAGGACGAGATCGGCCGTCTGGCCGCGCACTTCAACACGATGGTGGAGAGCAACCAGCGCCTCATGGAGCGCCTGGTCCAGGAGGAAAAGCAGAAGAACCGCGCGGCCTACGACGCGCTGGAGTACAAATACCGCTCGCTGCAGTCGCAGATCAACCCGCACTTCATCTATAACGCCCTCGAAGTGGTCAACGCCATGGCCAAGCTGGACGGCAATCCGGAGATCAGCGAGGTCGTGAGCCACATCTCCTCCTTCTTCCGGCAGAACACCCGGAACATGGAAAAGCGCTTCATCACCGTGCGGCGCGAATTCGACAGCCTGCAGGAATACGCCTACATCTTCCGCCACATCTACGGCAACGCGCTGGAAACGCCCTTCACCTGCGCCACGGACGCCGCGCAGGCCATGATCCCCACCATGATCCTCCAGCCCGTGCTGGAGAACGCGCTGGTGCACGGCATCCGCTCAGAGCGGGCGATCGTGTCCATCACCGCGGAAGTCCCGGAGCCCGGCCGCCTCGCCATCCGCGTACAGGACAACGGCGCCGGCATGAGCCGCGAGCTGATCACCCGCATCCTGTCCGGCAGCGACCCCATCGCCGAGCACGAGGAAAAAAAGAGCGCAGGCGTAGGCCTGCGCAATGTGCGGGATCGCCTGCGGCTGATCTACGGCGACCGGGCTTCCCTGTCGATCGAGAGCGAAGAGGGGCACGGCACCGCGGTCATTATCGCCCTGCCCCTCTCCTACGAGGAAGGTAACTATCCAGTCGTGTAGTAAAGCGAAACAAGTTTCGGTCCTTTCCGGCATGGAATCCCGGAGTCCGCCGATTCATTCGGCGGATGGCGTAGCCACCCGTAGGGCGATGGGATGGGAGTGCCGGAAAGGACATGGCAAGGGGATTATCAAGGGGGAACACCCTTGATTCAAATCCGTAGCGGCGGCATGTACGCCGCGAGGATGATTCCGCGTCAGCGGAATCTTTCCTTGCACCCTTGCCGCCCGGGAGGACCGCAGGTCCGACAGGCAAGGGTGCCGGGGGGTTCCGTAGGGGGGTCGCAAGACCCCCATGCGGTGCCTGTTCAGTCCACAACTGAACAGGCACCGAAGAAGAAAGCCTTACGGAGCCGGATTGACGGGTCCGGGATTCCTGGCCCAGTCCGGCCAGCCCGGCCTGCTGCCCGCGGCCGCCCAGCGCGCCGCGTTCAGCAGCACGCGCCGCACCTCCGGCTGGTAATAGACCGGGTAGGTCTCGTGCCCGGAGGAGAAATAGAAGACCCTGCCCTGGCCCCGGTACCAGCAGCAGCCGCTGCGCAGCACCTCGCCGCCCTGGGCGGTGGTCAGGAACACCAGCTCGTCCGGCTGGGGGATCTCAAAATACTCGCCATAGGTCTCGTCCTGCGGGATCACAAAGTATTCCCTGTCCAGCCCCCACGCAATGGGATGCCCCGGCATCACCGTCCAGACGCGCTGCCATTCGTCGTTCTCGCGCCAGCGCAGGCATTGGGTGCGCGTCCCCATCAGGCGGGCAAAGATTTTGCTGGCGTGGGAGGAGTGCAGCAGCACCAGTCCCATGCCGGACAGCACGCGCCTCTGCAGCGCGTCCACCCGGTCGTCCGCGACCTCGCGCCAGTGCTTATGCCCGAAATACACCAGCACGTCCGCCCACTCGAGGTCGGCGTCCGCCAAGCCCTGGTCCGGGTCCTGCATGACGCCGGTGCGCACGGCCATGTCCGGCTCCGCGCCGTACAGCTCCGCCAGCGCGCCGTGGATGCCCCTGGGATACAGCCGGCGCTCGGCCTCCACCGCCTCCGGCAGGGGCCGGTTCTCGTACCACACGAATACGTTCACAGCTTTTCCACCTCCACCCAGCGCCGCTCTTCAGAGGACCGCACGCAGGCCTCCACGAAGGCCATGCGGTCAAACCCGTCCCGGAAGGTCGCGTAGCCGCCGTTCCCCTTGCCGTCCAGCGCGTCGTAGTACGCCTGGATCGCGTTTCGCAGGGCGTCCGGCCAGCCCATCACGTGCCCCATCGGCGCGGTGATAAAGGGCCCGGTCTCCGGCTGGCAGTCCAGCGGAGACATATAGCGTGTCTCCACGCCCGCGCTGCCCTTGTGCCCGACCAGCAGCCGGTCCGGCTGCTCCTGCTGCCATTCCAGGCTGTATTCCGAGCCCCAGACCGCCACGCGCAGGTCGTTCTTGTGCCCGTTGACGGCCTTGCTGACCGTCACCTGGCCGGGCGTGCCGTCCGCGAACCGGACCAGGATGAAGCCCGTGTCCTCCGTATCCATGGCGTGGAGCCCGCCCGATACGTCCCGGCGGACCGGGTAGTGCACGCGCAGGTCCGCCATGACCTCCGCGATAGGCTGGCCGAGTACGCAGACCGCCGTGTCCGCCCAGTGCGTGCCGATATCGCTGATGGCGCGCGCGATCCCGGTGTTCTCCATACGGCTGGACCAGTCGTCCTCCCGGGAGGCGGACTCCTGCAGATAGCACCCGGTGACGGCCAGGATGCGCCCCGGCAGCCCCCGCGCCACCTGCGCGCGCATCTCCCGCACGGCGGCGTTCATGCGGTACTGGTGGTTGAGTCCCACGGGAATGCCCTTTTCCTCCGCCAGCAGCGCGATCTCCCGCGCGCCGGCGGACGTCAGGGAGAGCGGCTTCTCGCAGTACACCTTCTTTCCAGCCAGCAGCGCCGCGCGGTTCACCTCGTCGTGCAGCCCCACAGGCAGGCAGTTGTGGATGACCTCGATCTCCGGATCGCCGACCGCCCGGCGCCAGTCCCGGCAGGTCCGCACGCCGTACCTCTCCCCCAGCGCCGCCAGCCGGTCTGCCTCCAGCCCGCAGACCAGGGCCAGCTCTGCCTGCGGCACCCGCATGAGCGCGTCCATATGGAGCGGGCCGATAAAGCCCGCGCCGAGGACCGCCACCTTTCTTTTTTTCATATCCAACGCTCCTTTGTCTGATCACGGAAGACAACGACCGATAGGTTGATTGTACGCCGGTCCGGACAGAAAGGCAATATATCTTTTTTACGAATACATTACAGGAGGATGGAGATCATGGCCAAGCTATCCGAAATCCCGCTGGAGCGGCTGCTCAGCCTGTCGTGGGAGGAAAAATGGGAAATCTGCTGCGGAGGCGTCCGGGACGAGGGCGAGAGCGCCGAGGTGGCGCTGCTGCTGGGCAGCCTGCCGGAGCGCGCCGTGGAGCGCGCTTTAGCTGCGGCGAAGCTGTACCACGCGGGCCGCGCGGGCCTGATCATCCCCACCGGCGGCCCGCTGTGGGAATACGAGGGCAGGCACCTGACCGAAGCCCAGATCATGCAGCGCGTGCTTTTGACCGAAGGCGTGCCGCCCTCCGCGATCGTCCCCGAGGACGAGGCCCGCACGACCGAGGAAAACATGATCTACGGCGCGCTGCAGATGTACCGGACCTTCCAGCGCATTCCGGACAGCGTGATCATCGTCACCTCTGTGACCCACATGAAGCGCAGCATCGCGCTGGCCCGCGCTCTGCTGCCGCGCAAGATCCGTGTTTCGATGTATCCCGCCTATCCGCTGACCGATCACGAGACCTGGATGCGGCAGGAGGAAAACCAGAAGCACCTGGACAGCAGCCTGCGTTTCCATAAAGCGCTGGTGGACCGGGGAGATGTGGAGGATATTACAATAACGGCGCGATCCACGCCGTCCACATCCAGCTGATCGGCCAGACCAGGAGCATGGCGGGGATCATATCCGCGATGGGAAAATCCCTGATCTTCGCGATGCGCAGGCCCGTAGCCAGCAGGATCAGCCCGCCCACGGCCTTGAAATCGTTGATCATGGACGGCGTGGTCAGCGGATAGATGACCTTCGCCAGCAGGAACAGGAGGAGGAAGATCACGAACTGCGGAACGGCGATGACGGAAACGACCATGCCGAGCGAGCAGGCGAAGATCATGGCCGTGAACAGGTCCAGGATCGATTTGGCCAGCAGGATGCTGTGATCCCCGTTCATGCCGGACACGATAGAGCCGAAAACGCCCGTGCCGCTGGCGCAGAAGAGCACGATGCCGGTGACCAGCAGCGCGGTATCCTGGTTTCCCTCCTTCCGGGGGAAGAGGGCCGCCATCCTCTCGCCGCCCTTCGAGATGCGGTCGCCCAGGCGCAGAACGGTGCCGAGGATCGTGCCCAGGATCAGCGACAGGATGACCGCCGGCAGGTTGGCCATCAGCACGGTGGAGCTGATGCCGATGCCCAGGGCGCAGATACCGAACACCAGGTTCAGTTTTTCCTTGAATTCCGCGGACAGGCGGCTGCCGAAGACCGCTCCGGCCACGCCGCCCAGGGCGATCGCGATCGTATTGCAGATGACTCCGATAGGCATAAGTTTTCCCTCCTGACATCAGTTTCAGCCCAGTATACCATAGAAGAACCCGAAGCACAAAGCAAAAAAAGCGGGACTGCCGCACATCGTGCACAGCCCCGTCATCCTGTTTGCTTACAGTGCCGCGGCGCGGATCGCGTCGATCACGTCCTGCTGGGAGGCCAGCCAGTCCTCGCCGGCCATGCGGATGGTAAAGCCGTGGGTGCCCTTCGGATAGGCGTGGAAGGTCACCTTCACGCCCTGGTCCGCCATGCGCATGCCCAGGCGGTTGTTGATCTCGTAGAAGGGGCACAGCTTCGGCGCGACAAACAGGGTCTCGGGCATGTCGGCCAGCTGCTCATCGGACGCGTAGACCGGCGAGAGCATGGGGGTTTTCAGCTTGGCGAGATCCCCGTCCGAATACAGGTGCGAGAAGGCCGCGCTGCGCTCCTGCGCAGGGTCCTCGACGGCCTGGTACAGGTCGTTGGCGGCGTATTCCTGCACCAGCAGGCAGATCTTCAGGGCCTTTTCGCGCTGGTTGCGCAGCGCCACGGTGAAAGCCAGGTTTCCGCCGGCGCTGGAGCCGCCGATGGAAAAGCGGTTCTCGTCGCAGCCCCACTCACCGCAGTGGGCATAGGCCCACTTGGCGGCTTCCCAGCTCTGGTCCACCGCCATGGGATAGACGGCATCCGGGCAGACCGCGTAATCCACGTCCACCACCACACAGCCGCAGGCGGCAGCCAGGTGGGCGCAGTACATATCATCGTCCTCGTTCTGCGGGAAGATAAATCCGCCGCCGTGATAGTTGACGTGCAGCGGCATGTGGTCGCCGCGCTTTTTGGGCATCGTCACGATCACGCGCAGGGGCGCCAGCCCCGGAAAGCTGAGGGTATGCTCGGTGCGGACGCACTGCTCCTGATAGGCTTTATAGCTGTCCGGGATGACACGCTGCTTCAGCGCGACCTCGCGGTGCCCGCCGGTGCACGCGATGACGGCCATCAGGTCGTCCTTCTGTTTCTGTGTCAGGCTCATTTATGCTCCTTTCCGCAATTGACGCTCAAAGAACTCCACGATCAGTTTCCAGACGAACCGTCAGTAAAACCGCCTGATCTCGCCCTGTATGCCGTATTTCTGCCGGAAAGCATCCAGGTCCGCGTCGGTCTTGATGAGAGTGATTTCCTCAAAACGTCCAGTGTGCCGGTCACAGAATCCCGCCACCTCTTCGCCCGTGCAGATACTGCAGCGAACCGCCGGCACCAGGCGCATGTGGTCGTATGTGAGTGGCTCAGTCACCTTCTTATGAAACAGCTCCGTGATCCTCATGCCATTCTCCTGCATTTCAAACAGTTTGTGTCCCGCAGTTCATACAAGTCAAGTATATCACAGAATAAACTGGAAGGAAAGCCGCTTATAAGGCTGCCACCCGTATCTTTTACACATTTAACCGTTCCGCCCGGTTGCTTTTTCCGGCTCCATCCGTTATCATATCGTGGCGCCGAGGCATTTCCTCGGCCGCGAAAGAGGGGATCCTGATGAATAACGTATACGACTACCTGCGGTGGCGGGGCGACCTGAGCCTGGCGGAGCGGCCCTTCAACGAGGTGGACAACCTGCTGCTCTCGCTGCTGAGTTATATTGACCTGAAAGGCATCGTGCCCGCGCCCGGGGAGGGCAGTGTTTCCCTGGCCGAGGCGGCGGAGCGGTATTTTGCCGAGCGCGGCGCGCCGGCGGAAACGGAGGGCCACAACGCGGACACCGCCGTGGAATGGCCCTGGATGTTCCACCTGATGAGCCAGACCGCGCGCTTCAGCGGCATGAGGCTGAGCTGCATGGCGGATATCCTGGACGCCAGCGCGGACAAGCAGTTCTCCGCCCTCACCATCGAGCACGAGCCCGGCCAGCTGTACGTGGCCTTCCGCGGCACCAGCGACGACCTGGCCGGCTGGAAGGAGGACTTCCTGCTGGCCTGTGAGCCCGAGATCCCCTCCCATGAGGAGGCGCTGAGGTACCTGGCCGCCGTCGCGGCGCTTTACCCCGAGCACACCCTGATGGTCGGCGGCCATTCCAAGGGCGGCAACCTGGCGGTTTACGCGGCGGTCATGGCCGATGACGCGGTCAAGGCCCGGATCCGGACCATCTGGAACAACGACGGTCCCGGTTTCCAGGACGCATTCGTCCATTCCGGGCCGTACATGGCCATGGAAGGGAGGATCTGCAAGATCGTGCCACGTTCCTCGCTGGTGGGCCTGCTGCTCTCGCAGCGCAAGCCGGACCTGATCGTGGACAGCTTCCAGACCGGCATGCTGCAGCACGACGGCATCAGCTGGGAGGTCAGCAGGGACCGCTTCACGCACCTGCCGGAGCTGTCCCCGGAAAGCCTGCGGGTCCAGGCGCAGATCCACGACTGGCTCGACCATCTCGACATCGCCACGCGCCGCCGCTTCGTCGACGCGCTGTTCGACACCCTCTCCGCCTCCGGCGCGGAAACCGTGTCCGATATCATGAGCGGCGCGCTCAAGGCGCTGAGCGCCTCCGGGAACGCGCTGAAGGCCATGGACAAGGACATGCGGGATCGGGTGGTGGACTTCATCCGCCTGCTGATCCAGATATGGAGCGAGATGGAAAGTGAAAGCCGGCGCGAGCAGACGCAAAAGGCCCTGGGCGCGTTTACCCAGAGCCTGCAGTACTTCCAGAAAAACCTGGTGATGCCCGGCCTGCAGAAGCTGCAGCAGAACGCCGGGACCCGGCGCGGTCTCCTGCTCAAAAAGGCCGGAAAAGCCGGCGATGTTGAGCCGGACGCCATAACGGATGCCCCTGACGGGCAGAAAGCATAAATAAAGGGGCTGTTGCACATGTACACAGCCCTCATCCGCCTCGCATTCGCTCAGCACCTTCCCCCGAGATCGGGGGAAGGCTTTTGGTATACGGCATCATCAGTTCATCGGATCAATTTGCGAGTTCAGGTAATTATGTATGCAGCGAAGCGAGAGCCTTCCCCGATCTCGGGGCCGGCGGAAGAGGCCGCGCCCAGTGGGCGATGAAAGCCGGAGAAGTCGCAGTGAACCGCAGAGCCCCGCGCACGACGGTGCGCGGGGCGACAATGGCGACCTGTGGAATGGTGGCCCGCCGCAGGCGGGTCGGATGAGGGCGTTCATGTGCTTGTGCAGCAGCCCCTTATCTCTTACGGATCACACTTCAGGCACGGGGTGTAGCCCTGGGATATCAGGCTTTCCCGGGTCGTCGTGGTCGTCTTTTTGTTCTCATTGGCGATCTTGTCCGCGTCCGCGCAGCTTGGCAGGTGGAATTTCATGGTCTGTGTGTTCAGCACGTAGCGCTTCCTGCCTGCCGGCGCGGTCGTCGCGGTCGCCCTCCTGCGGGCCGTGGCCGTGGGAGCCGGCGTGGCCATCGCCTGGGCGACAAATTGGCTGGCGCTGACACCCTGGATCAGCTTGTTGACCGACGAAGCCGTGGCCGCGTCGGCCATCGCGCCGGCCAGCCCGGCCACCGTCAGCTGGTGGAAACCATCCTCGGGGATATAGCCTTCCCTGAGCTGGTTCCGGACAGCGTAGCGGATCTTCAGCCACGTCTTTCTGCCGGAGACAGAGGAGGACAGGATCGCGCACAGCTGCCGGTCCGCGAGGGTATCGACCTGATTGCGCGTGCTGGCGCCCTTGTATACGGGAAGCCTCGAGCCGTCCGCCGCGTGCGCGACGCCGAAGGGCACAGGCCCGTTCAGGGCGTCCTGAAGCCCATCTGCCAGGGAAGCCGGTGCCGCCGCCAGCAGGATCGCCAGCGCGAGCAGGCAAGGGATCAGATATCTGAAAAACGGATGTCGCATACTGCCTCCTGTGCCCATGACGGGCAGGGGTTCATCGCCTTTCTATTTCCGCCAGCAGGACCTCGTAATCCGTCCGGTCCATGTTGGCGATCTCCTCTGTGTCCTTCTCAGGCTCGTCAAAACGACGCTGCCACTGTGTTTCCGGCATGGCAAACCCCTCCCCCGCAGATTCCCGGCGCGTTCCGCTCCAGACTATAGTATCCAGATTCCGGGGGCTATTCTACCACCAAATACCGGGCCAGACAATGTACGATCTGGCCTTTTCTTTTTCCAGGCCAGGCTCCGCCATGCGAAGCCGCTGCGCATCGTTATGAAGCAGACCCTTCCATCCTCCTGAACGCCCAGGCCTCGATAAAGGCCAGCGCGGCCAGGCCGGCGATCATGATCGCGTAGCACAGGGTGTGGTTCATCGGGATCTTGCCGTTAAGCGCGAACTCCAGCACCACGAACACCGCGGCCACCGGGAAGCAGAGGATGAAGGGCAGCCAGCGGTGCGGGACGCCGGGCGTTTTGACGCAATAGACCAGCAGCACCCCGGCAACAGCCAGCATGCACAGCAGCTGCTCCACCTTGACGAACAGCCAGGTGAAGCTGTCCGAGCGCAGGCTCTCGCACAGGATCTGGATCAGGCACAGGTAGAACAGCGAGCGCAGGAAGCGCCGCTTTTTGAACCGGATCAGGCAGAGCGCCAGCACGCCCAGGGTGAGCAGACCCTCCAGCATGAACACGGCGTACAGCCATTCGTCCCATTCGTTGCGGACCGCCAGCGGGAAGAAGCAATGCTCCGGATGCTCCCAGTACAGCATATCCCGGGTGCCCACGCCGTCCAGAAAAACCTCGCCGAACCGGGCCAGCGCCGCCAGCAGGATGCCCGCCGGCGTGAACGCGTCCAGCAGCGCCAGGGGCCTTTGCCGCGTCAGCCGGGCGGCCAGCGCCACCCCCAGGCAGAAGCCCGCCACCCCGCCGTAATAGCTGAAGGTGCCCGCGGTCAGGTCCGCCAGGGACCGTAGCCACCCCTGCATGACCATGAAGTCGATCATCGCCAGGTAATACAGGAGCTTCGCCCCAACCGCGCCCAGGACCGTGCCGAGGGCGCCGATCAGCAGGCATTGGGCCGGGAGGTTCTTTTTCCTCCTGTTCATGCAGGCGAACACGCCCAGCGCGACGACCAGCGAGCCCAGGTACCACAATATATACTGCAGATTCATAATCCGTTGCTTTCGTTAATCCGGTTGATATGCGCTGGCGAAGTAGACGATATCCACCAGCTTGCGGACGTCCTCGGGCTTGACGCTGGTGTTGTTGATGCGCCGGCCCAGGAAGAGCAGCTGGGTGGAGATGCCGCCGTCCAGGTTATAGGCCTGCTGCACGTCGGGCTCCAGGTAGAGGATCATATCCGCCATTTCAGACAGCCTGAGCCCGCGGTGGGCGCAGGCTACGACCATATATTCCAGCGGACCGATCTGGCAGAACACGCAGCGCTCGTGCATCTCCTCGGGGTCACAGTGGGTGGGCGCGGAGCTGAAATCCGTCACCTTCTGGCCGTCCTTGATCAGCGCCGGGCCGAAGCACAGCGCGTTGACCACCTTCTTGCCGTTGACCTGGGTTTTGTCCATCTCCTCCGGATGCTCGGACGCGAGGAGGATATGGAAATCTCCGTCCTCGTCGATCAGCAGCAGATCCTGGCCCGGGGCCATGGATTCCTTATACACGGTGCCCTGGCGCAGCACGAAGCGCTTGGCGTCCCCGCAGTAGTAATCGCCGCCGAAGGCCACCACGGCGTTGACGCGGTTGGCCATGACCTCGATATTTCCCACGCGGCCGATCTTGTCAAAGCCCTTCATGGACTGGGTGCGCAGCTGGGAGGGATCGGCGATCTTCACCCGCAGCGCGTACAGCCGGGTCTCCTTCCCGTCCGGCAGGATGGGCCGGTCGCTCCGCCGCGTCACGTGGATGGAGGGATCCTGGTATTCCGGCAGGCCGATCTCATACTTCCGCTGGGGTACCGTCCCCCCGGAAAAGTCCATGGGCAGCTTGATCACTTCGGCATGCGCGCTGCCTGCAAGCGTCAGCAGCGCGATCAGCGCGGCAAGGATCCGTGTATGTTTCATCAGGTAAGGCCTCCTCATCACAGAATAGGCATCCGCCCGCCCCGCACGGGAACGGACGGGAAAATGCCTGATTGCCTCTGTGGGGATACTATATCATATCCGATTTGTTTAATCAAGCCCGCGAAAGAGCTTCAAACACCTCCGCCACATCCTCACGCATCACGAGCTCTGCCTGCTCGTCCGCCGGCGTCGGCGTCCGGTTGATGACGATCAGGTGCTTTCCCCGGAAGTCCCCGATGAAGGAGGCCGCGGGCTCGACGGCCAGGGAGGTCCCGGCCACGATCAGCGTATCGGCATTGGTGATCTCGCGCCGCGCGCCGATGCATACGTACTTTTCCAGGGGCTCGCCGTACAGTACGATGTTCGGCCGGATGACGCCGCCGCACTCGCAGCGCGGGATCCCCTCGGAGCGGAGGATCGCCTCCATGGGATAGGAGGCGTTGCACTCCGTGCAGTAGTTGTCATGCACGCTGCCGTGCAGCTCGTACACCCGGATATTGCCCGCCGCTTTGTGCAGGCCGTCGATGTTCTGGGTCACGATGCCGCGGAGCCGGTCCTGCTTTTCCAGCCGGTACAGATAGCGGTGCGCCGCGTTGGGACGCGCCTCCGGGTGCAGCATGTATTTCCGGTAGAAATCGAAAAAGGCCTCCGGCTGCAGGTAGAAAAAAGTTTTGCTGAGGACCATCTCCGCCGTCAGCCCGTGCCATTCCCCCGCATTCAGGCCGTCCGGCGAGCGGAAATCCGGGATCCCGCTCGCTGTGGATACGCCCGCGCCGCCAAAAAAGACGATCCGCCTGGAACGGGCGATGATCTCCGCCAGGCGGTCGAGTGTCTCGTGATCCATGCCATCCCTCCGCGACGCCGGGGTCGTCCCCGGCTGTCAGCAGGATTATACCATACCATTCAGCAGGGCGCTACCCGGTTTTATCCTTTGACCGCCCCTGCCACCAGGCTCTTCTGTACCTGGCCGCTCATGCACATGTACAGCACCAGGGTCGGCAGGGTGGCGATCACCAGGCCCGCGCCCATGGAGCCGTAGTCCGTCTGGTACTGGCCGCTCATCTGCTGAATGCCGACGGTCAGGGTACGCACCTTGTCCGTGGTGAACAGGGTCGCCAGCAGCAGCTCGTTCCAGACCTGCAGGAAGACGAAGATCGCCGCCGTGATCAGCGCGGGCACCATCATCGGCAGGATGATGGTGAAGGCGGTGCGGTAGACCCCGCTGCCGTCGATGAAAGCGGCCTCCTCCATCTCGTAGGGGATATTGGAGATGAACCCGCTCAGGATCAGGATGGTGATGGGGATATTGAACGCCGTATAGGGGATGATCAGCGCCCAGTTGGTCTTGGTCAGGGTCAGCAGGATCTCCGTCAGGGGATACAGCGCCGCGTGCATGGGGATCATCATGCCCATCAGGATATAGGTAAAGACCAGCTTCTGCCCCTTCCAGCGCATGCGCAGCAGGCCGTAGGCGGACATGAAGCCGAACAGGCTGGTCAGAAACAGCGTCGCGAAGGTGTCGATGACGCTGTTCAACAGATAGATGCTGACCTTGCCCCCGCCGCCCCAGGCGTTGGCATAGTTTTCCCACAGCCAGCGGCTCGGCAGGCCGAGCACGTTGCCGCCGAAGATCTCGTTGGTGTCCTTCAGGGACATGGTGAACATCCAGTAAAGCGGGAACAGGCACAGCAGCAGCCAGAGCGCCAGGAACACCTGCGTCAGGATCTTGCCGGCGGACCATTTCTTGCTTTTCATCGACCGCTCAGCTCCTTTCCCAGGTTTTCCTTCCGTTCCCTGAACAGGACGTTCAGCAAAACGGTGAACACCAGGCACTCGACCACGATGAACATGGCCTGGGCGCTGGCGTAGCTGTATTTATGGTTGGAAAACATCTCCACGTACATGGACAGGGCGGGCAGGTCCTTGTTCGCCCGCTCCAGCAGGATCCAGGGCGTATCAAACAGCTTGAAGGAGCCGATCAGGGAAAAGGACAGGCACACCTTCAGCATCGGCTTGATCATGGGGATCTGGATGCGGAAGGCCAGCTTCGCGCCGGAAGCGCCGTCCACCGTGGCCGCCTCGATCACGTCCGTGGAAATGGATTTGAGCGCGCCGTACATCAGCAGCATATGGTAGCCCACATACTGCCACAGGCTGGGAATGAAGGAAAACCAGATCTTGGTGGTCTTGTTGCCTAAAAAGCCGTTCTGCGGGATCGCCCAGCCGAAATGCTCGAAGACCTGCGGCAGCAGGCCTTTATAGATCCGCTGCCAGAGCAGGCTGACCACCACGGAGGAAATGACCACCGGCACAAAGTAGATGTTGCGGTAGGCGCTCTCCCCCCGCACGCCGCCCGCCAGCAGCAGCGCGATGAACATGGAAAAGGGCAGCTGGATGAATACGGAAACCGCCGCGTACAGCAGGGAATTGCCCACCGCGCCGGGGAAGCTGTTCCGTCGGCCCGGCGTGAACATGGTGATGAAATTCTCCAGCCCGACGAAATGCGACTGATCCCCGACCTTGGCGGGGATCTCGTTCAGCAGGCTGTACACGAGGGTTTTGACGATCGGTATGATCACGATATACGTGAAAAACAGCACCGTCGGCAGCACGAAGACCGCGATGCTCCACTTGTTTGACAGGACCCGTTTCACGTGGCGTCCCTCCTTGCTGCCGTAACCGGTATGACTCGGGAACAGCATGAAATCGGAAAAACAGGGGGACGGGATCGTCCCGCCGCCCCTGTTGGAGTTTCATCGGATTACTCGAAGATGGTCTCCATGTCCTCGCACCATTCTTCGGGCGTGATGTTGCCGGCCAGCACGTCATAGACGGTCTGTCCGATCAGGGTCGCGTCCTCGCCGGTCAGGGCGGTGTTGCCCCACAGCAGGAAGGATTCGGCGGAGGAGGTCTCGGCCACGATCTGCATCAGCACGGGGTTGATGTCGGTATAGGCGGAGAAGTCATACTTCCAGGCGGGCAGGCCGGCGCCGGAGATGAAGCCGTTCTTGGACTGGTTCTCGGCGAAGAACTGGCAGGCGGTGAAGGCCTCGGCCGGATGCTCAGTGTAAGCGGCCACGCAGAAGCCTTCCGCGGCGCCGCCCATCCACTGGTTGTCATAGCCCTTGCCCACAGCCGGGAACTTGACAGCCTTGACCTTCTGCTGCATCTCGGGAGACAGGGAGCCCGCAAACCACTGGCCGTGCACATACATCGGGATCTCGCCATTGAAGTAGGGGACTTCAGACTCGTCACGGGTCAGGGAGGCGGCGTCCGCCGGGAAAGCGCCGAGGTCGATCAGGTCCTTGAAGGCCTGCACGCCGTCCAGCCAGTCCTGGGTCTTGAAGGTCGCGCCCTCGGTCTTGTAGTAGCAGGCGCGGCAGGCCGCGTCGCCGGCAAAGCGCAGCGCGATGATGTCGGTATACATGTTGGTCGGCCACTGGTCGCCGCCGCCCACGGTCATCGGGGTTACGCCCGCGGCCTTGAAGGCCTTGACCGCCTCGATCAGCTCGTCCCAGGTCTCGGGGATCTTGACGTTGTACTTGTCAAACAGCTCGGTGTTGCAGTACAGGCAGGAGCAGGCCTTGGTGTAGGGCAGCTGGTAGATCTTGCCGTCGAAGGTCATGTCAGTCAGGGTGCCGCCCTCGATGCGGTCCATGATCTCGGGGGTCAGGTAGTCGTTCAGGGCCAGGATGTCGCCAGAGCCCACCAGGTTCCACAGCACGCCGCCGGCGTTCCAGTAGAACACGTCGGGCAGGCTGTCGGACAGGGCCAGCGTTTCGCCGGTGTCCTTCCACTGGTTCGCCTCATACCACTCTACTTCCAGCTTGATTTCCGGATGGGCGGCCTCAAACTCTTCCAGGGTCTTCAGGAAGGGCGCGCGGTTGGCTTCGGTCTCCGCGGACCAAATGGAAGCCACCTTCAGGGTGACCGGCTGGCTTTCCGCCAGCGCGGCGGTCAGGCTCATCGCCATCGCGAGGGCCAATACCAGAGCGAGCAATTTCTTCATGGGGATTCTCCTTTCGGTCGATTGTGTAATTTTGCCGAACCATCCGGCTGTTGTCCTCATTATAAGCGACAACGGCGGCTTATACAATACTCAATCGTTGCGATGGCTGCGCAAATTGTGCTGTTTCATGCCGAAAACGACATTTTCCATTTAGAGCGTTCCGGCCGTGCCGCTCCCCCGTTCCCGTCCGGACCCAGGGCTTCGGCGAACATATTTCTGTAAAATTCCGTCATTTTTTCTTTAACAACCTGTTGCAAAATCATTACGCAGAGGTTATAATGGAAAATGATTTCCTGTGCGCCGGAAATCGATATATGGATACTTGCAGGAGGCCTTTTGATATGCCTGGCAGGAGAAATCTGTTCAGCACATTGAAGAATAAAGCGCAGACGGCGGTGTCGCGCTTTCTGTATGAAGAGCGCGGGAGCGGCTACGGCTCCGGCGCCTATATGGAAGAAGAACCGCCCTATGAAGAAGAAAAGCCGCGCCGCGGACGCAGGAGCGCCCAGCAGCGCGCAGCCGAAGAGCCCCCTGTGGAGCAGGCCTGGCAGGCGCCCTACCAGGGCACCTATCAGCAGCCGGTATATGCCCAGCAGCAGCCCCAGCAGTATCAGCAGGCGCCCCAGCCCCAGCCCATGACCCAGTTTGCCGCCCAGATGGAGGAGCAGCGCAGCCGGAGCAAGCAGGAGAACCCCAACATGGTGCCCTTCCCCGGCCAGTACGCGGGCGAGCAGCCCGCGCAGGAGCAGCAGGCTCAGACGCCGCAGGCGGGCATCTGCGTGCTGAACCTGCGCAACAACGCCGAATGCCGGCTCGCCATTTCCATGCTGCGTCAGGGCAACGCCCTGATGGTGATCATGGAGAACGTGGGCGACTCCGCCGAGATGCGCCGCTATGTGGACACCCTGTCCGGCGCGTGCTTCTCCCTGAACGCCACCATCACCAAGGTCTCCCGCCACGGCGCGTATCTGCTGGCTCCCGGCACCTTTGCCGTGATGGCGGATTCCGCCACCAGCCAGATGAACAGCATGCAGCGCCGGCCCCAGCAGGCGCAGCCGCGCGCCCAGGCCCGCGCCAACCCCTACGCGCCGCAGCAGGGCGCGTACCAGCCCAGCTACCAGAATCCCACGGACGAGAACGGCTTTGAGTACCGCGGCCCCGCGCCGGAGCCGCAGCAGGCCGCCTTCTATTATCAGCAGCCCATGCAGGCGCCCGCCGCGCCGAACTTTGAGAGCCAGCGTCCCGGCACCGGCTACGTGCCCGACCGGGTGGAGGCTGTCAACTGACCTGACTTTCCCTGTTGCTGTCCGCACCCGCTGGGCAGCAACGTTTTGCTTCTCATACGGAGGTATGAAATGGCTATTACCGTACAGATGATCGAAAACAAGGAATTCACGACCGCTCCGATGGGCTACAAGCGCAAGGAGGTCGATATGTTCCTGGACGAGATCTGCGACGAGATGGATCGGATGAACGAGGAGATCCAGAGCCTGCAGATCAAGCTGAGCCAGGCGACCCAGCAGGCGGCCATGCGGCCCCAGCAGGCCGCGGCCCGGCCCGCCGCGGCGGTGCCCGCCCCCTTAGAGGTGGAGGAGCCCGCGCCGGAGGCCCCCGCCGCCGAACCTGCCGAGCCCGAACCCAAAAAGCCCCTGCGCACGGACCTGGGCGCGGAGGCCGCCGCGGTGCTGCAGGCCGCCCAGCGCGTGTACAAGGAGACCGTCTCCGACGCCAAGAACGAGGCCCAGCGCATCATGGAAGAGGCCCAGGCCAAGGTGGACGACCAGCTGAAGCTGCAGAAGAAGGAGCGCGACGAGATGGAGGAGGCCCTCCACGCCCTGCGCGAATCCGCCCGCGAATACAAAAAGAAGCTGGAGACCCTGATCAACAGCCAGCAGAAGCTGCTGGACGACGCGTCGGGACTGTTTGAAGAGCCCGACGCCACCTGAGGAGGAATCATTTTGGAAGACCCCATCGGACGATGGACCCTGCCCGCGCTCACAGCGCTTTTGCTGATGGGCACGGTTTTTATGTATGAAGCCCTGAAATGCTGCCGCCAGGACAGCCTGCGCCACAACGCGGGCAGGTCCCTGACACGGCTGCTGAATAAAGCCTCTGCCGCCAGGAGCGCGCTGCGCACCTTGCGGCTGTATTTCTATGTCTGTCTCGGGTTCCTGACCGCGCGCTGCTTCCCCCGGCTGAACGCCTGGCAGCAGCCGCTGGCCGCCCTGATCGTGACGCTGATCATCCACTTCATCTGCACGCTGCTGCCGGCCCGGGCCGCCCGGCGCCACGCGGACGGCGTCGTGCGCGCCTTCGCGCCGCTGTACAACACCCTGAGCCTGCTGCTCAGGCCCATTACCGCCCTGAACGAGCGCATCCAGCAGGCGATGCCCTCCCTGAAGATGGACGACGAGGGCGCGATGAACGAGCACGTGACCGAGGACGAGATCCGCGCCATGATGGACCTGGGCGAGGAAAAGGGCGAGCTCGAGGGCGACGAGCACGAGCTGCTGGAGAACGTGTTCGACTTCGGCGACCTGAACGCCGCGGACTGCATGGTGCACCGCGTGGACATGACCGCCATCTGGATCGGCGACGACGAGAAGACCGTCTGCGACCTGATCGCCGAGAGCGGGCGCTCCCGCTTCCCGGTCTACGACGAGAACACCGACGACATCGTGGGCATCCTCTTCGCCCGCGACTTCCTGCTGAACATGAACAAGAAGCCCGGCGAAAAGAAGCCCCTGCGCAAGCTGCTCAGGGAGCCCTACTTCGTGCCCGAGACGGTGAAGGCCGGCGTGCTGCTCAAAAACATGCAGCTGACCAAGAACCATATGGCCATGGTGGTGGACGAGTACGGCGGCATCAGCGGCCTGGTGACCATGGAGGACCTGCTGGAGCAGATCGTGGGCGAGATCTACGACGAGTACGACAAGCCGGAGACCGTTCCCGAGATCCAGAAGATCGCGGACGACACCTGGCGTGCCGACGGCTCCGTGGAGCTGGAAGCCCTGGGCGAGGCCATGGGCGTGACGATCCCCGAGAGCGAGGACTACGACACCCTGGGCGGCCTGTTCCTGAGCCGGTTCGCCGAGATCCCCGAGGACGGCACGCAGCCCGAGACCGTCATTCCCCTTACCAAGGACCTGGAGGAGCCGGAGTCCGGCCCCTACGACGCTTTGCGCATCCGCGTGGAAAAGCTGCTCGACCACCGCGTGGAGCAGGCCACCGTGCAGCTCCTGCGCATGGAGAACACGCCGCCGCCCGAAGCGGAAGAAAAAGCCTGAACCGTTTTATCATACAAGAGGATCTATGGAGGTAGCAGCATGAATATCGTATGTCTCGATCTGGAAGGCGTTCTCGTTCCGGAAATCTGGATCGCCTTTTCCAAGGCCAGCGGCATCCCCGAGCTGACCCGCACCACGCGCGACGAGCCGGACTACAACAAGCTGATGAACTGGCGGATCGGTATCCTGAACGAGCACGGCCTGGGCCTCAACGAGATCCGCGCCACCATCGAGAAGATCGACCCCATGCCCGGCGCGCGGGAGTTCCTGGACGCGCTGCGCGAGGAGACCCAGGTGCTGATCCTGAGCGACACCTTCACCCAGTTCGCCACGCCGCTGATGAAAAAGCTGAACTGGCCGACCATCTTCTGCAACACCCTGGAGGTCGCCCCCGACGGTAAAGTGACCGGCTTCAAAATGCGCTGTGAGAAGTCCAAGCTCTCCACCGTCCGCGCCCTGCAGTCCGTCGGCTTTGAAACTATCGCCGCCGGCGACAGCTACAACGACCTGGGCATGATCCAGGCCAGCAAGGCCGGCTTCCTCTTCCGTTCCACCGAGCAGATCCGCAAGGACCACCCCGAGCTGCCCGCGTACGAGGAGTACGGCGAGCTGCTCGCCGCGATCAGGGAAGCGCTGTGACGGCGGAAAAGGCGAAGACTTAGTGCAACTGAAACCCGCGCCATCCCGGCGCGGGCCTTTTTTGGATTTCGAAAAATAGGGGTGACTGTTCAGTCGTAGACTGAACAGTCACCGCATGGGGGTCTTGCGACCCCCCTACTCCTCAATTCGGCATTGTCGCGCTACGCGCTCTGTGCCTC
>CACWHI010000009.1 GCA_902760595.1 uncultured Eubacteriales bacterium
AAACCAAGCCTGCTTATATACACTGCCGGGATTGTTCCGCGATGGAGTCATCCAGCGCACATCTCCTGACAGGATGGTAAAGATGCCAATAATTGTGGCCGGCTTACCAATATATGATTCTACACTATTCCGCAACCAAAAGCAAGCCGTTTTTTCACATCTCACAGGGTCGGGAATACGGTGCCAAGCTGCTTTTCGCTATCCTGTGGCAGGCTTTTCATTCAGCAGGGGAGCAGCGCATCCAATGTTTCAGATTATGAACTTTACCTTCGTTTCAAACTGAAAGTTCGGGTCGCCGCGTTCGGCAGTCGTCTCTTCAAGGACCTGCCTGTCCGGCGCAAGTGTCAGCGCACTCTCCGTGCCATCCACTACGAACGTCACGGGCCGGGCGAAGTCGATCATCCGCTCATTCAGCAGGATCGAGAACGCGCCATTGACATTTTCCGTTTCGATCACGACGCGATTGGTCATGCGGTCATATTTCGCTCGGATGAGACCCTGATTCGTGGTATACGGCGCGGAGAGATAATAAAAGCTCTCCGTCAGACGGCTGTCCGCCCGGGTGCTCAGGTCCCAGATCACGCTTTCCGGCAGCGGGTCGCGGGCGAAGGCATCCATATAATCCGGCGGAAAGGAGTCCGTCATCACATACCGGCGATCCTGCCCGGTCAGCCAGGCGCCTGCATCGGCCATCACCGGCACCGGGACCCGGTCGAAATCCTCATAATTGTGCCCGCAGTCGTAATGAATGAGCGTCCTGTGCTCAAAGCCTCCGAAGAGCTCCCGAAGCTCATCCAGCTTCAGGCCGTATTCAGCCGTAACCAGGTTGCGGTCATACGCTTCGTCATATTCCCCCGCCTGAAGCTGCATGGGCAGGCGGTACAGATTGTACAGCTGGACGCCGTTTGGGTGGCCGGAGCTCATATTGGCCGCCGCAAAGCGGTCGGCCATGCGCGGCGCGATCGCCCATACGCCGTCGCCGCCGGCGGAGAATCCCTCCAGGTACACGCGGTTCGGATCGACATTCTGCGTCAGGATCATATACTGGATCAGGCGGTCATAGATCGGGTAGGATTCAGGATTGAAATGCGTGTCCCAGGTATCGCGCACCCCCCGCACGGCTACATATACGCCACAGGTCAGCGCTTCAGCGTAATAGCCGCTCATGATCTCCCACTGTGAGTCATTCTCGTCCGGGGTCTCCCCATAACCGCCGCCGTGCATGGCGATATACAGCGGATAGCCGTTTTCAGGCTTATTTCCGATCACCTGTAACGTGTAGCGCATCGTCGCTTCCCCGAAGGTGATCGCCTCTTCCTCCGTCTCCCTGCGCAGCATCCCGTCTGGCAGCATCCGCTCACGATAGCTGTTCCATGCCTCCTCTCGGGCGGCCGCCAGGTTTTCCACGCTGATAGTATTCCCCGGCACGGGATCCGGAGCAACGGGAATAAACCCCGCTCCTGTCGCCAGGGCGGATGCGATCGGCACTGTCAGTGCCGCCAACAGTACAATCAGTGAAATGATACGTTTCATAAAAGCTAATCTCCTCGTTCATTCTTTCATTGGAGGCTTTTGCACATTGTTACGAACCTGCCCTCATCCGACCTCGCTTCGTTCGGCCACCTTTCCCCGTGAACGGGGGAAGGCTTTTGGAGACGCTACAGTCAAATAATCGAAACTATTGCAGGAGCAGATGATTTGGCATAAAACGAAGTGAGGGCTTTCCTCCGATCTCGGGGAAGGCGGCCCGCCGCAGGCGGGTCGGATGAGGGCATGCATGTACTTGTGCAGCAGCCCCTATCTGTTTATACGCGCATCAACCACCTCTGGAACACAGAAACAGCCCCCATCCGGTACGGACGAAGGCTGCGAGGGTGTGATATCGATTCAGTTTTTTCCGTTGATGTATGGCTGCCCCGCTCAGAACAGGCCGGTGATCTTCCCGTTATCGTCCACGTCGATGCGTTCCGCCGCCGGGGACTTGGGCAGACCGGGCATGGTCATGATATCTCCGGTCAGAGCCACCAGGAAGCCCGCGCCGGCGGACACCTTCAGGTTGCGCACGGTCACGGTGAAGCCCTCCGGCGCGCCCAGCAGGCTCGGGTCATCGGAGAAGCTGTACTGGGTCTTCGCCACGCACACGGGCAGCTTATCGAAGCCCAGCGCCGTCAGGCGGGCCGCCTGCTGCTTCGCCTGGGCGGTCAGGGTCACGCCCGCGCCGCCGTAGACCTTCTTCACGATGGCCTCCAGCTTCTGCTCGATGGTCATATCCAGCTCATAGCTGAAGCGGAAGTCGCCCTTTTCCTCCTCGCAGAGGCGCACTACCTCGCGGGCCAGGGCCTCGCCGCCCTTGCCGCCCTCAGCCCATACTGTGCTCAGCACAGTGTTGACGCCCAACTCGCGGCACTTGCGGATGATGAAGTCGATCTCCGCGTCCGTATCGGTGGGGAAGCGGTTGATGGCCACCACGCAGGGCAGGCCGTACACGTTCCTGATATTGCTGACGTGCCGCAGCAGGTTGGGAACGCCCTTTTCGAGCGCCGCCAGATCCTCGGTGGCCAGCTGCTTCTTATCCAGGCCGCCGTGCATCTTGAGGGCGCGCACCGTACCCACGACGACCACCGCGTCCGGGGTCAGGCCGGCCATGCGGCACTTGATGTCCAGGAATTTCTCCGCGCCCAGGTCCGCGCCGAAGCCGGCCTCGGTGACCGTGTAATCGCCCATGCGCATAGCCATACGGGTAGCCATCACGCTGTTGCAGCCGTGGGCGATGTTGGCGAAGGGGCCGCCATGCACAAAGGCGGGCGTACCCTCCAGCGTCTGCACCAGGTTGGGCTTCAGCGCGTCCTTGAGCAGGGCCGCCATGGCGCCGGTAGCCTTCAGGTCGTTGGCGGTGACAGGCTTGTCATCGTAGGTGTAGGCCACCACGATGCGGCCCAGGCGCTCCTTCAGGTCATGGATACTGCTGGCCAGGCAGAAGACCGCCATGATCTCGCTGGCAACGGTGATGTCGAAGCCATCCTCGCGCGGCGTACCATTGACCCTGCCGCCCAGGCCGTCCACCACGAAGCGCAGCTGGCGGTCGTTCATGTCCACGCAGCGCTTCCAGACGATCTTCTTGACGTCGATACCCAGGGCGTTCCCCTGCTGGATGTGGTTGTCCAGCATGGCCGCCAGCAGGTTGTTGGCCGCGCCGATGGCGTGGAAGTCGCCGGTGAAGTGCAGGTTGATGTCCTCCATGGGCACCACCTGGGCATAGCCGCCGCCGGCCGCGCCGCCCTTGACGCCGAAGACCGGGCCGAGGCTCGGCTCGCGCAGGGCCACGGTCACGTCCTTGCCGATGCGGCTCAGGCCGTCCGCCAGGCCGATGGTGGTGGTGGTCTTGCCCTCGCCCGCCGGGGTCGGCGTAATGGCGGTCACCAGCACCAGCTTGCCTGGCTTCCGGTCCGTCTCATTGATGAGGGCTGGGTCGATCTTGGCCTTGTAACGGCCGTACTGCTCGACATACTTTTCATCCACGTGGGCCTTCTTCGCGATTTCCATGATGGGCTTCATTTCGCACCGCTGGGCGATCTCGATATCCGACAGGTAAGCCATTTCCTTTTCCTCCGTTTTTTCCGTTGATGAGGGTTATTTGAAGTATTTCACCGCAGACTCGAACATGCGGATATCATAATTGCCGGGGACGTTACGGTACAGGCCGCTGCCGACGCGCTCGCTGTGGCCCATCTTGCCCAGCACGCGGCCGTCCGGGCTGGTGATGCCCTCGATGGCCTGGATGCTGCCGTTCGGATTGAAACGCACATCCATGGTGGCATGGCCGGACAGGTCCACGTACTGTGTCGCGATCTGGCCATTTTCCGCCAGGCTCCGGATGACCGCCTCCTCCGCCAGGAAGCGTCCCTCGCCGTGGCTGATGGGCACTGTAAAGACATCGCCCACCTGCGTCAGGCGCAGCCAGGGGCTCCTGTTGCTGGCGACGCGGGTATGCACGATGCGGCTCTGATGCCGCGCGATGGTGTTGAAGGTCAGGGTCGGGCAATGCTCATCGGTATCGATGATCTTACCGTAGGGCACCAGACCCAGCTTGATCAGGGCCTGGAAGCCGTTGCAGATGCCGCACATCAGGCCGTCGCGCTTCTCCAGCAGCGCCGTCACGCCTTCCCTGACGGCCTGGTTGCGGAAGAAGGCGGTAATAAACTTCGCGCTGCCATCCGGCTCGTCGCCGCCGCTGAAGCCGCCGGGAATAAAGATGATCTGGCTCCCTAAGATCGCCTTCGCGAAGGCCTCCACGCTGCGGGCGATGCCGTCCGCCGTCAGGTTGTTGATGACCATGATCCGGGCGTCCGCCCCGGCGTCCCTCACGGCGCGGGCGCTGTCATACTCGCAGTTGGTGCCGGGGAAGGCCGGGATCAGCACCCGGGGCTTCGCCGTCTTCACAGCGGGTGAAGGCCAGCTTTTCGCGGAGAATGAGAAGTTTTGGACCTTCGTGTCCGGCGTCGGGATATTGCAGCTGTATACGCCCTCCAGCCTGTCCTCCCACCGCTTGAGGAGCGCGCTCAGCTTCTCGCTCTCGCCGCCCAGCTCAAGGCATCCGGTATCGGTCACGTCACCCAGCAGGGTCTCCCCCGCCTGCGCTCTGTCGACCTCCACCACGAAGCTGCCGTAGCGGGAGGCGGTCAGCTCTTCCACGGTCCAGCCCTCCGCGAAGCGGAAGCCCAGGCCGTTGCCGAAGCTCATCTTCATCACCGCTTCCGCGATCCCGCCCAGGCCCGGCGTATAGCAGGCAAAGGCGCGGCCGATCCGGCGCAGGGACGTCACCTGCGCGAAGGCCTCCTTCAGGGCTTCCGCCTCGGGCAGGCCTTCCGGCGTATAGGGCGTGGAGATCAGGATCAGCTGATGTCCCGCCAGTTTGGTTTCCGGGCTCAGGATGTCGCCGGTCTTCGCCGTGGTGACCGCGAAGCTGACCAGGGTGGGCGGCACGTCCAGGCTCTCGAAGGAACCGCTCATGCTGTCCTTGCCGCCGATGGCGCCGATGCCCAGGTCCTTCTGGGCCTCAAACGCGCCCAGCAGCGCCGCCAGGGGCTTGCCCCAGCGCTTGCCGTCCCTGCCGGGCTTCTCGAAATACTCCTGGAAGGTCAGGTATACATCCTCAAAGGCCGCGCCGGTGGCAATCAGCTTGGAGACGGACTCCACCACCGCCAGGTACGCGCCGTGGAAGGGACTCTTTTCCGTGATGAAGGGGTTGTAGCCCCAGGCCATCAGGGAGCAGTCCTCCGTGTGCTTCTTTTCCATGCTGATCTTCTGCACCATCGCCTGGATGGGCGTCAGCTGGTATTTGCCGCCGAAGGGCATCAGCACAGTGCCCGCGCCGATGGTGGAATCGAAGCGCTCGCTCAGGCCCCGCTTGGAGCAGATGTTCAGGTCGGAGGCCATGGCCTCCAGCGTTTCGCGGAAGCCGCCGCCGTAAGGACTCTGATAGGCTTCAGGCTTTGCTGGGGTGACCACGATGTGCTTCGGCGCGCCGTTGGAGTTCAGGAAGTCGCGGCTGATATCCACGATGGTCTTCCCGTTCCAGCGCATCGTCAGGCGCGGATCCGCCTTGACCGCCGCCACGGGGCACGCCTGCAGGTTCTCCTGCTGCGCCAGGGCCAGGAAGGCGTCCACGTCTTCCTTCGCGACGACCACTGCCATGCGCTCCTGACTCTCGGAGATGGCCAGCTCGGTGCCGTCCAGGCCATCATATTTCTTGGGCACGGCGTTCAGGTCGATGTCCAGGCCGTCCGCCAGCTCGCCGATGGCCACGCTGACGCCTCCCGCGCCGAAATCGTTGCAGCGCTTGATCATGCGGCAGGCGTCGCCGTTGCGGAACAGGCGCTGGAGCTTGCGTTCCTCAGGCGCGTTGCCCTTCTGCACCTCCGCGCCGCAGGTCTCCACGCTGTGCGCGTTATGCGCCTTGCTGGAGCCGGTGGCGCCGCCGATGCCATCGCGGCCTGTGCTGCCGCCCAGCAGGATGACCACGTCGCCGGGAGCGGGGCGTTCACGGCGCACGTTTTCCTGCGGGGCCGCGGCGACGACCGCGCCGATCTCCATACGCTTGGCCGCGTAGCCCGGATGATAGATCTCGTCCACGATGCCCGTCGCCAGGCCGATCTGGTTGCCGTAGGAGGAATAGCCCGCCGCCGCCGTGGTCACCAGCTTGCGCTGGGGCAGCTTGCCGGGGATGGTCTCGCTCACGGGCACGGTCGGGTCCGCCGCGCCGGTGACGCGCATGGCCCCATATACGTAGGCGCGGCCGCTCAGCGGGTCGCGGATGGCGCCGCCGATGCAGGTCGCCGCGCCGCCGAAGGGCTCGATCTCCGTGGGATGGTTGTGGGTCTCGTTTTTGAACAGGAGCAGCCACGGCTCCTTTTTGCCGTCCGCCTCGACCTCGATCTTCACCGTGCAGGCGTTGATCTCCTCGCTCTCATCCAGCTTCGGCAGCTTCCCGTGGGCCTTCAGCCACCTGACCGCGATGGTCGCCACGTCCATCAGGCACACGGGCTTGGTGCGGCCCAGTTCCTTACGCACGTCCAGATAATCGTTGTAGGCCTTTTCCAGCAGCGGATCCTCGAAGCGCACGCCGTCAATTTCCGTCAGGAAGGTGGTGTGGCGGCAATGGTCGCTCCAGTAGGTATCCAGCATGCGGATCTCGGTGATGGTGGGGTCGCGCCGCTCGCCGCGGAAATACTTCTGGCAGAAGGTGATGTCGTCCGCGTCCATGGCCAGGCCGTACTGATCAACGAAACGCTCGAGGCACTCGCGGTCGAGGGCGGTGAAGCCCGTCAGAGTCCGCACCTCCGTGGGCACGGCGTAATCCGTCTTCAGCGTTTCAGGCAGCGCCAGGGAGGCTTCGCGGGCTTCGACGGGGTTGATCACGTACTTTTTGATCTCCGCGACTTGAGCGTCCGTCAGGCTGCCATACAGGGCGTACAGCTTCGCGCTGCGGATCAGGGGCCTTTCCCCCTGGCTGATGATCTGGATGCACTGGGCGGCGGAGTCCGCGCGCTGGTCAAACTGACCGGGCAGGTACTCCACCGCGAATACCTTCGCGCCTTCCGTGTCGGCGGTCTCGGCCGCGATGTCCAGCTGCGGCTCGGAAAACACGGTGCGCACCGCGTAGTCGAACAGCTCACGGTCGATTTTTTCCGCGTCGTACCGGTTCAGCAGGCGCACCCGTTCCAGCGCCGTGATGCCCAGAAGGCTCCTGGCGTCGTTCAGCAGCGCCCGCGCCTCGTTGTCCAGGCCCGGCTTTTTTTCCACATAGATCCTGTATACCATTCAGGTTCTCCTATCTGTCCTCACTGCGCGCTGAGCGCCCGCTGCCCGATATCCCGGCGGCAGAAGCGGTTTTCAAAGGCCACCGTGTCCGCCAGGGCATAAGCTCCGCATACCGCGTCCGAAAGTATGTCCGCCGTAGCGGTCACGCCCAGCACGCGCCCGCCGGAGGTCACCAGCTTTCCGTCCCTGAGCGCCGCGCCGGCCACGAAGACATGGGGCAGGACATTTTCAGGGATGCTGATCTCATAGCCCTTGCCGTAGGACCCCGGATAGCCCGCGGAGGCCAGCACCACGCAGCAGGCCGCGCCCTTTCTGAAGGTCACCGGGCAGTCCTTCAGCCGGCCCTCTGTCACCGCGCGCATCACCGTCAGGAGGTCGCTCTCCAGCAGGGGCAGCACCACCTGCGTCTCCGGATCGCCGAAGCGGCAGTTATACTCGATCACCTTGGGACCGTCCTTCGTGACCATCAGCCCGAAGTAGAGACAGCCGCGGAATTCCCGGCCCTCCGCCTTCATCGCGCGGATGGTGGGCAGGAAGATGCGTTCCATACACTCCTCCGCCACAGCTTCCGTGTAGAAGGGATTGGGGGCGACGGTGCCCATGCCGCCGGTGTTTGGACCCTTGTCGCCATCCAAGGCGCGCTTGTGGTCCATGCTGGACACCATAGGCACGATGGTCTCGCCGTCGGTAAAGCTGAGCACGGAGACCTCCGGCCCCTCCAGGTATTCCTCGATCACGACGCGGCTGCCGCTGTCGCCGAATTTGCGGTCCTCCATGATCTCTTTGACCGAGCCGCGCGCCTCCTCCCGGGTCATGGCCACGGTGACGCCCTTGCCCAGGGCGAGGCCATCCGCCTTGACCACGGTGGGGATCGGCGCCGTATCCAGGTACTTCAGGGCTTCCGCCGGGTCGTCGAAAACCTCATAGGCCGCGGTGGGGATGCCGTATTTCTTCATCAGGTTTTTGCTGAATACCTTGCTGCCCTCAATGATGGCGGCGCTTTTGCGCGGCCCGAAGCAGGGCACGCCGATATCCTCCAGCGCGTCCACACAGCCCAGCACCAGCGGGTCGTCCGGCGCGACCACCGCGTAATCGATGTCGTGCTCGTCCGCGAAACGCACGATAGCCGGAATATCCTTCGCGCCGATGTCCACGCATACCGCGTCCGCGGCGATGCCGCCGTTGCCCGGCAGGGCGTAGATGGTCTCCGCCGCCGGGTTTTCCTTCAGTTTCTTGATGATGGCGTGTTCGCGGCCGCCGCCGCCGATGACCATGATTCTCATGTGATAGCCTCAGATCAATGATGGAACAGACGGAGGTGAGTGAAGCACATCGTGATGCCGTACTTGTCGCAGCAGCTGATCACGTCGTCGTCACGGATGGAGCCGCCGGGCTCGGCGATGTACTTGACGCCGCTGCGGTAGGCGCGCTCGATATTGTCGCTGAAGGGGAAGAAGGCGTCGCTGCCCAGGGCTACGTTGCGGCGGGTGCTCAGGAATTCCTTCTTCTCGGCGTCGGTCAGAGGCGCGGGCTGCGCGGTGAAATACTTCTGCCAGTTGCCGTCCTCGCAGACGTCCTCTTCATTCTGGTTGATGTAGCCGTCCACCACGTTGTCGCGCACGGCGCGGGCCAGATCGGCCCGGAAGGGCAGGGCAAGCACCTTTTCATGCTGGCGCAGGAACCAGGTGTCCGCCTTGGTGCCCGCCAGGCGCGTGCAGTGGATGCGGCTCTGCTGGCCGGCGCCTACGCCGATGGCCTGGCCGTCCACCGCGTAGCAGACGCTGTTGCTCTGAGTGTACTTGAGGGTGATCAGGGCCACGATCAGGTCCCGCGCGGCGCTGTCGGGAAGCTCCTTGTTCGCGGTGACGATCTCGTTCAGCAGCGCGCGGTCGATAACCGAGTTGTTGCGGCCCTGCTCGAAGGTGATGCCGAAGACCTGCTTGGTCTCCTGCACCTCGGGCACATAGTCGGGGTCGATCTGCACGATGTTGTAGCCGCCCTTGCGCTTGGTCTTGAGGATCTCGAGGGCTTCGGGCTCGTAGCCGGGGGCGATCACGCCGTCGGAGACCTCGCGGGCCAGCATTTTCGCGGTGGTCACGTCGCAGACATCACTCATGGCGACCCAGTCGCCGTAGGAGCACAGGCGGTCGGTGCCGCGGGCGCGGGCATAGGCGCAGGCCAGGGGCGAATCGTCCAAGCCCTCGATATCATCCACGAAGCAGGCCTTCTTGAGCTCGGGGCTCAGGGGATTGGCCACCGCCGCGCTGGTGGGGCTGACGTGCTTGAAGCTGGTCACCGCGGGCAGGCCCAGGGCGGCCTTCAGCTCCTTCACCAGCTGCCAGCTGTTGAAGGCATCCAGGAAGTTGATGTAGCCGGGACGGCCGTTCAGGATGGTGATGGGCAGCTCGCTGCCGTCGCGCATGTAGATCTTCGCGGGGCTCTGGTTGGGGTTGCAGCCGTACTTGAGTTGGAATTCCTTCATGGTGTTCTCCTCCTGCCTCACTGGTTCTTGTTGACCAGACGGTTCTCCACTTCGCCGGTCTTCAGGTCGATGTAGCGCACATACAGGCTGATCTTGTTGCTCTCGTTCAGGGACTTCCAGAGCCGGTCGGTCATCTCGTCGATATCGTCGCAGACGGCCATGCGCTCCGGCTCGCCCTGGAAGGTGGGAATGGGGTTGCCGTCGCACACGTAGGTATGGATGAAGTGGCCCAGGCCGCTGAGCGGCGCGTAGTGGTAAGTGAAGCGGTTGCAGGCGGTGCCCTCGGCGTCCGCACTCTTGAGGATGCTCATCTGGTAGGTGAAGCCGCCGTCCGAGAAGGTCAGCATGCCGCTGATGCGGGGCGTCCAGTTGGGGCCGTCGGGCTCGAACTCGCGGCTCTCCAGCGCCTTGGTGAAGGTCTCGCCGTTCTTAAGGCCCTCCACGACGGTGTCGGTCTGGTTGCCGTTGGTGACCACCAGGTTGTTCTTATAGCAGCGCAGGGCGGCGTAGATGATCAGGCTCGGGTCCTGCACTTTGCTCGCGTCAAAGGGCTCGGTGAAGACCTCGCCGTCCTTCTCCACGAAGACGCGGTTGCGGCTGTTCTCGCTGCGGCCCATGATGAAATAGGCGGTCATGGCCTTTTTGCCGTCCGGGGTCTGGCCGATCACGATGCCGCGGCCGGGATAGGTGTTGTTCTCAAGCAGCTGCTCCGGGGTCTGAATGCTGTAGATGTCCATGCTGTTTCTCCTTTACACTTTCGTGATCTCTGCGCAGACTTTTTCGACGCTTTGGGGCAGAATGATCCATTCCGCCTGCTCCATGACCCGGCGCTGCAGGACCTCCGGGGTATCCTCCGGCTGGATCTCCACCGCCTTCTGGGCGATGATCTCCCCGCCGTCCGGGATCTCGTTCACAAAATGCACTGTCGCGCCGGTCACCTTGACGCCGCGCGCCAGGGCCGCCGCATGCACCTTCAGGCCGTAATAGCTCGCCCCGCAGAAGCTGGGGATGAGGCTGGGATGGATGTTGATGATCCTCCGGGGATAGCGCGAGGTGAAATTCTCGCTCAGGATGCTCAGGAACCCGGCCAGCACGATCACGTCCGTCCGGTTTTCCTCGAGCGCGGCCGCCAGCTTCTCTTCAAAGGCCGCCTGGCCGCCGCAGGCCTTCTTGTTGATCTCGATCCCGCGGACGCCGGCCTTTTCCGCCCGGGTCAGGGCGTAGGCGCCCGCCCGGTCGCTGACGACCAGAGTCACCTCGCCGCTCATGATGATGCCAGACGCCTGGGCGTCCAGGATGGCCTGCAGGTTGGTGCCGCCGCCGCTGACCAGCACCGCGATGCGCGCTTTGCGTTTCTCCATAAGCCGCACCTCAGACGATGGCGATCTTCTCGCCACCCTCGGCGATGCTGCCGATGACGTAGGAGTCCTCACCCTGAGCTTTGAGCACGGCAAGGGCCTTCTCCGCATCCTCGGCCGCCACCACGATGCTCATGCCCACGCCCATGTTGAAGGTATTGAACATGTCGCGCTCGCTGATGCCGCCCTTTTCGGCGATCAGGCGGAAGATGGGCAGCACGCGGACGCTGGCCTTGTCGATGCGCGCACCCAGCCCGTCCGGGATGCTGCGCGGGATGTTCTCATAAAAGCCGCCGCCGGTGATATGGCTGATGCCGCGCACGCGGACCTCCTTCAGCAGCGCCAGCACGGGCTTCACATAGATGCGGGTGGGCGTCAGCAGCGCCTCGCCCAGGCTCTGGCCGCCCAGGGCCGCGCAGGGCGCTTTCAGGTCCGCGTTTTCCACGTCGAACACCTTGCGCACGAGGCTGAAGCCGTTGGAATGCACGCCGGAGGAGGGCAGGGCGATGATCACGTCGCCGGGCCGCATCTGCCTGTTGTCGATGATGCGGCCCTTGTCCACGATGCCGGTGGAATAGCCGGCCAGGTCGTACTCGTCCTCGGGATAGAAGCCCGGCATTTCAGCGGTCTCGCCGCCGATCAGCGCCGCGCCGGCCTGCACGCAGCCCTCGCACACGCCCTTGACGATCTGCTCGATGCGCTCCGGCACGTTCTTGCCGCAGGCGATATAATCCAGGAAAAAGAGGGGCTGCGCGCCGCAGCAGATGATGTCGTTGACGCACATGGCCACGCAGTCGATACCCACAGTATCGTGCTTATCTATCAGGAAAGCGATCTTGAGCTTGGTGCCCACGCCGTCCGTGCCGGAGACCAGCACCGGCCGGGTGATCCCCTGCAGGTCCGGCTCAAAGAGGCCGCCGAAGCCGCCCACGTCCGAGCAGACGCCCGGCGTTTCCGTGCGCCGGATGTGTTTTTTCATGAGCTCGACCGCCTTATAGCCGGCGGTGATGTCCACGCCGGCGGCCGCGTAGGCCTCAGACCTTGAATTCTCGATCATGGCTTATTCCTTTCCGTTCCAGCAGTAGGTGCACAGCTCGCAGGGATCGAGGCCGATGGCCTTGACGACGCCCTCCAGCGTCTGAAATTCCAGGGACGCGAAGTGCATTTTCTCACAGATGGCGTTCCGCAGCTTCCTGCCGCGCTCCGTGGCGCCGTCGGCGTACTCGTCGATATGGCTGAAGCCCTCTTCTCCCTCCAGCTCCAGGATCACCCGGCGGGCGATGAGCTCCAGGTCGCTGTTGGAGCGGCTGAAGTTCAGGTACTTGCAGGCGTACATGATAGGCGGGCAGGCGGAGCGCATATGCACGCTCTTCGCGCCGCTCTCATAGAGGAATTCCACCGTTTCCCTGAGCTGGGTGCCGCGGACGATGCTGTCGTCCACGAAGAGGAGGTTCTTCCCCCGGATCAGCTCGTTGACGGGGATCTGCTTCATCTTGGCGATCTTGTCGCGGTCCATCTGGCTGGCGGGCATGAAGCTGCGGCTCCAGGTGGGGGTGTACTTGATGAAGGCCCGCGCGAAGGGCTTGCCGCTGCGGTTGGCGTAGCCGATGGCGTGGGGCGTGCCGCTGTCCGGTACGCCGCCCACGTAGTCGATGGGGTCGTCCCGGCCGGCGGCCTGGTCGTTATCCGCCAGGATCGCGCCGTTGCGGTAGCGCATCTCCTCCACGTTCACGCCCTCGTAGGTGGAGGTCGGGTAGCCGTAGTAGCTCCACAGGAAGGAGCAGATCCGCTTCTTTTTCCTCGCCGGGGCCAGGACGGTCAGCCCGTCCGGCGCCAGCTCCACGATTTCGCCGGGGCCCAGCTCCTTGACGTCCTCAAAACCGGTCTTGTGGTAGGCAAAGCTCTCGAAGGCGACGGCGTAGCCGTCCTCCCGCTTTCCAACGGCCACCGGCAGGCGGCCCATCAGGTCGCGGGCCGCGATCATGTGGCCTTCCTCGGTCAGGATCAGAATGGAAGCGGTGCCGTCGATGGACTTCTGCGCGAACTGGATGCCCTCGGCAAAGTTGCTCTTCTGGTTGATGAGCGCGCTCAGCAGCTCCGTCTGGTTGATGCGCCCGCCGGTCATGCTGTCGAAGTGCCCGCCGCTGAAGCTCAGGTACTGATGGATCAGCTCGTCCGAGTTGTTGATCACGCCCGTCATGCAGATGGCGTAGGTGCCCAGACTGGAGCGGATCAGCAGCGGCTGCGGGTCGGTGTCGCTGATGCAGCCGATGGCGCTGGTGCCGCGCATTTCCTCAAAGATATGCTCAAACTTGGTCCTGAAGGGGGCGTTGCAGATATTATGGATCTTTCTCTGCAGGCCGAACTCGCTGTCCCATGCCGCCATACCGGCGCGGCGCGTGCCCAGGTGGCTGTGGTAGTCCACGCCGAAGAACACGTCCAGCATGCAGTCGTTTTTGGATACGATCCCGAAGAATCCGCCCATGAATTATCTCCCGTAGTCAGAATAAGAAAGCTGTTGCAGGTATCTGCAGCAGCCTATGGTTATGTTCAGGCAAAAAACAGCTTGCTCAGGGTCATCGGGTCGATATACTTGCCGTCCTTGTATACACGCATGTTGCCGCTCGCGATCTCGTCGATCAGCATCACATTGCCGTCCGCGTCGTAGCCGAACTCGAACTTGATGTCGTACAGGTCCATGCCCTTCTCCTTCATGTCGTCCGCCACGATTTTTGTGATCTTCTGGGTCATTTCCTTGATGTCGTCGTACTGCTTGCCGGACATGACCTTGAGGTCGATCAGGCCGTCGCGGGTGACCAGCGGATCGCCCTTGGCATCGTTCTTGAAGGTGGTCTCCACGTAGGCGGGAAGGTCCGCGCCTTCCTCGATGTAGTCGCTGTAGCGGCGATAGAAGCTGCCCACGGCCTTATAGCGGCAGATGACCTCGAGGCCCTTGCCGAAGACCTTGGCGGGCTTGACCTCCATGGTGGTCTTGGAAAGGTCCGCGCTCACGAAATGGGTGGCGATGCCGGCAGCGTTGATCTTCTCGAAGAAATAGATGCTCATGCGCAGGTTGACGTCGCCCACTCCTTCGATGGTGAGGCCGATGCTGTTTTCACCGGGATCGAACACGCCGTCCTTGCCGGTGCAGTCATCCTTGAAGAGCAGTTCATAGTTGCCGTTGGGGAGCGCGTAAACGTTCTTGGTCTTGCCGGTATAAACGAGCTTCTTGTCCATGGTGTTTCTCTCCTTCTTCGTGGTTGGATGGGTTGATCAGAGCCGTTCCGCGATCCCCGCGTCTTTCTCGAGAACCGTTTTCGCGTCGGCGGCGCGCTTGGCGTCCAGCTTTGCAGCCAGGGCCGGTTCCTCCACCGCCAGGATCTGGGCCGCCAGCAGCGCCGCGTTAGCGCCGCCGTTGACAGCCACCGTAGCCACCGGGATGCCTGAGGGCATCTGCACCGTGCTCAGCAGGGCGTCCAGCCCTTCAAGGCAGGGCCCCGTGCAGGGAATGCCGATGACCGGCAGTGTGGTATTGGCCGCGATGGCGCCGGCCAGGTGCGCCGCCATGCCGGCGGCGGCGATGAGGACGCCAAAACCCTTCGCCCGAGCGCTCAGCGCGAAGTCCCTGGCCTCCACCGGCGTGCGGTGTGCGGAATACACATGAACCTCAAACGGGATGTCCAGCGCCTTCAGCTGATCCGTCGCCTTTTTGATGACCGGCAGGTCGCTGTCGCTGCCCATGACGATACCGATTTTCTTCATGTCCTTCCTCCGTTCCGGTGTGAAACCATTTTAGACATGCATCCCGTCAGCCGGGAGCGCGTTCATATTAGTATAATATCCGAACATTGTCAATACCAAAACCTGCAATGTTCCAAAATCAATTCAAAAACACGAACGTTCGTGTTTTTAACGTTCGTGTTCTCAGGATTATACTATACCAGATTTTACAGCACTGCCGCCTTAGTCTCGCAGTAGAGGCAGCGGTATTCCTTTTTCGCGCGGTTCGAGAGCCTAAACACCTGGTCCAGCTCCTGCTCGCAGCTGGTGATGCAGCGCGGGTTTTTGCAGGCGATCACGTTGACCAGCGTTTCCGGCATGTCGATCCGCTTCTTTTCCACCAGCTCGCTGTTGCGGATGATGTTCACCGTCGCGCCGGGATCCACATACCCGATCACGTTGAAATCGACGGAGATATCCGCGTCCACCTTGATGATATCCTTCCTGCCCAGCTTGGCGGAGGCCACGTTGGTCAGCAGGGCTACCGGCGCGTCCACATTTTCCAGGCCCAGCAGATGATACAGCTTCCGTCCGCAGCCCGCGGTGATATGGTCGATGACGATCCCGTCCCGGATGGAATCCACATTCATAGCCTTCCCGCCTCCTTGAGCAGCATCAGGATGAGCGCCATGCGCATATACTTTCCGTTCAGCACCTGCTTGAAGTAGCAGGCGCGGGGGTCGTCGTCCACGGCGACACTGATTTCGTTGACACGCGGCAGCGGGTGCATGACGCACAGGTCCGGCCGGGCCTTCCTCATCTTTTCGGGCGTCAGGATATAGCTGTCCTTCAGGCGAAGGTAGTCCTCCTCGTTGAAGAAGCGCTCCCGCTGAACGCGGGTCATGTACAGGATGTCCAGGTCCCCGATCACCTGCTCCAGGTCCGTGGTCTGGGTGTAGGGGATATTCTTACGCTTCAGGCTTTCGTCCTTCACATAGCTGGGCACCTTCAGTTCCTCGGGGCTGATCAGCACGAAGCGCAGACCCTCGTAGCGGCTCATGGCGCTGATCAGGCTGTGGACCGTGCGCCCGAACTTGAGGTCGCCGCACAGGCCCACCGTCAGGTGATCGAGCTTACCCTTTTTACGGCGGATGGTCAGCAGGTCCGCCAGGGTCTGGGTAGGATGGCAGTGCCCGCCGTCGCCGGCGTTGATGACCGGCACGGACGCATTTCTGGCCGCCACCAGGGCTGCGCCCTCCTTGGGATGTCGCATGGCGATGATGTCCGCGTAACAGGAAACCGTCTTGGCGGTGTCCGCCACACTCTCGCCCTTGGCGGCAGAGCTGGTGCCCGCGCCGGTGACGCTGAGCACATTGCCGCCCAGCTCGTACATGGCGGCCTCAAAGCTCAGGCGCGTGCGGGTACTGGGCTCGAAGAACAGGGTCGCCAGCTTTTTCCCATGGCAGCGCTCGCTGTAGTCGCCCGGGTGCGCGATGATATCCTCCGCCGTATCCATCAGGCCCGAAAGCTCCTCCAGGCTCAGATCCGGCACGTCGATGACGCTTCTCATGATCCCGTCCTTTCCCCCGGCCGCGGTCAGGCGCGCCAGGATTCATCCGAAGGATTGTTGCGGAAACGGATCAGGCGCGCCACGTCCTCGGGGCGGATATAGCCCTCCTTCGCCGCCTCCTCCGCGATGACGTCGAAATTGGTCAGTGACTCGTTGCGCACGCCGGCCGCCGCCAGGCGCTCGATGCCCTTCTTCATGCCATAGGTGAAGATGCTGACGATGCCCAGCACCTCCGCGCCGGCCTGGCGGAGCACGTCCACTACTTCGAGCACGCTGCCGCCGGTGGAGATCAGGTCCTCCACGACCACCACCTTCTGGCCCGGCTCCAGCCGGCCCTCGATCTGGTTCTGGCGGCCGTGGTCCTTCGCGCCGCTGCGCACGTAGCCCATGGGCAGGCCCATCAGGTGTCCGGTGATGGCCGCGTGGGCGATGCCCGCCGTGCTGGTGCCCATCAGCACCTCGGCCTCCGGATATTCCTCCCGGATGGTGCGCGCCAGTGCCTCCTCCACATCGGTGCGGACGTCCGGCGCGGTCAGGGTCAGGCGGTTGTCGCAGTACACGGGGCTCTTGATGCCGCTGGCCCAGGTGAAGGGCTCGTCCGGACGGAAAAAGACGGCTTTGATCTTCAGCAGATCACGCGCGATCAGGCGGCTGGTTTCTTCTCTGGTCATTTCTGTGCTTTCCTTTCTGCGATACACGCTCAGTTCAGCCGACAAACTCGCTCAGGCAGCGCTCGTACGCCGCCACGGGGTCCGCCGCCGCGGTGATGGGCCGGCCCACCACGATATAGTCGCTGCCCACCCGCTTCGCCTCGGCGGGCGTCATGACGCGCTTCTGGTCTCCCCTGTCGCCGTCCGCGAAGCGCACGCCGGGGGTCACCGTCAGGAAGCCCGCGCCGCAGGCCTCGTGCACCTTGGCCGCCTCCAGGGGGCTGCAGACCACGCCGTCCAGCCCGGCCTTCTTCGCGTTCATGGCATAGTGCATGACTACCTGGTCGATGGGCTCCCTGATCAGCAGCTCGTTCTCCAGCGCCGCCTGGTCCGTGCTGGTCAGCTGCGTGACCGCGATCAGCAGCGGGCGCGTGCCGTCCGGCCGGGTCAGGCCCTCCAGCGCCGCCCGCATCATCTGCGCCGTGCCCGCCGCGTGCAGGTTCACGATGTCCGCGCCCAGGTCGCGCAGCACGGTCATGGCCTTTTTTACCGTGTTGGGAATGTCATGCAGCTTCAGGTCCAGAAAAACCTGATGCCCGCGCGCCTTGATGGTGCGCACGATGTCCGGGCCAGCGCCGTAAAACAGCTCCATGCCGATCTTCACGAAGGGCTTCCTGCCCGTAAACCGGTCCAGAAATGCCAGCGTGGTTTCCGCGTTCGGGAAATCGCAGGCGATGATGACGTCCTTGCCCATATCAGCGTCCTCCCCTCAGTTCTTCAATGCTCGCAATACCGTATCTGTCCATCGCCGCCGGCAGATCGTCGATGATCCGCCTGCAGGCGTAAGGATCCGTCAGATTGGCCGCGCCGACCTCGACAGCGGAAGCGCCCGCCATCATCATTTCCAGCACGTCCTCGGCCGTGGTCACGCCGCCCATGCCGACCACCGGGATGCCCACGGCGCGGCTCACCTGCCACACCATGCGCAGCGCCACCGGGAATACCGCCGGCCCACTGACGCCGCCCATCACGTTTTTGATGACCGGCCTGCGCGTCCTCAGGTCGATGCGCATGCCCTGCAGGGTGTTGATCAGGCTGACACCGTCCGCGCCGGCGTCCTCGCAGGCCTTCGCGATGGCGGCGATGTCCGTCACGTTGGGGCTCAGCTTCATGATGACGGGCTTTTTCGTGACGGCCTTGACTGCCCGGGTCACCTCGGCCGCCGCCCGGGGATCGGTGCCGAAGCTCATGCCGCCGCCGTGCACATTCGGGCAGCTGATGTTGACCTCCAGCCAGCCCACCTGATCCTCCCGATCGAGCTTTTCGCAGGTGTAAGCGTAGTCGTCCACGCTGAAGCCGCTCACATTGGCCATGACCGGCTTATGGAACACCTTCCGCAGCTTCGGCAGCTCCTCAGCGATGACCCTGTCCACGCCTGGATTCTGAAGGCCCACCGCGTTGATCATGCCCGCCGGGCATTCCGCGATGCGCGGCGTAGGATTGCCGAAGCGCGGCTCCTTCGTGGTTCCCTTGAAGCTGAAGGTGCCCAGGCAGTTGATGTCGTACCATTCCGCGAATTCCCAGCCGAAGCCGAAGGTGCCGCTGGCGGGGATCACGGGGTTGTCCAGCCCGACGCCGCACAGGACCGTACTCAGTCTGCCCACAGGATCTCCTCCTTATCCAGCACCGGGCCCTCGCGGCAGATGCGCTTCCAGCCGGTGATCGTTCTGCAGGTGCAGCCCATGCACGCGCCGAAGCCGCAGCCCATCCGCTCCTCGAAGCTGAACTGGCCGGGCGTTTTCGTCGCCTTGTACACAGCCTTCAGCATCGGCTCCGGCCCGCAGGTGTAAAAGAAGCTGTACTCTTCGGACAGCGCGTCCGTCACAAAGCCCTTGACGCCATAGCTGCCGTCCGCCGTGGTCACGGTCACCTCGCAGCCCAGGGCCGTGAATTCTTCTTCCGCGAAGACCTCCTCCTTCGTGTTGAAGCCCAGAACGGCGGTCACCGCTTTGCCCTCCGCCCGCAGGCGCTTCGCCAGCAGGTACAGGGGCGGAACGCCCACGCCGCCGCCCAGCAGCAGGGGACGCTCCCCCGCTTTGGAAAGGTCGTAGCCGTTGCCCAGGCCCGTCAGCGCGTCCAGCGTCTCCCCGGCCTTCATGCGGGACAGCTGCTCCGTGCCGTGGCCGACCGCTTTATAGATGATCGTCACCTTTCCCGGCTCCCAGTCGTACACGGAGATGGGCCGGCGCAGGAAGCGCCCCGCCAGGCGCAGGTTGATGAACTGCCCCGGCCGCTGCTCCTCCAGGTCCGCCGCGGCGAGCGCCATCCGGTACACGTTCGCGGTCAGCGGGCGGTTTTCCGCAATGGTCAGTATCGTCTGTTTCATAGTCCCGCCTCATGCGTCGATGGTGGAAATGGTCAGGGTCGTCTCCTCCAGCACGTCCAGCAGCACGCGCACCGTGTCCAGGCTCGTGAAGATGGTCGCGTTGTTCTCCGTGGCGCAGCGGCGGATCTGCAGGCCGTCGGTGACGGAATCGTCCTCGCCGATCTCGCGCGTGTTGATGATGTAGGCCACATGCCCCGCGCGGATGCTGTCCAGGATCTCCGTGCTGCCCTGGCTGATCTTTTTGACGGCGTGGGTGCGGATGCCGTTCGCCTTCAGGTACCTCGCCGTGCCTGTGGTGGCCTGGATGTTGAAGCCCAGGTTGTAAAAGCGGCGGATCAGCTCCAGCGCCTCGTCCTTGTCGCGGTCCGCGATGGTGGCGAGCACGGTGCCGTAATTCTTGAGCTTCGTGCCTGCCGCCTGCAGCGCCTTGTACAAAGCGCGGTTCAGCTTGTCGTCGTAGCCGATGGCTTCGCCGGTGGATTTCATTTCCGGGCTCAGGTAGGCATCCAGGCCCTTGATCTTGTTGAAGCTGAATACCGGCACCTTCACGTAATAGCGCTTCTTTTCCTCCGGATAGAGGTCGAAATATCCCTGCTCCTTCAGGCTCTTGCCCAGGATGACCTCGGTGGCAATGTCCGCCAGGCTGTAGCCGGTGGCCTTGCTCAGGAAGGGCACCGTACGGCTGGAGCGCGGGTTGACCTCGATGATGAACACGTTCTCGTGCTCATCCACGATGAACTGGATGTTGTAAAGCCCCACGATGCCGATGCCCAGGCCCAGCTTCTTGGCGTACTGCAGGATGATGCCCTTGACCCTGTCGCTGATGCTGAAGGCGGGATAGACGGAGATGCTGTCGCCGCTATGGATGCCGGTACGCTCCACCAGCTCCATGATGCCGGGCACGAACACGTCCCGGCCGTCGCAGATGGCGTCCACCTCCACCTCCTTGCCGCGGATGTACTTATCCACCAGCACGGGCTTGTCCTGGTCGATCTCCACGGCGGTCTTCAGATAGTGGCGCAGCTGGGCCTCGTTGCCCACGATCTGCATGGCGCGGCCGCCCAGCACGAAGCTTGGGCGAACCAGCACCGGATAGCCGATCTCCTTCGCGGCGGCTACGCCGTCCTCGATCTTCGTCACCGCCCGGCCCTGGGGCTGGGGGATGTTCAGCTCGATCAGGATTCGTTCAAAGGCGTCGCGGTTCTCGGCGCGCTCAATGGCGTCGCAGTCGGTGCCGATGATCTTCACGCCGCGCTCCATCAGGGGCTGGGCCAGGTTGATGGCCGTCTGGCCGCCGAGGGAGGCGATGACGCCCTCGGGCTTTTCAAAGTCGATGATCGCCATCACGTCTTCCGGCGTCAGGGGCTCGAAGTACAGCTTGTCCGCCGTGGTGTAGTCCGTGGAGACGGTCTCGGGGTTGTTGTTGATGATGATGGCCTCGTAGCCCGCGCGGCGGATGGTCTGCACCGCGTGGACCGTGCTGTAATCGAATTCTACGCCCTGGCCGATGCGGATGGGGCCCGCGCCCAGCACAACGATCTTCTTTTTATCCGTCAGGATAGAATCGTTCTTCCCGCTGTAGCTGGAGTAGAGGTAGGCGATATACTTGCCGGTGTGCAGGGTATCGACCATGCGGAACACAGGCACGATGCCGTTCCGTTTCCTGAGGGCGTAGACCTCCGTATCCTTCACGCCCCAGAGGCGCCCGATCTCCTCGTCCCCGAAGCCCATGACCTTGGCCTCGCGGAGGAGCTCCACGTTTCCGGGCGCGGCGGCGAGGCGCTTCTCCATCTCAGTGATCTTCAGGATGCTTTCCAGGAAGAGCTCCGTGATCATGGTCTTTTCGTGCACGGCTACGACGCTGACGCCGCGGCGCAGCAGCTCGGTGACGGCGTACAGGGTATCGGCCCGGAACTCGGTCACGTAGTCGAGCAGCTCATCCGTGGTGAAGGCATCGAACCGCGCCAGGTGCAGGTGGCACACGCCGGTTTCCAGGCTGCGCACGCTCTTGAGCATGCACTCCTCCAGGGTGCTGCCGATGCCCATGACCTCGCCGGTGGCCTTCATCTGGGTGCCCAGCTGGTTGCTGGCGGAGGTGAACTTGTCGAAGGGGAAGCGCGGGAACTTGGCCACGATGTAGTTGAGGCTGGGCTCCATGGCCGCGTTGCCGCCCGCCACGGGGATCTCGTCCAGGGACATGCCCATGGCCACCTTGGCGGTCACCCGCGCGATGGGGTAGCCGCTGGCCTTGCTGGCCAGGGCGGAGGAACGGCTGACGCGGGGGTTGACCTCGATCAGGTAGTATTTGCTGGAATTGGGGTCCAGCGCAAACTGCACGTTGCAGCCGCCCTCGATCTTCAGCTCCCGGATGATGCGCAGGGCGCTGTCGTTAAGCATTTTCAGGTCATGGTCGGACAGGCTCAGGATCGGGGCCACCACCACGCTGTCGCCGGTATGCACGCCCACGGGATCCACGTTTTCCATGCCGCAGATGGTGATGGCGCGGTCGGTGCTGTCGCGCATGACCTCGAACTCGATCTCCTTATAGCCGCGCACGCTCTTTTCCACCAGCACCTGGTGCACGGGGCTCAGGCGGAAGGCGTTGGTGCCGATCTCGATCAGCTCCTCCTCGTTATTGGCGAAGCCGCCGCCGGTACCGCCCAGCGTGAAGGCGGGGCGCAGCACCACCGGGTAGCCGATGTCCAGCGCGGCCTTCTTCGCCTCGTCCAGGCTGTAGGTGATCTCGCTGGGGATGACCGGCTCGCCGATGCTTTCGCACATTTCCTTGAACAGCTCGCGGTCCTCGGCGCGCTCGATGGACTTGCTGGGGGTGCCCAGCAGCTTGACGCCGCACTCCTGCAGCACGCCCTTGCGCTCCAGCTGGATGGCCAGGTTCAGGCCCGTCTGGCCGCCAATGCCGGGCACGATGGCGTCCGGGCGCTCGTAGCGCAGGATCTTGGCGATGTATTCGAGGGTCAGCGGCTCCATATAGACCTTGTCCGCGATGGAGGTATCCGTCATGATGGTGGCGGGGTTGGAGTTGCAGAGGACGACCTCGTAGCCCTCCTCCTTGAGCGCCAGGCAGGCCTGGGTGCCGGCGTAGTCGAATTCCGCCGCCTGGCCGATCACGATGGGGCCGCTGCCGATGATGAGTACCTTTTTGATGTCAGTCCGCTTTGCCATACCGCTGATCCTCCTCCTGATAGACCGTTTTGCCGCGGAACGCCGTTTTCAGGCAGCGCCCGTATACCCTCTGCCCCGAAAAGGGCGTCGCTCTGCCCTTGGACAGAAATTCACTGGGATCGATTTCATACGCAGCGTCCAGGTTCCACACGCTGTAATCCCCCTCGTGGAGCGGGATACTGAACCGCCGCCGGGGCGCTTCCGTCATCAGCGCCACAAGCCGCTCCAGCGTCAGGATGCCCGGCCGCACCAGGCCCGTATACAGCGCCGGGAAGGCGCATTCCAGACCCACGATGCCGAAGGCCGAGCCCGGCAGGCCGCGGCTCTTTTCCTCGGCGCTGTGGGGCGCGTGGTCCGTGGCGATCATGTCGATGGTGCCGTCCAGCAGGCCCTCCAGCAGCGCCTCCCGGTCCGCCTTGCTCCGGATGGGCGGGTTCATGCGGAAGCGCCCGTCCTCCTGCAGGTCGCTGTCGTCCATCAGCAGGTAGTGGGGCCCGGTCTCGCAGGTCACGTCCACGCCGTTCTTCTTTGCTTCGCGGATCAGGGCCACGCTCTCCTTGCAGCTGATGTGGCACACGTGGTAGGCGCAGCCCGTTTCCTTCGCCAGCCTCAGGTCCCGCTTGATCGGCCCCCATTCGCTCTCGGAGCAGATGCCCTTGTGCCCGTGGGCCCGGGCGTAATCCCCGTCGTGGATGTAGCCGCCGTGCAGCAGGCTTTCGTCCTCGCAGTGGGCGGCGATGATCTTGCCGAGCGCCTGGCAGCGCTCCATCAGGGAGCGCATCATGCTCTCGCTCTGCACGCCCTTGCCGTCGTCGCTGAAGGCGATCACCCGGGGGGCCAGCGCCTCCAGGTCGGCGGCCTCCTGTCCTTTTTCCCCCACCGTCAGCGCGGCGTAGGGATACACGTCGATCAGGCCGGCTTCCACGATCAGCCGCTCCTCCTCGGCCAGGTGGGTGAGGCTGTCCGGCACCGGGTTCAGGTTCGGCATGGCGCAGACCGCCGTATATCCGCCCCGGGCCGCGGCGCGGCTGCCGGTGAGGATGGTCTCCTTATAAGAAAACCCGGGTTCTCTGAAATGCACATGCACGTCACAGAAACCGGGAAAAACAGCATATCCTTCTTTGGTTTTCGAAATGGTTCCGCCTTGTCCGCCTGATAAGAGCCTGCTGTCCAACGTCATCTCTTCCGCTCCTCCTGGTGCCCTGCCGGGAAAACAAAAACCCTGCCGGAGATAGGGCAGGGTTCGGACTGCGTCAAATACACCCGGGAGTTTCCCTCCCCGGTCCCGCCAGCGGCGGATCAGCCTCCGAATCTTGCCGATATCTCAGTATCGACTTAAAGACCGGTACCGCTGTATCTTTTACCATATTGTCCGCTGATTGTCAAGCGGGAATAAATGGGAGAAAGTGAACCAGATACCCGACTTATTCCGGCTTCGCCATGGTCCGAAGCGCTTCCAGCATGAACGGCCGGGCTTCCGTGTCGATATCGCTGACCCACATGAACAGGCCGTAATAGCCGTACCCTTCATATACAAATGCCACGTTGAGCATGGTCACGTTCGCGTCGACCTCGGAAACCAGCGCGTCCACGCCCAGATCCTCTAGCTTGACGGTAAAGGGCTCCCCCGCGACGCTGCCGGCACCCTGGCTCTGCAGGAACCAGTTGAGCAGGCCGCTGGCATCTCCCGCGTCCACAGGATAAGTGTACAGCAGCTGGATCATCCAGCGGCCGTCGTCCTTTTCCAATACAAAAGCGGTATCCGGCCGCAGCAGATCATCGAAGGGAACGACGTTCCATTCATCCGTCAGACGGATCTTCAGCCCGTGTTCCACGCTGACGAAGGAACCGTCAGGCAGCTTCGTCTGGCGGATCTCTTTCAGGTCGCGTTCCCGCTCCGGATCGGCCATGAAGGAGCGCATCACGGCGAGCATTGCCTCGTCATCCGCCGTTTCTGCGCTGCCATACATGCACATATTGTAGCCGAACTGATCGTCAAACGCCTCGAACCACAGGGCGTGAGTGGCGGCTCCGCGCATGATCTGCCAGCGCAGGCGGATGCCGTTTTCCAGCGTTTCCTCCTCAATTCCGGTTTCGCTGTATTTGCCGCCGGCGATCGAAAACACGAACGAGATATAGCTGTTCAGCTTGCGCCGGGCCGTCGATTCGTATTCATCCATCGGCGCGCAGTTGGCGTAGATCAGCTTCAGCATCCCGTCCGTTTCAAAACGAAAATCCGACAGCTCATTCCCGGTGTTCGGGCCGGCCGTCACCCCTTCCGGAAGTTCCACGGAGAAGAGCCCGAAAGCAATGTTCAGCCGGTGCTCTTCCCCCTCAGCCGCGGCGGTCATGCAAAGGACCGCGGCCATGGCGATAACGAGCGCTGCCGTCAGCACGCGCCTTCCCATTTCAGCGTACCTCCTCACTTATCCCAGCACTTCCAATCCTTCAGGAAAAACGACCTTCGTCAGGGATGGGCACCACTCAAACACATTGTTTCCGACCGCTTTCACGCCTTCAGGCACCGACACTTCAGTGATTTGGGAACCGTTGAAAGCATGGGAGGCGATGGAGGTGACCTTCAGCCCTTTCAGTTCGGACGGAATGCTCAGTTTCTTATCCTTGCCGGTATAACCGGCGATCTCGGCGATACCGTCTTCTTTGACGGTATAAACATACCCTTTTTCATTGAAGAACTTTTCAGTCTCCTGGCTTTCCGCGCAGACTGCCGCCGCGGTCATAAGCATCACCGCCGTGATCAGCAGTATGATCCCTTTTTTCAGCATCGCAAACCGACCTCCGGATTTTAATATCACCCTTATCAGGCCTGAGGCACCTCAAACATATAGAAAGGACGGCAGCAGCCGATATCCTCTTTTGTGATGCGCAAAAGGGGCGTCTTCTCTGGCACGGGCACCCCCAGCGCCGCCCAGAAGGGCGCGTCGTCGCTGATGGGCCAGCCGCTGTTGTACCGCGTCTTATAGTGCATCGGGATAACCACTTTGGGTGATATGTCGCGGACCGTCTGCGCCGCCTGCGCGGCGTCGATGGTATAAAACCCGCCCACCGGCACCAGCAGCACGTCGATCTCATGCAGGAATGCCTTCTGCTCGCCGCTGAGCGTGGTGCCCAGGTCGCCCAGGTGGGCGATGCGCAGGCCGTCCATTTCGATGACGGTCAGCAGCGTGTTCCCACGCTTGGCGCCCTCCGCGTCGTCATGGAAGGCGCTCACGGCGCTGATCTCCACATCCGGCGTCAGCCGCGTCCTGCCCGGCGCGCTGAGGATCATCGGGTTTCCCATCACCTTCTGCGTATAGCTGTGGTCACCGTGCCCGTGGGATACCGTCACCGCGTCCGCGCGGACCTTCCGCATCGGATAGCCCACATGGTCGTCGAAGGGGTCGGTCAGCACGCGGTAGCCGTCCGCGCTTTCCAGCAGGAATTCAGAATGTCCATTCCATTGCAGCAGCATATTCGTCTCTCCTTATCATATAAATAATTATTTGGTATCGGGATAAATATCCGTCCAAAATGGTTCCTCAGTGATTTTTCTTGTAAATACAAGTCCTGCTCCGGCATTTTCCCGATGATCATTCCATACGAGGCATCCGTTCTCATCCATCGAAAAATCTGCGGCCCCGTCTTTATATACATCCTTAAATGATACGTCATCCTCTGCATCGCTGCCTGCCTGCTCATATTTATAACCGCCGCCGCGGCAGATCAGGGTACAGGAAGCAGCGTCGAATTCACAGCTGTAATCCCATACGGTCGATGTACCGTCGCTTTCCTGTCTGGTGATCAGGCAATCGTAGAATCCCGCATACGGCACAAGCTCGACCTCCGTATCGCCGCAGTCCCATATTCCCCCGTAATTGCCCATTTTTTCAAAAAGGAAGCCGTTCCCCTCATCTTCCATCATGTCTTCCCAGATCAGCTGCCCGTCGTCATTGACAGCAAAAACGGCGCTTCCATCTGTATACTCAGTGCTTTCTTCGACTTCATCCTCGAACCAATAATCCTTACGTATGCCATTTCCGTCGCAGATCAGCACATCCGTTTCATGATCATAAACGCACCGGTAAACCCAGTCTGACCATACTGGCCCGCAGCCATACATATACACCCGGACATAGAAATACGGTTCCGAATGCTTGATATCGATTTCAGCGGCGTCCGTTTCCCATACGCTGTCGAAGGTCTCGATGACAGTCCGGAGATCCTGCGATACAGTCCCGGCATTTGAAGCGAAGGCGGCAGGAACTGCCGTCAGAAGAATAATTGTCATCAGCAGACATGCTGTTTTTTTCATATGTATCATATGCATCATCTTTCACACGCTTTCTGTAGTTCCGCCAGCACATACCTGCCCGCCGCCTCCGGCAGGGGGTCATGCCTGCGCAGCAGCGCCGCCAGGATCTGGGGCAGCTCGTTCTGGAGAGTATCGAAATCCCCTGCTTCCAGGGCCTTGAGTGTCAGACGTAAGGGGCCGATCGGCTGCAGTTCAGGCAGCACCGGCTCCAATGTCAGCCGCAGGGCGCAGGAGGCCAGAAACGGATAGGCGGAATAAGCCTCCGGCCAACGCTCCGGGCAGATAGGCGCATCCGCCATCAGCCTGCGCCACAGCGCCGGGGACGGGTCCAGATGCAAAAGTCCCGTCTCCGGGCGAGCGATCCAATCCCCCGACTGCGAAAGCCGCGCCGTCAGCTGTTCTATTGGCGCGCGGCGGGGCGCGTCCGTGACCAGCAGCGCGTCCTGCGCCCTGCTGCGCCGTATAAAACAAGGAACTCCCAGCAATGCGCGCAGGGAGTCCCTCAACGGCTCAAGAAGCGGTTGTCCGGCCGTTGGATTTATCGGCATACAGAATATGCAGTTCGTGATCGGAGGCGTACTGGCCGTCGAAATCCAGCTGGTAGCTCAGCTTGATCTCGCCGCCGTCGCTGCCGATGCGGTAGCTCACCTCGCTGGGGAACACCGCCAGGTCCAGATCGCCGTAGGGCGTCCGGTATACCCCCTGGTAACGGCTCCCGCGCACGAACACCATGTCCGCGCCCTTGCCCTGGCTGTTGGTCATGGTGATCGCGCCGTTGTTCATGGTCAGGGTCACGTGGTTTTTATCCTTCACGTCGTCGGGCGAGGTCTCGCTGTATCTCAGCTTCCAGCTGTCGCCCTCCCCGCTCAGGTAGCCGGTGGTGAACAGCTTGATGGCGTCGTCGGGGATGCCGTTGGTCTTGCTCACGCCGGTGATGGACAGCAAAACAGTTTTGCGCATGATAGCTCCTCAGATGGAATTGCGGAATTGTTCAAAGAAGGCCGGGCACGACCATGTGCCGCAGGAGGAAAGGCTGCTGTCCCGCACGTACATCTGCAGGGTCACGCCGTTCGAGAATACGATGTGCAGCACCTGGCTGGTCTTGGTGCAGCCGCTGCCCTGGTAGCTCGCGCCGGAGAGCAGGGTGCCGATCAGGCGCTGGGCGGCCTGCGAATCGCGGACACGGCCCACATCGGAGAGGCTCAGCTCCTTGACGCCGCTCTGGGCGATCGCCTCGGCGAGGCTGGAGACCGCGCCCTGGCCGTCCGCCGTGACGCGCTGGAACACGCGCAGCGCGCCGTCGATCTTCGCCGCCACCGCCGCACCGCCCATGCCGCGCACCTGCCACACGGTCTCGCCCTGCAGCACGGTGTTGGAGCAGAGGCCTTGTCCGCTCATGCCGGACACATACTGTGTAACCGTGCCGAGCGCGCTGCCCAGCTGCTTGTCGGAAAGCTTCTTGGGCGAGGACAGCAGGCGGTAATACGCGCCGTTGACCAGCACCATCGGAAAGCTGCTGTTGGAGCTGCCCGCCCAGATATTTCGGAAGGCGGGCGCCTTGTCCGCGCTGTCCACGGAGACGCTGCCCTGGGGCAGATCCGCCCGGGTGGACAGTACCTGCTCCGGACTGCCGTCCGCGCCGCCCGCGGTGACGCTTACGATATTCAGAGGCGCCTGCGTGCCCATGTTCGCCGGCCAGATCAGCAGGGCCAGAACAGCGGCCACGGCGACCGCGCCGGCCGGGATCAGCGCCTTCAGGTACGGCCTGCGCCTTCGCGCGCTGCCCCTTCCCGCGGCCTGATGCCGGATTCGCTGATACAGCCTTTCATCCGCCTGGACATCGGCTGCCAGCTCATCGGCGGCTTGACGCAGTTGATTCAGACGTTCATCCAATGTCACAGACGACTCACTTCCCTTCCAACATTTCCTTGAGCTTCTGCCGTGCCCGGGTCAGCCGGCTGGATACCGTGCCAGAGGGCACATTCAGGATCTCAGCGATCTGGCTGACGGTGCATTCCTGATAATAGAACAGGAGGATCACCTCGCGGTAATCGGTCCTGAGCCGGTTGACGGCCGCGAGCAGCTCCGTCTTTTCCAGCCCGTCCTGCACGTCGGTCGGATCCGGGGTCAGCTCCAGCGCCGGGCTTCCGAACACCGTACGCCGCACCCACGCGCTCCGCCACACATCCTTGCAGTGATTGACGGCGGCCTTCAGCAGGTAAGCCTTTTCGCTACCGGACCTGATGGTGACGCCGTTCGAGATCATGCGCACGAATACGTCCTGCACCACGTCCTCAGCCTGTTCCCGGTTGCCCAGGTAGTAGTAACACAGCCTCAGGATGCCGGTCGCGTACTCATGGTACAGCCCGTCGTAATACGACATGGGCGGCCGCTGCCCCTCAGGCGCTTCCCACTCATTCATATAGACGTAATACCCCTTCGGTTTTATCCCGAATTTTGAAAAAAATTCTGCGCGAAATCAGTTCAGCTCACGGCGGCGCAGCGGACGCTTGGTGCCGTCCGGCTCCTGGATATAGGTGTGGTCCAGGGTTGCCTTCACGTTCGCTTTGAATTCGTCGATATAGCGTCGGCGCAGGGCGCGCTGCTCCTCCTGCTCCTCCGGGGTCAGGGGACGCTCGCGGCCCGTCCTGGCCAGCTCGTTGATGCGCTCGATCTGTTCCTTGGTCATGCCCTCTCCTCCTTCAGCAGGCGGAAGCCCAACACAACCGGTATTGCGACAACAGCGATAAAGCACAGATACAGCAGATAGCGGTTGATCGCAGTCCTGTCGATCATGAACTCAATCCCGACGGCAATAGCGGTCACCAACGGAATGCTGATGAGACCCGCTAAAGCCAGTGTCCGGTGCGTGTGCCACTTTCCCACAGCCAGAATGATCACAGCCACACCAAGAAGCACCATCGACAAGATCTGTTCCACCCGAACAAAACTGATAAGCGTCATATGCAGATCATGCCTCAGACTTTCCATGATGATCTGCGTTGAGCCATACAGCAGCATGAAACAGATAAAGGGCGGTCGGCTGTTCTGCTTTTTCAGTGACCACCTGAGAACCAGCACAAACAGTACCGCCGCGATCAACGCTTCCATGCGCCAGGTGGCCAGGTACCAGGCATTCCCGTCTGTGATGCTGAAAACCGTTCCGGGCAATTCACTGTAGATCAACTCACGGCTCCATCCGAAGCCCTCGAGAACCTCACCAAGAGTGCCTTCACCCAGCCTTTCACATATTACGAAGAGCAGAAAAGCCGGAGCCACAGGATCCAGACAGTCTATAAAACGCTGTTTTGACAGCTTCGCCGTCAGCCACGCCGCCAGTATAGCACCACCAAGCGCTCCGTAGAGCGAGTATCCGCCCAGATTCAGTCTCACCAGAACCCACAGAGGTGAACTCTGTCCGATCGTATCATCGGTTATCCCATACAGGAACCGAGAAAACACCAAGCCAAGGCTGATGGTCAGCACACTCTGTAAAGCTGCGGTGCCGGCCTTTTTCTTTTTCAGCAGGAGCGCGAGCATAACGACAGCAAGCAGCATGCCAAAGGCCACCCAAAGGCCAAAGGTATACATCCGCATTCTGAATATTGTGGTAATCGCCGCATCTTCACGCATTGCCATCAGTTCCACGCCTCCTCAGGTACAGCGGAAGCAAAATAAATCATGTCCGACTGGTCACGTTCCTGACCTTTATGATTGATAATCTTGTCATTGAACACCAGGATCGCAGAGTTGCCGCCATCCAAATTGTACGCCTGCTGGCAACCAAGCTGCCCCATATAATCCGCCAGCCTCTGCATAGTCACACCTTCACCAGTCCGCCTATGCACATAGTCAGCGATGACCATCACATAGGACAGCTTGTCAACCTGGCCGATGGCAGCTCTTGGTTCGAGCCCGGTTGGGTTATACATATACTTCTTGGATATCTTCAGCACCTCTCCGTCCTTGACAAGCGCAGGTCCGAACATCAGAGCGTTGATGACGGTATGCCCGGTATCCTTCGCGAAGGTTTCGGCGCCTTCTGAACTGACAAACACATGGAAATCCCCATTTTCATCCGTGATTAGAATGTCCCTTCCCGCTTTTGGTTCTGTCTTTCGTACATTGGTCATACGTACTTCAAATGTATGAGTTTTCTTCTCCGTAGCATAACGGGAACCGTTCATAGCGACTACAGCATTATACTTTTTTGCCATTGTAGTTACATTACCCGTTTTATCGGATCTTACGTTCTTCCCCCAGAAAGCTGTGCGCAGCTGCGTCGGAGACGCGATATTGACCCAGGCGATCCGCCAGATGACCTTGTCTTCTTCAATGGACTCAATGCGGACACTGATGCTTTCGTCTTCATAACCGTTCTCAGTATAATTTGCCGGGTTGAGTTTCATGCCCGGGGTAGTGTCGAACGGCAATTCGTAGGCAGGTGCCGCCTCTTCCCATTCATCAGCGTAGGCGGTATTAAACAGCCAACCGCTTTCATTATCAAGAAGTTCCATGATCTCCCATCGCGCGTCCTCTAAGATCTGCGGGGAGGAAATGGCAAAGGGCATCACCAGGATCATAGCGGCGCAGAGCACCCACAGCACGATACGTACAGGCAGTTTCATAGGTTTCAGGCTCCTTTCGGCTGGGAAAAGACCCAGCTTCTTTGAATGTTGTAATTGACGACGAACAGGATCAGGTCCACAAAGATCTTGATGACGCTGGATTCGATGCCGGTCACCACGTGCAGGGCGCTGACCGTGATGCCGGACACCAGCATCACCGCCACGCACAGCACGATGTAGCGCCAGACCGCGCCCTTGCATTTCTTGATGTTGAAGACCACGCTCTTGTTCAGGATAAAGTTCAGCGAGGCGGAGCACACGCGCGCGATGACCGTGGCCAGCAGGATCGCCTCCGGGCTCCGGCTCAGGGCGTGCAGCCAGGGCGTATCCAGCTCCAGCTGAGCGAGCGCGGGGATGCGCTTGAGCAGCGTGAACAGCACAAAGTCCACCAGGAAGCAGATGAGCGACGTCGACATGAAACGGAAGAAATTGCCCAGGATCAGCTTGTAGATGCGCCAGGAATCGCGGACCGGGTGGAAATGCGTCCCCTGATTCTCGTTGTGGTACACCGTTTCGATGGGCACGACGGTCATGGGGATATTGTGCCTGGCGCACCAGATGAGCTGGTTCATCTCGTACTCAAAGCGGTCGCCGGTGATTTCCAGGCAATCCCTGAGCATCGCGCGGCTCATGCCCCTGAGCCCGGTCTGGGTATCGGGCAGCCAGTGGCTGTACAGCAGGGCGAAGATGCCTGAGGTCAGCCGGTTGCCGAAGCGAGACTTCGGCGGCACCTGCTTGGAGCGGCGCGAAAAGTCGCGTGAGCCAAGCAGCAGCTCGGCCCTGCTCCCATCCAGGCGCTCCGCCAGCTTCGCGGTGTCCGCCACCGTATGCTGGCCGTCGGAGTCCGCGGTGATCACGCCCTCCAGCTTCGTCTGCTCCAGGATATAGGCAAAGCCTGTACGCAGCGCGGCGCCCTTGCCGCGGTTGACCTCATGGTGCAGCACATGGCAGCCCGGCCATGAGGCGATCCGTTCAAATATCGGCTGATATTCCGGTCCCGACCCGTCGTCGATCACCAGGATCAGCCCGTACTGCGCCTTGATCAGCTCCTCCACATACTTCGGCAGCTTCTCGTCCGGATCCAGGGAGGGGATCAGCACACAGCAGTTCTCTCTGTTCATTCGGGATTCATTCTCCTTTACGGTGTTTCCATGATATAAGTATCCAGCCAGTCTGCCATGAGCGGCGCGGCGTCCCGGCCGCAGGCGTCATAGACCGCCCGCAGCAGTGTATCGCGTCCCACGCGCTGAAAAGCGTTTTCCTGAACGAGGCGGCCCAGCAGCGCGTCCAGCCCGCCATGGGTCAGCTCGTCCAGCGCGTACAGGAAGGCGCAGGCGCGGCCATCCATGACCGCCCTGAAGGTCGCGAGGTCTGGAAAGCCGTCCGCCGGAGTGCCCGGTGTCACGGCCGCGTGCAGGTTTTCCCGCATGGGCAGATCCACCCACAGCCGGCGCAGGCGCTCCTCGGCGTCCGCGCCGCCGGTCTCGCGCGCGTAGCGCAGCGCCGCCCACTGCCGCGTGGAGCAGGTCAGCCAGGTCTCCCGCGCCTCATCCGCGCTGACTGCCCAGCCGAACCACTGCCCGGCCAGCCAGTAGGCCAGCCGGTATTCCAGCTCCGCGTCCGTCACCGCGCTGTCCAGCAGTGTCAGCCCCGGCGCGCTATACCCGGTATCTGTCAGCGGCAGGCTGACCAGGGTCAGCTTCTCAAGCGGCAGGCGTCCGTAGCACCGGACGTACGCCGGCCAGATCTTCCGGGCCGCCGCGAGCAGCTTTTCCGCCCGGTCCCGCGTGTCCGCCAGGGCCGTAACGGTCATTCCCTCCAGCCTCGCTTCCGCTTCGGCCAGAGTATCCGGCACGATCAGCAGGGACAGCTGATCGGTGCCTGAGCCGGCGCCCTCTGCCAGGCGGAGACCTCCGGCCAGGTCCACAGTGATCCTCACGTCGGAGGGCTCCATCGCCTGCGGCGCGGCATAGCGGGCAGTCGGAGCGGTGTCCCACGCGCCGCCGTACCTGGCGGCTACCGTCGGCAGCGCCTGCAGCAGCCGCACAGTGTCTCCCGCCCTGCCGAACAGGGCGGCGCACTCAGGCAGCCTGATCCGGTATCTGAGCCGGATCAGCACCCTTTCGCCCGGATCGACGGCCCTGCGGACCCACAGCAGATTCGCCTGCTCCGTGTCCATCTCAGCTTCCGACAGCTCCTCATTGACCCAGCAGCCCTCCAGGATAAAGGCCGCCGCGTCAAAGCCGCCGGGATAGGCGCGTTCAAAAATGTCCGCCGCGGCCGCGGGCGACGCGGCTTCCTCCGCGTAAGCGGCGGCGTTCACCCGCAGGCAGACGCTGTCGAGCCGGGCATCCTCCCGGTTGACCCAGGCGATCTCCTCTGTCACGGCCAGCGTGTCATCCGTTCCGCCGTATCTGAGGTGCAGCGTATACTCAGGCCGCTCTCCCGCGGGCAGCACGAGCTCCGTTTGCGCTTCACGCGGACGGATCAGCGCCCAGCGCGTTCCGAAGAACAGACCAGCCAGCAGCAGCGCGGCCGTGAGGAACACAGCCGCCTTCCTGCGCGGGACAGCCCCTCGCGGGCCCGATGAATCAACGTGTTGACGCAGACAAATCCCTCCGCGGTATCCCCCTTTTCGGGCATACCGGGCAACAGTATACCATAAAGTTTTCCAAAAGGCTATTTCCGCGCGGCAATTTTTCGTAAAAACTGAAAAATATTTGTCAAGTCCCGGTCCGTATGCTATACTTTTTAGGTAAAATTAAGTTTCAAGCGCTACCATCCCACACAGCCGGCGAAATCCGGCGTCCATACAGACATCAAGGAGGAAAGAGATATGAAGAAATGGCTGAGCCTTCTGCTAGTTCTGACGATGCTGACGGGGATCAGCGCTTTAGCGGAGCAGGGTACACCCCCCGAGCCCCCGGCCGGCGGCAAGCCGCCTGAAGGTATGGGAACGCCGCCCGAAGGCATGGGCAACCCTCCCGGCGGTATGGGCGGCCCCGGCGGACAGTCCAGCTTTTCCGGCGAATATGAAGCGATCCTGACCGTCAGCGAAGACGCCGAGCTGACCGACGACCTGGTCAGCGCAGGCACCGACCAGAACGCGCTGCTGGTCACTGCCGGAGACGTATCCTATACAGGCGCGGTCGTCAGCCGCACCTCTGCCGATTCCACCGGCGGAGACAACGCCAGCTTCTACGGCGTCGGCGCCGCCATCCTGACCACCGGCGGCACGCTGATGGCCCGCGACCTTTCCATCGAAACCGACGCGGCCGGCGGCGCGGGCGTTTTCAGCTACGGCGACGGCACGGTATACATCTATGACAGCGTCATCGTGACCGAGCAGAACACCTCCGGCGGCATCCATGTGGCGGGCGGCGGCAAGCTGTACGCCGAAAACCTGACCGTCACCACCAGCGGCGGATCAGCGGCGGCCATCCGCTCCGACCGCGGCAGCGGCACCATGATCGTGAACGGCGGCAGCTACACCTCCAACGGCTCCGGCTCCCCCGCGGTCTATGTGACGGCAGACATCACCATCCAGGACGCGGAACTGACCGCCACAGGCTCGGAAGCGCTGTGCCTGGAGGGCCTGAACGCGGTCAGGCTGTACGACTGCGCGCTGTCCGGAGATATGCCGGACCAGGACCAGAACGACAACACCTGGACCGTGATCCTGTACCAGAGCATGAGCGGCGACTCCCAGCTGGGCCAGGGCAGCTTTGAGATGGTCGGCGGCACGCTGACCAGCGGCAACGGCGGCATTTTCTACACCACCAACACTGAAAGCGTATTCACGATCAAGGATGTGACCATCGAGGCCGACGGGGACTGCGAGTACTTCCTGCGCTGCACGGGCAACCAGAACCAGCGCGGCTGGGGCCAGACCGGCACCAACGGCGCGGACTGCATCTTCACCGCCATCGACCAGAACATGGACGGCGACGTGATCTGGGACAGCATTTCCACCCTGAACCTGTTCGTCACCGAATCAAGCGTCCTGACCGGCGCCGTGATCGACGATGAGAGCTGCGCGGGCGACGGCGGCGACGGATACTGCCGTGTCGTGATCGACGGCACCTCCGCCTGGATCGTGACCGGCGACAGCACGGTAACGACCCTCGAATGCGCCGGCAACATCACCGACGAGAACGGCGAGCTCGTGACCATCGTCGGCACCGACGGCACCGTCTACCGGCAGGGCGACAGCGATGTCACCATCACCGTCGGCACCTTCTCCGAAACGGCGGACCTTTCCGGCGCCGGCAGCGTATCCACCTTCGAGGAGCACAGCAAATTCTGATAAAGGCAAAAGAGGCTGTTGCACAATTACATGTGCAACAGCCTCGTCATTTCAGGTTATTCGATATTTTTCCGTTCCTGGCTCACGCTGATCACGAACCCGTCCGCGTTGTCCGCGGCGTCGGCAATCAGGGTGCTTCCGGGCAGGGCCGCACCTTCGATCAGCTTGCGGGCCACCAGGGTCTCGATCTTCGCCTGCAGCACGCGCTTCATGGGCCGCGCGCCGTAGACCGGGTCGTAGCCCAGGTCCAGCAGCTTATCCTTGGCGGACTGGGTCAGCTCCAGGCTCAGCTGCTGCTCCTTCAGGCGTCCGCGCAGGCGGTTCAGCAGCAGGTCCACGATCTTCTCCACCTGGTCCTTGGTCAGCGGCGTGAAGAATACGGTGTCGTCGATACGGTTCAGGAACTCAGGCCGGAACGACACCTTGAGCAGCTTCGTCACCTGCTCGCGGGCCTCCTCACTCAGGCTGCCGGAGGCGTCGATGCCCTCCAGGATCTGCTGGGAGCCCAGGTTGCTGGTCATGATCAGGATGGTGTTCTTGAAGTCCACCACGCGGCCCTGGCCGTCGGTCAGCCGGCCGTCGTCCAGGATCTGCAGCAGCACGTTGAACACGTCGGGGTGGGCCTTTTCCATCTCGTCAAACAGGATCACCGCGTAAGGCTTGCGGCGCACGGCCTCGGTCAGCTGGCCGCCCTCGTCATAGCCCACATATCCCGGAGGCGCTCCGATCAGGCGGGTGACGGAGAACTTCTCCATGTACTCGGACATGTCGATGCGGATCAGGCTCTTCTCGTCGTCGAACAGGGCCTGAGCCAGCGTCTTGGCCAGCTCGGTCTTGCCCACGCCAGTGGGGCCCAGGAAGAGGAAGGAGCCGATAGGCCGGTTCTCGTCCGCGATGCCGGCGCGGGAACGCAGGATGGCGTCCGCCACGGCCTGCACGGCCTCGTCCTGGCCGATGACGCGCTGGTGCAGCTCCTCCGGCAGACGCAGCAGCTTCTCGCGCTCCGTCTCCATCAGCTTGCTCACGGGGATGCCCGTCCAGCGGGCCACGATGCGCGCGATCTCCTCTTCAGTGACCTTGTCGCGCAGCAGCACGTTATCCGGCTTTTCGGTCTGCTCCGCCTGGCGCAGCTCCTCCTGCAGCCTGGGCAGCGTACCGTACTTCAGCTCGGCGGCCTTGTTCAGGTCGTACTTCCGTTCCGCCGCGGCGATATCCGCGTTGGTCTTCTCGATCTCCTCACGGAGGCGCTGGACCTTGCCGATGTCCGCCTTCTCGTTCTCCCAGCGGGACTTCATTTCCTTATACTTCTCGCGCTCCTCGGACAGCTCCTTGCGCAGCAGGGTGAGCCGCTCGGCGCTCATGGCGTCCGTCTCCTTCTGGAGGGCGGCTTCCTCAATCTCCAGCTGCATGATCTTGCGCCTGACCTCGTCCAGCTCCGTGGGCATAGAGTCCATCTCCGTGCGGATCATGGCGCAGGCTTCGTCCACCAGGTCGATGGCCTTGTCCGGCAGGAAACGGTCCTGGATGTAGCGGCTGGACAGGGTGGCCGCCGCGATCAGCGCAGCGTCCTGGATCTTGACGCCGTGGAAGACCTCATACCGCTCCTTCAGGCCGCGCAGGATGGAGATGGTATCCTCCACCGTAGGCTCGTTGACCATGACGGGCTGGAAGCGGCGTTCCAGCGCGGCGTCCTTTTCCACATACTTGCGGTACTCGTCCAGCGTGGTCGCGCCGATGCAGTGCAGCTCGCCGCGGGCCAGCATGGGCTTGAGCAGGTTGCCCGCGTCCATGGAGCCCTCGGTCTTGCCCGCGCCGACGATCAGGTGCAGCTCGTCGATGAACAGGATGATGCGGCCCTCGGACTTCTTGATCTCGTTCAGGACGGCCTTCAGACGCTCCTCGAACTCGCCGCGGAACTTCGCGCCGGCGATCAGCGCGCCCATGTCCAGGGAGAAGATGGTGCGGTCCTTCAGCGTGTCCGGCACGTCGCCGCGCACGATACGCAAAGCCAGGCCCTCAGCGATGGCGGTCTTGCCGACGCCGGGCTCGCCGATCAGCACCGGGTTGTTCTTCGTTTTACGCGAGAGGATCCGGATCACGTCCCGGATCTCCTTGTCACGGCCGATGACCGGGTCCAGCTTGTTCTGACGGGCGCGCTCCACCAAATCGGTGCCGTACTTCTGCAGGGCGTTGTAGGTGTCCTCTGGGTTATCGCTGGTCACCTGGGCCGCGCCGCGCACCGTGGACAGCACCTGCAGAAAGCCCTCCTTGCGGATGTCGTGCTGCCTGAACAGGCTCGCCAGGTCCCGGTCCGGGTTTTCCAGCAGGGCCAGGAAAAGGTGCTCCACGGAGATGTACTCGTCCTTCATCCGCTGGCTGATCTTGGCCGCCGCGGTGATGGCCTTGTCCAGGTCCTGGGAGATGTAGACCTTCCCCTGCTCTCGCGCCGCGCCGCTGACGCGGGGGCATTTTTCCACCAGCGCCTTCGCCTGCGCCGTGATCTGGGACACGTCCTTTCCCATTTTCTTGAGCAGCTGCGGGATCAGGCTGTTATCCTCCTGCAGGAGGGCGGACAGCAGATGCGCCTGCTCGAGCTGCTGGTTGCTGTACTCCGTCGCCAGCGCCTGCGCGCCGTTGATGGCTTCCAGGCTCTTCTGCGTATATTTATTCTCTGCCATGTACATGACCTGCCTTTCTGTTATTTTTAGGAAGGTCAAGCATTCTGACTTTCTTTGACCTTCGATGACATTATACATCATTTTTCACGATTGTCAACAAAAATCTGCAGGAAGAATATGGCAGCAAATCATCATGCCATGGACACGGCCAAAAGCCGTGCGTATAATCATATGGAAACGCGAAACCCGTTTCCGGCGGCGGGAGCGCTCCCGCCGTCCATCATCAGACAATATGAAAGGAGAATGCACCATGAAAAGAGCATTCGCGCTCCTGGCCGCCCTGGCCCTGGTCCTGACCGCCGTCGCCGCGCTGGCCGAGGAGTATGACAAGGCCGATCCCGAGGCCAAGGCGCTCTACGACAGCGAATGGGTCAGCGAGGAGGCCTGGATGGACATCGCGCCCCAGGACGGCGAGCTGAAGGTCCAGATCCGGCAGTTCACCGAATACCCCAATGCCTACTGGTGGGAGTACACCGGTGAGTTCGACCCGGAGACCAAGGCGCTGAAGGCCGTGCGGAACGCCGTGAAGTTCAACGTCATCTACAGTGAGGACGACGAAGAGATCGTCGGCACCGTGTACGAGGAGCCAGCCGACGCTTCCTTTGAGATCAACGCGGACGGCAGGCTGATCTGGCACGACGGCAAAGAGGACGCCGGCAAGGGCATCGCCTTCACCAGGATCGGCCGCTTCAATGACACCGCCTGGGCCTGCGACCGCGCGACGATCGAGATCGCCTGGCAGGAGGAGGGCTATAAGGTCTTCATCCAGTGGGGCAGCAGCGCCTGGGAATCCACCGAGTGGGAATACAGCTGCTACTACGACGCCGACACCAACACCATGACCTCCATGCCCACGGGCGTCCGCAGCGAGGTGGTGTACAACGAGGACGGCACCGTCGCCTCCTGGAAGGATGTTTATGAAGACGGCGAGGCCACCTTCCGCCTGGACGATGACGGCCACCTGATCTGGGAGGACGCCAAGGAGGACGCCGGCCACGGCATGCTGTTTGAGCAGGTGCCCGCCGAGTAACGCGCCTACACCGAACCAAAAATGACAGCAGGGACTGCCGCGCAAACGTGACAGTCCCTGTTTTCTATTGCTTTTATCAGAAAGAATTGCCCTCCGGCAGCGGATCGTCGTCAAGGGGAGGAAGGTCTTCCTCGGAGACCGCCGCGTCGGCTTCATCGGGCGCTTCCGCCGCTGTCTCCTCTTCCTCATAGGGAACCGGCGCTGACAGGCGCCGGAGCTCCAGCTCCTCCTCGAGGTCGTCCTCGCGCCACATACTCATGTACAGGGCGCCGTCCTGCGCGGAGGCGTCCACCCGGATGGGAAAATCATAGTCGTTGCGGTAGATCAGGTTCAGCGTGCTGTTGCCGACCGCCGCGTCGACCCCGTGCGGCAGGTAGGAGGCCCCGTTGGCTCCGTGAGCGCGGCGCTTCAGCACCGTGATTCCCGGCAGCTGCAGGAGCACGTTGTACAAAGTCGAGGATACCTGGCAGGTGCCGCCGCCGTAATTCAGCTTCAGCTTTCCGTCCGTCAGCACCGGCGCGACATGGTAACCGTTCTGCGGTCCGTAGGGACCGATGTCCGCGTTGAAATCCAGGCTCTGTCCCGGAGCCAGCACGATGCCGGACAGCCGGGCGCAGGCATTCTGGATATTCAGGATGCGACCCTGGTTGGCCTCCGTATCGTCCGTCTTATAATAGGATGTGTATACCGCCAGCGGGGCCTTGAGCGCGGCGTCGTCGACAGCGGATTTCACCGTCACGACCTCCCTGAGGCCGGCGGCGCTCAGATACCCGTACTGGCGCTTGTAGATCACCTTCGCCCAGCCGTTCTCGAAGCCGATGATGCCCAGGCGCGCCCCGTCGTGCAGCAAAGCCAGCTGCTCGGAGCGCGCGTCAGACTCGGCATACACCGCGGCGTCTCCCGCCGCCTTGGCCATATAGCCGTATACGATCACGCCGTAGGGTGGGGTATTCACCGGGTCCACCGGGCGCACGTCCTCCACGCGCGAACGGTACATGTATCCCTCGCGGTGCTCCGCGCGGATGTAGAGGAAGTTCGGCAGCACCTCCAGGATCTCCACGCGCTTTCCCTTCGGCACGTAGATCACGGTCTCGCCCCAGCTTCCCGGCTCGGTCAGCACCCGGCTCTCCCCCACGGTGGTCGCGCGGTACAGCACGGGCCGGTCGTCCGCCAGAGCAGTCCCGCACAGCGTCAGCGCCGCCAGCATAAAAGCGGCGACCCGCCGGGCCGCCGTTCGAACATCCTTACACATCATCGCGGTAGATCGCCATATACAGGCACAGGTCGTGGCAGGTCGCCTCGATGCGGATCGGGAAATCATAGCTGTTCCTCATCTTGAAGTCCAGGTCCCCGCTGGAGGCGTCCACGCCGTGGGGCAGATACGCCGCGCCGCTGGCGCCGTGGGGATGGCGCTCCAGGATCGTGATGCCGGGCAGCTGCAGCACCGTATTGTAGAGGGTGGAGCTGATCTGGCACGAGCCGCCGCCATAGCCCTGCTTGGTCACGCCGTCCACCAGGATGGGAGCCGGCAGGTAGCCGTTGCTCTTGTTGAAGGGGCCGACGCTCTCGTTGAAGTAGAGCGATTCGCCCGGCTTCATCGTCCGCATCAGGCGCTTGCAGGCGACCTCCAGGTTATTGATGCGGTCCGGGTTGTCGCTGTAGAAGGAGCAGAAAGCCGAAATGGGCGTATCCTTGTCACCCAGCTCCACCGACGGAGCCACAGGCACGATCTCCTTCAGGAGCCGGGTATCGATGTAGCCGTACTCCCGCTTATGCACCAGCTTGGCGTAGCCGTTTTCCACGCCCAGCAGCGCCACCTTGGCGCCTGCCGTCAGCAGGCTCAGGATCTCCGCGTCCGGCGACGGCTTGTGCAGCACCGGCGTGTCCTGCGTGATCTCCGCGGTATAGGTATACACCTCGACACCGTAGGGCGGCGTATTGACCGTATCGATCGGCACCACCTGGTCCACGCGGTTGCGCAGCACATAGCCGAGGCCAGAGCCGACCTTTATCTCCACCCAACCGGGATACACCGCCGTCACCTGCAGCCGCTTGCCGGCCCGGTAGCTGTCCAGCCGCTTGCTGAGCCGGTTCATCGCCGCGTATACGGTCGTGGTCGACTTGGGATAGTTCATGGTGATGATCGCGTTATACAGCACCGGCTTTTCCGCCGCCGCAAGGGCGCCGGCAGGTACCATCCCCGCCAGCAGCACGAGCGCCAATCCGATCGATAACAGCTTGCGCATCTTACGCCTCCGAACACTGATCCGTCCGCCTTCCGGCGAGGACGGGAAAATACGATGATTTGCCTCCGTCGGGCGGCCGGGATCCCTGCCTGACGGGTCGGGATATTATAGCACATCCGCCGTACAAATATCAATCTGCCGGCGCATAATTTACGATTTCTTCATAAGAGGCAGGATAAACGTGTGCTGACGTCGAACTTTTCATGCGAAGCTGCGTATATATAAGTGACACTGCGCAACGGTGATCATCAGGAAAGAAGGTAATGAACATGAAGAAAATGCTCTCTTTTGTATTGGCGGCCCTGCTGCTCCTCAGCGTCGCCGCGGCCGTCGCCGAGCCGATGGTCGGAGGCTGGAGCGTGGCGGAAAACAATGCCGTGACCGAGGAACAGAAGGTTGTGTTCAACAAAGCGATCGAGAAGCTGATGGGCGTCAGCTATGAGCCCGTTGCCTATCTGGGCTCGCAGCTGGTCGCCGGCACAAATCACTGCTTCCTCTGCAAGGCGACCGTCATCTATCCGGACGCCGTGCCCTCCTACAAGCTGGTGTATATCTACCAGGATCTGCAGGGCGACGCGACCGTCACCCAGGTGGCCGATCTGGACATCGCGTCTCTCTCCGTGCCCGCCGTCCAGGAATAACGACCCAATATCACAGGCACGCGCCGCCGTCCGCCGGACGGCGGTGCTTTTTTACGCAAACTTTTTGAAAAACAGGGGTTTCAACACATTTCTGACCGAATAAAACACGTGACAAGACGAATAAAATAGCGTATAATACGGCTTGATGCTTTTTTTATGGCGTGAGGAGGCGAGCGGATGAAAAAAGCGGCACACTGGACGGTCATTCACATGACCAGGGGGCAAGTGCGGGCGGAAGAGATCCTGCAGGTGCTTCAGGCTGAGGGCTTTATGGCACGAATGCAGCAGATGAGCCGCGCGATGTCCGGAGAGGAAAACGACTTCGAGATCCTCTGTCTGCAGTCTGAAGCCCAGGAAGCGCATCAACTACTCATAGAACGCGGTTTACTGCTGTAAACCGGTCAAAAGGAGAACTATATGTCAAGAATCGCAGTACTGACCAGCGGCGGCGACAGCCCCGGCATGAACTCAGCGGTGACCAGCATTGCCCGTACGGCTGCATATTACGGCCTGAGCCTGATCGGCATCAAGCGCGGCTATAACGGCCTGCTGGGTCTGAAGGACGGCGCGGAGAACGACATCTACGAGATGAACCTGGATACCGTGCTCGACCTGGCCGACCTGCCCGGCACCTATCTGCGCACGGCCCGCTGCGCGCAGTTTATGGACCCGAAGGTTCGTGAGGAGGCCGCCCGCAACCTGAAGCAGCTGGACGTGATCGGCCTGGTGGTTATCGGCGGCGACGGTTCCTTCCACGGCGCGCAGCAGCTCTGCAAGCTCGGCATTCCCTGCATCGGCATCCCCGGCACCATCGACAACGATCTGCCCTACACGGAGATGACGCTGGGTTACGATACCGCGGTCAACTGCGACGTGGAAGCGGTGCGCGCCATCCGCGCCACCTCCCGCTCCCATGACCGTCCCGCCGTGGTCGAGGTCATGGGCCGCAACTGCGGCGATATCGCGCTTTCGACGGCGGAGGCCACCGGCTCCGAGATCGTGCTGGTGCCTGAGATGCCCTGGTCGGTGGAGGAGGTCGCCGAGCGCCTGACCAAGCTGGTGGCCGCCGGCAACACCCGCGCGACCATCGTCGTGGCAGAGGGCGCCTATGCCTCCATGAAGCCCTTCGACGTGTACGAATACCTGCGTCCCTTCGGCAAGGAGGTCTACCACGGCCAGCACATGAACGCGAACCTGCTGGCCAGCACCCTGAAGCACATGACCCACGCCGAGGTGCGCGCCACCGTGATCGGCTACACCCAGCGCGGCTGCCAGCCCACCGCCCGCGACTGCACCTTCGCCTTCGAGGCCGGCAACATGGCGGTAGTGCTGCTGAAGAGCGGCATCGGCAACCAGGTGATCGGTACGCGCAACAACCGCACGTTCCACACCTCCATCGACACCGCGCTCTGTGAGACCCGGAACTTCAAGGAAAGCCTGTACAACCTGATCAACTCGCTGTAACACGATCCGCATTCCCTGCGGCGACGCTTTCAACGCCGCCGCATTTCATCATTTTTCCCCTTGGAGGCACTTATCGCATGCAATGGCTACTTGACATCCTGCGCGGCGCAGTCATCGGCATTTCCAACATCATTCCCGGCGTTTCGGGCGGCACCATGGCCGTATCCATGGGCATCTACGACCGGCTGATCAACGACATCACGCACCTGTTCAAACAGTTCAAAAAATCCCTGGTCGACGTCCTGCCCATCGCCATCGGCGTGGTGGTCGGCATCTTCGCGTTTTCCGCCCTCATCGGCAGCCTGCTTGGCGTGTCCGTGCCGTGGGAGGCAGACCTTTCCCAGGCGAAGGCCCCCTTCACCCAGAAGCGCCTGACTGCCTCGGACGTGGTGAACGAGGGCGTCACGGAGATCACCCTCACCCATGCCGGCGAGACAGCCGCCCTGTCCCTGGTGAGCGGCAATACCTGGAAATTTGTGGACCAGGCCGGTAACGAAAAGACCCTGACCGGCTCAGCGCTCAAATTCAAGCGCGCCGGCGACGGCTACCAGCTGGAGCTTTCCCCCATTAAGCCGCCGCTGACTAAGATGCCGACGATCTTCGCCTTCATCGGCCTGATCCTGGGCGGCCTCGGCGTGATCTTCCGCCGGGTGAAGCTGAAGGACTTCAAGGCCGGAGGCTGGACGGTGTTCGCGGTCTTCTTTGCCCTGGTCGTGGTGCTGCCCCTGCTCTCCATCCCGCGCGCACAGGCTGCCACCGTCTCCCTCGGCAGCGTCCTGCTGATGGTCCTGCTGGGCATGATCGCGTCCGCGACCATGGTCATCCCCGGCGTATCCGGCTCCATGGTACTGATGCTGCTGGGCTATTATGAGGCCGTCATCGGCAGCCTTAACGGCCTGCGCAGCGGCGACCTCAGCTCCCTGGCGATCCTCGCGCCCTTCGGTGTCGGCATCGTGCTCGGCATTTTCCTGATCGCCAAGCTGATAAGCACCTTGCTCGAAAAAGCGCCCACCATGACCTTTGCCGCCATCCTGGGCCTGGTGCTGGCCTCCCCCGTAGCGCTGCTCATCCAGAACAGCGAGTGCTTCCAGGTCGCCACCCCCGGCAACTGGGCCATCAGCCTCCTCTGCCTGGCTGCCGGCGCCGCCGTGGCCTGGCTGCTGAGCCGGCTGGATCAAAAGCAGGAAAACTGAGGATAACGGATAAGGAGCAATACCCATGGATACGAATTCTAAAATCTATCAGGACCTGAGCAGGGTCCTCGTCACCCGCGAAGAGATCGCCGCCGCCATCCGTGACCTCGGACAGAAGATCACCGCCGACTATGCCGGCCGCAACCTGGTGATGGTCTGCATCCTGAAGGGCGCGTGCGTCTTCTTCACCGACCTGATCCGCGAGGTGGACCTGCCCGTCACCACGGAGTTCATGTCCGTGTCCAGCTACGGCAGCGGCACCAGCTCCTCCGGCGTCGTGCGCATCGTGAAGGACCTGGACCGCAACATCGAAAACAAGGACGTGCTGATCGTCGAGGATATCGTGGACAGCGGGCGCACGCTGAGCTACCTGGTCAAGGTGCTGGAGCAGCGGCACCCCGCCAGCATCCGCATCGCCACCCTGCTGGACAAGCCCGCCCGCCGCGTGGTGGACCTGACGGTGCAGTATTCCTGCTTCGACATCCCGGACGCCTTCGTGGTCGGCTACGGCCTGGACTATGACGAGAAATACCGCAACCTGCCGGATATCGGTGTGCTCAGCCCAAAAATTTACGAATCGGAATCCTGATCGCCTTGATTCGACCGGCAGCGCTATGCTATAATACCAATCGTTCGCCACTATACGGCTCAGGCTGGACGCCCCCGCGTCCCGCACGAAGATATCAGGAGGGTCACCCCATTTGAACAAGTCATCCCGCACCATGCTGATCTATGTATTGGCGCTCGCGCTGCTGATCATGCTTGGTGTCTCGCTTTCCACCCCCGCCAGCACCGGGACCCGGATCGAGTATTACAAGCTGCTCGAATACATCCAGAAGGACATCGAGCAGGGCCACGCCACCGGCGCCGGCATCGATATCATCTCCATCCGCGGGAACACGCTGATCGGACGCTTCGAGACCAGCCGTGTCTCGCGCTCGGACTATCCGAGGCGCTACGACTTTGAAACCACCATCGGCGGCGACTTTGTCGAGACCGTCAAGACCATGGTGGCCAACGCCACGCCGGGCAAGAGCGTCGACGAGATCTCCATCTCCGACTTCCCCTTCCAGGTCGAATACCTGCCGCCCGTTTCGACGCCATGGTACATCCAGCTGCTGCCCGAACTGCTGATCATGGGCGTGTTCATCTTCTTCATGTGGTACATGTTCCGCCAGCAGATGGGCGGCGGACGGATCAACAACTTCGCCCGCTCTCACGCCAGCCTGGTGGACGCCAAGAAAAACAACACCACCTTCGCGGACGTGGCAGGCGCGGACGAGGAAAAGGAAGAGCTCCGCGAGATCGTCGACTTCCTCAAGAACCCCAAGGCGTACCTGGACGTCGGCGCGCGCATTCCCAAGGGCGTGCTGCTGGTGGGCCCTCCGGGCACCGGCAAGACGCTGCTGGCCCGGGCCGTCGCCGGTGAGGCGGGCGTGCCTTTCTTCACCATCAGCGGCTCTGACTTTGTCGAGATGTTCGTCGGCGTCGGCGCGAGCCGCGTGCGCGATCTGTTCGACCAGGCGAAGCGCTCCGCCCCGTCCATCGTCTTCATCGACGAGATCGACGCGGTGGGCCGTCACCGCGGCGCGGGCCTCGGCGGCGGACATGACGAGCGCGAGCAGACCCTGAACCAGCTGCTGGTCGAGATGGACGGCTTCTCCACCAACGAGGGCGTCATCGTGATGGCCGCGACCAACCGCCGCGACATTCTGGATCCCGCGCTGCTGCGTCCCGGCCGCTTCGACCGGCAGATCACCGTCAACTACCCCGACCTGCACGGCCGCGAGGAGATCATCCGCGTGCACGCCAAGGGCAAGCCCTTCGCCGACGACGTGGATTTCTCCTACATCGCCAAGCGTACCCCGTTCGCGACCGGCGCCGAGCTGGAAAACATCATGAACGAGGCGGCGATCCTGGCTGCCCGCGCCCGGCAGAGCAAGATCTCCCAGGAAATGCTTTCCCAGGCTGTGGAGCGCATCCAGATGGGTCCGGAAAAGCGCAGCCACAAGGTGCTTGAGCAGGAAAAGCGGATGGTGGCCTATCATGAGACCGGACACGCGCTGGTGGCGCATTACCTGCCCCTGTGCGACGACGTGCAGCTGGTCACCATCGTGCCCCGCGGCAACGGCGCGGGCGGCTATACCCTGGTGCTGCCCGAGCAGGAAACGGATTTTTCGACCCGGCTGCAGCTCACGCAGGATATCTGCATGATGCTGGGCGGACACGCCGCGGAAAAGCTGATGCTGAACGACAATACCAACGGCGCGACCAGCGACCTGCAGCGCGCCACGCAGCTGGCCCACAGCATGGTCACCAAGTTCGGCATGAGCGACGAGATCGGCACCGTGTACCTCGGCAACGACGAGCAGGTGTTCGTCGGCATGGAGTTCGGCCAGTCCCGCGCCTACAGCGAGCAGACCGCCGCCCGGATCGACGAGGCGGTGTCCAACCTGCTTTCCAGCTGCTATGAACGCGCCTATAACATTCTGAAGGAACACCGTGACATGCTGGAGCGGGTCGCGGATCTGCTCTACGACCGCGAGACGATCACCCGTCAGGAGTTCCTGAGCATCGTGGATCCGACGCCCGCCATCGAAACGCCCGCGGCGGAGCCCGAAGCGACACCCGCCGCCGATGAGAGCGGCGAAGAAAACTGAAGGAGTCCATGAACACCCAGTCCTCACCCACCCCTACAAACAGAGCTCCTCAGGAGCCTCAGAGCTTCATTCCCGGCGCGAGAAGGCCGGATAAGCGAGTGCGGCTGCGCCGCAGGCGGAAATGGCCTGCGGCGGTCGCTGTTATTTGCGTTGCCGTCGTCGGCATCGTGCTCGGCGTCAACGCGCTGCGCGCCAGGCAGGCGGAAGCCCAGCGCAACGAAGTGCTGGCCCCCTACCAGAGCGTATACCTGCCCAACGTCTACCTGGACGGCCTGTCCCTCTCCGGCCTCACCCGCGCGGAAGCGGAGACCGCCGTCATGGACCAGGTCAGCGCCCGGCAGGACGGCTGGTCCCTGGCCCTGACCTATAACGGCCATACGTTTACGACGCTCAATTACGCGCTGATGGGCATGACCACGGATGCCGCGCAGGTGCGGCAGCTGCTGGACACCGCCTACAGCTATGGGCATACGGGCACCGTGGACGAGCGCCTGGCCGCCCTGGCCGAGCTGAACGAGAATCCTGTGCGGCTGTATTCCACCCAGTCCGACATGACGGACGCGAACCTGAACAGCATCCTCGACCAGATCGCCGCATATTTCAGGCAGTCCCCGACCGACGCCTATCTGGCGGGCTTTGACCCCGAGAAACCCGACCCCTTCGAAATCGTGCCGGATATCAGCGGATCCGTGCTGGACGTCGCCGCCGCGCGGGAGGAGATCATGCGCCGCGCCAGCGCCGGCGAGGGGGGCAGCTATGAGCTGACGCCCTCCCCCATCCCTGCCAATGTCACCGTCGCGGACGTCCGCAAGCGCGTATCCCTGCTCTCCTCCGCCACGACCAAGATCGCCACCACCAGCCCCGAGGGCCGCAACAGCAACATCGCCATCGCGATGGAAAAGATCAACGGCAAGGTGCTGAACGGCGGCGAGACCTTCAGCTTCAACAGCGTGGTCGGCAAGCGCACCGAGGAGAACGGCTTCGTTCCCGCTATCGAATACGTGTACGGTGTGGAGCAGCCCGGCATCGGCGGCGGCGTGTGCCAGGTCAGCACCACGGTCTACCTGGCGGCGGTCACCGCGAACCTGGATATCGTGCAGCGCAGCCCCCATTCTATGAAGGTCAGCTACACGGAGCTCGGGCAGGACGCCACCGTATCCAGCAACCGGCTGGACCTTTCCTTCCGCAACAATACCGGCGGCACCATTTACATCACCGCTAAGGTGGAAAACCAGCCGAACACCAAAAAGCGCTGGCAGTGCACCGTGAATATTTACGGGCCCGCCATGGCTGAAACGGAAAGCTACAAGCTCAGAAGCGAGACCGACGACGTGCTGCTGCCCGGCGATCCCATCATCCGCAAGGACACGGACGGCACTTATGTCGAATACGAGGACGAGATGTACCAGTTCCAGACCGGGCGCGAGGGCTATGTGATCACCACCTATCTGGACAAGTACCTGAACGGCGAGGTCGTCTCCTCCCGCAAGCTGTATACGGACACCTACAAGGCCACCAGCGACGGCTACTATGTCGGCGTCAAGCCCCGGGACGACTACTATTACTGATGGGAGGGCGACGAATTGGCCTATAAGATCGCAGCCGTCCATCCCGGCGGCCTCGCCGCCCGCCACGGGCTGCGCCCCGGCGACGCCATCGAGCGGATCAACGGGGAACCGCTGATCGACAACGTGGACTATGAGGCGCTGACCGCGCGTTCGCGCGTGCGCCTGAGCGTCATCCACCCGGACGGGAAGACCCGCGAGGTGACCATCATCAAGCCCCGCGACGCCTCGCTGGGGCTCGAGATGGAAGCCGCCTTCACCGATATGAAGCCCATGCAGTGCAAGAACCACTGCGTGTTCTGCTTTATCGACCAGATGCCGCCCCACATGCGCGATACGCTGTATGTCAAGGACGACGACTGGCGCTTTTCCCTGATGATGGGCAACTACATCACCCTGACCAATCTCTCGGACGCGGAGTTCGGCCGACTGATCCGGCGCAGAGCCTCTCCCCTTTACATCTCGGTTCAGGCGATGGACCCGGACGTCCGGGTGCGCATGATGCGCAATCCCCAGGCGGCGAGGCTGCCGGAAAGGCTGGACCAGCTGAAGGCAGCGGGCATCAGCTTCCACTGCCAGGTCGTGCTGTGCCCCGGCATCAATGACGGCGCGGTGCTGGACGATACGCTGGAGCGCCTGTCCGGCTACCTGCCCAACGCGCGGTCCGCGGCGCTGGTGCCCGTCGGGCTGACCAGATTCCGCGAGCGCCTCGCGCCGCTGAAAAACTACGACCCGGAAGGCGCAAGAGCCGTGCTGAGGCAGGCGGAGCGCTGGCAGCGGCGGTTCCTTGAGCAGGCCGGAACGCGCTTCGTATTTCCCTCGGACGAATTCTTCTGCCGGGCGGATGAGCCGCTGCCCGGGGCGGACTGGTATGAGGGCTACCCGCAGATCGAAAACGGCGTCGGCCTCCTGCGCCAGTATGAGGAGGCGCTGGCCGCGCGTTCCCTGCAGGGCCGGGAGGCCGGCGAGCGAGGCGTCAGGCGCAGGGTCGCTATCCTCTGCGGGACCTCCATCGCGCCGGTCATGCGCCGCTGGATCGACCGCTATGCCCCGCCCGGGCCGGAGGTCGCCGTGTGCCCGGTCGTCAACCGTTTCTTCGGCGAAACCATCACCGTCACCGGTCTGCTGACCGGTCAGGACCTGATGGACGCCGCGGAGCGCTGCCAGGCGGACGAGATCATGATCTCCGCCAACTGCCTGCGCAGCGAGGGAGACCTGTTCCTGGACGATATGCCGCTGACCGCGCTGAGCGAGCGCTTCCATGTGACGCTGATCCGCGGCGGCGCTTCCCTGTATGAAAACCTTTTAGGAGAAACATGATGTCGAACGTCAAGCCTCTGGTCGCCGTTGTCGGGCGGCCGAACGTAGGCAAATCCACCCTGTTCAACCGCATCGTCGGCCAGCGCATCGCCATCGTGGAGGATGTGCCGGGCGTCACCCGCGACCGCATCTACGCGGACGCGGAATGGCTCAACCACGAATTCACGCTGATCGACACCGGCGGCATCGACCCCAAGAGCGAGGACGTGCTGCTGGGCCAGATGCGCAAGCAGGCGGAGATCGCCATGGATCTGGCGCAGGTCATCTGCTTCCTGACAGACGGCAAGACCGGCGTTACCCCGGACGATATGGAAATCGCCAATATGCTGCGCCGCACGGGCAAGCCCGTGGTGCTGGCCGTGAATAAGATCGACCATGTGAACCAGACGGACAGCATTTACGAGTTCTATCAGCTGGGCCTGGGCGATCCGCACCCCGTTTCCGCCGCCAACATGATGGGCCTGGGCGACCTGCTGGACGAGCTGGTCAGCCACTTCCCCAAGCGTGAGCCGGAAGAAGCGGACAGCGAAGAGCGGCACGTGATTCAGCTGGCTGTGGTCGGCCGGCCCAACGTGGGCAAAAGCTCACTGGTCAACCGCCTGCTCGGGCAGGAGCGCACCATGGTCAGCGACATCCCAGGCACCACGCGCGACGCCATCGACAGCTCCCTGGTCACGCCGGACGGCGTGCCCTTCAATATCATCGACACGGCCGGCATGCGCAAGAAAAAGGCCATCGAGGACGCTTCCCTGGAGCGTTACTCGGTGCTGCGTTCCATCGCCGCCATCCGGCGCTGCGACGTCGCGCTGCTGCTGCTGGACGCCCAGGACGGCGTGACCGAGCAGGACGCCCGCATCGCCGGCATGATCCACGACGAGGGCAAGGCCGCCATCGTGATCATGAACAAGTGGGACAGCATCGAAAAGGATACCAACACCCTGGAGCAGAAGCGCAAGGAGATCCTGAACGACCTGAAGTTCATGGATTACGCGCCGGTGCTGTTCATCAGCGCGCTGACCGGCCAGCGGGTGCACACCGTGCTGGATATGGTGCAGAAGGTCTGGGGCCAGACCAGCCGACGCGTCACCACCGGCACGCTGAACGACGTGCTGGCGGACGCGCAGCTGACCATGCAGCCCCCCGCCGTCAACGGCCGGCGCCTGAAGATATACTACGCCACGCAGCAGGGCGTCTGCCCGCCGCACTTCGTGCTGTTCGTCAACCATGAGGAGCTGATGCACTTCTCGTATCAGCGCTATCTGGAGAACCAGCTCCGCAAGGCTTTCGGCTTCGAGGGCACGCCCCTGCAATTCACCCTGCGAGAGAAGAAACGGGAGGATGTACGATGATTCTGCGTTTCATTTTCTGCGCCGTGATCGCTTACCTGCTGGGCAGCATTTCCTCCGGCATCCTGCTGACGAAGAACAGCGGCCACGACATCCGCCGCGAGGGCAGCGGCAATACCGGTGCCAGCAACGCCCTGCGCGTGTTCGGCGTCCGTACCGGCCTGGCCACCTTTATCTGCGACGTCCTGAAGGCCGCCGCCGCGGTGCTGATCGGCAAGGCGCTGGCGGGCGAGCATGGCGGCATGCTGGCCGGCCTGTTCGTCATCATCGGCCACAACTGGCCCGTATTCTTCGGCTTCAAGGGCGGCAAGGGCATCGCCTGCTCCTGCGCGGTGGTGCTGCTGAACTTTCCCATCCCCGGCGCGATCGCCATCGCGCTGTGCATCGCCGCCATCGCGCTGACCCGGTATATCTCCGTGGGCAGCATGCTGCTGCTGGTCAGCTACGCGGTGATCCTCTGCTTCACAAAGCCCTTCTGGCCTCACGGCGTCTGGGCCATCGTCCTGGCCGTCATGGCCATCGCCCGCCACCACGGCAACATCAGGCGCCTGCTGAACGGCACGGAAAACAAGCTGAGCTTCAAGAGCAGGAAGTAAGGCCCTGTTCAGTCCCCTTTTGTATACACCCAGCCATTGTCGGCCCGCCTCATATGTGATCCTTCTCCGTCTTCATAGATCGTGAGAAGGGTTTTTTTGCGTGTCCAGAGCGTCGAAGGTGATGACGACCGTCTGCTCGTCCTTCATCTCGTACTCGACCGAGTAGGCACTTAGCGTAAAAAATATTGACTTGTCAAAGGCAACAAAGAAACAACTTCACGATTTTAGAATTGTTCGATTGAAGCGAGGAGATATTGTTGTTACTCGTTCCGGTTCTATAGGGCGAGTTTCAATGATAACAAAACAGTTTGATAATGTCATTGCGAGTGATGACCTAATCAGGATCAGAATTGATGATGAAGAGATACGTCACTATTTGTATTGTTATCTTCAGAGTAAAGAAGCTATCGACCAAATGATGAGAGATGAGTATGGATCAATTCAACAGCATCTTGAACCTGCTCATATCAGTAATTTATTGATTCCGATTCCTTCTGATTTTTCATTACTCAGCGGAATCATCCTTTCTTCTAAAAATGCATTTTTGAAGAAAGAGGAATCATACGAACAATTGCAAGGTGGCATTGCTCTGGTTAGGAGGTTGTTTGATAGCATTAACACCTAACTTTATACCAGTCATGTTCTCCATGTAAGCCGCCAGGTATTCCAATTGGCGGTCATACAGCGCGATCGTTTTTTGGCGACAGCTTCCTCACTTGGCAGTCGAAATGGAACTCTGTCACGACCTCCCGAATCTGCATACAAAAACCCCACTTTCTTTTACAGTTTCCTGATAAGAAAGTGGGGAAATGTCTATCACAGTCATCCGCTGAACGCTTGGTTCAGTTTATACCAGTGTTTTGACTTTTTTCACAGTCAGGGCCGTTCCTTCGTTCCGAAGAACTTACGAAAGCCCCTGTTCTATCAATTACTTCAGCTCAGCGAAGTACTTGATGGTGCGGACCATCTGGCTGGTGTAGCTGTTCTCGTTGTCATACCAGGACACGACCTGCACCTGATAGGTGTCGTCGTCGATCTTGGTGACCATGGTCTGGTTGGCATCGAACAGGGAGCCGTAGGTCATGCCGATGATGTCG
>CACWHI010000010.1 GCA_902760595.1 uncultured Eubacteriales bacterium
AAATTACAGTGAATTCCACTGTTTTCCAGTAGGCCCCTTATGATATGATATCCTGATCATGTCGGATGAGGCGCACCGCAGCCAGTATGGTATTTTCGCCCAGAACCTGGAAAAGCTGCTGCCCACCGCTTCCCGCATCGGTTTCACCGGAACGCCCCTGCTGTCGTCCAATGAGATCACCGCCCGCACTTTCGGCGGCTATATCTCCGTGTATGATTTCAAGCGGGCCGTTGAGGATAAAGCAACCGTCCCACTGTACTATGAGAACCGGGGCGAAAAGCTGAAAGAGATCAAGAACCCCGAAATCACCGACAAGATGCTGGATGCCATCGAAGCTGCCGATCTTGATCCTGACCAGGCGGAGAAAGTGATGCACGAGTTTGAAAAAGAGGTGCATCTGCTGACCGCCGAGCCGCGCCTGAAAGCCATCGCCCATGATTTCGTGCAGCATTACAGCGATCTCTGGACCAGCGGAAAGGCCATGTTCGTGTGCCTGAACAAAGTGACCTGCGTCAGGATGTACGATTATGTCCAGGCTGAATGGAAGAAGGAGATCGAAGCCCTGGAGCAGCGCGTGCTGCATGCCGCCTCTGATCAGGAGCAGCAGGAGCTGTCCCGCAAGCTGGCCTGGATGAAGGAAACCGAGATGTGCGTGGTCATCAGCCAGGAGCAGAACGAGATCAAGACCTTCAAAGAGTGGGGCCTGGACATCAAAACGCACCGGGAGAAGATGGAGAAGCGGGAGCTGGACAAAGAATACAAGGACCCGGACAATCCCTTCCGCGTCGTGTTCGTCTGCGCCATGTGGCTGACCGGCTTTGATGTGAAATCCCTGACCTGTCTGTACCTGGACAAACCGCTGAAAGCGCATACCCTGATGCAGACCATCGCCCGTGCCAACCGTGTAGCCGCCGGAAAGAGCAATGGTTTGATCATCGATTATGTCGGCATCGTCAAAGCCCTGAAGCAGGCTTTGAACGATTACACTCAGAACAAGAACGGAACGGCGCATACCGACCCAACGATCGACAAGGAGAAGCTGATCGCGCAGATCATGGACGCCGTGGCGGGTGCAGAACAGCTGCTGAAAGAACACGGTTTCGACCTGTCCGCCCTTGTCGCCGCGAGCAACTTTAACAAGCTGACGCTGCTGGCCGATGGAGCCGAAGCGATGTGCAGCGATCAGGAGACCAAGAAGAAGTTCAATACCTATGCGGCAGAAATCAACCGCCTGATCAAGTACATGGATCGGGAAGACGTTGATCATGATACCCGTAACCAGACCGATGCGATCCTGGCGATTCACCGACAGATGCAGAAAAAGCGCAGGCACATCGACATCAACCCCTTGATGGTCGAGATCAACCGCATCGTGAACGAGAATATTGAGATCGAGCAGCACGAGCCTGATTTGCCGATTGAATCGCGGCAATTCGATATCAGCCAGATCAATTTCGCGCTGTTGGCCAAAGAAATGGCTCGTGTAAAGCGGAAGAACCTGCTGATCAAAGACCTGGAGGACCTGATCGAAGCCCGGCTTTCCACCATGATGGCGGCAAACCCGAGCCGCATAGACTATTACAAGCGCTACATGGAGATCATTGAGGAGTACAACGCCGAGCAGGACCGTACCACCATTGAAAAGACGTTCATGGATCTCATGAAGCTGGCACAGGAAATGACGGACGAGGAGCAACGGTATGTCCGTGAAGGCTTCTCCAATGATGAAGAGCTTTCTATCTATGACCTGCTCTTCTCCGATAACCTTTCAAAGAATGACATCGCGTCTATCAAAAAGCTTTCTGTGCAGCTCCTGGCCAAGATCAAAGAGCGTATCGCCCAGATGGATCACTGGACCGATAAAGATGAAACCAGGGCAACCGTCCAGAATCTGATCCGCGATGAACTGTACATGAATATCCCTGACAGCATGTTCAGCCAGCTGGAGCATTACCGCGAAGTGATCTACGAGCATGTGTATACGCACTATAAGGAAGCGGCATAACCCTTATTGCGAAAACTGCTAATCCTTTATTGAAAGGCGCTATAAAGCCATTGAAACCGTGGCGCTGAGATGATAATGGTCATTCTGTTGCGAAAGGGGGCATAACATGCGTGAGGAGCATACGCAGCAAGAAACTCAATATGGCAAAATCGAGTATTATACTTATCGAACAGAAGGCAACGGAACTTTTTCGAGTGCAGAACTGGAAACACTGCTTTCTGAACTGATACACAGAAAACATATGGTTGTAAGAAACATCTTTTATTCGATTATGGATTTTTGGGGTTATCAAAAATGCAGGTCCACCAAGCGAAAATCAGACATCCATGAGGTTTGTGATGAACCGGATACGATAGATGCTTATTTCACAGATGGTGAAAAGAGATACATCTTTAAATATCGCTCAGGTTTTGAGATCATTAAGATCATTATTTGCCCCAAAGACACTGATCTATCGCTCTTCGATGATGCCGTTCTCTTAAAATAAAGGAATAGTTTACTTTGTTATACTGTTGCTATTCCGTGAGTTCAGTAAGTTCCGTAAGTCCCGTAAGTTAAGCTTTCCAAATCCGCGTCTAACGTCACACATGCGGGACTTACCGACTTACGGAACTTACGGAACTTACGGAACTTACAGAACTTACTCATTGCGCCCAAACTCATTCGTCAGCCTCGTCAGCCTCTGCAGCGGGCTCCTGGTTTTCCTCATCAAAGATGAGGCAGAAGCATTTAAGTGTCTTCTTTTCGTAGACTCCGCCTTCTGAATTGGGGATAGCGTTCCTGAACTCAACTGTGATCTTGTTTACGCCACTTGCATCTATTTCAAGATAACCACGATTCTTTGCCCAGATAAGATAAGAAGCCAGATTACCACCGACTTGTCGCAGAGCTTTTTCAAGCATATCAGGTATGAATGCAATGCCCTTTTTCCCGGTATTGCGCCTTACTACCCTTTGACCATAGCGCGTCCCTTTATTCTTGGGGTCAAAATAGAATGGATGAGCGATAATCCAGTCATAAAGCTTTTTGTGTATCTGAAGTGCCTGATCAATATCGTCTTTCGATTTCAGGAACGGAATAATATCTTCCGGTGTTAGTTTAACACTGTCCTTGAATATCCACTTTGCTACCAAAGTATCTGCAGTTAAGATAATGGCGGCTGCTCCCGTCTGTCTGCCTGTAGCATTATCCTGGATAGCTTTCTCATATTCATGATACAGGGTTTCGGCTTCATCCATAGCGCCTTTTTGCAGCAAGCATTTGATAAACTCCCGCCCTGCAGTGTTATACTGCCGATCGAGCTCGCTATTGAAAGCAGTATAACCCTCTTTGGATGATTCTATAACATGTTCTTCCGTGTGTACCTCTAATATGCGATTTTCAGCTCCCCCGCCGGTATTGGACAAGACCATTTTATGCTCACCGGTGGTCAGTATAGCATTGCACCATCCTTCCTGTTCACGCAAACCGCCCGTTCCAAGTGCTCTGGTTTTGGGTGCACCGGTTGACAAATTGTATACAATGCTTGCCAATGCTTCGCCTGAACTGGCGGTATTCTCTCTGTCATCGAGACAGATGGGAAGATTATTGTAGAACTGAGCAAGCTGATCCAATGCTTCAATGCTTGCTCTCAGCGGCCTGATCATGCTGTTTCCTTCTGCAATGGGAGATGCCCATACACTGGCTGCGACTCGCAGAGCTGGCGTTTTACCTATGCCTGATGGCCCCCAAAGGTGCACAAAGAACGGTTGAGGGCTTAATCTCTTTACGAGTACTGAGGCAAATGAAGCCGCAAGCAGGATTCTCAACGGGATATGATTCTCATCACGATATTTTCCGATAAGTGCTGTCCAGCCATCGAGAGACCCCTTACTCTTTAGCAGAGCTTTGTATTCCTGTTGATACTTAGCTGTTTCATCATAGAGCAACTGGCTCTCGTATGGCATAAACTCGTCATAATTCTCATTTATCCATCCTATCCTGCTGGTAACGTATTGTCGCTTGATTTTCGGACGAAGCTCACGCATAAAATCAACGAAATAGAACCCCATCTTCTTCGCGGTTTCTTTTGGGATGACTGCACCTCTGCTATTGAGTTTCCTCAACCCCATGCCGTCATACACCTCTTGGGGTTCCAACACAGAGTATTTGTATTCACCGTCACTCTGAAATGCAATACACAAACGCTCGTCACCAGTCTCTTTACTGATACGCAATTCTTTTATATAGATTGGGGATGAATATACCATTTCAGTATCGCCATTTGGTAAAACCGATAGTAATTCTGCTCTGGGAGACCAGCTGTATTTCTGCGGCAATTGAACATCCGGGGCATTATTGACTTCAGCTTCAGCATCTTTGAATCTATCAGGCAAGTCTTCGGAAAAGGCGGCATTATAGGTATCAGTGACAACTTGCGCTATCGCTAATCCTTCTGAAGCTAAGCCTATAGATGAAGCACTGATTAGTGCTTTGTAATGATTTACAGCTGCAGGTCCATTTTTATTCTTTTTCAGTAACGAATAAACAAGGTCCCGGCCAGTGAATACATCATATGTTGGAAGATTCCTGCTAATTAACTCATCGACAATCATATTGGCAACAACAGTGAAATCTTCAATGTCTGGAAAACGAATTCCGGCGTCAAAAAATGAAAAGAATGGTAAATCATCATCTGTGCAGCCGGATATGAAGCTTTTGAATACTTCCATTCTGCTGTCCATAGTATCTCCTTTTTAAGATCACTCTACTAATAGCGCTGCATACTTAGTATTCTCTGCCAATTTTTCACAATCTTCTTGTGTCAGCAAAGTCTTTTCATCTTCTGACGCAGTTTTTAATACAGGATCAAGCCGATCCGCGTGGATCATGTACAGTTCATCTACGAGATTCCTGACATCACGACCATTGCCGAAGTCTTTACCGCGGTGCACATACATACCTTCTGTTAATTTTCTTATAAATCCATCTGCTTCTTTTGATAGCTTGAGCCCTACTTCGTTAATCATTAATTGGCATATCTGATATAGTTCTTCGCCAGTGTAATCATCAAATTGAATTGTATAACTGAATCGAGATCGAAGCCCGGGATTGGACTCCAGGAAAGATTGCATTTTCTCAGTATAGCCAGCAGCTATCACGATAAGATCGTCACGGTGTTCCTCCATAGCTTGAATCAGTATTTCTATTACTCTCTTGCCATAGTCCATTTCGCTGTAAGGATCCTTTGGAGCAAGTGAATAGGCTTCATCTATGAATAAAACTCCACCCTTTGCCTTATTTAGAATGTTTTTAGCAATTTGCTCGCTCTCGCCTATATGCTCGCCAACCAGTTCTGCACGTGATAGCTGTATAAAATGGCCTTTAGAGAGCAAGCCCATTTCTTTGAATATCCGGCCAACAATCTTTGCAACAGTTGTTTTTCCAGTTCCAGGATTTCCGGTGAAAATCATATGATTTGACGTAACTATTTCTTTTTTTCCGGTCTTTGCCCGATCAAGATTGAACTTTTTAAGGTTAATCACTTTATGGATCTGCTGCTTTATGCTCTTCAATCCAATCATTTTGTTAAAGCGGTTCATCAGCTCATCAACAGCTTCTTCGTTGAAGGGCATCGGTCTTCTTTCAACAGTCTTTTGTTTTGAAGGCTCAGACTTTGATTCATCCAGAAAAGAAAAGCTCCCAAATAATAGTTTATCTTCGCTTTCGAGCGCGGGGGCAGCTTCAGCCTTAGAAAACAACATCTGGTTAATTCTTATCCACTCATACGTTCCAAATTCATCTTTCAACAGATTATCAAGCTCTTCAATGCTGCCTTTGTCCGGCTTGCCGAACAAGCTCTCAATCAAGCGAAGCCCTTTTCGCTGATCTTCTTTTACTTCCGAAAGTGCGATTGTTATGTTCTTAATTGTTTCAGCTGCATCACAATCCCCATCACAATAATCTTTGAGAAATCCTTCAATCTTTTTTTGAAATTGAACATAAGCGCCGGCAATATTAATCAGTTTGGCATTTCGCAATGCATCTGGATTCTCAGATTTGTGCTCTTCCTGGATTCGCCTCACTAATTTCTCATCCATAATAATCTCTTTTCTGTAATTGATCGTAAGCTGCATTTGAGGAATTCAATTGGTTTCCATGGGAAGTATACCATATTGAAATAGATCATTTCAATGGTTCTTAGATGCTTCAGGTAAATAATCCTGAGAAGCTTCAGATATGGTAGAATCCTTTATTCTTGCTTAAAAATCATACAGTATTCTGCCTTGATGCAAGTTATCCCCTGTGCCTCTATCAACTATAAGGGTAATATAACACCAACAGAACTGTACAGTTTTTAAGGAAGCCCAGGTAATAAGCACCCACACATTGAATGGGGGGACTGCGTGCTTAGCCTCTTGTCCTGCAACTGACGTAAGTCCTGTAAGTTGCGTAAGTCCTGTAAGCAGGACGTGATAAAGGACTGGTAGTATCGCAACTTACGCAACTTACAGGACTTACGCAGCTTGTATAATGTGCCATCAATCTGATTCTGCATACGCCTCTACGACCTGAAACTCACTATCATAATATGTTTTACCAAATGCCGGATGCAAGTAGTGCTAGGCGATATCAAAATACCCTGTCTATCTCAGTAGATGAATCAGCTTGTAAAGTTATACTTTATCGTGATAAAGTCCTGAGGCTTTTCTCCTATAGCCAAGATATCATCTTATTTCCCTGATGAAGCGTCTGTATTAACCTGGGAATAACCAAGCACGATGTTCTAATCATTTAGCAACGTTTTATTCGCCTATCATTTTAATAGGCGTTTGTTTTGCTTTGCATGTAAGTCTCACTACGTAAAGTGTCCTTTGGGGTATTATTATTCGTGATTACATTCGAGAATTGATATATATGGAGAGAGCTATGGTGTCCACCGCCAACAATGAACAAGATGAAGGATGAGCGGCCGACGAAAAGCGTAACTTAACACCTGGCTCTTTTACTAAAAGTTTTGAGGTAATTGTTTTGAACAGTATCACAGTTAGCTATGGAACAGTAACAGAAATTAAGCAATTTCATGCCCGCGGTGAAACCGGTGTCGATGTCTATATCCGGGATGAGAGCAGCTACGGAACAGTCTTTTTCCAGGTCGTTTACTACGGAAAGAAGGCAGAAAGCGTCCTACGGAACCTGCAGGTGAATGATCAGGTCAACATTGCAGGAACCATTACCGTCAACTCTTACAGGAAAAAAGACGGAACGACAACTGCGATTCTCGTTATTAGGAATCCGGGGTCGATGTTTGTGCACAACCGGAACTTGCTTGTGCCGCCACGTGATGAGAACATTAGTGATCCGGTCAAATCACCTGATTGGGATGATGATTATCCATTCTATTGATATTGCAAATCCGCGGGGTTTTCACTCCCCGCAGATTTACACCTTTGCCGGCCTTATCATTGAAGCAAGTCCTGCATATGATTTACCCTATATACCTGCTTTCCTTGCCGTTGCCTCTTCATGGAGGCAACGGCAAGGAATATAATAGCAGGTCCTACAACCCGATGCGATAACCGCATTGTCTGGCAGTACCGCTGCGTAAAGCATCTTTGCAGCAGGTCCTGCGTTCTTTGCCCATCCTACATCATCCTGCCGCTGCTTTCACATGGCAGCGGCAGATGGTAAAAGATCAATGCAGGACTTGCAGTGTCAGTTTCGTACTGATTACTTGATCACATCTTGGCAATACATACCATAGCAGATCCTGCACATACCGAAGCAAGCAGATGTGATCCATACAACAGCCCGTCATCTTCATTGGTTGCAAGTCCTGCATGAGCTTTGTACTGGATTGTAATATCAGTATTTCTGATCGATGAACAGAACATATTCTGCTCAATAGCAGGTACTGAGTTATCCACACAATGCAACAGAGATAGATTATTATTATTCTACCTACAGGGGGGTGCTATATGTGTTTTTTACAACTATACTTCCCCTGTAGGTCGTATCGTATCTAACACTATGTCTTACAGATACAGTGTTGATAAATACATGCGCGTAAGCGCAGGAAGGAGTGTTACATGACACACTCTTTTAATGATGCTGTCAATACAGGACAGCAAGGTGAAGCTTTCTGCTTTGAGAACTTATCGTCACTACTAAGTAGGTATTTAGTTCTAAACAAGACAATGTGCACGAAAGAACACATAGAGGGAGGTGACTACCGCATTCTTGCACTACTACCTTCTGATGAGGAGCCTATTGAGTGGCCTGATTGGCTACCGGATAAGGACTTGTCAGGAAAAGCCTTGCCTTTGACGATGTATGAAGGTGGGGTTGAAGTCAAGACAATCAATAACTTCCTGACACGGAATAACGACAATGATGAGCCTTCTGGCACTATTGGCTTTGAGCTATGGTCTAACGCTAGTAGAAATGATCCCGGTTGGTTGTATGCGCTGTGCCACCCAAAGGCACAGCGCATACGTTCAAAGGAAAATAGGAGTGTTTTCCCTTCAACTCAACCGCTAGTCTTGCTCTTCGCTTTGAAACACCTTAACAACCTAATTGCAGTTATAGCATTTGAAGATGTACCGGGGCTACTAGATCGTCTATTTGACATTGCTTTTGAATGTGGAGTAGACCTGCATAAATGGAATATTCCTGTAGGTAAAGCCGCCGAAGAGTGGCAGCCCCTAAATATGCTACTGATACAGAACATGTGGCATGTGCCTTTTGAAAAGCTGGCAGATCTTGCAAGCGTGACAATGGTCAGCGAAGGTGTTATCGTACCAAAGAGTAAACATGATATTCAATTGCAGCGCAGTAGGCTGGACTATCTGAAGAAAGCCGCGACGCATCAGCTATCGGATGAGAAAACATATGGACATAACAGCTACTATAGTTGCTAATCTTGATATACTCGATCATCTGTCAGCCGAAACAACACCAGTATTGTTTCGGCTGAAGGAAACAACGAGCATTATCAAACACCTCCGGGGCTTCATGCTCCATATGCTGTCATACAGCTATCCTGTATGGCCAGAACATCAGCCCCGATTTTACCTATTCTCAAAGCAACATCTAAAGACCTGGTGTAAGGGCCAAGGCATTACTGGAAGCATCAACTCTTGGCAATCACATCTTATCTTCTTAGCCGACTGTAAGCTTATCACCTTTTTCCGTCCTACAAGTCCATCCGATGATTCTGTTCTCAACAAAATATGGCAACACTCAATGTCACGGGACGAGTTATATTGCCGAGCCGAAACGCTTTGGTCAGTTCCTGAGTATACACCTGACCAATTATCATACGCTGAAAGCGTGGCAGCTGAATACACAGAGAGCAGAATAAACTTGTCACACTTAACCAAAGAAGAAGTTATCCGGGTTCGTGGTCAGGCAATCGCCAATAGCCTTTATTTGGACGCTAGAACCCAGAAAAATGAAACAATACGTGCCTATGCGTTAGCGAAACAGTCTCTGCTACGTCAGATAAGAACAAGGAATTATGGGCTCGTTGATGATATATGGCAGGACGTTTGGAGGGCTTTTTTGCTTGATAGAGTATCACCTTTTACACAAGAAAACGACGTGACCAATAGCAAGTATAATGCTCTTCAGAAAATAATGAATTCAAAGCAGAGCCTTGCATCGGACTGTGGGTGTATATACCGGCAGAGTACACGGAATGAGCGTACTGCGCTTGGGCTACCAACAAGTTTCAGCAAATGGCTGTTTTTGCCGAGAGAAGGTATTATTATGCTACTACCATTTTTAATTCATAATGTTCTACATGTAACGCGCCTGCCCCGAAAAGCAGGCGCGCTTTTATTTTATCCAAAGGAAGTAACCTATCATGAACACAGAACCAATAACATGTTTACCTCTTTCTCCTGTGTTTGACATGCCAACTGTAACACGATATAATGAAGATGCCGTCAGACAAATTGCAGAAGAGGCCGCACATGAAGCTGTTGCCAACATTCTAGCAAGACTAACGTCTGGCGCAGCGATATTTGACAACTGCACAGAACAATACTCAGCTTGTCCCGATATGAATGGAGGACAAGCTATGGCCAACAGAGTAAAGGCCCAAATCAAGATCAACGGTCAGCAACGATGGGTCAGCAGCTACAGCGTTCAAGACCTTGTCGAAAAGGCAATAGAAGCAAGCAGCAAGCCTGACATTCCTCTCATAACTCTGCAAGAGTATGCAGAGGACTACATGCAGCGTTACAAAGCAAATGGTTCCATCGAACATAATACCTTGACTGGGTACGTCGGTTATCTTAAAAACCATGTATATCCCTTCTTTGGAGCTATGCCAATTGCCTCAATAACCGTAAACACTCTGCAGGATTATATCAACCTGAAAGCCGCGACCCTTTCTCAAAAGAGCATTCGCGAGCACATCAACCTTCTTCGGCAGATCTTTGCGGCAGCCATTGAAGACGAACTCATGGACCGCAATCCATGTCTCAGTTCACGCCTTCAGATTATCGGCTCAAAGAGCACCAAAGTCATGGCCTATACTGAAGAGGAATTTGCAGAGCTTGAACACCTGCTGACTTTTCTGAACGGAACTGATAAGCTGTTCCTGGCACTGTCGCTCTATACAGGCATGAGACAGGGCGAACTGTTTGCCCTGCAGTGGGAAGATGTCGATCTCGCTCAAAACCTGATCCGTGTTACCAAAGCTGTCGAATGGGCGTGCCAGAATAAAGGAACAATAAAAAGCCCGAAGACAGAGAACGGCGTCCGGACAATTGTAATCATCAAACAGCTTGCTGATGTATTGAAGCCCTTGGCCAAGCCGTCAGGCTATGTTCTGACCGCCGAAAGGCAAAAGCCCGATGAGCCCATGAGTCATCAAGCAGTGAAACGTCTGAATGAGCGGATCGAGAATGCCGCCAAGAAAACCGGCTGCAAAACGCGCTTTCTCAGTCATCGCGCCCGGCATACGGTTGCCACATTTCTAAACAACGCCGGTGCAGACGACGTGTCAATTACTGGGATAATCGGTCACAGCGACGTTGCGTTCACAAAACGCCAATACGCTAACACGCAGACCGTGCAGCTTCAGCGAGGCATGGATAAATTCTCCAATTACATCCAGAATATCGCAGTCTCATGAACACGCCAAGAATTGATATTTCGTATTATTATGCTGAACTATCAGGCGTTTTCGCCGCTTTATCTGAATAAAGTAAGAACAAAAACACCGAAATTCAGACACTTGAAGCATAAAACACGCCCAAAAAGCAAAAAAATAAACCGCTGAAAACCTTTGTGGTATCAGCGATTCCGGATTAAGTGGCTCCGATTGGACTCGAACCAATGACACTCCGGGTATGAACCGAATGCTCTAGCCAGCTGAGCTACGGAGCCATAAGAGTTGCGGGGGAGGGACTTGAACCCTCGACCTCCGGGTTATGAGCCCGACGAGCTACCAAACTGCTCTACCCCGCGTCACACCGCTCTCACGAGCGTGGATATATAATACCGCAAATCGGCGTTTCTGTCAACCTTTATTTTTCAGCTATTCGCCGACACGCGTCGAAAACGGAATTCCCTCATTCGACCTGTACTTTGTGCCGGATTGATTATACGGCGGCTTTCGCGGGGCCCCAAAGATACGCAGCAGCGACGTCATGGATCAGCGATAAACGACAGCCTGAATTCCCCATTTCTGCCCTGGCCCATGCCATAGAACACGGCCCCATCGTACACGGCGACCGTCTCCCCTTCTTCCACGGAAACCTCGTCGAGCGGCAGCGGAACGCCATTGCGGGCCAGCGGCTTCTGCCGCCCTGTCAGTTGGATCGTCCGGTAATTGCTCAGCGGCCAGTCCATCGGCAGCAGGCAGCGGGACGCCTGCCCGGACGAGGCGGCGGAAGCGAGCGCCTCGCAGGTCACGCTGTTCGCAAGCGTGAAGCAGCCCGAGCGGGTGCGGATCAGCATCCGCATATGCGCCGGACGGCCGAGCGCCTGGCCGATATCGTGGAACAGGGTGCGGATATAGGTGCCGGCGCCGCATTCCACCCGGAGGCGGAAGGTGGAGCTGTCCGCCCGGGAAAGGACCTCGCAGGCGTATATATGGGTCGGACGCGGCTCGACCTGAACGCTGCCGCCGGAACGGGCGATCGCGTACAGGGGCTTCCCATCACGCTTGACGGCGGAATACATGGGCGGCGACTGCAGGATATCCCCGAGGAAGCGGGCATTGATGACCGCCTCGAGCTCTTCAGCCGCCGGTGCGCCGCACCCGGGCTCGATGACGGTCCCCTGCGCGTCCTGCGTATCGGTCGCGCCCGTAAAGCTGATCTCCCCGATATAGGCCTTCGTTTTGTCAGAAAAATACTGCTGCAGCCGCGTGGCGCGGCCTGCCATGATCGGCAGCACGCCCGCCACCTCAGGATCCAGGGTCCCCGCGTGGCCGCACTTTTCACCCAGCAGGCGCTTAACAAACGCAACAGCCGCCGCGGACGACATCCCCGGCGGCTTCAGCAGGCTGATATACCCGTTCAAGAGCTTTTCTCCATTTCTTCGTTGATGGCGTCCAGCGCGGCGGCGATAGCCTGCTCGGCAGGCAGCTTCAGCGTCACGCCGGCAGCCGCTTCATGCCCTCCCCCGCCAAGGCGGACGGCGACTCTCTGCGCCGAATAGGGCGGCATGGCGCGCAGGCTGAATTTGGTGACGCTCTCCCCCGTGCTGTTGGCAAAGCAGCAGAAGCGCACGCCCGGGATATACATGCCATAATTGACGATGTTCTCGCTGTGCTCCGGCCTCGCGCCGGCCTGAGCGTAATCCTGTGGGAGGACGGACATCACTGTCAGCCTCCCTTCATGCAGGAAGGTCAGCCGCGAAAGCGCGCACGAAAGCATTCGGAGATGCTCTGGGGATTTCATCAGATGCAGGTGGCGCGCCCAGAAAGGCAGGTCAAAGCCCGTCTTCATCAGCTCGGACATGATCTCGAACGCTTCGGGATCCGTATTCTGGAAGCTGAAGTTGCCCGTATCGGTGCTGATGGCGGTATACAGGCAGACGGCGATTTCGGAAGTGACCGATTGCCCGAGCGCCCTGATCAGCCGCATGACGATGCAGCCGGCGGCCGGCGCGTCCGCGTCGATCTCGTTCTCGTCCGCGTAGGCGGGATTCGTGCCGTGATGGTCGATCTGCAGCCTGACAGGAGCGGCTTGAAAGATGTTCACGGACGCGCCGATACGCGCCAGGTCTGCCGCATCCAGGCTCATGGCCGCGTCAAATTCACCGCTGACCGCGCCGGGTGTCAGCACCTCATTAGCGCCGGGAAGTATGGCGTAGGCAGCGGGCACAGGGTCCGCGCAGCAGGCGGTCACGGCCTTGCCCATGCCCTCGAGCAGGAGCTTTGCCGCCAGCATGCTGCCGATGGCGTCACCGTCCGGCGAGATATGCGTACACATGAAGATCCGCCGCGCGTCCTTCAGGTGTTGGATCAGCCGCTCATTCAGGAACGGTTTCATCCGCGGCGTCCTCTTTGATGTTCAGCTGGTTCAGGACCTGGGAGATATGGATCCCATACGCGATATTGCGGTCGCGCTCGAAGAGCAGTTCCGGCGTATAGCGCAGGTCCACCTCGCGGCCCAGCTCGCGCCGCAGGTAGCCGGAGGCATTCTTCAGCGCCTTCATGAACCCGTCAGCCTTGTCGTCCTCTAAGATGCTGACGAACGCCTTGGCGTAGCGCAGGTCGCGCGTCACCTCGACGCGCGTCAGGGACCAGGTGCCGTCGATGCGCGGGTCGTTCAGCTGACGGATCAGCGAATCCAGCGCGTGACGCACCTCTTCCGATATTCTGTCAATGCGATAGCTTGGCATATCAATCCTCTGATATTACTGTTCGATCTTCTCCTGCGTGAAGCACTCGATCACGTCGTTTTCCTTGATATCGGCGTAGTTTTCGAGGCTGGCGCCGCACTCGTAGCCGGAATTGACGTCGTGCACGTCGTCCTTGAAGCGGCGCAGGGAGGAGAGCTTGCCCTCGAAGACGACCACGTTGTCGCGCAGCAGGCGCACGCTTGCGTTGCGGGTCAGTTTGCCGTCGGTGACATAGCAGCCGGCGATCGTGCCCGCGCCGGTGATGTGGAACACGTTGCGCACCTGCGCGTGGCCCAGGATGACCTCGCGGAATTCCGGAGAGAGCATGCCCTTCATGGCCTTCTCGATATCCTCGATGGCCTGATAGATGATGCGGTACAGGCGGATGTCGATGCCTTCCTTGTCCGCTGCCGCGCGCGCGGAGGCGTCCGGGCGGATGTTGAAGCCGATGATGATAGCGTTGAAGGCGCTGGCCAGGTTGACGTCGTCCTGCGTGATCGCGCCGACCGCGCTGTGCAGCACGTGGACCTTGACCTGGTCGTTGGACAGCTTTTCAAGCGACTGCTTGACAGCCTCCACGGAGCCCTGCACGTCGGCCTTGATGATGACGTTGAGGTTCTGGACCTTGCCCTCGGTGATGCCCGCGAACAGCGTATCCAGGGAGACCTTCTGGCTCTGGGACCGGGCGGCCTTGAGCTTTTCCCTGCGCTCCTCGGCCACCTGACGGGACAGGCGGTCGTCCTCGACGGCGATCATTTCCTCGCCGGCCACCGGGACATCCTCAAAGCCGGCGATCTCCACAGGCATGGAGGGACCGGCGGACTTCACGCGCTCGCCGCGGTCGTTGGTCATGGCTCGGACGCGGCCGGAGGCCATACCCGCCACCAGGTTGTCGCCCACGTGCAGCGTGCCGTTCTTCAGCAGTACGGTCGCCAGCGGGCCGCGGGCCTTGTCCAGCTTGGCCTCGATGATGACGCCGCTCGCCATACGGTTCGGGTTGGCGCGCAGCTGCATCATATCCGCCTGCAGCAGGACCATTTCCAGCAGATCGTCCACGCCCTGGCCGGTCACGGCGCTGACGGGCGTCATGATGGTATCGCCGCCCCAGGCTTCCGCCAGCAGGCCGTACTTGGTCAGGTCCTGCATGACGCGGTCCGGGTTGGCTTCGGGCTTATCCATCTTGTTGATGGCCACGATGACGGGCACGTTGGCGGCCTTCGCGTGGTTGATGGCCTCCACGGTCTGCGGCATGACGCCGTCGTCGGCCGCGACCACCAGGATCGCGATGTCCGTGGCCTGCGCGCCGCGCAGACGCATGGCGGTAAAGGCTTCGTGGCCGGGGGTATCCAGGAAGGTGATCGGCCGTCCGTTCAGCTGCACGGTATACGCGCCGATGTGCTGGGTGATGCCGCCCGCTTCGCCCGCGGCGACCTTCGACTTGCGGATATAGTCCAGCAGGGTGGTCTTGCCGTGGTCGACGTGGCCCATGATGGTGACCACGGGGGGACGCGGCTGCAGGTCCTCTTCCTTATCGTCCACCTTGGTATCGCTCAGGACGTCCTCGGCGGTCTTCTCCTGCTTCATTTCCAGGGTCACGCCGAACTCGGCGCAGACCAGGGAGGCGGTATCGAAATCCAGCTCGCCGTTGATGTTGGAGACGATGCCCAGCATGAACAGCTTTTTGAGGATCTCGCCGGCGGGCTTGCCGATGCGCGAGGTCAGCTCCTTGACGGTGATCGTATCCGCCGTCATATAAGCCTTATCGATCACGATGGGCTGGATCGGCTGCTGGGCCTGCTGCTTCTTGGAGCGGGCCTTCTTGCCGCCGCGCACGGTATCATCGTCGAAGCCGTTGAAATGCTCGCGCTCGAGCTGCTTGCGGTTCTTGGACACATGCTCGGGATCGTGCTGGCGGATATAATTCTTCTTATTCGGGTCGTAATTGCTGACGCGCTCCTTTTCCATCACGGGCGCGAGCTCAGGCTGCGGGGTGGAACGGCCGCGGCCGCCGCCTGCGGGACGGTTTCCGCCGCGCTGCTGCGCACCGGGCGCGCCGCCCTGGGGACGGGCTCCGGGACCACCCTGGCCGGGATGTCCGCCCTGCGGACGGGCGCCATAGGGACCGCCCTGACCCTGCTGACGGGCAAATACGCCGGTGGGCTGACCTCTCGTCGGGCTCCCCTGCGGACGCGCGAACACGCCGGTCGGCTGGCCCCTCGTCGGGCTGCCCTGTGGGCGCTCGAACACGCCGGTCGGCTGGCCCCTCGTCGGGCTCCCCTGCGGACGCGCGAACACGCCGGTCGGCTGGCCCTTGGCCGGGCTCCCCTGCGGACGCGCGAACACGCCGGTCGGCTGGCCCTTGGCCGGGCTCCCCTGGGCGCGCTGCTGCGGCGCCGCCTGAACGGGCCTGGGCTGCTGCTGGGTCTGGGCGGCAGGCTTTGTCTCTGGCTGAGGCGCCGGCTTTTCCTGCTGCGGCGCGGCCGGCTTCTCCGCCGGCTTCGGCGCTTCGGCAGCCGGCTGTGTCTCAGCCGCCGGCTTCGGCTCCACGACGTCCGCCTGTGCCTGCGGCTTTTCCTCGCTCACAGGCTTTGCGGGTTCGGGCGCGGGCTGTTTTTCTTCCGCAGGAGCCGGCGCGGGCTGCGGCGTCACCTCCGGTTCAGCAGGGGCGGGAGCGGAAGCGGAGGTATGGACCACCAGCGGCGCGGCGGGTGCTTCGGCCGGATCCGGCAGCTCGACATCATCATCCACCATGACCCATGCCCTGGCATGCTGGCTGACCATCGCCTTCTGCTCCTCGAGCCTCTTCTTTTCCAGCGCGTCGTTTTCCTGTTTGATGAAAGCGCTGCGCTTTTTCTGAAGCGACTGGAGCACCATATCCAGGTTCTTGCGGACCTTGGAGGACTGCTCCAGGATCTTGCCCGCGCTCGCGTTCAGCTCTTTCGTGATATCGGCCAAATTCAATTTCGTCGCCATGTGACGTCTCGCACCCCCGCATCAGCGTTAATAATCGGTTGCTTCTCAAGCCTGTTCGGCTGTTTTGAACATTAGTATCATCTGGGTCGCCAGGCTCCCCTGCCGCACCGCCGCGGCGATCCGGCCGGACTGCCCGGCGGCCTGATCCAGCAGACCCTCCGGGATGGTCAGCAGCGGTACCCCGGCGAGCCGAGCCGCGTCCCCCAGCCGCTTGGCCGTATTCGGCGCGGCGGCCTCATCCATCAGCACCGCGCCGCAGTTCCCGGATTTCAGCTGCCTGAGCACCGTGTCCGTGCCGAGGCTCAGCTGCCCGGCGCGTCTGCTCAGGCCGATCAGGCCGCTCAGCTTGCTCTGATTCACTCCGCCGCTCCTTCCGCGGCGCGGACCGAGGCCTCCAGGCCCTCGTAGGCCGCAGCGTCCACCGCGCATTCGAACGCGCGCTCCAGCTGCCGCTGCTTACGCGCCATTTTCAGGCACTCGGAGCTGGCGCACAGATAGGCGCCGCGTCCCGATTTCTTGCCGGTCGGATCGATCAGGATCTCGCCCTCGGGCGTCCTGACGACCCGCAGCAGCTCCTTCTTCGGCTTCATCTCACGGCAGCCCACGCACATGCGCATGGGGATCTTCCTCGGTTTCATCACAAGCCTCGCCGCTCCTTACGATCACAGGATATCGTCTTCCTCCGGAAGGTGGCTGTAATCCTCGTACTCATCGGAAATCACCGTGCCCTGCACCTCCGGCGTCGGGGCGTTGGCGTGCTGCAGCTGCATCAGCTCGGCCACCTGGGTCTGGGACTTGATGTCGATCTTCCAGGTAGTCAGCTTGGCCGCCAGGCGGGCGTTCTGGCCCTCCTTGCCGATGGCCAGGGAAAGCTGGGAATCCGGCACCACCACGCGGCAGATCTTCTCCTCCTCGGAAATGAAAACGGAGATGACGTGCGCCGGGTTCAGCGCGTTGGCCACGAACTCCGCAGGTTCGGGAGACCACTTGATGATATCGATCTTCTCGTTCTTGAGCTCCTGCACCACCTTGTCCACGCGGCTGCCGCGCGGGCCGACGCAGGCGCCGACCGGGTCGATGCTCGGGTCGATGGAGTGGACCGCCATCTTGGTGCGGCTGCCGGCCTCGCGCGCGATGGACTTGATCTGGACGACACCGGAGGTGATCTCAGGCACTTCCATCTCAAACAGGCGCTTGACCAGGTTCGTATGCGCGCGGGAAACGCGGATCTGCGCCGCCAGGCCGGTGCGGCCGGGCTTGGCGACCTGAAGCACATACACCTTCAGGTGGTCGCCCTCGTGGTATTCCTCATTCGGCATGAAATCCGAGGCGTCCATGACGCCCTGGGTGCGGCCGACCTCAAAGAGGACGGACTTCGCGTCCGCCTTGAGGACGATGCCAGTCATGATCTCGTTTTCCTTTTCGCTCATCTCATCGTAGATCTTGCCGTGCTCCGCCTCGCGCAGGCGCTGCATGATGACCTGCTTTGCGGTCTGGGCGGCGACGCGGCCGAAATCGCTGGGCGTCACGTCCACTTCTACGATGTCGCCCATTTCGCAGTTGGGGCTGATCTTCTGGGCCTCCGCCAGGGTGATCTGGTTGGCCTCGTCCTCGACCTCCTCGACCACGACCTTGCGGGCGAAGACCTGGATGCCGAACTGGCGGGTCAGGCTCACGGCTAGGTTCAGCGGTGCCGTGCCCTTCTTGATATTCTTGCGGTAGGCCGCCTTGCAGGCCTCCTCGATCGCGCCGATGATCAGGTCCTCGCTGATGTCCTTCTCACGCGCCAGCATGACTACGGCGTCCAGGATCTCAGCCTTATTGGATGCGGGCTGCGCCGCCTTTCTGTTTGCCATTTCGCTCTTCCTTTCTCTCTATCACTCGTTGGGCAGGGTATCCGAATCGATCACGATACCCTCAGTATCATCCTCAAGCGCGCTCAGATCCGGCACCAACCGCACCAGCGACACCGCCTTGCGCGGGAAGGACAGCTCTTGGCCGCCCACCGAAACCGCGACCGCCTCGTCGTCCATCCGGGTCAGCAGCCCCTCAAACAGCTTGCTGCCGTCCTGCGGCCGGTAAAGATGCACGGAGACCCGATGGCCCATGGCCTTGCGGATGTCGCGCTCGGTGCGGACGGGGCGGTCCAGGCCCGGCGAACAGACCTCCATAAAGTCGTAGTCGATATCCTCCGCCTTCGGCTGCACGGCATGGTGGAAGCGCTCGCAGTCGTCCAGGGAAAGCCCGCCCTCCTTATCCACATAAAAGCGGAGATAGCGGCCCTGCGGCTCCTTTTCCATCAGCACGTCACAGAACTCAAGGCCCATTTGCGCCGCCGTCGCCTCGCAGAAGGGGCGCAGCGTGTCCAGTGTCAGCTGCTTCTTTGCCATACTCACCTCAAAACATAAAAAGCGGGCCCCTGCCGCCGTACCGGAAACAGGCATGGCTTTCCCATGCTTCTTTCCTTCCAGCAGTTCCCACTTTTCGTTAAAACCCTCTTTCCTCACGGTTGTTGATACACTGCAACGGCAGGATTATATCATACCCTTTCAGTAAAGACAAGTCTTTTTTTATGCCGCTTCACGCGGAAGCATCTTTTTGCTGACCGCGTTCAGGTAAAAGACGTAGACCACCGAGGAGAGGAACCAGGTGAACGGATAGATCCAGCAGACCAGGCGGATATCGTGCCAGACCTGGCCGATGGTCATCAGGGTGATGACGCGCACCAGGCACCAGCAGACCAGCATCACGACCATGGGCGTCATCGGCTTGCCCAGGCCCCTGGCCACGGCGGACGCGGTATGCGAAAAGCCGACCAGACAGTAAAACAGGGCGCAGATGCGCGTGCGCGTGACGCCGAAGCCAACAATGACCGGATCGCGGTTGAACAGCGTGATTAGGCTGGGCGCCAGCAGATGCATGACCATGCCCATGACCAGCAGCAGGCCCACGGTGCAGCCGAGGCCGAAGCGCATGCCCTCGCGGATGCGTTCCTTTTTCCGCGCGCCCATATTCTGGGAAACGAAGGTGGTCAGCGCCATAGAGAAGGCCGTCACGGGCAGGAAGGCGAAGCCCTCGATCTTGCTGCTCGCGCCGAGACCCGCCATGGCCTCGCTGCCAAAGCTGTTGATGTAGGACTGGATCAGGATATTGGACAGGTCGATGACGCAGCCCTGCAGCGCCGTGGGGATGCCGTAGCGGAAAATCTGGACGGCGCTGTCCTTATCCAGCCGGATCGCGCGGGGCCGCAGCCGATAGCTGTGGTGCGTATGGAGCAGCAGCCGCGCCACCAGCGCCATGCTGAGCGTCTGCGACAGCACGGTCGCCAGCGCCGCGCCGTCCACCCCCATGTGGAATACGCCGATGAACAGCAGGTCCAGGAAGATGTTCGTCACCGAGCTGATGATCAGGTAAACGAGCGGGTGCCTGCTGTCCCCCGCCGCCTGCAGGATGCCGACGAACACGTTGTACATGACGATGGCGAAGGAGCCGGTGAAATAGACCCGCAGGTACTGGTTCGCCTGGTCCAGCACGCGCTCCGGCGTCCCCATCCAGCCCAGCACATGGGGCGAAAGGAATATGCCGCACAGCGTCATCAGCACGCTGAATACCAGGCCCAGGCCGACGGCCGTATGGACTGCCTTCCCGGTGGCGGCGTCGTCGCACGCGCCGATGTGCCGGGCGATGACCACGCCCGCGCCCATGGCGAAGCCCATAAAAAAGGCCGTCATCAGGTAAATATAAGAAGCCGTGGACGTCACCGCCGCAAGCGCATCCGCGTTGATCAGATTGCCGACGATCAGCGAGTCCACGGTATTGTACATCTGCTGGAAAAACTGACCGATGAAGACCGGAACGGCGAAGCCGATGAGCTTGCCAGAGATGCTGCCTTCCGTCATCAGTTGTTCCGACACTGCGTTCCCCTCCCGGACGCCTCCGGGCGTCCGGTAAGGAAGATAGCACTTTCAGGGGAAAACGTCAAGACGTCCGCGGGTTTTATTCCGCCTTAGCTGCCTCCAATTCGGCGGTCAGCTGGCTGATGGTCTGCCTGGCCGCGGTCAGGTCAGCGGTCAGGTTATTGATCTGCAGGCTCAGCGCGGCTACCCGTTCCTCAGAGGCGCTCTGGCGCAGCGCGGTCAGCTGCGCGTTCGCCTCCGCCAGCTCGGCGGTCAGCCGGTCGACCTCGGCCTGGAGGCCCTCTTTTTCGGCGGCATGCGTATCCGACCGGTCCTGAATGCCGTTCAGGCGCGCCTGGAGCTCATTGCGCTCCTGCTCTGTCCTGCCGTTGTTCAGCAGGGACGCGGACAGGTGCGTGGCCAGGGTGTTCAGCGCGGCATAGGCGTTATCGAGCCGCTGCCTGAGCACCGCGTCGGCGGCGTCGTGTTCCGCCTGGATTCCATCCAGCCGCGCCTGCAGCTCGCCTGCCGTTTTCTGCTGCGCCGCGAGCTGCTCCCGCAGGGTCTCCGACTCCGCGCCAGACTCCTTCGCGGCGTCAAGCTCGGCCTGGAGGCGGGCGATCTCCTGGTTCAGCTGGTCAGCCTGTGCGCTTGCTTGCGCCAGCTTTTCGCTGTCCGCCTGGCGTTCCGCCCGGACGCTCTCCAGCTCGGCGCGCGCGGCTTCCAGTTCCTTTTCAGCCTGCTGGTAGCGGCTGTACACTTCGTTCTCGTTTTCCAGCAGTGCTGTCCGCTGCTGTGCTTCAGCCAGGCTCTTGGCCAGCTCGTCAGACTTTACCGTCAGCTCGTCGACCCGCTTGCTCAGGCTGTCGCGCTCTGTCTGCGCCTGCCCGAGGGCCTTGTTCGCTTCCGTCAGCTGAGTGCCCAGCGCTTCAGCTTCCTTCATCTGCGCGTCTTTCTGCTCGGTCAGGCTTTGGTTCGCCGCGGTCAAGCTGTCTCGCTCCGCGGTCACGGCCACGAGCTGCCCGGCTGTCTTCTGAAGCTCTGAAATCAGGCTGGACTTATCGGCTTCCAGCCTGGTCTTCTCGTCCTGAGCGTTCTTCAGCTCTTTGTTCAGCTTCTCAAGCTCGGCATTAGCCTTATCCGCGAGTTCCTTGGCGCCCGTCAGCTGCAGGTTCAGCGTTTCCCGCTCTTCCGTCAGCGCGGTAACCTGCTCCTGGGCTGCTTTCAGCGAGGCGTTCAGCGCTTCGGTGTCCTTCTCGCCCGCATCCGCCTTCGCGCTCGCTTCGTACGCGTTCACCTGTGCCTGCAGCTTCTCCCGCTCCGCGGTCAGGGTCAGCACCTGCTTCTGCGCCTCATCCAGCGCGGTCTCAGCGTCCGCGCTGCGCTTTTCAAGGGCGCTCTGGCTGTTCTTCAGCCCGTCGAGCTCCTGTCGCAGTCGGTCGCGGTCCGCGGTCAGTCCAGCCAGCTGGGTCTTCGTCTCCGCGAGGTCAGCTTCGGCATTCGCGCGGCGCTCATCCAGCTCTGTCTGCGCCGCCTGCAGCGCGAGGATCCGCTCATTCAGCTGCTCGATCTCGTGCGCGTTCGTTTCAGCCGGAGCATCCGGTGCCGGCGCCTCTGTCTGCGCGGGCTGCTCAGGCGCGGCCTTCGCAGCCAGGGCCGCCTGCAGCCCGTCCCGTTCCTCGGTCAGGGCCGCGAGCTGCTTCCGGGCTTCCTCCAGCGCCGCCTGGGTCTCGGTCTCGCTCTGTGTCTGCGCGTTCTTCTGCTCGTCCAGCTGTTTCTTCAGCTGATCACGCTCGGCGGTCAGGCTGCTCGCCAGCGTCTGCGATTCCGCGAGGTCCGCTTCGGCGTTCGCCCTGCGCTCATCGAGCGCGGTCTGGTCCGCCTGGAGACTGCTGATACGCTCGTTCAGCTGCTCGATCTGCGATGTGAGCTCCGTGACGCGCGCCTGCGCCTCGTTCGCCTGCTTCGCGGCATTCAGCGCCTTCTGCTCCGCGCTGGCCTTGCCGCTTTCCAGGGCTGTGATCTGGTTGTTCAGGCTGCGGATCGTCCCGTCCTTCAGGAGGATCTGGTCGCTCAGGTCTTTCACCTCGTCGTTCTTCGCGTCCAGCTGCTCGAACAGGTCGTTCGCTTCCTTCAGCAGCGCCTGGTACTCTTCGTCCGGGTCCTTGACCTGGGACGCGTTCTGGATCCTGAGCAGCGTATTTTCACGCGTGAGCACCTGCAGCTGGCGCTGGTCCTTGGTCATCTGCTCCCGGAGCGTCTCCACGGTCGCCTTCTGCTTGTCCAGCTCGCCGCGCGCGCGCATCAGCTGCGTTTCCACATCGTCCGCTTCAGCCGCGTCCGTTTCGGGGTTCAGGATGCTGTTCAGCCTGTCCAGCTCGGCCTGCAGGCTGGTGTTTTCATCTGAGAGCTGCCGCGCCTGCTGCTGTGATTCGCTCAGGGCGGCGTCCTTTTCCGCCAGCGCGCTCTCGGCTTCTTCGGCGCGCGCCTTGGCGGAGGTCACCTGCCCGATCATATCCACACCGCCGTCGATCTCCGCCAGCTCCTGGGACAGCTTCGCGTTACGTGAGCGAAGTCCGATGGCCTCCCCGCTGAGATTATTGATGCGCAGCAGGGCGAATACCAGGATGGCGGTCACCGCCGCCAGCGCGGCGGCCATGACCCAGATCGGCCATTTCTTATTATTCACGGAATTCCTCCAATAAAGCCAATACCGGAACGCGCGGCAAATGTCGCGTGTTCCGGCAATACTTCATCCTCAGGGATGCGGATTACTTTTTGCGTTCCCTGCGCAGGTAGCTCGGCACGCCCAGATCATCCTTCTCGTTCGCGGCAGGCTGCACCTTCGGCTGCTCCATCTGCGGGGCCGGCGCGGTGTACTGCTGCTGATAGGGCTGGTACGGCACGTTATAGGCCGGTGCGGCGGGGGCGGCGTAGGGCTGCTGGTAGGAGGGTACGGCGCTCGTCGGCATCTGCACGGCGGGACGCGCGGCGGAATACTGCACGGGCTCGCTGTCATACGCGGCCGGCGCGGGAGCGTCGAAGGCCGGCGTCTCTGCGGCGGGGGTCTCTACGCGGGTACGGTTCTCATAAGGGTTGTAGGAGGGGATCGCCGCGCCGTAGGGCGTCGCCTGCGGGCGCGCCTTCTTTTTCGCGTCGCGGGTCGGGAAGGGCGTCTTCTCGAAGCCGGTGGCGATGACGGTGATGCGCACCTCGTCCTTGAGGTCGGGATCGACGCCGGCGCCGAAGATGATGTTGGCGTCGTCGTCCGCCTGCTCCATGATCAGGTTGGCGGCCTCGTTGATCTCCATGATGCTGATGTCCTCACCGCCGGTGATGTTGATCAGCACAGAGCGAGCGCCGTCGATCTTGGTCTCCAGCAGCGGGCTTGCGATGGCGTTCTTGGCGGCGTCCACCGTTTTGGTCTCGCCGGAGCCCAGGCCGATGCCCATGTGAGCCATGCCGCCGGATTCCATGATGGTCTTGACGTCCGCGAAGTCCAGGTTGATGAGGGCAGGCACGGCGATCAAATCGGAAATGCCCTGGATGCCCTGGCGCAGTACGTCGTCCGCGATGCGGAAAGCCTCCAGCATGGAGGTGCCCTTGCTGACCACCTGCAGCAGGCGGTCGTTGGGGATGACCACCAGGGTATCCACGGTCTGCTTCAGCTCGTTGATGCCCATATCGGCGTTCTTCATGCGCTGCTTGCCTTCAAAGGTGAAGGGCTTGGTGACGACCGCGATGGTCAGGCAGCCCAGCTCGCGGGCGACCTCGGCCACGACCGGCGCCGCGCCGGTGCCGGTGCCGCCGCCCATACCGGCGGTCACGAAGACCAGGTCCGCGCCCTTCAGCGTCTGGGAGATCTCCTCACGGCTCTCCTCCGCGGCGCGGCGGCCGATATCGGGGATCGCGCCGGCGCCAAGGCCCTTGGTCAGCTTTTCGCCGATCTGGATCTTGGTCTGCGCCTTGGACAGGCCCAGCGCCTGGCGGTCAGTATTCACTGCGACGAAATCGACGCCGCGCAGATTCGCCTCGACCATGCGGTTCACAGCGTTGGTGCCGCCGCCGCCGCAGCCTACGACCTTGATGGACGCAAAGGACGACTGGTCAATCTTCACTTCAAATGGCATGTTATTTCCTCCCAGTAATTACTCAGCCGCCAAACAAATTCCGGAAGAAGCCGGAAAGTCCGCCGGACGCGGAACGATTGCCTGCGACAGTATCCACAACCAGGTCGAGCAGCCCCAGCGCGCTGGAGTAGGCCGGGCTGGACAGCTTGACCGCCTTGCGCGGCAGCTCGCGGACCGGGCGCTCCAGCTTGGCGGACAGATAGTCCTTGCCGCCGCGGTTGATGGCCAGACCGCCGCCGGTCAGATAGATGTTGGACCAGTTGCTCAGCTTGACGCCGCTTTCGCGGATGGCGTCCGCGATGGCCTCGCAGATCTCCTCCGTGCGCGCCTCCAGGATCTTTTCGACCTCTTCGCGCTCGAAGGTCTTGGTCGCGCCCGTCTTATCGGGAGCGTCGAAGGTGGTCTGCCCGGCGGACAGGCCGTATACATAGGCGCGCTTGATGGTTTCGGCGGAGTCGATGTTGATATCCAGGCCATAGGCCAGGTCCGCCGAAATATGTCCGCCGCCCATGGGAATGGTTTTCAGATAGGTCAGGGCGTCGCCCTCGACCGTCATGACCTCGGTGGTCAGGTAGCCGATATCCACCAGCACGGCGGTGCGGTCGCGCTCGGCATCGGGGATGAACAGCATCGCCTGGCCCGTGGGGGTCGAGAAGCAACCGGTCACGTTGATATCCAGCTTCTTGAAACGGGCGCGGACATCATCGATAAAGAACTGGTCGGCAATCACGAACGAGATCATGGCCCTGAGTTCATAGCCCCGGGCGTTCATCGGCTCCAGCGTCTTCTCTCCATCGTCCACCATGAACCAGGCGGGACTGCGGTGGATAATCTGGCCGCGCACCTCGCCCAGCGCCTGGGTAGCGCGCTCGAACAGCTCGTCGATATCCTTGATCGTCACATGCGGGTCAGCGCCCTGCAGGTCGACCTTGGCCTCCACGGCGCGCACAGTGCAGAAATCGCCGGGAACGCCGATATTGATATCGCGGATCCGCACCTTCGCCTGTTCCTCAGCCTCGTGGATCGCGTTGTTGATGGCGTTGTTGAGCTCAGAAGGCGCGTTCCACTGCCCGTCCAGGTATCCGTCGTACAGCGCGGTGCCGGCGCCGATGATATCACAGCGCTCGCGGCCGTTCGCTTCCGCTACCAGGGCGACCAGCTTGCTGGTGCCGAAATCCATTGCTGAGACAACCGTCTTCATTCCTTCATCTCCCAATCAGGAGCAGCCGCAAGCACGCTTACGGCGCACATCTACAAATTTTCATCTTATTGTAACTGTTTTGTCATAAATATGCAAGAGGAAAAACGAATTTTTTTCCGTCTCATGCCACTGGTGACGTAAATATGTTAGCTGGGGCATGGCGGGAGAGTGGAGTGTGAAGAGTGGAGAGTGGAGTTCTGGTGCGATCTCTTCGGCTTCCGCCTCAGAGATCGTTTGATCTGTGCGGCGCTCCGCGCAGTTTCTTCCGCCGCTTCCCACTTCACTCTCTGCCATCGTCACACGTCCTCCACGTCAAACGCCGCGGCCCTCGCCATGCGGTTCATGACGGCGAGGCCGACGGCCTCCTCGCTGACGGCTTCGGCCAGCAGGCGGGTATAGCCGCGGTGGTCCGCTTCACGCAGGCTCGCGAACAGGTGGTGCGCGGCGTCCAGCAGCGTCCTGCCCATGGGCAGCGTGCGCCGGTCTCCATACAGCGGCAGATGGTCCTCCAGGGCCAGGATGACCGCGTTTTCCTCTACGTCGTAGGCCCTGCGGATCGCCTCCGCGACCGCCTCGGCGCTGCCGCGGTAAATGGTGAGCCTTCCCTTGGGCGCGTAATGCCGGTGCCTCATGCCCGGCGACGGGGCGGCCTCGCCCTCCGCCAGCGGACGCATGACGCTGTCCGCTACCTCGCACGCGCCGACCAGCTCAGCCACCATTTCCCTGGTGACCGCCCCGGGGCGCAGGATGACCGGCACGGGGCCGGAGGCGTCCAGCACCGTGGATTCGACGCCGAAATCCGACGCGCCGCCGTCCAGGATCAGCGGGATGCGCCCGTCCATATCCTCCAGCACGTGCGCCGCGGTGGTCGGGCTCGGGCGGGTGGACAGGTTCGCGCTGGGCGCGGCGACGGGCACATTGGCCACCCGCAGCATTTCCCTTGCCACCGGATGGCTGGGCATGCGCATGCCCACCGTATCCAGCCCCGCGGTCACCACGTCCGGCACCGCTGCCTTTTTCCGGCACAGCACCGTCAGCGGGCCGGGCCAGAAGCGCTCCATCAGCCGGAGGGCGGTCTCGCTCGGCTCGCACAACGCATCCAGCTGGCCCATGTCCCAGATATGCACGATCAGCGGGTTATCCGCCGGGCGGTTCTTCGCCGCGAAGATGCGCCGCACCGCGTCCGCGTTCAGCGCGTCCGCGCCGAGGCCGTACACCGTTTCCGTAGGGAAGGCCACCAGCTCTCCCCCCCGCAGCAGGCGCGCAGCCTCCTCAAGCGCTTCTTCCGTCGGCTGCAAGATTCTTGTTTCCATGGATAAACCTTCTCTTGATTTCAAGCTTATTCGCGCAGCTGCGGGATGCCGTCGATGAACACCTGGCGCGTCCTGGCCTGGATGTCGCGCAGCGGATTGCCCTCGAACACGGCGATATCCGCGTCCTTGCCGGGCTCCAGCGAGCCGATGCGGTTCGCCACGCCAATGACCTGGGCCGGGTTCAGCGTGATCGCCTGCCAGGCGGCGTCCTCGGGCAGGCCGTCCTTCACGGCCAGGCCGGCGCAGAGCGGCAGGTACTGCAGCGGGATGACCGGCGCGTCCGTGATCAGGCACACCTTGAGGCCGGCGGCGTTCAGCAGGCCGGGCGTCTTAAAGGATTTGTGCTTCAGCTCGATCTTGCTCTTGTGTCCCAGCGACGGGCCGACCAGCACCGGGAAGCCCGCCTTCAGCAGCTGCGGGACGATCAGGTGTCCCTCGGTGCAGTGATCGAGAGTAATGCTGATATTCAGCTCCTTCGCGATACGGATAGCCGTCAGGATGTCGTCCGCGCGGTGCGCGTGGCACTTGAGCGGGATCTCCCTGCGGATGACGGGCAGAAGCGCCTCCAGCGCGGGATCGAAGGGCCGTTTCTTGCTGTCGTCCTTCTCCGCCTCGGCGATCTCCTCGGCGTAGCGCTGCGCCTTCCACAGGTTTTCGCGAAGCAGCGCGGCGACGCCCATGCGGGTGACGGGCTTCTTGTTCCCCTGCTGGCCGTAGCAGCCCTTGGGATTCTCGCCGAAGGCGGCCTTCATGGCGGCGGGGTCCTTGAGGATCATATCGCTCACGTCTGTGCCGCGCAGCTTGATGGCGACGAAGGTGCCGCCGATCACGTTGGCGCTACCCGGGCCGGTCATGGCCGCGGTGACGCCCGCGCCGACCGCGCTGGCGAAGGCCTCGTCCATGGGATTGATGCCGTCCAGGCCGCGCATGTCCGGCGTCACGGGGTCAGACATCTCGTTATAGTCCGCGCCTTCCCAGCGCATGGCTTCCTCGTCCACGCCGATGTGGGTGTGCGCGTCCACGAAGCCGGGGGTCACCAGCAGGCCGTCCGCGTCGAGGACCTCGGCGTCCCCCGCCTCGATATGCTCACCCAGGGCGATGATCTTGCCTTCGTTCACCAGCACGTCGCCGATAAAATCCTTCCCGGCGATGGGCTTCACATGTCCGTGTCTGATCAGCAGCATGTCATATATCTCCTTTCCATGATCAAAGATTCAGTTCTTCCAGCTTCCGCCGCTGCTCGTCGGCGGTCAGGGCGTCGATGAATTCGTCCAGGTCGCCGTCCAGCACGGCGTTGAGCTTGTACAGGGTGAGCCCGATGCGGTGGTCGGTCACCCGGCTCTCGTGGAAATTATAGGTGCGGATGCGCTCGTTGCGCTCGCCGGTGCCCACCTGGGCCTTGCGGTTGGCGGCGTAGGTCTGGTCCTTCTCCGCGCGGTACAGGTCGTACAGCCGGCTCTTCAGCACCTTCATGGCCTTTTCCTTGTTTTTGAGCTGGCTCTTCTCGTCCTGGCAGGTCACCACCAGGCCGGTGGGCAGGTGCGTGATGCGCACGGCCGAGTCCGTCCGGTTGATGTACTGCCCGCCGTGGCCGGAGGCGCGGTAGGTGTCGATGCGGATGTCGCCGTCGGCGATGTTGACCTCCACGTCCTCCGCCTCCGGCAGCACCGCCACCGTCGCGGTGCTGGTGTGGATGCGGCCCGCGGTCTCGGTGACGGGCACGCGCTGGATGCGGTGCACCCCGCTCTCATACTTCAGCCGCGCGAACGCGCCCGCGCCGTTCAGCAGGAACACCGCTTCCTTGACGCCGCCCAGCTCCGTATCCACGACGTTGATCGGTTCCACCTTATACCCGTGCCGCTCGGCATAGCGGGTATACATGCGCATGAGCAGGCCGGCGAACAGCGCCGCTTCCTCGCCGCCCGCGCCGGGGCGGATCTCCAGGATGACGCTGCGGTCGTCGTTCTCGTCCTGCGGGATCAGGAACAGCCGCAGCTCCTCCCGCAAAGCGTCGCGCCGCGGATAGAGCTCCTTCAGCTCCTCGGCCGCCTCCTCGCGCAGCTCCGGGTCCTCGCGCAGCTCCTCGGCCTCCGCGATGTGCCGGCTGAGGGCCTGAAATCGCTCCCAGGCCTTCACCGCCGGCTCCAGCCGCGCCTGCTCGCGCAGGGTATGGCGGTAGCGCGGCACGTCCAGGATGACCTCCGGCTGCTCCGCCGTCACGCGCAGCTCCTCGTAGCGGGCCGCCACCTGTTCAAAATGGTTTTTCAGCAGAGAATCGTCCATGCTCACTCCTGCCCCGCCGCTTCCAGCACCGCCCGGAAGGCCGGCTTCGGCGTGAAGGCCGCGTCGAACAGCAGCGGGAACTGTTTGGCCCGCCAGCTCAGGTCGTCCGTCACGCCCCAGACCTGCACGCCCTCCACCTGGTCGGCAAAGGACACTGCCAGCTTCATCACCTGGCCGTACAGCTTCGCCTGGGCCTCGAGGCTCGCCTCGCTCTGGTCCGGGATGGTCACGTCCAGCTCGCTGATGCGCAGGCGCAGGCCCAGCGCGGCGATGCGCCGGAAAGCCTTTTCGATCGCGCTGTAGCCGGGCTGGCTGATGTCGTGGTGCATCTGGAAGCCGTAGCCGTCCACCGTGCCGGCCGCCTGCAGCTTTTTGAGCAGGTCCACGATGCCGGTCTGCTTGGGCTCATAGGCCGTGTTGTAGTCGTTATAATACAGCTTCACGCCTTCCGGCGCGTGCTTCCTCGCGAATTCAAAGGCGCGCTCCACATAATCCTCGCCGATCACCGTCTTCCACCGGCTGTCGCGCAGCGTGGGCCTGCCGTCGTCCACCGCCTCGTTGACCACGTCCCAGGACACGATCAGGCCGGGATACTGGGTCTCTGTGGCTTCGAAAACCGCCTTGATATAGTTCTCCAGGCGGGCGAGCATCACCTCGCGGCTGACCAGCGGCCTAGCGGGCTGATAGCCCTCATGGAAGAAGGCCTCCGGCGTCTGATTGTGCCAGACCAGCACGTGCCCGTGCACCGGGATGCCCTTCTCCCGCGCGTAATCCAGCATGGGCTTCGCCGCGAAAAGGTGGACCGCCACCGCCGTCTCGTCCTCCGCCGCCAGCTTCTGGCAGGCCGGCACGTCCAGCACGCTGTCCGGCTTCAGCTCGTTGCCGGGCGTGAAGATGTTGAACTGCGAGGCGTAGAAGTCCATGCGCGTCCGGTTGATCGCCTCCATATAGGTCACGGCGGTGCCGAAAGGGAAATAGGAAGCGTAGGCTTCCTTCAGGCTCGGCAGATCCGCCTGGTTGAGCGAAAGGGTCTTGCCTTCCAATGTAAACTCCTTGATCTCAAAATCGAGCTTCGGCGCGCCGAGGGTCTCCACGTACAGCACGAAGCGTTCGAAGGCGCCGGCGACGTACGAGGCGGCCAGTTCGGTCCACTCGCCGCGTTTCGCAGAGGCAAAAGCCAGGTTCTCATAGCTTTCCACGCCGGCTTTGGAGTGAGCCACGGACAGCACCATCCGCGCCTCATTCAGCTCGTTCTGGCGCACGAGGACCCGCAGCCTGTAGCTTTCCCCCGCCGCCAGCGGGAAATCCCGCCCCGGCGAATGCCAGTCCGCGCTCCTGCCGGTGATCCACAGCGCGCCATCCTCCGTCACGTCCAGCGACGCGCCGCCCATGCTGCGGGGATACCAGCCGTCGGTACCGGCGCTGAAATCCGAGGCATAATCCGCCTTATCCTCCGCGCTGGCGGGCAAAACGTTCATAAGCGCGGCACAGATCAGCATAAAACACAGGATCCGCATGATGATGGCCTCCTCACAGTTTGATGCAGTATACGCACACCTTTTCGACGCGCGACCCTCTCAGCGGGTGCTCCGGCGGTACCTCCTCGACAGCTTTCAACTCCGCCCCCGCCAGCTCCAGCGTCCGCCGGGACGCGGCGTTCTCCGGACGGCAGGTCACGGTCAGGTGATCCAGGCCGAGGGTCTTCGACCGCCCGCACAGCAGCCTGAGCGCCTCCAGCGCGTAACGGTGGCCCCGGTACGGCGGGAAGACCGTGTAGGATACCTGTCCGCTCCATCGGGCCGTCCAGGTCGCTTCCGGCCGCAGCTCACAGGTGCCGACCCGCGTGCCGCCGGCCAGGATGTCATAGTACAGGGCGCGCAGACAGCTGCCGTCCGGGCTGCCCGGGGCCTCCCCCGTGAACTTCAAAACGACGCTCATTCCACCGCCGCCACGGGCTTCAGGATATCCGCGTGGCGCACGCCGTGGGAGGCGTCGAAGTGGTCCTCCTTGTTGAAGTCCGCGTGGGCGATGATGTATTCGCGGCGCGGATCCACCCGGTCGCCCATCAGCAGGGACACCATCTGCTCCGCCGCCGCGGCGTCCTCCAGGGTCACTTGCATCAGCTTGCGGTGGGCGCGGTCCATGGTGGTCTCCCACAGCTGCTCGGGGTTCATTTCGCCCAGGCCCTTGTAGCGCTGAAGCGTGTAGCCCTTCAGGCCCGTCAGCGCCTTCTTGAGCTCCTTGTCGTCATAGCAGTAGATCTGCTTGTCGCCCTTCTTGATCAGGTAGAGGGGCGGCATGCCGATGAACACGTGCCCGTTGGTCACCAGCTCGCGCATGTAGCGATAGAAGAAGGTGAGCAGGATGGCGCGGATGTGCGCGCCGTCTTGGTCGGCGTCAGAGAGGATGATGACCTTGTGGTATTTCAGGTTCTTCAGCTGGAAGTCCTCGCCGATGCCCGTGCCCAGCGCGGTGATCAGGCTGCGGAACTCGTCGTTGCCCAGCACGGCGTCCAGACGCTTCTTTTCCACGTTCAGGGGCTTGCCGCGCAGGGGCAGGATGGCCTGGAAGCGCCGGTCGCGGCCCTGCTTGGCGGAGCCGCCGGCGGAGTCGCCCTCCACGATGAACAGCTCGTTGTCCTGCGGGGTGCGGCCCGTGCAGGCGGAAAGCTTGCCCACCAGCGGGGCGGCCTCCAGCTCGTTCTTGGCGCGGGCGATGTCCTTCGCCTTGCGGGCGGCCTCGCGCACCTTGGCGGACTTCAGAGCCTTCTCCACGATCTTCTGCCCCAGCTCCTGGTGCTTCAGGTTTTCCAGGTACAAGGTCAGCTGACTGTTGACGATAGCCTCCACCACGGGCCGCACCTCGGTGTTGCCCAGGCGGCCCTTGGTCTGCCCCTCGAACTGCGGGTTGCGCACCATGGTCAGCAGCACGCAGGTCAGGCCCTCGCGGAAGTCCTCGCCGTTCAGGTTGGGGTCCTTATCCTTGAGCGCGCCGATGCGGCGGGCGTACTCGTTCAGCGTCTTGGTCATGGCCGCCTTCGCGCCCTGCTCATGGGTGCCGCCCTCCGCCGTGGGAATATTGTTCACATAGCTGAAGAAGGAGTCCGAATACCCGTCCGAATACTGCAGGGCCATGTACACGCGGATGTCGTTCTGCGCGCCCTCCAGCATGATCGGCTCGTCGTGCAGCACCGTCTTGTCGCTGTTCAGGAAGCGTACATAGTCCGCGATGCCGCCCTCGTAGCAGTATTCCACCGTGCGCCCGTCGATCTCCTTGCGGCGCTCGTCCGTCAGGCGGAAACGGATCCCCTTGTTGAGGTAGGCCAGCTCCTCGACGCGGCGGCGCACCGTCTCGTACTGGAAATCCGTGGTGTCGAAGATGCGGTCGTCGGGCAGGAAGCGCACCAGCGTCCCGCGCTTGCGGGTATTCCCCACGCGGGTCAGCGGGCTGACCACCTCGCCGGCCACCACATGCTCGTCATCCTCGCCCTCGGAGGCGAACTTCATCTGCCAGTGCGAAAAATCGCGGTACACGTCCACCGTCAGCCAGCGCGAGAGCGCGTTGACCACAGACGCGCCCACGCCGTGCAGGCCGCCGGAGTACTTGTAATTGTCGTTGCCGAACTTACCGCCTGCGTGCAGGCGGGTGAAGATCAGCTCTACGCCGGAGACACCCGTCGCCTGGTTGATATCCACGGGCATGCCGCGCCCGTCGTCCCATACGGAGGCGCTGCCGTCCTGGTGCAGGGTCACGCTCACCTCGGTGGCGAAGCCGCCCATGGCCTCATCCACCGCGTTGTCCACGATCTCCCACAGCAGGTGGTGCAGGCCCCGGCTGCCCGTCGAGGCGATATACATGCCGGGGCGCACGCGCACCGCTTCCAATCCCTCTAAAACCTTGATACTGTCCGCGTTATACTGCTGCATCCGTTTACTCCTGCCGATCGGCTTCATCGCCGTAATAAACCGTATTGTCCTGCATGGGCATGCCCCTGATCTCGAACAGCTCGTCCACGGTAACGCACATGTACCCGAGCTCCCGCAGCCGGGCCAGGATACTGCCCGCGCCGTTCACGCTGTGCCACTTGATATTGTGCATCAGGATGACCGAGGACTCCTTGAGCGTGTGCATCACGTTGGCGACAAAGTCGATCCTGCCACTGCCCGCGTCGCCGCTCAGGGTGGTCCAGCGCACGATGGGCATGCCGATCTCATAGCTGGCGTACAGCTTATCGTTGCCGCCGGGCGCGCGCATGTAGGCCGGCGGGATACCGATGAGCTCGGTCTGCTCCCTGGCAAAGCGGTCCCGCTCCTTGAACATGACCGCCTTGTCCCGCTGCCGGTCCGTATGCGTGTAGGTATGGCTCTGCACCGCGTGGCCCGCGTCGTGCTCCCACGCGATATAATCATGGGCCATGCGCATCGGGCGGCCGCAGTTGAAAAAGGTGCCCATGGCGCACCATTCGCGCAACGTCTTCAGAATGCCCGCCGTGACGCCGCGCCCAGGCCCGTCGTCAAAGGTCATGGCGGCCAGCAGGTAGCGGCTGTTGTCCAGCTCGGTCCGGCCCGTCCCGGTCATGTACTCCGTCAGCCGGCGGTACGGGATACGCACGTGCATCAGGGTCTTCCTGTCCGCGTACAGGGCGGACGCCGGATAATGGAACTCCAGGTACGCCGGGGACAGGGTGAACGGCGCCTCCCGCCAGCCTTCACACAGCGCGTCCAGCGCCGCCTCTTCGGGGGCATCATCAGGGAAATAGGCCGTCAGCTGTTCGCGGATCGACGCCTCGATGACCCCGCCCGCTTCGGGCGTGAAAAAGGCGTCCAGGTCCATTCGTCCGCCGGTCTCCAGATCGAAGACCGCCGTTTCAAAGGCAGACCAGACCTGCTCCCGGTCCGCCGCCACATGGGACAGCACCAGGAAGGACGCCGTCTTCGTGCCGGTCACGCGGACCGTCGCGCCGGTATCCATGAGGCAGCTTTCCTTGACGCTCTTGGGCTTGTGGGCCTCCGCCTCCGCCGCCAGCCGGTCGACGATCCCCGCCACCTCGCCGTTGACCGTATCATTGGTCGTATCCGGATAGGTGAGGTTCGTCGTGTACTTTTTGCGGGCGACAGAGCTTTCCGTATGCTGGCTGAAAAGCAGCAGCTCCGGCACGGCTTCGCGCTCAGCGTACGCCTGCCCGCACAGCAGCGCCGCCGCCAGAAGCAGGAGCGGGACGATACGTTTCAAGCTTTGAATCACTGAATTCTCCAATCATGGCGCAATAACGCGCAAAGCGCCATTCAGGAAACCGTCAGGCGGCCTTGAATGGCGCGTGAGAGCTGGACAGGGACTATTCGATCGTGCTGCGGATCCGGTTATATACCCGCTGGTAGCTGGTATTGTAATAACCGGGCGCGGAGAAGGACAGGGTCACCACGCTGCGGTTGACCAGCGCCACGTGCACGATGCCGCGGATCACGGTATCGTCGTAGGTGACGCCGCGATAGGCGTTGTATACGCCGTCGGATTTGAGCAGCTGCCGGCTGTCGGCCTGCCAGATCTTCCAGCCCACGTAATTGCGCTGGATCTGGGAGAGCTGGTTGCTCAGCTCCGTCTTCAGGTCGTTGACGCGGTAGGTGGAGGACACGCTCTGCGAGGTCAGGCTGAAGGTGGCGTTCACGTTATCGCGCGTCTCCGGATCCCGGATGACGAAGGCGGTATTGTCGTTCTGCACGACCTGCCAGCCGACGGGCACCTCCATGCTGTAGCCCAGGGCGGTATCCATTTTCTCGTATTCGAATTCGATATCCGGGCGGGGCGTCGGGGTGGGCATATCCACAGGATCCAGCGGGATGGGCGTCGCGCCGGCGTACTTGCTGTTCGCCATCACCGGCCGGGCCGCGTAGCCCGTATTGACCGTTGCCGTTTCCTCGGTCTGGTCCCAGTCCTCTTCGCGCTCATCGGTGTACTCTTCGGGATCATAATCCTCCGGGAACTCGACGACCGGCTGGGGCGCGTCCGTGGGCTGGGAGAGCACATCCGCCTGCCGCACAGGCGCTTTAGTGGGGGCGGTGCCCGCCTCGGGATAGGTCGTCTGCTCCTGCGCGCAGCCGCACAGCAGGACGACCGTCAGGCAAATCAGCAGCGCAAGCGCCGCATGCTTCTTCCACATGATCCTTGCCTCCTCGTTCACCTGTCGTTCCGCCGGCCGAACCGTCGGAGCCGCCAGTTTCAAGTTCCTATAATTGTAACAATTCTTAATCTTTTCGTCAAGGTTTTTTAAGAAAATGTTACAAAAGACCGTCATAGGCCCGATGAACGTCCCGGCGCTCCGGCGCGGGCTTTTCCTGCGCGGGCGGATCAAACGGCGCGGGCTCCGACGGCGCTTCCAGCTCGCCCAGGTAATTCGGGTGGTACAGCCGGCGGTCCAGGGACCAGATCTTCTCGCTGAACGCGCCTCGCGGCGTGCGCTTCATCACGCCCTCCATCTCGTTCATCTTCGCGTCGAAATCGTCGATCATGTGCAGGGCCTCGGCCTCCGGGAACATCGGCGGCCGGGGGCTGCCGAACTCCGGCTCCCCGTGGTGGGAGATGACCATATGCTGGAGCAGCAGCACGTATTCCCCCGTCACGCCCACCCGGTCCGCGGCCAGGCGCACCTCCGTCACACCGCGCACCAGGTGGCCCAGGAGCAGGCCCTCCGTGGAATAATCCTTGACGTTTCCCAGCGTGTCGCTCTGCATTTCCGCCGTCTTGCTCAGGTCGTGGGCGATGACGCCCGCCAGCAGCAGGTCCGCGTCCAGGAACGGATACAGCGGCAGGATGGCCCTGGCCGTGCGCAGCATGGACACGGTATGGTGCAAAAGCCCGCTGCGCTCCGCGTGGTGCAGGCGCTGGGCAGCCGGGTAGTAATCGAGCTTATCGCCGCAGGCATTGAGCATTTCCCTGAGGATCTTCCGCAGGTCGTCGGAGGCCATCCCGTCGATCGCGGCATGGATCTCGGCGAGCATCTTTTCCGGCGCTTCCGGCGCGCAGAGGGTCAGGGCGGACATATCCACCTCGTCCTGCGGCACGGCGGCGCGCATACGCTCCACGCGCAGCTGCAGGCGGCCGTTGTATTCCTGCACGGTCGTCTGCACCTTGATCACGGTGCCCACCTGCGGCGGGACCGCCTTGCCGTCCCACATCTTGGCGTTCAGGTCGCCGGTGGCGTCGCCGAGGGTCATATCCAGGTATTTGTCGCCTTTGGAGGACTGCCGCTGCTCCGCCATGCGGACCAGCAGGAAGCCCGTGAAGCGGTCATCCTTTCGCAATGCCGCTACTGTCGGTTGGTTCACTGTCAAAGCTCCTTATTTCATTTGGCTATTTTCAGATCGGTAAACATCGTGCACTCAGGCAGCCAGCTCAGCTTGATCGTATCGAGCGGGCCGTTGCGCTGCTTGGCCACGATGAGCTCCGCCAGGTTCTTATCCGCCTGTTCGTCATAGTAGCCCGGCCTGTGCAGGAACATGACGACGTCGGCGTCCTGCTCGATAGAGCCGGAATCGCGCAGGTCGGACAGCATGGGCCGCTTGTCCGAGCGCTGGGTGTTCGCGCGGGAGAGCTGGGCGCAGGCGATCAGCGGCACCTTCAGCTCCAGCGCGATGGCCTTGAGACTGCGGGAGATCTCGCTGACCTCCAGCTGGCGGTTCTCGTTGCGCCCGTCCGCCGTCATCAGCTGCAGATAGTCGATGACAATGAGGTCGAGCCCCTTTTCCAGCATCAGCCTGCGGCAGCGCGAGCGCAGCTGCGCGGGCGACATGCCCGCCGTATCATCCACATACAGGGGCATCTTCGCCACCACCGGCAGCGCCAGGCAGAGGCGATCCCAGTCCTTGTCCTTCAGGCTGCCGCTGCGGACCGCCTGCATATCGACCCGCGCCTCAGAGCAGAGGATGCGCATCATGATCTGCTCGCGCGGCATTTCCAGCGAGAACACCGCCACGGTCTTCCCGCTGCGGGCCGCGTTGGTCGCGATGTTGATGGCGATGGTCGTCTTGCCCATGGACGGGCGCGCGCCGATCAGAATCAGCTCGCCGCCGTGCATGCCGGTCAGGCAGCTGTCCAGGTCCCTGAGGCCGGTGGTCACGCCGGAGATGCCGCCCTTCTGCTTCGCCAGCTCGCCGATCTGCTCATAGGTACGGGCCAGGATGGTGCGCGCGCCTTCGAGCTCAGCGCCGACGCCCTGCTTCATGGCGATGTCGAAGATCAGCTTCTCGCTGCGGTTCAGGATATCCGGCAGCAGCTCCTGCTGCTGGTAGCCCATGCGCGTGATCTCGTTGGAGGCGCCGATCAGCCTGCGCAGCACCGCCTTTTCCCGGACGATATCCGCGTAGTGCGACCAGTTGACCGTGGTCGGCACCATCTGCGTCAGGGTCGCCAGGTATTCCGTGCCGCCGACGCTGTCGATCTGGCCGGAGCGGCGCAGCTCGTCGTCCACGGTGACCAGGTCCACCCCGCGGCTCAGCTGGTTCACCCGGCTGATCGCCTCGAAGACCGCCTGGTGGCGGGGGTCATAAAAATCCTCCGCCTTCAGCGTCTCCATGGCGGTCACCACGGCCTCCTGGTCCTGCAGGAGCGCGCCGAGCACCGCGCGCTCCGCGTCCAGGTTCTGCGGCGGTATGGGGTTGTAATCCAGTCTCTGCGCGTCCATCGCTTACTGGTTCACGCCCACGACGCGCACAGTGATCCTGGTGGTGATGTTCGGGTACAGCCAGACCTCCACCTTCACGTCGCCCGCCTCACGGATGGGCTCCTTCAGGTCGATGCGGCGCTTGTCCACCTTGACGCTGTGCTGCTTTTCGAGCGCGTCGGCGATTTCCTGGGAGGTCACGCGGCCATAGAGCCGGCCCTTTTCACCGCACTTGGCCTCGACCTTGACCACCTTGTCCTTGAGCTCACGCGCCTGCTTCTCGGCGGTCGCCTTGCGCTCCGCCTCGCGGGCGCGCTCCGCCGCGCGCTTCTTTTCGACCTCCTTGGACGCCCCGGGCGTCGCTTCCACCGCCGCGCCGCGCGGGAACAGGAAATTCCTCGCGTATCCGTCGCTGACGTTGACGATCTCATCCTTTTTTCCGGTGCCCTTTACATCGGTGAGCAGGATAACCTTCATGATTTTATACCTCCATTCTTAGGTTTATTCGTTCTGAACACTATTCAATAAAGCAGGAGAGAAAGCTGAGGTAGGAGGTAGAAAGTATGAAGTAGGAAGTAATAAATGTTTCTGAAGCGGTGCCTGTAACGCCGGGAGCGAAAGTAGAATTACTTCCTGCTTCCTACTTCCTACTTCCTACTCCCTACTCCCTACTTCCTACTTCCTACTCCCTACTTTCTGATTCCATTACCTTCTCTATCCTTTCCCTGTCCGGTTCTTATTCGCCCCCCGACAGGCCCTCTCCCAGCGGCTTCCGGAGCTTCCGGAAGTTGAAGAGCTGGTCAGCGATGCCGATGAAGAGGAAGACCTGGCTGAAAAGCAGCCGGACGACGGCCAGGATCGCGCAGCGCACGCCGAGGCTTTTGTCGCCATGGCCGAGCAGATAGTCCACTGCCGCCATGCCCTGGATGGAATACAGCGTCGTGAAGATGCCGCCGAGCATGGCGCCGACCACGTACGCCTGCTGGGAATCGGTGACGAGCGGGACCAGGAGGCCCAGACCCGGCAGCGCGGCCATCAGGCCGATGCCGCGGGGCAGATGCCAAAGTGAGAAGGGGGGCATCTGCAGCGTCGGGAAATCCCCCAGCGCCTTCTCGCAGTCGCCGCTCAGCTCGCGCAGCATCTGCTCCCGCCCCTCCAGGCGGACGGGATTGGGGACCTCGCCATGCTCCAGCTGGATGCGCCGCTGCTCGAGCACCTGACGCATGGTCTCCTGGCGCCTGCGGTCCACCACCGTATGGATCACGGCCCGGCGCCCGAAGTAGATGCCGATGCCCAGGCCCGTCAGGCTGTTCCAGATGCACTGCGAGACGAGCAGCGCGGGCATCAGGCTCAGCATGTCCGTCAGCGTCGCCTTCAGGGACAGGAGCAGCTCCTCCCGCCCCAGCTCGCTCAGGCCGCCGAACAGGCCCCTGGCCTGGCTGTACAGGCTCGGGTCCAGCCGGGCGAGGCCGGTCTGGAGCATGGACAAAAGCAGCTCATCCTGCATCCCGGAATCTTTGATGAGCTGCGTAAACTGTTCCGCCATTTGCTGGGCCAGCATACCGCCGGCCCGTTGATTCATGATCAGCAGCACCATAAAGCCGCCGGCCATGCCGCCTGCCGCCACCAGCAGCGCCGTACGGAAAAACGGGACCTTTTTCCACACGCACAGCAGGAACGCCCCCATTCCCGGCGCCAGGTACAGCGCCATCCGCAGGCCAGCCTCCTGTCCGAAGGGTAGCCAGGCCGACATGACCATCGCGATCCAGCCCACCGCGGCGGGCAGCAGCCCGGCCCACAGCGCGGTCATGCACAGGAGGGCCGGGCCTATGAGCACCGACAGGACGATCGCGTACACCGCCGTAAACGGGCTTGACCCCGCGATAAACAGCGGTATCAGCATCAGCACGCTGAGAAACACAGCCGCCCTCAGCGACCGGATCATCGGTAAAGCACGCATTCCTAATACCTTTTAAATGGCTGGTTTTTATATACCAGACGTTTTGGGATTGGTTTTTTCAGTGAGGAGTGAGGAGTGAGGAGTTCTGGATAAAGCGCTTCGCCTGCGGCTCAGCGTTTTTGTTCGTATGCACTCTGTGTATTAACTCCTCACTCCTACCTCCTCACTCCTCACTTCACAGTATCGTCTCCATCCCCACCTTCTGGGGCTTGAGGCCGCACTTTTCGTAGAATCTCATCGCGGGGGCGTTCAGGCTCCAGACGTTCAGGGTCACGTTATAGCAGCCCTGCGCCTGGGCGTAGCCGAGCACGTACTCATACAGCGCACGGCCGATGCCCTTTCCCCGGCAGTTCTCGTCCACGCAGAGGTCGTCGATATACAGCGTTCTGATATCCTGCATCAGGCGGTCGCCGCGCGCCTCGTTCAGCACGCAGAAGGCGTAGCCCTGGACCAGCCCGGCCGCGTCACGATATACGAACACGGGCCGTTTGTCGTCCCGGAACAGCGTCTCCAGCTCCGCGGCGGAGTACTTCGTCGTCGGACCCCTGAACAGGTCCGGACGCCCGTTGTGGTGCACCATGTTGACCTGCGTCAGCAGCTCCAGCACGCGCGGGATGTCCGAGACCTTCGCACGTTCGATCATAGGCTCAGATACACAGCAGATCGCTGAAGGCCTTCAGCGCGCCGTCGGTCTCATGCGCGAGCACGCGCTTGGCCAGGATCTTGCCCAGCTGCACGCCCTCCTGGTCGAAGCTGTTCAGGTTCCAGACAAAGCCCTGGAACATGACCTTGTTCTCGAAGTGCGCCAGCAGCGCGCCCAGGGATTCAGGCGTCACGCGGTCGCCGATGATCACGCTGGACGGACGGCCGCCCGCGAAGCTCTTGTTGGGATTCTCGTCCCGCTTGCCGCAGGCGAAGGCCATGATCTGGGCCGCCAGGTTGGCGCACAGCTTCTGCTGGCTGGTGCTGCCCTGGATGTCCACGTCGGTCTTCAGCTGGTTCTGGCGGAAGCCCACGAACTGCATGGGCACGATATCGGTGCCCTGGTGCAGCAGCTGATAGAAGGAGTGCTGGCCGTTGGTGCCGGGCTCGCCGAAGATCACGGGGCCGGTCACATAGTCCACGGGCTCGCCGAAGCGGTTGACGGACTTGCCGTTGGATTCCATATCCAACTGCTGCAGGTGCGCCGGGAAACGGTTCAGCGCCTGGGAATAGGGCAGCACCGCGGTGCAGGGATAGCCCTGCGCGTTGCGCTCGTACACGCCGATCAGCGCGTCCAGCATGGCGGGGTTCTTCCGCACGTCGGGGCACTTGGCCAGGGCGTCCTCCTCCGCCGCGCCGGCCAGGAAGCGCGCGAACACGTCCGGGCCGAAGGCCAGGGACAGCACCACACCGCCCACACAGGAGGTGGAGGAATAGCGGCCGCCGATATAATCGTCCATGAAGAACGCGGCCAGGTAATCGCTGCTCTTGGCCAGCGGGGAGGTCTCGCTGGTGACGGCCACCATATGCTTCGCCGGGTCAAGGCCCTGTTTGCGCAGGGCGTCCTTGACGAAGGACTCGTTGGTCAGGGTCTCCAGCGTGGTGCCGGACTTGGACACCAGTACGAACAGGGAGCGGGCCACGTCGATGCCGTTCAGCACCGCCGCCGCGTCGTCCGGGTCCACATTGCTGATGAAGCGGGCTTCCATCTTGAAGGTCTTTTCCGCCTTCGCCCAGTTTTCCAGCGCCAGGTACATGGCGCGGGGGCCCAGGTCGCTGCCGCCGATGCCGATCTGCACCGCGGTGGTGAAGGTCTCGCCCTTCTCGTTGACGATCTCGCCGGCGTGCACCTTGTTGGCGAATTCGGCGGCCTTCCGCTGCTCGCCCACGTAGAAGGCGCGCTTGTCCACGCCGTCCGCCGTCACGGCCTTGCCCTGCTGGCCGCGGGTCAGCTGGTGCAGCACCAGGCGCTTTTCGCCGGTATTGATGACCTCGCCGTCCAGGAGGGCCTGGTATTTATCCGTCAGCTGGGCCTCGTCGGCCAGGGCCTGCAGCGCGTCCAGCACTTCATCGTCCACCTGCTTGGCGGCGTAGTGATAGGTTAGATGGCCGCCCATGGGCACGGCATACTCCGCCACGCGCTTCGCGCCGCTCTCCCCCGCCATCGCCTCCTGCAGGTTCACCTTGCCCTTCAGGGCCTTCAGCCGGCTGTACGCCTTGAGCTCAGAAAAATTCTTCCACGCGATCATTTCAATCATCCTTTCCCTTTGGACAGCGGTCCGTTCACTTTTCGTCCTGCGCCGCCCGCTTTTCGGCGCAGATCTGCCGGGTATAGCGCTTGATGGCGTCGAAGGATTCCACGCTCAGGTCATGCTCCACCTTGCAGGCGTCCTCGCGCGCCACGGCGGGATCGACCCCCAGCGCGGTCAGCAGGCTGGTGAGCACCTTGTGGCGCTCGTAAATGCGCTCCGCAATCTCCAGGCCGGAGGGATTCAGGGAGATATGCCCGTCCTCCGCCATGGAGATATACCCCGCCTCACGGAGGCGCTTGGTCGCATAACTGACCGAGGGCTTGGTGACGCCCAGCTCGTTGGCGATATCAATGGAGCGGATATAGCCGTGCTTTTCCCGCATCATCAGCATAGCTTCAAGATAATCTTCAGCCGATTTCATGATCTTCATGCGCGCATACCTCCATGATTCTTTTTCGGTGACAGAATATCACGATTTCCCTAAATTTGCAAGGGTTTCATCCGAGCAAGTACAGGCGCGGCTTTACACCGGCAGGGCAGACAGCAAAAAGCCTCCCCCTTCGCAAAGGGGGAAGCTGTCAGGGGATGGCCGAAATGAGGAGGATGCTTGCGCCGGCGCTGCCGTCGGCGCCGTTCGCAGAACGCTTACGCAGTCAATTGCTCATGCGGCATCCCCGCGTCATCTCTGTATGAACGGCAGCAGGAACTGCCGTGTGCGCTCCTCGCGGGGATGCCCGAAGATCTGGTCGGGCGTTCCCTGCTCGCATACCAGGCCATTGTCCATGAAGATGACGCGGCTCGAGACATCCCGGGCGAAGGCCATTTCATGGGTCACGATGATCATGGTCATATGCTGCTCCGCCAGGCCGCGGATGACGCGCAGCACCTCGCCGGTCAGCTCCGGATCGAGAGCGGAGGTAGGCTCGTCAAAGCACAGGATATCGGGCTTCAGCGCCAGCGCCCGGGCGATGGCGACACGCTGACACTGGCCACCGGAGAGCTGGTGCGGGTAATTGCTCTCGCGGTCGCTCAGGCCCATCTGCCGCAGCAGCTCATGGGCCTCGGCGACGATGCGCTCCGTGATCGCACGCCTGTTCTGCTTGTAATCCGGCTGTTGCTTCGCCAGCAGCAGGTTCGCGAGGGTCACGTTCTCCAGCGCAGTATACTGCGGAAAGAGGTTGAAATTCTGGAACACCAGGCCGAAATGCAGGCGCTTGCGCCTGAGCTCCCCTGCTCCTGCGCTTTCGGGCCGTTCGCCGTCGAACAGCGTTTCGCCGTTGACGGCGATCCGCCCGGCGTCCGGCGTTTCCAGGAAGTTCAGGCACCTGAGCAGCGTGGTCTTGCCGCTGCCGGAGGAGCCGATGATGGACAGGACCTCGCCCTGGTCCATCTCAAAGTCGATCCCCTTCAGGATCTCCGTCTTCCCGAAGGATTTGCGGATATCTTTCACCTCGAGCATCATAGCCGTCACCTCACTTAAAGTAGCTCAGACGCTTCTCCAGACGCCCCAGCAGCAGCGTCAGCAGACCGTTGAACACCAGGTAGTAGACGGCCGTGCACAGCAGCGGCAGGATATTGGCGGCAATGCCGTTGCTGCCCTTGAGGAATTTCTGGCCCGCCCAGATGACCTCCTGCAGAGCGATGATGCGGGACAGAGAGGTGTCCTTGACGAGGGTGATGACCTCGTTGGACATCGGCGGCACGATCGCCTTGACCATCTGCAGCAGCTTGACCCTGAAAAAGATCTGCGTGCGGGTCATGCCCAGCACCAGGCCGGCCTCCTCCTGCCCCTGCGGGATGGAGGCGATGCCGCCGCGGTAGATCTCCGCGAAATAGAACGCGTAGTTGATGATGAAGGCCGCGGCCGCGGCGGAAAAGCGCCCCGCCTCTCCCCCGCCCCAGGGGTGCCAGTCGAAGGCCAGGCCGGGTCCGTAATAGATGATCAGTAGCTGGATCATCAGGGGCGAGCCGCGGATGATCCAGGTGAGGCCCTGCACGAGCCAGCTGAGCGGCCTGAACCGGGACCGCCGCCCGAACATGATCAGCAGACCCAGCGGGATCGCGCCGATCAGCGTCGCGAAAAACAGCCGCAGGGTCTGCACAAAACCGATATTCAGCGCATTAAAGACGATGGACCATTGTTCTGCAGTCATGGGAAAACCTCATGGAAAGAGAATTGTGAAAACGGAATATGAGGAGGTGTGTCGAAGGAAGAAGTAGAAGGTAAGAAGTAGGAAGTAGGAAGTAATGCTGCTGTATCAAGCGGCGAATCAAACGCCGCTGCTGTCTAAAGCAGGATTACTTCCTACTTTATCCTTCCTACTTCCTGCTTTGCTGATACTCACCTGTCTTCTTTCCACGCGTCGTTCTCATTCACCGTACATCCGTTTTATTACTCCTGCGGGATGATCGCGGCGCTGACGCCGTAGGTCTCGGCGCAGGCCTGCATGGTGCCGTCCTTCCAGGAAGCGGCGAAGAACTCGTTGAGCTTTTCGGCCAGCTCGGAGCCCGCGCGGAAGGCCACGCCGTATTCCTCGCTGTTCAGGCCGATGGTGTAGGTCAGGTCCTCGTAGCTGGTGCCTTCGCCCACCATGGCCGCCGCCATCAGGGCGTCGATGATCGCCGCGTCAGAGGAGCCGGCCTTGACTTCCATCACGGCGTCGGTCTGGGCGTTGACGGGGGTGTAGCTGAAGCCATAGGCTTCGGCCTGGTCCTGGCCGGCGCTGCCGGCTTCGACCGCGAACTGCAGCTTGGCCGCCGCTTCGGCGGTCTGGTACTGGTCCGCCACGGCCTTCGGCACCACGATGACCTGCGCGTTGTTGGCGTAGGGCTTGGAGCAGGCGGTCGCGTCCGTGATTTCCGGCCGCAGGGTCATGCCGTTCCAGATGCAGTCGATCGATTTGTTGGCGAGCTCCAGGAGCTTGTTGTCCCAGTCGATTTCCACAAACTCTGCCTTCACGCCGAGGGAGGCGGCAAAGGCCTTCGCCATATCGGCGTCGAAGCCGATCCATTCGCCGTCCTGCAGGTAATCCATGGGCGCGAAGTCCGTGATGCCGACCACCAGGGTGCCCTTGCCCTGCACATACTCAAGGTCGCCCTCCGCGATGGCCGCGCACACGCCCATCAGGAGCATCGCCGCGAGAACCAGGGAAAACAGCTTCTTCATCATATCATTTCCGCCTTTCATTCATTTTCTCGGAGCGTTCCGCGTTTCTCAAAACGCTTCATTACTTTATCACTTTACCGAAGCAAAGTCAAGTGCTGGCGCGCGCAAGCCGTCAAAAACAACAAAAAAACAGCCGGCGGCGCGGCTGTATGGTTCATGTTCAGGTTCACGGCTGCTCGAGTCCGAACATGGTCGCGTAGATCTCCCTGCCTGATTTTGTGGCGAACACGCGGCTGTACGTGTGCTCCAGTGTGGCGCGGTCATGCCCGTTCTCAAAGCTGTTGACGATGAAATCCGCCTCCAGCAGGATCTGGTGGTCGATGCCGTCGACGGGGTCCACGGTGTGGTGCTCCCCGACGAGGGCGCAGACGCGGCTGATCTCTGCCTCGTCGAAGCCGCTCACCTCGCTGAGCAGCCGCCGCGCCAGGGGCGGGCCCTCCTTTTCCTGCAGCGGGCCGGGGTGGCGGCCGTACTTCTGATTGCACAGCGGGATCGCGATATCGTGCACCAGCGCGGCAGCCTCCAGCACCTCGGCCGTGTGGGGGTCGATCCCCTCCGAGGCGGCGATCAGCCGGGCGTAGCTGTGCACCTTGGTAAAGTGCTGGATCAGGTCCGGATCCCCCCGGTCAAAGCCGATCATCGCGAGAAACAAGCGTCTGATTCTCTCCTGCATCATAGCCTCCATCAGGTCTGTATCTCCAGCATCTGCTCCAGCAGCCCGTCGTCCTCGAATACCATGAAGTCGCGGACGCCGAGGCTGACCTCCTGGCCGTCCTTCAGCCGGTCGTACTCATAGCCGCTGGCGATGACGCGGACCAGGGCATCCCCCACGCGGACGCGGCAGTCGTCCACGTCGCCCAGGTAATACTGCGCCTCCAGCCTCCCTTTCAGCGGGCCGTCCGGATCGAAATAAATGCTTTCCGGCCGGATCGCCACGTCCACCCTGCCGGCGCGCGGGCCGGCATAGGCGAGGCTCTGCCCGCCCAAGGAGGGCAGGACGATGCGGCCGTCCGCGGCCTCGCCCTTGAAGAAATCCACCTTGCCCAGGAAGTCCGCAACGAACTGGTTGGAGGGCGTGTTGTAGATCTCCCGTGGAGTTCCGCTTTGCTGCACCACGCCGCGGTTGATCAGGAAGATGCGGTCGCTCATGGCCATGGCCTCGGTCTGGTCGTGCGTCACGTAGACCACCGTAATACCCAGCCTGCGCTGGATCTCCTTGATCTCAAAGCGCATGGACTCGCGCAGCTTGGCGTCCAGGTTGGAGAGCGGCTCGTCCAGCAGCAGGAGCTTCGGCGCGGCCACCAGCGCGCGGGCCAGGGCGACGCGCTGCTGCTGCCCGCCGGAGAGCTGGTTGGGGAAGCGCTTGGCGTACTGGGTCAGGTGCACGATGTCCAGCACCTTGCCGACCCGCTCCTGGATCTCGCCCTTCGGCGTCTTCTTGATGGTCAGCGGATAGGCCACGTTATCGTAGACGTTCATGTGCGGCCACACGGCGTAGCTCTGGAACACCATGCCGATGGAGCGCTTTTCGGGCGGCACGAAGGTGTTGCCGCCGGACACCAGCTGGTCGTCGATATAGATCTCGCCGGAGGTCGGCTTCTCAAAGCCGGCGATCATGCGCAGCATGGTGGTCTTGCCGCAGCCGGACGGCCCCAGCAGCGTGATGAATTCCCCATCGCCGAAGGTCTCGTTGAACTCCTTCAGCACCACGTTGTCGCCGAAGGCTTTGGTCACTTGCTTGATCGTTACGGTTGCCATGGATGCACCGGTCCTTTCTCAGATGGAGAATTCGCCCTTGGTCAGGCGGTTGAGCACAAAGTTGAGGATCACGACGATCGTCAGGATCGCGATCGCCATGGCGCAGGCCATGGGCTGGCTGGTAAAGGTCCAGTATTCATACAGCTCGAAGCCAATGGTCTTGGTGCCGTTGCCGTACAGCAGCGTGGTCATGGAGAGCTCGTAGAAGCAGGGGATGAAGATCAGGAACCAGCCCGCCGCGATGGACGGGAAGACCAGCGGCCCGGTGATGCGGAACATGGTCTTCAGCCAGGTCGCGCCGGAGATCTGCGAGCATTCCTCCAGCGACACGTGGATCTGGCTCATGGCGGAGACCACGGTGCGCATGCCCATCATCAGGTACTTGATCAGGTACGCCACGATGATGATATAGGCCGTCTTGTAGATATCGATGCCGAAGTCCCCGCGCATGGACATGATCAGGCTCAGGGCGATCGCCACCGACGGGGTGCCGGAGCCCAGCGTGATCAGGAAGTCCGGCAGCTTGCGCCCGCGGATGCGCGTGCGCTGCAGCAGGTAGCTCATGGTGCAGGCCACCACGATGCCGATGGTGGCGGCGGCCATAGCGAAGATGAAGGAGTTCTTCAGGCTCTCGAGCATCTCCTCGCGGGAGAAGATCGTGCTCCACTGGTTGAGGGTGAAGTTGCCCGGGTCCGTGAGCGATTTGCCCAGGTCCACCTTGAAGGAGGTGACCAGGATGGTCGCGAAGGGGATCAGGATCACGATCACGGCGAAAAGCGAGACCAGTGCCGTGACCGGGATGCGCCATTTTCTCAGGTCCACGATGTTCGGGCGCGTGCTCTTGCCCGATACCGTGATGTACTGCCGCTTGGCGACGACGAAATCCGAAAAATACAGGATGATGACGGCCAGCACCATCAGGAACACGCCCAGACCCGTGGCGTCGTTCATGCCCTCGGAGCCGCGGCCCACGTAATCGATGATCCGGGTGGTGACCGTATGTACGCGGCCCGGCGCGCCGATGATGGAGGGGATGCCGTAGCAGCTCGCCGCGGAGATGAATACCAGCAGCGCTCCGGCGATCAGCGAGGGCGTCATCATCGGGAAGGTGATCCTGGCCACCGTCACGATCGGCGACGCGCCGGAGATGCGGCTGGCCTCCTCCAGGGAGGGATCCATCTTCTCCATGGCGCGGGAAATGGTAATGAACGCGTACGGATAATAGAAGGTCGTCAGCACCCAGATCAGGCCGGGCAGGCTGTAGATGTTCAGCGGTCCCGGCGCGTCCCCGAGGCCGAACACGGCGCGCAGTGCCAGGTTGATATCGCCCACGTTGGGATTCAGCAGCCGCAGCCACGCCATGGCGCCCACATAGGGCGGCACCATGTAGGTGAGCACGAACAGCGAGCGGAAGAACTTCCTGCCGTACAGGTTGGTGCGTCCCACCAGCCACGCCAGCGGGAAGGCCAGCAGCGTGCCCAGGACCATGGTGCAGAAGGCGGCGATCAGCGTGTTCCGCAGCGCGCCCAGGTTCAGGTCATAGGTATACAGGCGGGAGATGGTGCTGAAGGAGAAATGGCCCTCCGGAAAAAATGCCCTGTAGACCATATTGACCGTCGGCAGCACCTGGAACACCAGCAGGAAGTCCACGATCAGCAGGATGATCAGCCACTTGAAGTCCAGCTGCCAGTGACGGTCCGCCAGGAGCCAGAAAAACAGCACCGCCGCGTCCAGCATCAGCAGGATGCCGATCAGCATGAAGGTCTTGCCGGCGCTGCTGAACGCCTGCGAGAGCCAGCTCAGCTTCTCCCCCGCCGCCCAGCTGTAGGCGGTGATCTTGGTCTCGTCCGTGCGCACGGCCTTTTTGAACTCGGCGATGGTGTTGGAATCCAGCGGCTCCCCGTTCAGGTTCGCCGTGGTCAGGAAGACCTGCATCAGCATCGCCGTGCGGTCCGCGCCCTCCAGGCCCTTGCACAGCTCCTCGGCCGCCTCGGGCAGCGGCTGCTCGTTACCCGTCGCGCTGAGCAGGGTCCGGCTCAGCAGGTCGGCCTGTTCCGACGCGGGCAGGGCCGCCAGCTGCTTGCGCTGCGAGGTTTTGACCTTCGGGCCGTTGACGGCGTAGGTGAGCGCCAGCAGCTTGAATTCGCGCTCCGTCAGCCGGTCCTGACCGACGCCCTCCAGCGCCCGCGTGACCGCCTCTTCGTTTTTCCACGCGGCATTGAGCAGCGTCCGGGCCGTTTCCCCGGCCTTGGCCGGATCCGCCCCGGACGCCTTGACGGCAGGCGCGATGCTCCTGTCGTACAGCCGGTCCACCTCACCGCTCAGCCGGTGGATCAGCGAAAAGGCGTTCTCCTGGCTGAAGCCGGCGGCCTCAAACTGGCGCTTGCCCCACAGGCCGCCCAGCAGCAGGGCGATACCCAGCAGCAGCACCGCCGCCAGCGTCGCCTTGCATACGATCTCACTGCGTCTGTCCTGAACCTTCACCAGGAAAACCTCCTTGCGGACGAACCGGATGTGGAGAGAAGGGGGAGCCGCATCGACAGCTCCCCCTAAAACCGGGTATCAAAGGGTCACTTGGTCACTCGGTTGTTCCATTCGTCGTTGATCTTGTCGCGGTCGTGGTAGGTGCGCTCCCAGTCGACGCCCATGTCCGTCTTGATCAGGTCGTCGGTGGAGATGGAGTCATACGGGATGGCCGGGAAGTCCTTGATGACGGAGTGCATTTCGCCTTCCTTGACGATGAAGTTCTGGCCGGCTTCGCTGTACAGCCACTCCGCCACGGCCTCGCAGGCCTCCAGGTTCGCGTTGGCGCTCTTCTCCTCGGCCACGATCATGCAGGTGGAGGGGATCAGGATGTTGCCGTCCTCGGGATAGATGCAGGCCAGCTTGGAGCCGTCGTTCTTGCGCTTGGTGAGCACGGACTCCTCCAGGATCATGATGACCTTGCACTCGCCGCTCTCCAGCTTGGCCAGGGCGGTAGAGCCGGACTCGATCATCACGTTGTTGGCACGCAGGGCGTCCAGGTACTCAAAGCCGTACTTGGAGGTCAGGGCGGACACGCCGGCGAACGCGGTGCCAGAGGTCAGGGGATTGCCCATGGAGATCTTGTCCTTGAGGGACGTGTCCTCGGCAAAAGCCTTGAAGGTCTTCGGCAGCTGGTCGGGGGTGTACTTTTCGGGGTTGTAGGCCAGCACCATGTTGCACACGCGCACCGGATACCAGTAGCCCTCCTCGTCATAGGGGAAGCGCAGCTTGTCCTTGGCGCCCAGGTCGAAGGAATGCAGATAGCCGTAATCCTTCAGCTCCAGGGAGTAGGCCGGCTCCGCCACCAGCAGCATGTCGCAGCCCAGGGCGCCGGTATGGTCGTCGCCCATCTCGCCGGCGATCTGGCTGATCAGGGTGCCGGTGCCCGCGTAGTAGAATTCCACCTCCAGGTTCGGGAATTCCTTGGCGAGCACTTCCTTCATGCCGGTGTACACCTGCTTGTACATCGAGGTGTAGATGGTGATCTTGCCCTCCACGTCCTCGTTGACCGCCAGGGCAGTGGACGCCAGCGACATCAGCATGGCCAGCGCCAGCACGATTACAAGAAACTTCTTCATTTTCATGCCTCCTGTGATGTTCAGTTTGTCTTCCGGCCGCGTCCGCCGGATCTGTAGAAAAATCTTAGCATATCCGGCACAAAAAATCAAGCGCTGGATTTCGGTTCTGCAAACGGTCTTCCCCTGTGCCGCCGGTTATGCTATACTCATACGGCCGGGCGGAAGGCCCGATATCCCGCTTTGTGAGGAGGCACCTTATGACAGAGATCACCACCGGCGTCCAGATCGTCCTCTCCCAGCACTGCAACGGCTACGCCCGCCCGCGCCTGTTCGGCGGGCAGCTGATGGCGTGGATCGACATCATTGGGGCGGTGGCCGCGCGGCGGTTCGCCAAACGCGCCGTGACCACCGTGTGCGTGGACAACCTGAACTTCATCGGCCCCGCCTACCTGAACGACACAGTGGTCCAGGACGCGCGGGTCACCTGGTCCGGCCGCACCAGCCTGGAGGTGCGGGTGGACAGCTATGTGGAGCAGCTGGACGGCAGCCGCACCCTGGTCAACCGCGCCTACGCCGTCTTCGTCGCCCTGGACGAAAACGACCGCCCCGCGCCCGTCCCGGCCTTTGAGCCGGAGACGGACGAGGAGCGGCTAGAGTACGCGGCGGCCCAGCGCCGCAGGGAGATCAGACTGCAAAGGTGAGGAATATCATTCTTCTGTCGTAACTATTCAGTCATACAGTAGAGTGAGACGAGGCCCGGTCCGTTCCGGCACGGAATCCCGGAGTCCGCCGATTCATTCGGCGGATGGCGAAGCCA
>CACWHI010000011.1 GCA_902760595.1 uncultured Eubacteriales bacterium
GGCTTTGCCGCCCTTGGCCAGAACCATCGTGATGGCGGCGGTCAGGGTCGTCTTGCCGTGGTCAACGTGACCGATCGTACCAATGTTGACATGGGGCTTCGTGCGCTCAAAATGTTGCTTGGCCATGGGAATCTCCTCCTTCAAGTCGCATAGCGCAAATAAATTTCGTATAGCGCACGGGCTGCGCTATAAATGGAGCGGGTGATGGGAATCGAACCCACGTAGCCAGCTTGGGAAGCTGGAGCTCTGCCATTGAGCTACACCCGCGAACACTTATTTATTGTAGACAATTTCACCCGCTTTGTCAAGAGAATTTTTAGGGCAAAGCGGCGAAAAACAGCGGAGGGACCCCGTGCGGCGACCTCCCCGCCGTCTTTGCTCTGAACCTCTTAACCGACCTTATCATCCAGCGCGGACACGAGTTTCATGTCCGACAGGTTTTCGGTGCTGATGGGCCGCTTCTTATGCTCGATCTCCTGCACCATCTCCGTCAGCCGGCTGTTGATCGGGCACACGACGCCCACCTCGGTGCCCTTGCGGACGATATAGCCGTTGAAATACTGGATCTCCGTAGGCCGGCCGCGTTCCAGGGACTGCAGGCTCGAGCTCTTCAGCTGGCTGTATTTTAGGCCGACGACGCGGATGGTCAGATGGCGGCGCAGACGGTCCAGCACGCCGGTGCCGCGCATCAGCTGATGGTAGTCGAGCTTTCCGCCGTAGGGCGGGATTCTCAGGCCCATGGCGTCCGCCACGCGTACGCCTTCGGAGATCACGCCGAGGAAGATCCTTCGGGCGTCGTTCCGCTGCATCATCTCCCCCAGCTTCAGCCCGCAGACCGCGCCGAGCGCAGTGATGCACGCGTTGACGATCAGCTTGGAATACAGTTCGGCGTAAATATCGTCTGAGATGCTTGCGGGCACGACGGCGGACAGAGCCTCGCGCAGCGTTTCCAGCAGGGGCGGGCGGCTACGGTCCGGCAAGCCGATGACGAACTCGCCGGTGCTCGTCATTTCGAGTTCTCCCGGTCCCTTCATCGTGGCGCCGAAGCCGATCACGCAGCCCACGGTCCGTTCTTTTCCCACCACCTCGCTGAGCGCGTCGGTGCATATCCCGTTCTGCATGCTGACGACCAGCGAATCCTCCGCCAGGTACGGCAGCGCGAGTCTGGCGCACTCCGGCATGTCATAGGCCTTCGTGGCGATCAGGCACAGCTGATAGACGCCGGTGAGCTCTTCAATTGACGCGACCGCGGGAACGCGGATCCTTTCATTTCCCCTGACACCGCTGATATGAAGCCCCTCGCCATTTGCCAGAGCCGCGATTTCCGCGTGCTTCGTGACCAGCGTCACATCCAGGCCGGCCTTCGCCATATAAGCGGCTGTCACGCCGCCGATCGCGCCGGCGCCGATCACGCATATCCTTGTGTTCGACATTTGTTTATTTCCGGTTCTCTCAGTTAGATTATTCAAATATCAGCGCTCTGCATACAAAAAACGCCGTGTCAAACTGACGCGGCGTTAAGCGCTTTCCGTCAGGCTTACTGCTCTTCCACCACCACGGCCTCTTCAACAACGGGAGCGGCCTTGACAGTCGGCAGAGCGCGCTGCACGTAACCACTGCGCAGGCAGCGCGTGCAGACGTTGATGTGCATCGGACGGCCTTCGATCACAACGCGGACGCGCTGGACGTTCGGGGCCCAGAAGCGGTTGGTCTTGCGGTTGGAATGGCTGACGTTATGTCCGGACATCTTGCCCTTCGCGCAAATCTCACAATACTTTCCCATGATCATCCCTCCAGTTAAGTTGCGCATCTCTATGTTACGCGTCAAAGCGGAACAGTCATCTGAGATAACTTGGTTATGATAGCACAGTTTTATCCGGAATGCAAGCACATTTTCCGTGTTTTGACCTCTTCATTTTTCTTTTTGTCCATATTTTGTATTGATCTGCCGATGAACATCTGTATACAGTATCCTCGCGCCGATGAAAGGACCATCTCCGGCTTCGCGGCATCCAGGTTCCGGATTCCATGTGCAGTCCCGTACCGCCATTTTTTTGAATATACTATTCAGGAATTAATTTTCCGGATACGTCATCTTTTTGTATACAATCAGTCCAAAAATCAGCGAAGTCCACCGGATTTCCTTGTGATATAAGGCGTTTTTTCGTTCAAGTAATTTCTGGAAAAAATTTTCCCTTTTTAGGCAAAAAGCTATTGACAGGCTCTCTTCTCCGTGTTATAATCTAACCGAACCAGAGAACAAGAGGTTCAACAAAGCTCCAGATGGAGCGGAAGGGGGCGGTTCCGATGTACAGTGAAGAAACGCATCAGGTATCGCCTGTGTTGGCTGCAAAATAGTCTGTATGCGCCCAGAACTGACCCGACGATCGATGAACGAATCGCACAACAGGGCACATGAGTATTAACAAAAACCTTGGGCCGACATACCAGCAGCAGTACAGGCAAACGCGCCGATGTTTGATTCCGGCATGATAAGGACAACGGATTAGCTCAAATGATATCCGTGTCTGCGACGAACCAAAGCCACACGGCAAGGAACAGCAAGGATCAAGAGTGTCACAGGAATGCTGCAGACCTGAGTTTCCTCAATTTTTGAACAAGTAAGGATGTTTCGAGGGAAGTGCCCTGCGCCTGAACAGATTCGTCGGAAAACTGAATAATAGCAATATCGCCCTCCCGGAAGCGGGAGGGTTTTTGCTGCCTGCCAAAAGCTGCCCGCCACGGCAAAATCCGCGGCGGGCAGCTTTTGATCACCCGTTTATTAGTATATGAGACGGCCGAATTCCACCCATCCGCGGGTGAAATAAACGACGTCGGAATCCCCGTCATAAGCGTTCGTGCATTCCACCAGCGCCCACTGACCGTTCATCAGCACGACCCAGGCATTCTCGTCCCGGTCCATCACAAAGCCTGTCGCGGCATAGTTGGTCCCCGGTCCGTACCTCAGCGTGAGGTCCTCGTAGCAGCTGCACTGCCACGGTCCATCGATGTCGCCCGCCTCTTTCGGCACGCTTCTCAGGTCACAGTCGATCAGGGCCTTTCCCCCGCGCTCCTGCTGCAGCAGGTACACGCGCTTGGCACGGCCGTTTTCCGTTCCCTCGACCATCACCCAACGGTTGCCGGAGGGATCCGTCGCCTGGGTAAGCACCTTGACCTTGGACCCGGACGGCAGGTTCATGGTCGCGTAGTTATACTTGTAGCCCGGTCCCTCATGCGGGTCCAGGAAGGAGGATTCATAGCGGAGCGTCCCCTCCGTATACCCGTGCAGGCGGAATTCCTCTCCCCCCTGCGCCAGAGCGGCGCACGGCAGCAGCGCAGCGACCAACCATAGAATCAGTGCCAGATTGTGCTTTTTCATGTCCGTTCCTCCATTATTCATGATCAGTGGTATATTCATCCAGCGCCTGACCCACCTGTTCGGCGATCTGACGCATTCCCAGCCTGTCAGGATGGCCGTTTTTCTTGCTGATGCCGCGGAGTTCGACCGCCGGCACGCCGTAATGCGCGCACGCAGCCCGGATGCCGGCCGTCGTCTCTTCCTTCATATCCGTGTTGATGATCGCGAATACCGCCGCCTGCGGATTGTTTATCACCGTTTCACTGAGCATATAGCAGTAAGCGGGGAGAAAACACCTGAGATCCCGCTCCTGCCAGCCCGCATACATGAGTTCTCCCATCGGAACATCCAGCCAGTCGTCGTTGGTGCCGCCGAACAGCAGGATACAATCGGGCTTTCTGCCGTCCACGCCGGCGGCGGACAGGCTCTTCGCCATGCGCTTCACAAAGGCGTCCCCGACCCGGTGCTCGGGCCGTACGCTGGTAGAAACCGTGGTACCGGAGGAGCTGTCGTTGATCAGCAGTTTCATCCTCCTCCGGCTGATCAGCTGATGCCACCAGGTGTCCTCCGGCGAGCGCACGTCCGGGATCCCCTCGTTCGGATAGTACAGATAATTGCCCGCCGGCACCTGGCCCTCAAAGGTCGAATAGCTGTCTCCAAGGATACTCAGCGCGCAGTCGATGAGCCGCTTTCCCATTCTCTTCAAGCCCCTTTTGTCTGAATTTGAAGCAATTATAGCACACGCCTGTTTTGCAGTCAAATCCATTTGACGAACCGCGCTACTTGTACTATTATATTGGATGGCAGAATTATTCTGTGCCACGACATGGATGGAGGAAGCAAACATGGCTGTATTATTGACGGGCGGCGCGGGCTATATCGGCTCCCATACCGCGCTGTGCATCGCTAACGCCGGGATGGACGCCGTCGTTCTCGATAACCTGAGCAACTCAAGCCCCGAGGCGATCCGCCGGGTCAGCGAGCTGACCGGCAAAGAGATCCCGCTGGTCGTCGGCGACTGCACATCCGCCGCAGACCTTGAAAAGGTGTTCAGCGCCTATCCGATCGATCAGGTGGTGCACTTCGCCGGCCTGAAGGCCGTGGGCGAATCGGTCGCCAAGCCGCTCATGTATTACCGCAACAACCTGGACGCCACGCTGACCCTGCTGGAAGCGATGAATAAGCACGGCTGCAGGCAGCTGGTGTTTTCCTCCTCCGCGACCGTATACGGCACCATCCAGGAGATGCCGCTGAAGGAGACCTTCCCGCTGGGCTGCACCAACCCATACGGCTGGACCAAGTACATGTCCGAGCAGATCTTCCGCGACGTCGGCAAGGCGGACCCGGACCTTTCCATCGTGCTGCTGCGCTACTTCAACCCCGTCGGCGCCCACGAGAGCGGCCGGATCGGCGAAGACCCGAGCGGAATCCCCAACAACCTGATGCCCTTCATCTGCCAGGTTGCCAGCGGACGCCTGGAGCAATTGAATGTTTACGGCAACGACTACCCCACCAAGGACGGCACCGGCGTGCGGGACTACATCCACGTCATGGACCTGGCGGAGGGCCATCTGGCCGCCCTCACCTACGCGCGGGAGCATACGGGCGTCGAGGTCTTCAACCTCGGCACCGGCGTGGGCTACAGCGTGCTTGAGATGGTGCATACCTTTGAGGAAGTCAACCACATCCATGTTCCCTACCGTATCGGGCCGCGCCGGCCCGGCGACATCGCCACCTGCTATGCGGATCCGGCCAAGGCGCACGAGCTGCTGCACTGGCAGACGCACCGCACGCTGACAGACATGTGCCGGGACGCGTGGAACTGGCAGAGTCAGAACCCGATGGGCTATCAGGCATAAGGAGGCCGTATGCGCAAACAGGCATTTGCCGCGCTTTGTCTTATCCTCGTGATGGCCGTATGCGCCGGCTTTGGATTCTCAATCGGTCCAGTGCCGGCCGGCGTCTCCGCGCACGCCGAATCGACGCAGCGCTACAGCGCGACCTTTGCGGGCACCTTCGACACGATCGTGACCCTGATTGGTTACGCGCCGGATGAAAAAACCTTTGCCGAAGCGTATGCCGGGGTCTACAGCATTTTTACGGAATACCACCGGCTGTTCGACGCCTACCATACCTATGACGGGATCGAGAACCTGTGCTCGCTGAACCAGAAAGCCGGGATCTCCCCTGTCAGGGTCGACCGGAAGCTGTTCGATTTCATCAGCTGGTGCCTCGACCGGGAAAAAGAGTTCGGCTCCGAGCAGGTGAATATCGCCATGGGCTCGGTGCTCCAGCTCTGGCACAGTTACCGCGAGGCGGGCATCGCCTCCCCGGGAATAGCGGCCCTGCCGCCGATGGACGAGCTGGAGCAGGCCGCTATGCATATGAACGTGAAGGACGTCATCCTCGACGCGGACGAATGTACCGTATACTTCGCTGATCCCGCCCTGCGGCTCGACTTCGGTGCCGTGGCCAAGGGCTATACAGCCCAGGCGGCGGCGGATCACCTGGCCGACTCCGATATGCCCTCCTTCATCCTGAACGCCGGCGGCAACGTCTGCGCGGGACACCGGAAGGCGGACACCGGCGCGCTATGGGGCATCGGCATCCAGGATCCGGACGGCCTGAGCGGCAGCGACCTGTTCGACACGATCTTTGCCGCCGATAAGGCGGTCGTCACCAGCGGCGACTACCAGCGGTACTACGTGGTGGACGGCAAGCGCTACGCGCACCTGATCTCCCCGGAAACGCTGATGCCCGCCGAAGAATTCCGCGGGGTCACCATCGTCGCCGACGATTCCGGGCTGTGCGACTTTCTGTCCACCTATCTGTTCATCGCGGATTACGAGACCGGCCGCGCCCTGGTGGACGCCATGCCCGATACCGAAGCGCTGTGGATCCTCCCGGACCGCACCGTCCGCTATACGGACGGGATGGCCAGGTACCTGAGAAGCGCCGGAGCGACGAATCAATAAACGAGAAAAGGGGCTGTCGCACATCACATTGAACAGCCCTCATCCGCTTCGTGTTCGCTCAGCACCTTCCCCCGAGACCGGGGGAAGGTTTTTTGTATACCTCAAATCATCGGATCATTTCACAGTTCAAACGATCTGCTATGCGGCGAAAAAAGTGCCTTTCCCCGATCTCGGGGGCGACGGAAGCGGCCGCGCCCAGTGGGCGATGAAGGCCGAAAAAGTCGCAGTGAACCACAGAGCCCCGCGCACGACGGTGCGCGGGGCGACAATGGTGAACTGTGGAACGGTGGGCCGCAAAGCGGCTCGGATGAGGGTATTCATGTACTCGCGCAGCAACCCCTTTTCCTATCATGCCTCATCTGTTTATCGCGCTTCCGCCTTCGTCTCCGGTTCGGCCGCGACCTCGACACAGAAGCCGTGATGGCCGCAGGAGGGGCAGGTCAGCTTTCGCGTCGCTGGCGTATGGTTTGCCCAGAAGGCCTCCTTGAACGTTGGCTTGAACACCTGATGGCACCGGGGACAGATGTAGGCGACCTTCCTCAGGTACCACCGGGAGATCCATATGACGTACGGAACCGCGGCGACCGCCCATACGAGGAACAGCCACCAGATCCCTTTGGTGATCCACAGGATGATGGCCGCCCACTGCAAAATCGTAAGCGGCAGGCCTGTCAGCAGGATCACCGTGTGGATCCGCCTGAGCTGCTGTTTGTTGGTCATGATATACGCTATGTCGCCGATGGATTCGACAGAGAATTCGCTCACGCTCCTGAGGCCGGCCTTCAGCTCCGAAAGCTTCTGCAGCTTCTTTTCCTGTTCGCCGATCTCCTGCTTCAGCGCAGCTTCCTGCTGATCCAGCAGCAGGGAGATGACGCTTCCCGGATCCTCCTCGGACAAAAGCTGGCTGATGGCGTCGATGGACAGGCCGAGGTCTCTCAGGAAGCAGATGATCCTCATCCGCTTCACATCGTCCTCAGTATACAGCCTCCTGCCGCCCTCGGTCAGCTCGCTCGGCACCAGGATGCCCCTCGTATCGTAATACTGGACCGTGCGGACCGTCACGCCGCAGAGCTTCGCGATCTCTCCCGTTGTGTATTTTGACACAGCGTTTCACCTCCTTCGCAGCAAGAATAGCTCATGACGCAGCGTCATGAGCAATCCCTGACGCAAGGGGATTTTTATGTCTGTTCTTTAATTTCTCAAACTGTGGATCGGGGCCGGGATGCGGCCGCCGCGGGCGATAAAATCGGAGCAGTCCGTCTGGTTGACCGGCATGACCGGCGCTTCGCCCAGCAGACCGCCGAAGCGCACTGTGTCCTCCGCCTGCTTGCCGATCGCCGGGATGACACGGACCGCGGTCGTTTTCTGATTGATCATGCCGATCGCCATTTCGTCCGCGATGATGCCGGAGATGGTTTCCGCGGTGGTATCGCCCGGAATGGCGATCATATCCAGGCCGACGGAGCAGACGCTGGTCATCGCCTCCAGCTTCTCCAGACTCAGGATGCCCTTTTCCGCGGCCTCGATCATGCCCGCGTCCTCGCTGACGGGGATGAACGCGCCGCTCAGGCCGCCCACATGGTTGGACGCCATGACGCCGCCCTTCTTGACCGCGTCGTTGAGGAGGGCGAGTGCTGCGGTCGTCCCGGGACCGCCGACCGAATCCAGGCCCATCTCCTCCAGGATATGGGCGACGCTGTCGCCCCGGGCCGGGGTCGGCGCCAGGGAAAGATCGACGATGCCGAACGGGATTCCGAGGCGCGTGGACGCTTCGCGCGCGACCAATTGGCCGACGCGGGTGATCTTGAACGCGGTACGCTTGATGGTCTCCGCCACCACGTCAAAGGGCGCGCCGGGGATCTTCTGCAGCGCCGCGCGCACGACGCCAGGCCCGGAAACACCCACGTTGATAGCCGCCTCCGGCTCCCCCGGACCTACGAACGCGCCCGCCATGAAGGGGTTGTCCTCCACGGCATTGGCGAACACCACCAACTTTGCGCAGCCCAGGCTGTCCCTGTCGGCGGTCAGCACCGCCGTTTCGCGGATGATCTCACCCATCTCCCGGACCGCGTTCATGTTGATGCCCGCGCGTGTCGAGGCCACGTTCACGCTGGAGCAGAGGAAATCCGTCTCGTTGAGCACCTGCGGGATGGAGTGGATCAGCTTTTCATCCGCGTCCGTCGCGCCCTTCTGCATCAGCGCGGTGTATCCGCCCAGGAAGTTGACGCCGGTTTCCCGCGCCGCATGGTCCAGCGCCAGGGCGATCGGTACAGGGTCCTCCTGCGTCAGCATGCTGACGGGCGTCACGGCGATGCGCTTATTGACGATGGGGATGCCGAGCTCCCGCTCGATATCCTCGCCGGTGCTGACCAGGTACTGGGCGGTCCTTGTCACCTTTTCATAGACGCGCGCCGCGGTGCGCTCCGCCTTTTCTGAGATGCAGCCCAGCAGGTTGATGCCCAGCGTGATCGTGCGGATATCGAAATGGTCGTCCCGGATCATCTGGATGGTTTCGGAAATATCCTGTATATTCAGCATACTCTTCCTCGCTCAGATGCGGTGCATCGCGTCAAAAATATCCATACGCTGCATATGGATCTCCATGCCGAGCGTCTGCCCGACCGGCTGCAGCGCCTCCTGCACCTCGGTAAAGGTGAGGCCGCACGCGGTCAGGTCCACCACCATCATCATGGTGAAGCAGCCGCTCAGTATCGTCTGGGAAATGTCCAGGATATTGATGTTCATTTCATAGAGCTTCGTGGCGATCCGGGCAATGATGCCTGTGGTATCCGCACCGGAAACAGAGATCAACGCTTTTGTCATACCTTTACCGGCCTTTCCTTGCAGCAGTCCAGTCCGCTGACGCTGATCACGCGGTGCTCCATGGAGCGCCTGCCTCGCGGCACCGGACCATCCTCATACTCCGCCTCACCCAGCTGGTTATCATAGGGATCATAGCGCATGAACCTGGGCGGGATCTCAAAATCATGCTGGAACTCCGCGTTGGCGGGCACACGGAACGGGTCGATGTTGCCGAAATAGAAGGTCTCGCGCTCCTTGAGCCCGCGGCGCACGGCGCCTCCGCCGTAGGAGCAGTCCGCGAACAGCCAGCCGAAGGGAGCCACATAGAACTGCGCCCAGTCGTGGCAGCCCTCGTCGCCGGGCTCGACACACAGGCCCGACTGCCAGCGCGCCGGTATGCCCGCGATCCTGCACAGCGTGATGAACAGCAGCGCCTGCACCCCGCAGTCGCCACGCTGGTTCACCGCCGCGTATTCCGTGATCATCGGCAGGGTATAATAGGCGCGCATGTACGCGTAGCGGATATGGTGCACGATATAGTCGTAGATGAGCCGCGCCTTCGTGAGCGGATTGGTTTCGTTTCCCACGATCTCTCGGCAGAGCGAGCGCAGGATGGGCGTGAATAGGATATGCGGGGCCTGTTCTTCGGTATAGAAGGTCGGCTGGCTTTCCATTACCAGGGCCGGGTCCGGATCATGGTAGCGGTACGTCGCGTCAAATTCATACTCCACCCAGAAGCCCTGGTCGTCCCTGCCGTCCAGGCAGATCGTGCGCTGCGGAGCCTGCGGGCTGTCCACATGGGCGGTATCCGGATGGCTGCACGCCGTGACCCGCACATTGCTCGCCTGGGCGTATTCACAGGCAATGGGCAGCCAAACCCGCACCGGCCGGGGCGTCTCCCCCGGTCGGATCGTCATTTCGGAGCGCACACGGAAGCGCGCCCGCACCGTGCCCTTCGCCTTCATCTCGGCGATTGCCGCGTCCAGCAGCGGCGCCGGACCGCCCGGCCTGGAGCGCTTGCCGCGCTCGTAGGCCTTCTGCGCCATATCGTCATGGGTCTTGTAGAAGTTGGAGATGGCGTCGTCCTTGATATACCGCACGCCTCCGCGATAGATCCAGTCCAGGTCGCGGTTGAGGATCATCTCGCAGAACGCTTCGTCGGAAACCTCGCCCACCCCGTCCCGGAGGATCTCCAGCGCTTCCCGTTCCGTATAAGGATATTCCTCCGGGATGATCCGCAGGAAATCCTTCTCCAGCTCCAGCCGCCTGACGAGCGCCTGCGGCAGCTTTCCGCCGGCGATTCGCCGGTCAATCAGGCGAAGCGCCAGGTCGAAATCCCCATATTCGCGCGCGTGCAGGATATCCTCCGGCAGCGGCACGCTCAGGTATTTCAAATCAGCAAAGGAAGACATGAAAACCACCTCCAGCGCTTTATTCAAAGTTCATGTTTTAATCCCCGTTCCCGCCCTCGTCCCGCGGTCCATATCCGGTATTAACAATGCGCCGTACCGATGCGTTGATGCGCGATCGGGACATAACGATCCTTGGGGATTTGAACCCCGGTGCTGTCCAGGCACTGTACCAAATATGCAGCTTAAGGCCGCTGCCGCCTGATATGCGCCCCGCGGAACTACCAGCAAGCCTCCGGCTCGTCTCCCGGAAGCTGAAAGAATCTGATTTACTCCAGCCCGATCAGCTTCGTCTTCCAGTTCGTCTCCTGCAGCAGGTTATCCAGGCGGCGCACCTCCTTAGCGATCTGGTCCGCCTTCTTCTGCAGCTCAGAGGCCTTCAGCAGCGCCTTGACCCTGATCTCCGTCCCCCTGGCCCGGTTCGTGCTCTGGCCGGCGGTATATACAAGCTTACGGTAAGCGGACAGCTGCACCATCAGCGCGTCCTTGCGGGCGATCAGCTGGGTCAGGGTCGTTCCATCCGCCCTGGCACGGCTGTTGGTCAGGTTGATAGCCGCCATCAGGGCCTCCAGCCTGGCTACAGCGGCGTCCAGTTCCAGAAGCAGCTGTTCCGGGTCCTCCGCTGGCTCCTCCCCCTCCTGTACAAGCACACAATTATCCAGCCTGGTTTTCAGCTCTTCGATCTTTCTGTTCAGGTCCGCGCGTTCCTGCAGCGCCTCCGCCAGTTTCATCGCCATTACCCCTTTCTCCGTTATCGCTGTGATCCTGTTTTCAATTCGACATGAAACCATGATCTCCTTCATCCGTGAAAAGCCAAAGACCTGTTTCCTCGCGAAACAGGCCTCGTTGACTCGCTATACGATTATTCCGGCCATACCATGGTCGCGAAGTAATCCTCCGGCGTCTCGGCGCGGCGGATCTGCTGATAGGATCCGTCCGTCCGGTACAGGATCTCCGCCTTGCGCAGGCGGCCGTTGTACTGGTAGCCCATGGCGAAGGCGTGCGCGCCGGCGTCGTGAATGATCAGCAGATCGCCCATATGGATCTCGGGCATCGGGCGGTCGATGGCGAATTTATCGTTATTCTCGCACAGGCAGCCGGTGATGTCATAGGTCTCCGTCGGCGGCTCGTGCTCCCTGCCCACGATGGAGATCTCATGATAAGCACCGTACATGGCGGGGCGGATCAGCTGCACCGCGCAGGCGTCCACGCCGATATAGTGCTTGAAGGTCTTTTTCTCATGGACGGCATGGGTCACCACAAAGCCGTGGGGGCCGGTGATATAGCGCCCCAGCTCCGTCTTGATGCCCGGCTTTCCCGGAGCGGGCTCGCCGAATACGGCCATGTATTCCTTGCGTACCGCTTCGCCCACGGCGCGGATATCCACCGGCGGAACATCCCGCGTATAAGGGATGCCGATGCCGCCAGAGAGGTTGGCGAAGGCAGGCTCCAGCCCCGTTGCCTCCGCCGTCTTACGGAGCAGATCAAACAGGATATGAGCCAGGGCCGGATAATAGCCCGGGTCGGTCATATTGCTGGCCAGGAAGGCATGCATGCCAAACCGCTTGACGCCCAGGGCCTTCAGCCGGTTCAGGCCTTCGTTCAGCTGGGAGGGCATCCAGCCGTACTTGGCCTCGCCGGGATTGCCCATGATGCGGTTGCTGCCGAAGGTGAAGGTGCCGCCGGTATTGACGCGCACACACACCGTTTCGGGGATGCCGCCGTGCTTTTCCAGCAGGCCGATGTCACTGATATCGTCCAGGTTGATGATCGCGCCAAGTTTCCGCGCCAGGTCGAATTCCTCCGCGGGCATGGCGTTGGCGCTGAACATGATTTCATTGCCATGGAAGCCGAGACGCTCCGCCATCAGCAGCTCTGTCAGGCTGGAGCAGTCCAGGCCGAGCCCCTCCTGCTTCAGGATGTCCAGGATCACCGGGTTCGGCAGCGCCTTGACCGCGTAGTACTCCCGATAATCCGGGTTCCAGGCAAAGGCCTCCCGCACAGCGCGGGCGGTCCGACGGATGCCGGCCTCGTCGTACAGGTGAAAGGGGGTCGGAAACTTGGCTGCGGCGTCAATAAAAACCTGGGACGGCAGGGCATCATTCGGCATGGGGCGTACCTCGATCGTCAGATTGCTGCGATTGTTTAACAAATCTTCAGCAATGACATTATAGCCGTCGGTTTCTTTCCTTGACAAGGGGCGTTTCCGGAAAAAACACAGAAGAAACAGAAAAGGACTGCCGCACATCATAGTGCACAGTCCTTAAGGATTCATGGGTAATCCGGATTACATGACGACCCGGATCTCAGTCTTTTCAGTCAGCATGTCGTCCATCAGGACAGCGGGCGCGACCTCCTCACCGTTCACGAAGAGTTGGCGGACGCCGCCCTCGTGATGCTCGGGGTTCTCGACGACGATGTGCAGCTGCCTGCCGCGGAAGGATTTATCCATCGTGAAGCCATCCCATTCCGCGGGGATCGCGGGGCTGATCAGCAGGCCTTCGGGCGTCGGGCGCAGTCCCAGGATGCCCTCCACACAGCCGACCATGACGGTGGAGGCGGTGCCCGTCAGCCAGTGCACGTGCGCGCGGCCGGGCTGCGGCGTCTCGTGGCCCTCGATGAACTGGGAATGAACGTAGGGCTCGACCTCGCGGATCTCCGCCCGGTCGTTGTAGGCAGCGGGGCAGCTCTCCTTGAAGTACTGGAAGGCCCGCGTGCCGTGGCCCATCAAGCTCTCCGCCAGGATCGCCCAGCCCTGGGCCTGGCAGAAGATGCCGCCGTTTTCCTTGGTGGTCGGGTTGAACAGGAGCATCGCCGCGCCGTCAAAGGCGTGCCGCTTGTAGCAGGGGGCCATCAGCTCGATGCCGTTCGGCGTGTTCAGCTTTTCATAGGTGGTCTCAAGCGCCGCCTCCGCCTGCTCGCGGGTCGCCGCGCCGGAGATGACGCACCAGCTCTGGGGGTTCAGCCACATCGCCGCTTCCGGATCGTTCTTGGAGCCAATGATCGCGCCGTCCTGCGTATAGCCGCGGCGGAAGCGGTCGCCCTCCCAGAAGTGTTCGTTGATCAGCTTCAGCTGCTCATCCCGCGTCCTGCGCAGGAACGCGCGGTATTCCTCGTTTTCCGGGGCGTCCGGCATCAGCTCGTCCAGGATGCCCAGCGCCATATAGAACTGGAAGGCTACGAAGCTGCTCTCGCCGTCCGCGCCCAGCTTCAGGCAGTCGTTCCAGTCCGCGTGCAGGCCGGCGGGCATGCCGTGGCGGCCCAGATGGTGCATGGTAAAGTCGATCGCCCGCTTCAGGTGCTCCAGCACCGTGCCCTCGTCGTAATCGGAGAAGGGCACGACCTCGTCCAGGAAGGCGGTATCGCCCGTTTCGGAGATATACTTGTACACCGTGGGGAACAGCCACAGCGCGTCGTCCGCGCGGTAGTGCGGATGGCCGGTGGCCTTCACATAGGATTCGTCCTCCGGCTTGTCCTCGTGGCCGGGATTGTGGGTATACTTGACCAGCGGCAGGCCCGCGCCGTGATGCACCTGGGCGCTCAGCATGAAGCGGATGCGGTCCTTGGCCATTTCAGGATCGAGATGAATGATGCCCTGGATATCCTGCACCGTGTCGCGGTAGCCGTAGCCATTGCGCTGACCGCAGTAGATCAGGCTGGCCGCGCGGGACCAGACGAAGGTAGTGAAGCACTGGAAGGCGTTCCAGGTATTGACCATTTCGTTGAAGTCCGCGTCGGGCGTCTGGACGTTCAGGTGGCTCAGCTTGCCGTGCCAGTATTCGATCAGGGCGGCCTTTTCCGCCTCCACCTTCGCGGCGGGCTCGCGGTAGGCGTCCATCAGCCTGCGGGCTTCCGTTTCGCCCTTCTGCGCCAGGATAAAGGCGACGGTCTTCTCCTCACCGGGGGCCAGCGTCAGCCGCGCGTGCAGCGCGCCGCAGGGATTGCCGTTGAAGTTCAGGCTGTCGTCCAGGCAGCCGGCCGCGACGCCCGCGGGCGCGTTGAAGCGGTGGCCGCCCAGGAAGCGCTCGCGCCGTCCGGTATAGCTGGCCACCGGCGCGCCGGCCAGGCCGAAGAAGCGCTCCGAGCCGTTTTCGCCGTTTTCCGCCACGTGGCAGAAGGGGTTGATGCGCTCGAGAATGTGATCCTGATGGAATTCCGTGCTGGTGATGAACTGGGTGTACTGCATGTTCACCAGGTCCTGCTCGTAATAGCTTTCGGTGGTCAGCTCGCAGTAGCCGAAGACGGACAGCTCGCGCGGCTCGCTGCCCGTGTTGCGCACCTTCAGCCGCCAGACCTCATGGGTCGCGCCCTGCGGCACATAATACAGCGCGTCGGAGGCGATGCCCGCGTACTCGGCGCTGATCTCGGTATAGGCGGTGCCGTGGCGGCAGCTGGTCTTGAAGCTGTCCAACGGCTTTTCCACCGGCCGCCAGCTGGCGGACCAGAAATCGCCGGTTTTGTCGTCCCGCAGGTAGATATAGCGGCCCGGCTCGTCGAACTGGTTGAACATATAGCGCAGGATGCGCCCGGCGGCGCCGGACTTGACGAAGCTGTAGCCGCCGGCGTTCTGCGTGATGATCGCGCCGTACTTGGGAGAGCCCAGGTAATTCGCCCAGGGCATGGGGGTGCGAGGATCGTCGATGACGTACTCCCGCGCCTTGCTGTCAAAATGGCCGTATCGCATGTGAAGGACCTCCAAACAGAAATGATTTCGCTATCCTCTTGGAAACAGGGCTATTCTAACACAGCGTCTCTGAAAAGTCTATACTTTTCTTGCTGTACGGAGAATGCGAAACGGCACGGCCGGAGCCGTGCCGCAGCTATGTTCATCTTCCTGATTCACCAGAGCTTACGCGCCATGATGTATTCCCTGGAGCGCAGCAGCGCGCCGGATTCCTTGACCTCGGCGACGACCGTCGCGCCGAGCTCCCGCGCCATCACCAGATAGCGCGTCAGGTCCAGCTGGCCGTCGCCAAAGCCGAGGTGGTTCGCCTTCACGTCGCAGTCATGGATATGGAAATGGCAGACGCGCTCCCGGTGCCTGAGGATGAACCGTTCGTCCCCTCCCCCGGCCCGGTAGCTGTGTCCGATGTCGAAGGTCAGGCCGAAGGCGTCCGATTCGAGCAGAAGCCCGATGGCTTTCTGGTGGAAGGGCTTGTAGCCCGAGGTGTTTTCAATGCAGAAGACAGTGCCGCTGTCCTTCAGCCGTTCATCGACCAGCCGCCTGAAGGCGCGGACATAGTCCAGATACGTATCGAGACAATGGTCGTACAGGTAGGTTTTGACACCGTTGATGGTCGAATAGGTGCCGGGCATCAGGTGCATATTGATCCGGGGAAGCCCCAGCGCCAGGGCCAGGTCTATCGCCCAGCCGATATTCCGGAGGTTCCCTTCCCGCAGCTCCGGCGAAAACTCGAACGGGTTCACCTGGTCGTGCAGGTGGATCGTGAAGCCTACGCCGTACTTTTCCATCAGCGCGCGGAGCCTGCCGGCGTCGATCTGCCCAGGCTGGAACCAGGGGAAGGTCATATTCATTTCCACGAAGGCAAAGCCATGCTCCGCGCAGAACCTGGTCAGTACCTCAGCGTCGGAAAACTCCATCAGGGTCGGGATGCCATATGTCATCATGCAGATACCTTCCGTTACTGGAACACCACGCGCCCGCTGGCAAGACGGCCGCCGGTTTCCTGATCGAAGATCAGGATGCCTGAGCCGGAGATGCCGAAGCGGATCTTCGCGTCCGTCTCGTAGTCGATGGCGCCGAAAACGACGGAAGAAAGGATGGTATCCCCTACCTTGATCTTTACCGTCGTTTCCATGCCGGCGGGCAGGGTGGAATAGGCCATGCCCTCCATATCACCGTCCTGCGAGATCGGCAGGAATTCCGGACGGATGCCCAGCGACACCTTGTCGGACGGCAGCTCGAAGTCCTCGTTGGCCTGGAAGGCGGCCCTCCTGCCGAGGAATTCGATCTCCGCCGTGCGCGGCCCGGTCTTGACGGCCCTGGCATCCACGATATTCATGGACGGGTTGCCCACAAAATCCGCCACGAACAGGTTCGCCGGGCGGTTGTACACCTCCAGCGGCGGCGCGTACTGCTGCAGCACGCCCTCGTTCATCATGCAGATCCTGGAGGAGAGCGTCATGGCCTCCAGCTGGTCGTGGGTCACGTATACGAAGGTCGAGCCCGTATCCTTGTGCAGGCGCTTGAGCTCGGTGCGCATCTCGCCGCGCAGCTTGGCGTCCAGGTTGGAAAGCGGCTCGTCCATGAACAGCACGCGGGGCTTGGGCGCGAGGGTCCTCGCGATGGCGACGCGCTGCTGCTGGCCGCCGGACAGCTCCGCCGGGTAACGCTCCGCGAACTGCTCGATGCGCATGGTCTTGAGCATTTCAGCCACCCGCGCGCTGATATCGGCCTTCTTCCATTTCAGCGTCTCCAGGCCGAAGGCGATATTCTGTGTCACGGTCATGTGCGGCCACAGCGCGTAGTTCTGGAACAGGAAGCCGACCTCGCGCTTGGCGGGCGGGATATTGATGTTCTTTTCGCTGCTGAACATGATCCTGTCGTCAAACCGGATCTCCCCCTTCGTCGGCGTTTCCAGGCCCGCGATCATGCGCAGCGTGGTGGTTTTGCCGCAGCCGGAGGAGCCGAGCAGCGTCACGAACGCGCCGTCCTCGATCTCCAGGTTCAGGTCGTTAACGCCGATGAATTTGCCCCATTGCTTGGTCACGTTGGTCAGTGTGATTTTCGGCATGGTCAGTTCCCTCCTACGCCCTTGTCAATGGAAGCGCCGGTCAGCTTGTTGATCGTGAAATTGACAAGGAGAACAATGATGACGATGAGCAGGTTGATGCCGTTGGACATCTGCGACACGGCTTTCTCATCGAAGTACGAAAGCAGCTTTGTGATCAGCATGCCGTCCGTCGTCAGCAGCACGAACAGCGACAGCTCACGCATGCAGGAGATGAACGGCAGCAGATAGCCGCTGATGAACGAGGATTTCTGGATCGGGAACAGCACCCGGAGCATCCGCTTGGGCCACGACGCGCCGACGATGACCGCCGCTTCCTCGATCTCGCCCGACAGCTGCATCATGGAGTTGGTGCCGCTGCGGGACGCGAAGGGCAGGTACTTGATGGAGCCGACGATCACCAGCAGCAACAGGGTCCCACGCAGGAAGGTGAGGCGGCTGGATACCGCCAGGAAGATGGCGCCGAAGGCCATGGAGGGCACCAGGTACGGGAAGAAGGCCAGGCCGGATACCAGGCCGGCCAGCTTGGTGCCGCGCTTTCTGGCCACGGCATAGCCGATCAGGATTCCGCAGGTACCGACGATCAGGGATACGATCAGCGACAGCTTGATGCTGCCCCACATGGCGGACCAGATCATGCCATTAAACAGGATGCCGTGGCCGGCGTTGACCGCGAATCCGCCGACGTCTTCGCGGCTCAGCCAGTATTTGAGCGTCAGGGTGGAATAATTGCCCTGCACCTCAACCATGGATTCCAGCGCGAAGGAGATGATCGGGAAAATAGCGATCAGGAAGAGCACGATCACCAGAATGATGGCGATCAGCGTATTCGCTCTGCCCAGCTTGATATAGGATACCTGGCCGGACTTGCCGGTCACGGTGGTGAAGGACTTTCTTTTGCCCGTGAACCATGTGTTGATGCCCAGCAGCATCACGCCGAACAGGATCAGGACGATGGTCATGACATAGGACTGGCCTCTGGTGGCCATCGTGTTATACAGCTGGGAGAGCTGTGTGGACAGGACAAAGAAGTTGCCCGGCGAACCGACGAAGACCGGCACGGCATAGGACGCCATCGTGCTCGAAAAGACCAGCAGCACGGTGGAGAACAGGGCCGGCATCACGATCGGGACCGTGATCTTCCGGAGAATGCGGCCCCGGCTCGCCTGCAGGATCGTAGCGGCTTCCTCCAGGTTGGCGTCCATGTTCCTGAGCGTGCCGCCGATCAGGATATAGGCAAACGGCGCGTAGTGGATGCCCATGACCAGCGAACAGGGAAAGATGCCATATACGGCCCAGCCCGGCACACACACGCCCGTCAGGCTTTCAAGCATGCCGACGATGCCGGTGCCGACATGGGAATTGGCGAAAACGTTCTTCCACACGAGGGCCAGCGTCCACGAGGGCATGATATACGGGAAAATGAATACGGATGAAAAGAACTTTTTGTATCGGATATCTGTGCGCGTGATCAGGAAGGCAAACGTTCCGCCCAGCAGGATCGCGATCAAAGACGCATAGGCCGACATCCGGAGGCTGTTCCAAAGCGGCCGCCAGAACTTGAATTCATCGGTGAGCAGCATCCGGAAATTCAGCAGCGTCAGGTCGCCGTCACTCAGCTTCGTATGCATGAGGGTGTTATACCGCATAGCCTCCATCTTTCCGACCGTGAAGGCGGAACGAAAAACCGAGTACAGCGGATACACCGTCAATACAATAAGGAGGATCGCAAAAACGACGATCAGCACGTTGGCCTGCACCGAGAAATAGCTCCTGACGGCGTAGAGCGCGTTGCTGAAGCGGCTTGGCTTTTTTGCATCGCTCTTATTCATACGCTTATACCATCATCTTTCGTCAGTCCGAAAGAAACGCGGAGGGAACCGCGCAAGACACGGCTGTCCCTCCGCATTTATTTCAAAGTTTACTTGCTGGCGCACCACTGGGAAATCAGGTCAGTCGCCTCGAAGTACACATTCTGTACATGCGCCGGATCTTCAAAGACCAGGCAGTCCTGCCAGAAGCTCAGCGGCTGATCGTTGAATTTCTTGGCGTTCTCGCTGAGCTCAGTCGTGCTGCTGTTGACGGAGTAGGTGCCCATTTCCTTGCCGAAGATGTTGTAGTAGCCTTCCCCGGAGAGCAGGTAGTTGACATACAGGCACGCGGCATAGGGATACTTGGCGTTGGCGGCGATCTGAGCGTAAATCGGGTACATCAGGCCAGCAAAGCCCTCGATGCCGTCATTGGCGCAGACGGTCAGGTTGGTCGCGTCCACGGAGCGCAGCTTGGAGAAAACGAACAGGCCCGCAGAGCCGGGCGCGCCGCCCGCGACGTCGGAGGCGATGGTGCTGTCCTTGGAAACGAAGGTGCAGTTCATCAGGAACTTGTAGATCCACTCATAGGAGATGTTCTGGAATTCGCCGGTGCTGACCCAATCCTTGCCGTAGTAGCTCTTGTAGGCCTCCGCCAGCCTGGCCTGCCACTTTTCACTGGTCAGGCTGACGAGGAAGTTCAGGCTGGACTTTTCAAGCATGGGATTTTTGAACTCAGTTCCCTTGAACTCCGGTTCCGTAAACTGCCATACGTTCTTGAACTTCTTCGCTTCCTTGTCCCCGCCGTCGTTGTAGATGAACACACGGTTCAGATAGATGGCAACCAGGGGATCCTGGTCGGATTCGAGGATCACGGGCTTATACTCATCGGGCACGTAATTCAGAAGCCAGCCGGAGGAAATTGCGAAGTTCGTGAGCATGAAGCAGTCCTGCAGAAGGTAGAGATCGGCGCCGTAAACGTTGTTGCCGACTTCCTGCTCCAGTCGTTCATAGATCTTGCTGTCGTCCGGATTATCCGTCAGGATGTTGATGCCGGTCTTCGCGGTGAAGGAATCTTCCTTAACGCGGGAAGTGTTGCTCCAGATCACGAGCTGGTTGTCCCCGATCTCCTCCTTCGCCTTCGCGAGGAGCTCGTCCCAGCTCATCTTCGCCGCTTCGGCAATCGCCTTCTGCACATCCGTTTCCGCCAGCGCGGACACAGGAAGCAGGATGGACATGCACATCACCAGTGCGAGTAGTAACGCTGCTGCCTTTTTCATGGTTTTTTCCTCCTCCATTATCATGGATAGATTGTTGATACAGGGACTCCCCCTGTTCAAAACGTTTTTATCGCCGGCGCGCTGCTGGAGCGCACGACCAGCTCCGGCTCGGCCAGGTAGTGCTCCGGCGGCAGGGAGGGCGTTTCCGCGTGGCGGCGCAGGATATCGATGATCCTTTCCGCCATCGCCATTCGCGGCTGGGATACGGTCGTCAGGCCGATCATCGGCAGCGCGGACGCGTCGATGCCGTCATAGCCCACCACGGATACCTGCTCCGGTACGCGCTTTCCCGCCTCGCGCAGGGCCTGGATCACGCCGATGGCGATCATATCCTTGACAGCGAAAACGGCTGTCACGCCGTCCCCCGATTGGAGCAGCCTCATCCCCTGGGCATGGCCGGAGGCCATCAGGCTGCCGTCGGACTCGTTTCCGACGTAGATCCGCTCCGGCTGGCCGAGCTCGCTCATCACGCGGCGATATACCGCCAGCTTGCCGCTGCGCGAGTTGGAACGCTTGTGATCGCACACCATGGCGATCCGCTCGTGACCCTGCCCGATCAGGTAGCGCAGGGCCATTTCGGTGCCCTTGTCACTGTCTGAGCAGACATAGTTGAAGGCCGGGTCCGTGACCTTGCCGCCCAGGAACACCATCGGCGCGCGGTCCCCCACCATCTCCGTGATCACGCTCACATCCTCCGAGGCGGGCGTGATCACGATGCCCATGGCCATGGAATCGATCAGGTTCTTCACGCACCACTTTTCGATGGCCGGGTCATGGTTCGTGTCATACAGGATCAGGTTCAGCCCGTATCTGCGGGCCACCTCGCCCAGCGATTTGAACATCTCGCCGTAGACAGAGGCCACGTCCCGGATGACCACGCCCACGAAGTTGGAGGTCTGCTTCGCCAGGTTGCGCGCCAGCAGGTTCGGGGTATAGCCGAGCTCCCTGGCTTTGCTGTGTACCAGTTCCTTTGTTTCCGCGCCGATGTCAGGGTAGTCGTTCAGCGCTTTTGATACGGCGGAGAGCGAAAGCCCCAGTTCCCTGGCCAGTGTTCTCATGGTAACGGGCTTCCGCATGATAACGCACACTCCTAAACCGCTTTAGTGGAGTATAACACATCTATTTTTTACATGCAATATCCAGCACAAAATTTTTTTCAAAAAATCTGTTCCCGTCTGCTGCCAGCCCGTGCCCTGCCTGCGTACAAATCCATGGAAACACCAAACGGTGCTTCCCGGGAATAAAAAACAACCGCTGAGCGGAACACTATGAGGAGGAAAACACCATGTCCAATATCGAAGAAATGAAAGCTGTCGAGCTGAGCACCGAAGAACTGCAGTCCATCAACGGCGGCGCCTACAAGCCCCTGCCCCCTATGGAAGGCTACTACGTCTACCGCATCGTCCGCGGCGACACCCTGAACCGCATCGCCCGCGAATTCAACACGACCGTCGCCAAGATCATGGCCGCGAACCCCAAGATCCACAACGCCAGCCGGATCTACGCCGAGGACTACATCTACATCCCGATGAACTGAACTCGGGCCTTATGAAAGCAGGGCCGTCGCAGAAATGCGGCGGCCCTGTTTCAGTGTGGAAAGTGAAGAGTGAAGTGGGGAGTTGCGGCTCGATCTCTTCGACTACGCCTCAGAGATCGGTTAATTGTTGCGACGCTTCGCGAAAATGGTGTATTGCCTGAGTCTTTCCCCCATGAGCAAAACACTGAGTACATACACATTACAAGACCTGTTATCCACTGGGATAAGCATGCCAGGATGAGCCGGCATGCCAGATCGAGTTTTCGCCAACAGGTTGGGCAGCCCCAGTGTGCCGTCCCATAGTTGGGACCGGTGATACATTACTTATCCGAAGATCAGTAATCTGTTAGTCTGAACGGGATCATTGATTATCCCGTGGGTACTTCTATTCGTATTTATTTCGTATCATGTGACACTTTTTTAGGTTTTCTGCCAATAAAATAATCTGCTGTCACATTATAAAAATCACATAGCTTTATCAAATCCTCGATCTTTAATTCTGCTTTTCCATTTTCTATATGACTATATCCCTGCTGCGACTTATTCAGTAGTTTTCCAACATCTTCCTGAGAGAGATCATTATCTTCCCGCAGTGCCCTCATTATTTGCCTATAATCCACTTGCATCACCTCAAGTGGCATGCTACAACACTCAATATTTGAGTATTGACTTTTACTCAAAGATTGAGTATTATTCTTATTGAGAACATATTATATGAGGGGGTCCTGAACATGATTTGTCCAAAATGCGGCAGTTCAAATGTAAATGTGCAGTCTGTTGAAACAGGCAGTGTCGGAGTGAGCAAAACCAGCATTGTAAAGAAGAGAAAAGGATTGCTCTATTGGCTATTCATCGGCTGGTGGATATGGATTTTTAAAATCTTCCTGATCCCCTTTAAAATAGTCTTTGGAAGCAAGAAAAAGGTTGGTTCTGCTACTACTATCTCCGGAACAAAGAACGTTCTCTCTACAAGGGCCGTATGTCAAAACTGCGGTCATTCGTGGAAACCTTAACTGTATTATTCATCACACAAAACGCCTCATCTAACAAAGGAAAGGCACAGCTAAGCATGTCATCCTGAACAGGGCGAGAGAAACAAGCCCGTCGTGAAGGATCTGTTCTGTTGTTCTACAGTCAATCAACATTAACGTATAATAGGGACTGTTGCAGATTGATGATACGTCTGCGATAGTCCCTCGCTTTTATACTCAATAAGATACAGGTCAAATGACAGCCTTAGCAACTGTCCATCGACAAAGTTGCCGTCATTCTGAACGGGCAGACTTAGAAATACTCATCGGCCTGAATGATGCCTTTTATAATTCATTGTCCTCATCTGATACATATCATATTCACGCACAAACAATTCCGGCTCGATCCCTTTAGAAAGGTAATCCGCCAGCAGAAACGCCGCGGCCCGGCTGTCGCTGCCGGCCTGGTGGTGGTCAAGGGGGATATCCAGCGCCTCGCACATGGTATTCAGACGGTGGTCCGGCAGGCGCGGATAGAGCTTCCGGCCTATGCGCACCGTGCACATGTACGGGTATACCTCCCGGTGCGGGAGGCCGTAGTGCCGCAGGCAGGAAGCGAGCACGTGCATATCGAATACCGCGTTGTGCGCCACCAGCACGCAGCTGTCAAACAGCGGGCGTACATAAGCCCACAGGGTGGGAAAGGTCATGGCCTCCCCCGCCGCCCGTGGCGTGATGCCGGTCAGGGCGATATTGAAGTCGTCAAACCAGGTCTCGGGGTTGACCAGCGTGGCATGGGTCCGCCGGACCTCGCCGTTTTCCACCAGCGTCAGCCCGATGGCGCTCATGCGGTCGTTCCGGGCGTTCGGCGTCTCCACGTCGAAAACCAGGTATCGCTTCGTCATAGGGGCTTGTCCGCGGGCGGATCGCCCTCCGCGTGGGGCAGGCTCCAGTGGTAGTGCGCGCTCAGCAGCCGGATGATCAGGATGACGGCAAAGCCCGTCAGCATGGCCGCTGTCTGCCCGACGCGGGACCACAGCGCCGAGCAGAGCAGCGCCCCGGCCAGGGCCGCGCTGGCATATACGTGCTTTACGAAGATATAGGGCGTTTTACCGGCCATCATATCCCGCAGCACGCCGCCGCCCACGCCGGTGATGACGCCGACGAAGGTCAGCAGAAACAGGGATTCCGCGTGGCCGAGCAGATAGGCCACCTGCACCCCGCTCACCGTGAACAGCGCCAGGCCCAGGGAGTCCGAAAACTGCAGCAGCATGGTCGCGTGGCGGTGGTTGCCGGTCAGGAAGTGCCGGACCGGCTTCAGGAACACGATCAGCGAGACACCGATGGCCGTCAGGGCATAGACCGGCTCCCGGAAGGTGACGGGCGGGGTATTGCCCAGCACGAGATCGCGGATGACCCCGCCGCCCACCGCCGTGGTCAGGCCGAGAATGGTCACGCCGAACACGTCCATCCCCTTGCGGACCGCGATGACCGCGCCGGAGATCGCGAACGCGATGGTCCCGATCAGCTCCAGCGCCATGATCAGACTTGGCATGTCAGGTCTCTCCCTTATCCGTTTTCTCTTTCAGGCGCTCCATCGCCGCGCGCATGGCCTCCGAAACGGGATTCCCGTTCGCAAGAGCGGCGTGCCTGGCCAGGTAATCCTTGAGCTCGCCCTCCGCCTGCTCCACCTCGCGGCGGAATTCCCGGGCGGAGATGCGCAGCGCGCCGCTGGCCAGGATGATCAGCTGCTCCATCCCGTCCGAGGTCGCGACCCGCACGCGCTGCTTGTCCCGCAGCTGGTAGGCCGCCTTTTCGATGTAGGCGTCCGCCGTCTCCGCTTCACGGGTATACACGATGTCGATGTTCCCGCGCTTCTCCACGGAACCGCGGCCCCCGGCTACCCGGTAAGCGTCGAACACCAGGATCAGGTGCAGGCCGCGCATGCCGTTGAAGTCGCACATCAGCGCGATCAGCTGGTCACGCGCCGCGTCCAGGCTGTATGCCGCCAGCGCCTTCAGCTCATCCCAGGCGAAGATGATATTGTAGCCGTCCACCAGCAGATATTCTTCCGTCGGCTCCGGCACCGCTACTCGCTCCGGCAGGTTGGGAGCCGGCTTCCTGGGCAGGATCGAGCGGGGCTTGATCGGCCCGTAGGTACGCTCGAATATGCGCAGCAGCTCCTTGTCCTCCTCCAGACTGTCCCGCGGCAGCGCGCTGCGGACAGGCTTATCCGGCGCATCGTCCCCGGGTATGTCGTCCCGCTCCGTTCCGTTCTGCAGGTGCATATACTGCGCCGCCTCCCGCCAGGAGACCACAAATCCCGCGCCGTGGCTGCAGAATACGGAATCCGCCGGGTTGTCCGTATCCCGCTCCGGGTCATAGCCCGAGGCAGCGACCAGCGCCGCCTGATCCGCGCAGGGCTGGTAGCCGGCGTTTTCCAGGGCTACGCGCCCTTCGCCATGAGTATAGACCGCCACCTGCCGCGCGTAATGCCGCGCCTTGGCGACGGGCGCCTGGCCGTCGACGACCGTCAGGCGGCTGTCGCTGTCCAGGATCTCCGCCGTGCCGCCCATCTGGTTCACATCGTTCAGGGCCCGCCCCACGCAGTCGTTGGGGACCTCCAGGCGGATATGGTACCAGGGCTCCAGCAGAACGTTCTGGGCCTGCATCAGTCCCTGGCGGATCGCGCGGTAGGTCGCCTGGCGGAAATCCCCGCCCTCCGTATGCTTGAGATGGGCCCTCCCCGCCGTCAGCACGACGCGCACGTCCGTGAGCGGCGCGCCGACCAGCACGCCGGCATGCACGCGCTCCATCACGTGGGTCAGGATCAGGCGCTGCCAGTTGAGCGCCAGGTCGTCCAGCGCGCATTCGCTGGCCGCCGTCACCCCGCTGCCGCGCGGGCCCGGCTCCAGCCGCAGATGCACCTCCGCGTAGTGACGCAGGGGCTCATAATGTCCCGCGCCCTCCACCGGAGCGGCGATGGTTTCGCGGTAGAGGACGCCGCCCTCGACAAACTCCACATCCAGCTGGTACCGGTCGTGGAGCTGGCGCGACAGGATCTCCAGCTGCACCTCGCCCATGATGCCCACCTGGATGCGGCGCAGCTGCCCGATCCAGGTCACCTGGAGCTCGGGATCCTCCTCCTCCAGCTCCCGGAAGCAGCGCAAGGCGCGCTGCTCGTCCGTGCCCGGCGCCAGGCGTACGCGGTAGCGCAGCACGGGGATCATGGAGGGCACAGAAGCCGATTCCCCTTCTCCCCAGGTCTGTCCCGCCTCCGTATGAACGGGGCCCAGCAGCGCCGCCAGCTCGCCGGCCGGCGCCTCCTCGACGGTTTCGAACTTCGCCCCGCTGTACAGGCGGATCTGGCTGATCTTTTCTCCCGCTTCGCCGGGCAGCAGGTCGCGCACGCGCAGCCGCCCGCCCGTCACGCGGACAAAGGTCAGCCGCGCCCCGGAGGGATCGCGGGCGATCTTGTACACCCGTCCGGCCAGCTCCGGCGGATACGCGGGCACAGGCATCAGCCCGCTGATTCCGGCCAGCAGCGCCTCGACGCCCTCTCCGCGCAGCGCGGCGCCGAAATAGACGGGAAACACCTTTCTCTCCGCCACCAGCCGGCTGACCGTCGCGTCCGAAACGGTGCCCCGGGTCAGCTGCTCCTCCAGCGCCTGCTCGTCCGTCAGGGCGATATCCTCTCCCGCGGCGGGATCGGACAGGTCGATGCAGGCGGCGCTGAGCTGCTCCCTGAGTTCCTTGAGCAGCCGCGTACGGTCCGCGCCGGGCTGGTCCATTTTATTGACGAATAAGAACACCGGCACCGCGGCCTTATCCAGCAGCTTCCACAGGGTCCGCGTATGGCTCTGCACGCCGTCCGCCGAGCTGATGACCATGACGGCGGCGTCCATGACGCTGATGGCGCGCTCCGTCTCGCCTGAAAAGTCCACGTGTCCCGGCGTGTCCAGCAGGATCAGCGGACGGCCCCGGAAGGAAATCCGCGCCTGCTTGGAGAATATGGTAATGCCCCGCTCCTTTTCCTGGATATCCGTATCCAGGTAGGCGTCGCCGTGATCCACGCGTCCCTTGCGGCGGATCGCGCCGGAGACATACATCATTTCCTCCGAGAGCGTGGTTTTGCCCGCGTCAACGTGGGCGACCAGCCCGACGACCGCGGGCGGCATAGAGCCGGACATACGGGGCACCACCTTTCTGATCGGAGTAAGCTATGCAGCAGCATTTGGGCGAATTATGCGAAAGAGCAGCCGGACGCCGCCAGCCGCTCTTCAGCCGTTTCCTGAACCTGAGCGAGCAGAAGGAAGCGGAAATCGCCGCGCAGAAGGCGCAGGCGGAGTATCTGTTATTCGGCGGCGCGGCAGACTGCGAGCGCCGCATGCTGGGCGCCGGCCAGGAAGCGCCGGAGCCCGGCGATTTCCCCATCGCCTGCCTGAAGGTCACCCGCCGCAGCGCCCATTACGGGGAGCCGCTGGAGCACCGCGCGGTCCTCGGCACCGTGATGGGCACCGGCATCGAGCGCGAGCTGGTGGGGGACATCGTGATCGTGGATGACGCCGCCTACGTGTTCTGCGTGAATACGATGGCGGACATGCTGTGCGCCGCCCTGACCCGCGTGGGCCGGACAGACACGGACTGCGAGATCGCCGAGCCGCCTGCCGCCGCCCTGCGGAAGCTGACGCCTGTGAAGATCCAGGCCGCCTCCCCGCGCGTGGACGCGGTGGCCGCGCACCTGTACAAGCTGTCCCGCGGGGACACGCTGGAGCTCATCCGCCAGGGCAAGGTTCAGGTGGACGACATTCCCGTGACCAAGCCCGACCAGCCGCTGAAGCCCGGCCAGGTTCTCTCCGTCCGCGGCTACGGCCGTTCCCGCTACGAGGGGGAAGTGGGCGTCAGCAAGAAGGGCAAACTGTATCTGGAGCTGAGTGTGTACTCCTGACACCTGTCAAGTGATGAGTGAGGAGTGAGGAGTGAGGAGTTACGGATGAAACTGCGCCACGCGCAGTTTCTTTTATTCTATCGCGAAGCGCCGCAGCGATTGAAGAAATCTCCGTAGCGAAGCGAAGGAGTTTCTTCTACAACTCCTCACTCCTCGCTCCTACCTCCTCACTTCTTACAGTGCCTTCGCCACCTTCGCCGCCAGGCGCGCGTTGTTCAGCACCAGCTGGATGTTGCTGTCCAGGCTGTCACCGCCGGTCAGGTCCTTGATGCGGGCGAGCAGGAAGGGCGTGATGGCCTTGCCGTGGACGCCCTGGGCCTTGGCTTCGGCGACCGCCTGATCAATGGCCCGGTTGATGACGTCGGGATCCATGGAGTACTGCTCGGGGATCGGATTGGTGACCAGCATACCGCCCTCGATGCCCAGCGCGCGCTGCGTACGGTAGATCGCCGCCAGCTCCTCGGGGGTATCCACGCGGTAATCCACCCCGAAGCCGCTCTTGCGGGTGTAGAAGGCCGGCAGCTCGCTGGTGCCGTAGCCCAGCACAGGCACGCCCTTCGTCTCCAGGTATTCCAGCGTCAGGCCGAGGTCCAGGATGGACTTCGCGCCCGCGCAGATGACCATGACCGGAGTATGCGCCAGCTCCTCCAGGTCGGCGGAGATATCCATGGTGGTCTCCGCGCCGCGGTGCACGCCGCCGATGCCGCCGGTGGCGAAAATCCTGATGCCCGCGCGGTGCGCGATCATCATGGTGGTGGTCACGGTGGTCGCGCCGTCCATGCCGCGGGCGATCAGCACCGGCAGGTCGCGGCGGGAGGCCTTGGTCACCTTCTGGCCGGCTTTGCCCAGATATTCGAGCTCATCGTCGCTGAGGCCGGCCTTCATACGCCCGCCCAGGATCGCGATGGTAGCGGGCGTGGCGCCGTTTTCCCGGATGGTCTGCTCCACTTTGCGCGCCGTTTCCACATTCTGCGGATAGGGCATGCCGTGGGAGATGATGGTGGATTCCAGCGCTACGACGGGCTTGCCCGCCTCCAGCGCCTCGCGGACTTCGTTGGAAAGATCAGGGATCAGATTCATGATTGCACCTCACATCGTGAATTGTTCTTTTTGCAGCGAAAATACCTGCGATTCATATATTAAGTAGAAAGTAGGAGTTAGGAAGTAGGAAGTAATGATCGTCATCTGCTGCGTTTCACTCATCCACCGCAAGAGATAAAGTAGAATTAACTCCTACTTCCTACTTCATCCTTCCTACTTTATCCCTTCCTACTCACTCTGCTTCAAGCGCTTTTCTCCACTCCTCCGTCAGCCTGTCCAGGCTCCAGGAGGCGTTGAGGGGACTGGTGGAGGGCAGGGTCACTGCCGGGATACCGGTCAGGGGCTCCTGATAGCGGTGATAGAGCTTCGCCGCCGTCTGTCCGTTGCAGAGCACGCGTCGGATCTCCGCCCGGTCCAGGATGACCGAGAGGTCTGTAGGAACCGTGTTCGAAATGCTGCTGTCCCTCGAGCCCTCGATATCGCACTGTGCCGCCGCGTCCCACAGCGCCAGCTGATGATCGATGAGCAGGCGCTTTTTTGCGGGGAGATCCGCCGGAACAGCCTCGCCGTACACCGCCGCGATCACCCGCCAGAAGCGGTTCTGAGGATGGCCGTAATAAAAGCCCTCCTCCCGGCTGCGCACCGACGGGAACGAGCCCAGGATCAGGACGCGGGAGCGATTGTCGAACACCGGCTCAAAGGGGTGAACGATCCTCATCGTTCAAGCCTTCTGCGCAGGATATCGTACGCCATCACCGCGCAGGCCACCGCGGCGTTCAGGGATTCCGCCTGGCCGGGCATGGGCAGGCGCACCTTCTGCTGCGCCATGGCCGCCGTTTCCGGCGCCAGGCCCTGGCCCTCGTTTCCGATGAGCAGGCAGGTGCGCTCGGCGTCCGCGGGACGCTCGTAAAAGGGCGTCCCGTCCAGCGCCCCGGCCAGGAGCCGGTAATCCCGCGCCTTCAGCGCCTCCAGCGCGCCGTGAAAGTCCTCCGTGATCCACACCGGCACGCGGAAGACCGCGCCCATGGTCGCCCGGAGCGTTTTCGGGGCAAACACGTCCGCGCACTCCCGGCTCAGCAGCACGCCCGCGTTTCCGATGGCGTCCATGGTCCGCAGCACCGTGCCCACGTTGCCGGGGTCCTGCACGTTTTCCAGCGCGATGACCAGCGGCAGGTCCGGCAGGCGGTCCGCCGCCGGCATCCGGCACACGCACAGTACGCCCTGGGGGGTACGGGTATCCGCGACCGCCTCCAGCGCGCGCTGGCTGAGGGCGTACACGGGAAGTCCGCCTGCCTCCGCCTGGTCCGTCAGGGCCCGGTAGCGCGCCAGCGCGTCCTCCGCGCAGAGCAGCGCGGTAGCGGCGCCGGCCTTCAGCGCCTCCTGCGCCATGTGCTCCCCCTCCGCGAGAAAGCCGCCGGCTTCCATCCGCGCTTTCCGGGAGCGGTTCAGCGTCCGCCAGCCCTGGACCATGGAATTGTGCGGGCTGGCGATAAGCGTCGGCGCGCTCATTTGAGCCCCAGCGCCGCGCGTGTCAGCGGCAGCATGGGCGACAGCCCGGAAAGGAAGGCCGCGTCATGCCCGCTGCGCAAGATGGCGGGGACCGCGTAGATCAGGATGCCGCGGTCCAGCGCGGCTGAGATGCCGCCCTCCAGATAATTCTGCGCCGCTTCGCAAAACGCGATCAGTCCCCGGATCAGCCGCAGCGGGATGACCACGCTCTGCTGCGCGCACAGCGTCATGAGGCGGGTGATGATATCCAGTCCCGCCTGGTTGAGCAGCGTCCTGGCCTGCTCCAGCTTATCCGCCAGCGCCTTCGCGTCGACCGCCGGATAATCGGCCGGATAGCCGGGCAGTAGGCCGCTCTGGGCCACGCGCACCACCGGCAGCGCCGCCGCCCGGGCGTCCTCCCCCGGAACAAAGACGTCCGTATGCCGGCCCGGCTGCGGCAGCAGGGGCCACGTCTGGTCGTGCACCAGCAAAACGGCCGCTTCGCCGCCCCGGAGGATCCGGAGGCCCGGAGCGTTCTTCACGGCGGTTCCGCCCAGGGCGCGCGCCAGCGCTTCCGCGGCGTCGCGTCCGTCCGCCTCACACTGCGCGTCCAGCTTCATGCCTTCCGCGCCGCAGAAGGCGTACACCGTCAGCAGGGACAAAGCGTCGTTCAGCTCGCACACAAAGCCCGCCGCGCGCATACTTTCCACGACACGGTGCGCGACCGTCATGTATGGCGCGTCCTCCTGGGCAGTCGCCGGGCAGACGACGTCTAAGCCGGCCTCGCCGGCAAAGCGCTCCTGCTCCCGGACCAGCTCAGCCTTCTGCTCACCGAGGGCTTTCAGTTCTTCCTGGGCCTTGTCCCGCTCCGACTTCAGTTCATCCAGCGCCTGGCGTTCGCTGTTGACCAGCCCCGCCACCAGGCTTTCGCGGTACTGCGCCTCCTGCGCCTTGGCCTGGTTCAGGTTCATGACCGTCATCAGGCGCTCGGCCTCGGTATCCTGCAGCTGCGCCCTGAGCGCCGCCAGCACCGGATCGGCCGAGCCGCCCAGCGCCTGGGCGAACTGTTCCCGCGCGCCGGGCAGGGACAGGATCTCCGCCGTCAGGCTTTTCCGGTCCGCCTGGTTCCATACCGCCTTCAGCGCGTCCGCAAAGGGCTGCGTCTGGGCGGGTGCTGTCACCGGAGCGGGTTTGGACTGGTCCTGGCTGCGGGTGTTCTTTTTCTTTTCCGGCTTCTTCTCGGGCTCGGCTTTCTTTTCCGGTTTGGCCGCGCGGCGGTTGCTTTCCACCGCCTGCGCCAGGGTGTTGCGCTTCTGGCGGGGAGCTTCCGTCTCTACCTGCGCGTAGTACAGGGGCGTGCCCGCGTCGTCCGCGATCAGCACGTCCTGCGGCTTTTCGGCGGCCTGCGGATCCTCCGCGTCCTTGACCATGCGCATCATCTGCTGATCCAGCGCCTTGATCTGATCCAGCGCGGTCATCGGCTCCGATTCCGGCGCTTCCGGCTCCACAGCCGTTTCGGCGGCCGATTCAGCCGGAGTCTCCGCGGCGGGCGCTTCCTTCAGGGGCCAGTAGAACAGCCGGACCGAGCCGTCCGGCAGCGTCACGGAGAAAATGCGCGGATCGTCCGGCGGCAGCTGACGGGCGTCCTTCTGATCATGCCCGGTCTGCCGGTCCACAGGGCCGCGGATCTTCCCGCCCTGGCGCGCGTAGGCCTGGGCAGTCACCGCGCGGGACAGCATGCTTTCGGCGATCACCTCGTAAAACAGGTCCGCCGGCACGGCCTCGACCGCGTTCGAGTAGACGATATAGCGGTTCTTTTCCCCCTTGGAGGGCGCGTAGTTCTTGTTCTGCTTGAACTTGTCGGTGTGTCCGCCGGTCAGGGTCAGCAGGCAGAAGCTGCCCAGCCCGCGCAGGCGCTCCTTGCAGCTGCGCTGCTCGGACTTGTCCGGCACGACGCGCACGAAGCCGTCGTCGCGCCATTCGCCGATCTCCGCGGGGGTGAAGGGCCCTGTTTCCCGCAGCAGAGGCCGCACCCGGAAATGTCCCAGCTTCTGGTTATCCTCCTCCAGCCATGCCAGGACGGTATGGTTGACGATGTCCATAATAACAAACAATCCTTTCGAATATACAATTTTATTCACTCTGTGGTCAAACGAAGACTCATACGTCCATAGGTAGGAATTAGGAGGGAGAAAGTAGGAAGTATGATTTCTTTATCAGGAAATCCACCGCTTATACGGATCAGCAAAACTGTCATCAGTAGAATTACTTTCTACTTCCTACTTTCTACTTCCTACTTCCTACCTTCTAAGCCCTGTCTTCGTTATGGTCTTACGATCCTGACCTCGGCCCTGTCATCCTGCTGCGGCGTGCCGAAGACGTCGTGCCCGCAGGTGATCTCGCGGATGATGACGAGCGTGTCGGCGTTTTCTGCGTACACGCGGAGGCCGCCCGTCTGGAAAACGGGCCGGCGGCGGCAGGTGAGGATGCTTTTCACCGCTTCCCGGAGCTCCGTATCCTCGCGCCCCCAGGGATAGGTACCGCGGCAGTAGGGGTCCGCCGCGCCGCGCAGGCCCGCCTCGTCGCCATAGTAGACACAGGGGATCCCCGGCAGGGCCGCGATCAGGCGGTAGGCCTCGATCAGGCGCGCCTTGCCCAGCGCCAGCTGTTCGGCGCTCACGGCACGGTGAAGCAGCTCATGGTCCTCGTCGCCGTCCACCTCGCCGGTCAGCAGGCTCAGCACCCGCGGGCGGTCATGACTGCCCAGCAGGTTCATCACGCTGTAATAGAAGGGCGGGGCGTAGTTCTCCTGCTGGCTCTGGATCAGGCGCGCCACGTCCCAGGCGGCGATCCTGCCCGTCATGAAGTCCAGGACGGCGGTACGGATGGGATAATTCATCACGCTGTCCACCGTATCGCCCAGGCAGTAGGAGCGCATTTCCCCGTAGGTCACCTTATGGCTCGCGTCCTCCCAGACCTCGCCGATGATCGCGGCGTCCGGCTTTTCCGCCCGCGCCGCCCGGCGCAGCTGGCGCAGGTAGCTCATGGGCAGCTCGTCCGCTACGTCCAGCCGCCATCCGCTCGCGCCGTCGGTCAGCCAGCGCCGCACGATGCCGTGGTCGCCGAGAAAGTATTCCCTCACGTCTGGATTGTCCTTATCCAGCTCCGGGAGCGATCTGATCCCCCACCAGGACTGGTAGTCCTTCGGCCACTTGCGGAACTTATACCAGCCGAAATACGGGCTTTGGCGGCTCTGGCTCGCGCCGACGCTGTCGTAACGGCCCATACCGTTGAAATACAGGCTGTCCACGCCGGTGTGGCTGAAAACGCCGTCCAGCAGCACCCGGATCCCCTTCTCCTTCGCCAGCAGGCACAGTCTCGCGAAATCCGCCTCCGTACCCAGGAAGGGATCGATCTTCGTATAGTCGCCCGTATCGTAGCGGTGGTTGGTGCGCGCCTGGAAGATGGGGTTCAGGTAGAGCACCGTCACGCCCAGGTCACGCAGGACATCCAGCTTTTCCGCGATGCCGTTCAGGGTGCCGCCGAAAAAGTCGAGCGCGTAGTTGTCCTTTTCCTTGACCGACATCACCCGCTTGAGCGGCACATCGTCCCAGTGCTCGTGCAGCATGACGTTTTTCCGGTCCGTCTCAGGCATCCGGTCGCGGTAAAAGCGGTCCGGGAAGATCTGGTACATGACGCCCGTGCGCAGGTAATCCGGCGTCACGTAATTCCTGTCGTAGACCGTGATCTGGTAGGGCACCGGCTCCGGCCCGCAGGTAACGCCCACGCCACCCAGGCCATCCCAGGCGTTTCCGTAGTATTCCCCCGCGCCGTCCCGGTTTTCCACATAGAAGAAGTACTGAAGGATCGCGGGCTCCTTCGGCATCATCAGACGGATCTCATGAATCCCGGCATCGCCGCGGACCATTTCCAGCGCCTGTCTTTCTCCGTTGACAGTGACGATCAGGCTGACACGTGACATTTCCTCGGTCCCCATCAGTCTGAGTCTGACAGGACGCTGGCAGGGCACCGGCCCCAGCGGTGCGCGGCATTCCGCCGCGCGGGAATCATGATAAAGCATGTTCTGTGAAGTCTCTTTCCTGTTATTTGGTTGTAAAGCTTCGGATCAGCAGCGTCACGAAATAGATGAGCCCCGCGCACAGCACGACGGCCGCGCCGACGCCCGTATTCATGACGTAGCTGATGACAAGTCCGGCGATCCCGCTGACCAGCCCGAACAGCACGGAAAGGAGCGCGTGCTGAGCGGCGCTTCGGGACACATTCCTGGCGGCGGCCGCGGGCAGGATCAGCAACGCGTTGATCAGCAGCACACCCACCCAGCGGATAGCCAGCATGACCGCCACCGCCACGAGGATGGCGAAGGCGTATTCCAGCCAGCGGGTGCGTATCCCGCGGCTTTCCGCCAGCTCGGGGCTGACCGCGCTGACCAGCAGGCGGTTGTACAGCGCCGCCCAGAAGACGACGCCCAGGATCAGCCCGACCAGCAGCCAGAGCAGGTCCTGCTGGCCGATGGACAGGATATCGCCCGTCAGCAGGGACGAGTAGCTGGAAAATTTCCCACCCCTGGACAGCAGGAGCAGACCGAGCGCGATCCCCATGGAGGAGAAGACGCTGATGGTGGTATCCTTGGTCGCCGCGCCGGAGCGGTTGACCGTGCTGACCAGTACCGCGTAAAGCACGCCGAACATCACCAGGCTGAGCGTGACGTTCTCCACCCCCAGCAGCATGCCAATGCCGACGCCGGCCAGGGCGCTGTGCCCCAGGGCGTCGGAGAAGAAGGCCATGCGCTGGTTGACCGCCATGGTGCCCAGCAGCGACAACAGCGGCGTGAGCAGCAGCATCGCGATCAGCGCGTTCTTCATGAACGTGTAGCGCAGGAAGTCGAAGGGCAGGAGGACGTCCATCACATGATATACCGTATCCATGGCGTCCTCCCCTCAGACGGTGTCCGCGCGGACGGCCGGAAACAGCTCCGCGAAGGCCTCGCTGGCGAACACCTCGTCTGGGCTGCCCTCGGCGCGCACCGTCTTGTCCAGCAGCACCACGTCGTCGGCGTACCGCCGCACCAGCGCCCAGTCGTGAGTCACCAGCAGCACCGCCAGGTGATAATTGTGCACCAGCTCCTCCACCAGCTCCAGGAAGATCCCCTGCCCGTTCTGATCCACGCCGGAGACCGGCTCGTCCAGGATCAGCAGGTCCGGCAGCGGGTCCAGGGCCAGGGCGAGCAGCACGCGCTGCATTTCCCCGCCGCTGAGCGCGCCCAGGCGCCGCTTGAGCAGGCTTTCGCCGTGGGCCAGGGTCAGCTGCTCGCGGATGTGCGCGCGGGTCTTCTCGCTGACGCCCAGCCATACGGGGCGCTTCGCGATCAGGCTCGCCATCAGGTCCTCCACGGTGACGGGCATCTGCCGGTCAAAGGGGAAGTGCTGCGGCACGTAGCCTGTGCGGATGGTGCCGATGCGGTGGCCCTGCGCGTCCTGATGCTCCACGCGGCCGGCATAGCCCAGCTGCCCCAGGAGGGCACGGATCAGGGTGGTCTTGCCCGCGCCGTTGGGGCCGACCAGGGCCGTCAGCCGCCCGCAGTGCACGTGCAGCGAGACATGGCTCAGCAGCGTATCCCCCTCGCGGCTCACGCTCAGGTCGTTCACGGAGATACGGCAGAGCCGGCACTGGCTCAGCTGGTTGCGGTGCAGGATCTCACTGACGTTCATCAGGCTCGTCTTCCGTCAGCAGGCGCTCGGGCATTTCGGGGATCTCGCCGCTGTCCGCGTCCTCGTTCACCGTGATGTCCTGCTCGAACTCCTGGCGCAGGGTGCGCTCGATCTCCTCGGTGATCTCGGGATGCTCCTTGAGGAAGATGCGAGTGTTGTCGCGGCCCTGGCCGATGCGCTGGTCCTTGTAGGAGAACCACGCGCCGGACTTCTGGATGATGTCCTTCTGGACCGCCATGTCCAGGAGCGACCCTTCGGTGCTGATGCCCTGGCCGTAGAGCAGGTCCACCTCGCAGGTGCGGAAGGGCGGCGCTACCTTGTTCTTGACCACCTTGATCTTCATGCGGTTGCCGATGATCTCGGAGCCGTTCTTGATGGGTTCGCCCTTGCGGATATCCAGGCGCACGGAGGCGTAGAACTTGAGTGCGCGGCCGCCGGGGGTCGTCTCCGGGTTGCCGTACATCACGCCCACCTTCTCGCGCAGCTGGTTGATGAACAGGGCGATGGAGTTGGTCTTGTTGACCACGCCCGCCAGCTTGCGCATGGCCTGGCTCATCATGCGGGCCTGCAGGCCGACGAAGCTGTCGCCCATCTCGCCGTCGATCTCGGCGCGCGGCACCAGCGCGGCCACGGAGTCCACCACGATGATCTCCACCGCGCCGGAGCGCACCAGCGCTTCCGCGATCTCCAGGGCGTCCTCGCCAGTGCTGGGCTGGCTGATGTACAGGTTATCGATGTCCACGCCCAGGTTCTTCGCGTACTGGGGATCCAGCGCGTGCTCCACGTCGATATACGCGGCTACGCCGCCGCCCTTCTGCACCTGGGCCACCAGCTGCAGGGCCATGGTGGTCTTACCGGAGGATTCCGGGCCGTAGACCTCGATGATGCGCCCGCGCGGCACGCCGCCCACGCCCAGGGCGAAATCCAGGTCCAGGCAGCCGGTGGACACCACGTCCACCTTCAGGGTCGGCCGGTCGCCCAGCTTCATGACGGTGCCCTTGCCGAATTGCTTGTCCAGCGCGCTCAGCGCCACCTCCAGCGCCTTCGCCTTCTCTTCCTTCGTCCTGTCGCCGGTCATCAGAACTTTTTCTTCAGTGGGTTTTTTGGCCATGATGTTACTCCTTTATGGTTCGTTCTCTTGAGGTACATGTTTGGGGTCAGTGAGGAGTTAGGAGTGATGAGTGAGGAGTTCAGGTTGAAACGCCTGACGGCGTTTCGTCTTGTGGCAATGCGGAATCATTGATCAGAGTCAGTTTCTTCTGCCTATTGCGTGAACACGTATGCTTCAGCATCATCGCACAGCGCCGCAACAATCAAAACAATCTCTGAGGCATCGCCGAAGAGATTGCACCGCCACTCCTCACTTCTGACTCCTCACTCCTCACTGTTATTCCATACCTCTTTCCAAAGCTCCTTAAAATAGATCCCGCCGGAAACGACCGTCATCACCGCCATGGCGACAGTCAGCACCGTCGTGACGAGATGGACGCGCAGGATCAGCGCGGACAGGACGCACAAAAGCTGCAATACGGTCTTGATCTTGCCGGGCATCTTGGCGGCAACCACCTTGCCGCTGCCGCTGGCCACCAGACGCAGGCCGTCCACAGCCAGCTCCCGCGCGGCGACGATGACCGCCGCCCAGGCGGGCAAAAGGCCCTTTTCCGTGAGCATGATCATGGCCGTCAGCACCAGCAGCTTATCCGCCACCGGGTCCAGGAATTTCCCGAACACAGTGATCAGCCCGTCGCGCCGCGCCAGATACCCGTCCAGGAAGTCCGTCAGCGCGCCGAGGGCAAAGACCGCCGCCGCCCAGGGATACAGCCCCAGGCCGATCAGCAGGCACACCGCCGGCACCAGCGCCACCCGCAGTACCGTCAGCCTGTTCGGAAGGTTCATTCTGCCGCCTCCCCATACAGGTCATACTCATCCGCGTCCGTGATACGCACGTTCACAAAATTGCCCTCCGTCAGCGGCTGCTTTGCGCGGAACCGGATCACGCCGTCGGCGTCGGGCGCCTCTAAAATGCTGCGGCCGATATGCGTGTCCCCCTCGCGGCCGGTGACCAGCACCTTCGCGACGGTTCCGGTCCGCAGCCGGTTGCGCTCCAGGCTGATCTCCGCCTGCAGGCGCATCAGCCGGTCGAGGCGCTCCTGCTTGACCTCCTCGGGCACCTGATCCGGCATTTCCGCCGCCCTGGTGCCCTCCTCGGGCGAATAGGCGAACGCGCCCATGCGGTCGAAGGCCATTTCGCGGGTGAAGTCCATCAGCTCCTCAAAGTCCTCCTCAGTTTCGCCGGGGAAGCCCACGATGAAGGTCGTGCGCAGGCAGAAGCCCATCTCGCGCGCCTTTTTCAAAAGCCGCCGGTTGTGCTCCGTGTCCCCGCGCCGGTTCATCCGGGGCAGCAGGCGCATGGAGGCGTGCTGCAGGGGCAGGTCCAGGTACGGCGCGACGTTGGGCAGCGCGGCCATCGTCTCGAGCAGCTCGTCCGTGACCTCGTCGGGATACATGTACAGCACCCGCAGCCACTCGACGCCCCCGATCCGGGCCGCCTCGCGCAGCAGGCTGGCCAGGCTGTCACCCGTGTCGGTGCCGTAGCGCGTGGTGTCCTGGGCGATCAGGATCTGCTCCTTCGCGCCCTTCGCCGCCAGCTGACGCATCTCCGCCAGGATGGCCTCCCGGGGCCGGGAACGGTAGCCGCCGCGGATCAGCGGGATCGCGCAGAAGGTGCAGCGGTTGTCGCAGCCGTCGCCGGTCTTGACGTAGGCCGTATAGGGCGGCGTCAGCAGCACACGGCCGCACTCCAGAAAGCTCCTGCTCCGGCTCACATCGTGCGGACGTGAGCCCGCCAGCGCCTTTTCGATCAGCCGCGGCAGCTTATCCTGCCCGTCGACGCCCAGCAGGCAGTCGATCTCCGGGATCTCGGCGATCAGCTCCTTTTCATACCGCTGGGCCAGGCAGCCGGTCACGCACAGCACCCGGCATTTGCCCTCGGTTTTCATCCGCGCCATGTCGAGGATGGCTTCAATGGATTCTTCCTTGGCGGACTGGATGAAGCCGCAGGTATTCACCAGGATCACTTCCGCTTCCGCGGCATCCGAAGTGAACTCATACCCTTCGCCCAGCAGCAGCGAAAGCATCTGCTCCGCGTCCACCTGGTTCTTGACGCAGCCCAGCGATACCAGCCCAACCTTCATCGATCTGAAGTCCCTCCCAACAGCGTTCGCACCTGCCCATAGACAGACTGTTTCATTATATTGTTTTTGACGTCGGGTGTCAAATGATTCTTTGCAGCCGTTTACAAGGCTTTAATGACGCTTTCCAGCACGGGCACGGCGTCCCTGATCAGCTGCTCGTTGTCCTTCTTCTTTTCCTGGAAGATGAGCGCGGCTTCCCTGGAGGCGGAGAACATGAGGCGCTGATCGCCCTGGTCCTGCAGCGCGCGGTACAGGCGGTTGATATCCGGCATGTAATCCGGCGCGAGGCGCAGGACGAGGCTGCCCGGCGCCGCGGTCACCCGGTTGACGCCCAGGCGCGAGCACAGCGCGCGCAGGTGCGCGATGTCCACCAGGTTGACGACCTCCTGCGGCGGATCGCCGAAACGGTCGATCAGCTCCTCCAGCGCGTCCTCCCGGTCGACCCGGTTGCGGATGAGCGCGATGCGTTTGTAGATCTCCATGCGCTGCAGGTCGTCCCGCACATAGCGCTCGGGCAGGTAGGCGTCCACCCGCACGTCGATGCGCGTTTCCAGCTCCGGCTTGGGCGGCGCCTGGCCGGTCATTTCGCTCTGCGCCTCGCGTACCGCCTCGTTGATCAGCTTGACGTACATGTCATAGCCCACGGTGGAGACGTTGCCGCTCTGCTCGGGGCCGAAGATATTGCCCGCGCCGCGGATCTCCAGGTCGCGCATGGCGATGCGGAAGCCGGAACCGAACTCCGTGAACTCCCGGATGGCGCTCAGGCGCTTCTGCGCGTCCTCGGACAGCATTTTATCCGGCCGCACCGTAAAGTAGGCGTAGGCCATGCGGTTGGAGCGGCCCACGCGCCCGCGCAGCTGGTACAGTTGGGAAAGGCCGAAGCGGTCCGCGTCGAACACGATCAGCGTATTGGCGTTGGGCACGTCCAGGCCGTTTTCGATGATGGTGGTGGAAAGCAGTACGTCGTAGCGCCCGTCGAAGAAATCCAGCATGATGTCCTCAAGGGCATGCTCCTTCATCTGCCCGTGCGCCACGGCGATGCGGGCGTCCGGCAGCAGAGCCTGGAGCCGTGCGCGGAACTCGTCGATGGTCTGCACCCGGTTGTACAGGCAGTAGACCTGCCCCCCGCGGTTCATTTCGCGGCGGATGGCGTCGCGGATGACCGCGTCGCTGTAGTCGATCACATAGGTGCGCACGGGGTAGCGCTCCTCCGGCGGGGTTTCCAGCAGGCTCATGTCCCGAACGCCGATCATGCCCATGTGCAGGGTGCGCGGGATGGGCGTGGCAGAGAGCGTCAGCACGTCCACCGAAGTCTTCATGCGCTTGATGGTTTCCTTGTGGCCCACGCCGAAGCGCTGCTCCTCGTCCACGATCAGCAGGCCCAGGTTTTTGAACTGGACCTCCTTGGAGAGCATCCGGTGGGTGCCGACCAGGATATCCACCTTTCCCTCGGCTACGGCCTTGATGGTCTCCTTCTGCTGCTTCGCGGTACGGAAGCGGGAGATCATATCCACCGCCACCGGCAGGTCGCCGATGCGCTTGACGATGGTCAGGTAATGCTGCTGGACCAGGATGGTGGTCGGCGCGAGGAAGGCGACCTGCTTGCCGTCCATGACCGCCTTGAAGGCCGCGCGGAGGGCCACCTCGGTCTTGCCGTAGCCCACGTCGCCGCACAGCAGGCGGTCCATGTTTTTGGGCTGCTCCATATCGTGGGTGATGTCGCGCACCGCCCGCTGCTGGTCCGGCGTCAGCTCATACGGGAACGCGTCCTCGAACTGGCGCTGCCAGGGCGTATCCGGCCCGAAGGCATAGCCCGGCGTGGACTGCCGCGCGGCGTAGAGCTTGACCAGGTCGAAGGCCAGCTGCTTGAGGCCGGCGCGGACCTTTTTCGTCTGGCGCTGCCACTCGTTGCCGCCCAGGGAATTGAGCGGCGGCAGCTCGTCCGGGTTGCCGATATACTTCTGCACCCGGTCGAACTGGTCGATGGGCACATACAGCTTATCCTCGCCGCGGTAGTCGATCTTCAGGTAGTCGCGGTACTTGCCCTCGCTCTGCACGCGCTGGATGCCGCGGAAGATGCCGATGCCGTGCGCCTCGTGGACGACGTAGTCGCCTTCCTTCAGGTCGGTGAAGGCGTCCAGCTTTTCGCCGTTCTGCGCGGCCCGGCGCTGCTTGCGGTAGCCCGCGCCGAAGATATCGCTGTCGGAGATCAGCACCGCCTTCTCGTCCGTCAGCAGCATGCCGTGAGAGAGTGTTTCCGTCAGGATGACGGGTGTGCGATCAAGGTCGCTTTCGCGCTCCGCGACGGGTACCTCCAGCTCCGCGTCGCGCAGGGCGTCCCGCAGGCGCTGGGAACGGGCCGCGCCGCCGGCCAGCAGGTACACCTGGTGCCCGCCCTCCGACCAGCGGACGATGTCCTTGGCCAGATCCCTGAGGCGCGTCATGTACTGGGAGGGCGACGGCGCCTTCAGCTGGATCGCCAGGTCCGGCCGGATGCCGCTCATATCCCGCAGGAAATCCTGGGTCAGCAGGAGGGGCAGCCCCTCCATCGCCCGCATCAGCGCCGCCTGGTCCAGAAGCAGGCCGCTCTGCTCCGGCACCGCCTCGTGGCGCTCCAGAGCGTTCTTCAGGTCCTCCGCGAAGCCGTCCAGACGGTCGCTGACGCGCTGGCGCAGGCTGTCCGGCTGGTCGATCAGGACGATGGGATCGTGGAACCAGCGCCTGAGCTGCGGCTCCGCCGTCCACGCCACGCCAGCCCACTGTCCGGCGTTGGGCAGGATGCCCGTTTCCTCCAGCGTGTCCGCGTCCATCAGGAGCCGGCCCAGGCCCGTGCGGCTGGACATGCGCTGCGCGCCGTCCGCGTCCGCGAGGCCCGTCATCAGCAGATCCTGAGGCAGGCGGCGGATCTGCTCCCGCGTCCACGCGCGGATACGTTCCGCCGCCTCAGCCCGCTGCGCTTCGGGCACAAAGGTCAGCACGGCCGGCGGCAGCGAGACGGAGGAAAGCCTGTCCACGCTGCGCTGGGTCAGACAGTCGAACGAGCGGATGGAGTCGATCACATTATCGAAGAACTCCACGCGCACGGCGTGCTCCGCGTCCGGTGCGTAGATATCCACGATCTCGCCGCGCCGGGCGAACTGGCCGCGGCCCTCGACCATATCCACGCGCTCGTAGCCGGCCGCGGCCAGGCGCCGGATCAGCTCGTCAGGCTCGATCTCCATATCCGTCATCAGGCGCACGGTGCGCTCGCGCACGGCGTCCACGTCCGGCAGCACGGTCATCAGGGCCTCCACGGTGGCCACGGTCACGCCCGGTTCGCCATTCAGCACGCTCAGCAGCGTTTCCATCCGGGTATAGCCGGCCTCACGGCTGACCGTGCCCTGCACGAATTCCGGCATATCCGGGGTCAGCAGCCGCGGACGCGTGCCGAGCAGCTGGCCGCTGTCCTCCGACATGCGCATGGCCGAAGCCTCGTTCGGCGCGATCAGCAGCACGTGGCGGCGGGCGCTCCTTGAGAGCCAGCACGCCAGAAAGACCCGCGCGCCCTCGCACAGGTCATATACCGCCGCCGTCTGATTCGCCGCTACTGCGGCCCTGATTTTCTGAAACGCTTCCCCGTTTCCGATCCGATCCAGTAATTGCTCAAGCATTCATCGGTTTCCTATTATATTCGTTCATGGCCTTGTCGATGCCGTGCTCCACCCAGCACAGGGCGGCGTCCGCCGCCAGCTGGTACGCGTTGAAGGCGGTCTCCCGGGCTTCGTGGGTATCAAAGTGCCCCAGCACGTAATCCGCCAGGTCCCATTCGGGGGGCGGGGCACCCATGCCGATGCGGATGCGCGGGAAATCCCCGCTGGCGGTATACTGCAGGATGCTCCTGAGCCCGTTGTGCGTGCCCGGGCCTCCCTTGGCGCGCAGGCGCACCTGGCCGAAGGGCAGGTCGATGTCGTCCACGATCAGCAGCATATTCTTCGGCTCCAGCTTGTACCAGCTGAGCGCCTCGCTGACCGTCATGCCGCTCAGGTTCATAAAAGTCTGCGGCTTGATCAGCGCCACGCGCTCCCCCGCGATCACGGTTTCCCCGATGGTCGCGTGGCATTTCAGCTTCTTGATCGGCGTATTGAGGCGCATGCTCAGGATGTCCAGGGTATCGAACCCCGCGTTGTGCCTGGTATGCGCGTATTTGTCCCCGGGATTTCCCAGTCCCACGATCGCCCGCATAATTCCTCCGCTGTAAAGACATGATGATACCGCGCGCCGCGCTACCGCAGCACGCGAAAAGGCCGCAAATCGCTTTGCAGCAGACCGTATTATACACGAATATCCTTACAGTTTTCAACTCAAATTTTGGGAAAAGCAGACTATAAGGTAGGAAGTAGGAGTTAGGAAGTAGAAAGTAGTTATACTCGTGTGTGCTGCTCTGCCACTGCATGACATTTATTACTTCCTCCTTCCTCCTTCCTACTTTCTCCCTTCGACCTTTAGCGTTCCGGCTTGCTCTTCCCGTTCTCGTCCTCCTGCACAAACGCCCAGCGCAATTTTTGTGAATCCCGTCAATAGCTTTTTTGGTCGGAAACCGATATAATGTGGGCAGTTGAAAAAGGTGGGCGACCGCCTGAGCACTTCAATGATCTGAAACTGAAGGAGGAAGATTCCCATGGCAAATGTATCTTTGCAGCACATCAGCAAGATCTATCCCGGCGGCGTAAAGGCCGTTGACGATTTCAACCTTGAGATCGCGGATAAGGAATTCATCGTTCTGGTCGGCCCCTCCGGCTGCGGTAAGTCCACCACGCTGCGCATGGTCGCCGGTCTGGAAGAGATCTCCGAAGGCGAGCTGTACATCGGCGATAAGCTGGTCAACGACGTCGCGCCGAAGGACCGCGACATCGCCATGGTGTTCCAGAACTATGCCCTGTATCCCCACATGACCGTGTTTGACAACATGGCGTTCGGCCTGAAGCTGCGCAAGACCCCCAAGGATCAGATCAAGCAGCGCGTGGAAGAAGCCGCCCGCATCCTGGACATCGAGCACCTGCTCAACCGTAAGCCGAAGGCTCTGTCCGGCGGTCAGCGCCAGCGCGTCGCCCTGGGCCGCGCCATTGTGCGTGAGCCGAAGGTCTTCCTGATGGACGAGCCGCTGTCCAACCTGGACGCCAAGCTGCGTGTCGCCATGCGTACTGAGATCACCAAGCTTCACAACCGCCTGCAGACCACCTTCATCTACGTTACCCATGACCAGACCGAGGCCATGACCATGGGCTCCCGTATCGTCATCATGAAGGACGGCGTCATCCAGCAGACCGATACCCCGCAGAACAACTACGACTATCCCGCCAACAAGTTCGTGGCCGGCTTCATTGGCAGCCCGCAGATGAACTTCTTCGACGTCCACTTCTCCAAGCAGGGCGACAAGACCTACGCCGTGTTCGGTGAGAACGCCATCGCGGTCCCGAAGGAGATCCTCCGCCGCTTCAAGGATGAGAGCTACCTGCAGAAGGAAGTCACCATGGGCATCCGTCCCGAAGATATCGACGACGATCCCGAGTTCGTGGCCGCGCATCCCGACAGCACCATCAAGGTCCATGTCGAAGTGACCGAGCTGATGGGCGCCGAGACCTACCTGTACTTCTCCACCTCCGGCAAGGAGAACAAGGAAGAGAACGTCATCGCCCGCGTCGATCCGCGCACCAAGACCCGCACCGGTGATGACACCGTGGTCGCGCTGGACACCAGCCGTCTGCACTTCTTCGAGAAGGACACCAAGAACGAGGAGACCATCCTCAACCGCACCGCTCAGTAATCAATCGTCGTTTTTACGGCAGAGGCTTTCGCGGCCTCTGCCGTTTTTGTGTTTATGTAAAACGCATCTTTTGAATATTGACAATAAACGTTCTTACGATATAATTTAGTTTATTGAGGTATGTCCTTTTCCCACGGAAAAAGCACCGTATGTCCGCTCATTCGGGCATCAATGATACTGATTGGAGGAAACTCGAATGCTGACCTATCCCGAGCGCGCCTGTGACCGTCTGCTGCACATCGACCCCAGCCTGAACGCCTTTAAGCAGGACATCATGCTCAGGCTCAACCGCGTCAACGAAACGACGAAGCGCCTGATGGGCGATAAGCAGGACCTGTCCAGCTTCGCGGACGGGTACATGTATTTCGGCTTCCACCGCACGGAAACAGGCTGGGTCTTCCGAGAGTGGCTGCCCGGCGCGGACAGGGTATTCCTGATGGGCGATTTCAACGGCTGGAAGAAGGACACGCATCCGCTGGAAAAGCTCGGCCCCGAAGGCGTATGGGAGATCCGGCTGGAGGGGCGCGACGCGCTCAAACACCAGCAGTACGTCAAGATCGTGGTGGAGAAGAACGGCCGGCTGATGGACCGCGTGCCCGCCTATATCCGCCGCGCCGTGCTGAACCCTGTCACTCATGTGCTGGCCGGCCAGATCTGGGCGCCGGACGAGCCCTTCCAATGGACGGACGGCGATTTCTTCAAGAAATCCCCCGTGGAGCCCCCCCTGATCTATGAAGCCCACGTGGGCATGGCCACCGAGAAGGAGGGCAAAGGCACCTACCGCGAGTTTGCGGACAATACCCTGCCGCGCATCGCTTCCCTCGGTTATACCGCCGTACAGCTGATGGCGATCCAGGAGCATCCCTATTACGCCTCCTTCGGCTACCAGGTGACCAATTTCTTCGCGCCCTCCTCCCACTTCGGCACGCCGGACGACCTGCGTTACCTGATCAACAAGGCGCACGCCCTGGGCCTGCACGTGCTGCTGGACGTGGTGCATTCCCACGCCTGCCCCAATGTGGGCGAGGGCCTCAACCAACAGGACGGCACGGACGGCCAGTACTTCCTCGAAGGCGGCCGCGGCTGGCACATTGCCTGGAACACCCGGCTGTTCGACTACGGCAAGACCGAGGTGCTGCACTTCCTGCTCTCGAACCTCAAGTACTGGCAGGAGGAATTCCACTTCGACGGCTTCCGCTTCGACGGCGTGACCTCCATGATCTATGTGAATCACGGCCTGGGCGAGGCGTTCACCGATTACAGCATGTATTATTCCATGAACACGGACCTGAACGCCCTCGTCTACCTGACGCTGGCCAACGCGCTGATCCACGAGGTGAACCCCTGCGCCCTCACCGTCGCCGAGGAGATGAGCGGCATGCCCGGCATGTGCCTGCCCGTCGGGGACGCCGGCATCGGCTTTGACTGCCGCCTGGCCATGGGCATCCCGGATTACTGGATCAAGCTGATCAAGGAAAGCCGCATGGAGGACTGGGACATGGGCAAGCTCTGGTACGAGCTGACGACCTCCCGGCCGAAGGAGAAGAACATCAGCTACGCCGAATCCCACGACCAGGCGCTGGTGGGCGACAAGACGATCATCTTCCGGCTGGCCGACGCGGAGATGTATACCGGCATGAACCGCCCGTACCATTCCCCCGTCATCGACAACGCCATCGACTACCACAAGCTGATCCGCTTCATCACCCTGTCCTCCGCCAAGGACGGATACCTGAACTTCATGGGCAATGAGTTCGGGCACCCGGAATGGATCGACTTCCCGCGCGAGGGCAACGGCTGGAGCTACAAGTATGCCCGCCGCCAGTGGAGCCTGAGCGACAACGGCCTCCTGAAATACAGCTGGCTGAACCAGTTCGACCGGGACATGGTCCACTTCATGCGCGAAAACGGCCTGCTGGGCGAGGCCGCCGAGCCGCTGTGGGTCGACCAGCAGAAGAAGCTGATCGTGTTCCGCCGCAAGGGCTTCATCTTCCTGTTCAACCTGCACCCCAGCGTCTCCCAGCCGGATCACTTCATTTCCGTGCCGCTCAGATCCCGGTGGATCACCGTATTCTCCAGCGACCGCGAGGAATACGGCGGTCAGGAGCGCATCAGCGAGGACTACGTCTACACCGCCCACACCGATCCCAGCTACGGCCCCGGCTTCACCTACTACCTGCCGGCCAGGACGGCGGCGGTACTGAAGGAAGTGCGCGGCTGACCGGTCGTATCTGTGAAGCGTCAAGGATCCATCCATGAATGCTTATAATTTCTATGTATACATCCTGACCAACGACTATAACAACGTCATGTATATCGGCGTCACCAATGATTTGCGCCGCCGGATATCAGAGCACAAGAATGGCATTGTTGAAGGCTTCACAAAAAGGTACAATGTGCACAAGCTCGTTTATGTAGAGTATTATCAGGACATCCGCACAGCAACCGCACGTGAAAAACAGCTGAAGGGCTGGAAACGTGATAAGAAGAACGCGCTGGTAGAATCGAAGAATCCTCAGTGGCGCGAATTGCCTGTTTGAATGCTCGACAGTGCCATTTACACCATAGTTGTCATCCTGACCAGGGCGAGCAAAGCGAACCCGTCCGCGAAGGATCTCCCCTATTGCTGGCATTCGTCCACCGCTTGCCTCCTATAACGTCTCTGGAAAGGAGATCCTTCGCTCGCCCCTCTGGCGTGGGAGGAGCGGCTCAGGATGACAAGGTAGCCTGAATGAACTGCATTTCAATTGCTACACCAAATCAATTCAGACTCATCAAGCGTTGTCATCCTGAGCAGGCCAAGCGAAGCGCGGCCGTCCGCGAAGGATCTCCCCCGTT
>CACWHI010000012.1 GCA_902760595.1 uncultured Eubacteriales bacterium
GGTGCTGAATACCTGCAACGGGTTCGTGTACCGGATGGGCTGCGCGCTGCTGGACCTGGAGGAGCCCTGGAAGGTCATTGCCCGGACGGCGGACTACATCCTGGCGCCCTGGGAGATCTATGAATGCGTCGGGGACGTGCCCAACGTGACCTTCCCCTGTGCCGCGATGGCGGACGCGGCGACCGGCCGGATTGCCATCTATTACGGCTGCGCGGACACGGTGACGGGGCTGGCCTTCACCACGGCGGACGAGCTGGTGGCCTTTACCAGGGAGCACGCGCTGTAATGCAGGCCGTCTGATTAATAACTGTCATTTTTTTCCAAAAAGCTTGCAAAAACAATCGAATTGTAATATTATTATTCTCGTAAATGTAGTTTCTGGGCTGAAATGAATTTCTTTTATAAATGCCCTGAACTGTGATATGGTTTTTTCTGACAGGGTTATACCCTGTCCTTATTCCATTTTTCAAAGGAGGACTGTTCCGTGAGCCTACACACCGTGAAGCCGGCCAAGAAAAAGGGAAAGGGAAGTACGGGCTCGTCGTTTGACAATCTGGAGATTTTCCTGCTCCACCTGCCGACGACGATCTGGTACCTGCTTTTCTGCTACGCGCCGATGTTCGGCATCCAGATCGCGTTCAAAAACTATTCCTTCCGCAAGGGCATCTGGGGGAGCAAGTGGGTCGGCCTGACCCATTTCCAGCGCTTCTTCAACAGCTATTACTGCGGTGAGGTCATCTATAATACCCTGGCGATCAGCATCTATTCCCTGATCGTCCGCACGCCGCTGCCCATCATCCTGGCCCTGCTGATGAACGAGGTCAAGACCAAGTGGTTCAAGCGCACGGTGCAAACGGTCACTTACGCGCCGTATTTCATCTCCACCGTGGTCATGTGCTCCATGGTTATCCTGTTCCTGTCGCCGGATTCGGGCTTCATCAACCGGCTTATCGTGCTGCTGGGCGGGGAAAAGAAGTATTTCATGGGCATCCCCGGCTACTTCAAATCCATCTATGTCTGGTCCGCGGCCTGGCAGTATACAGGCTGGGACGCGGTCATCTACATGGCGGCGCTCTCGGGCATCGACCCGCAGCTGCACGAGGCGGCCATGATCGACGGCGCGGGCCGCCTGCGCCGCATCTGGCACATCAACCTGCCCGGCATCAAGCCCACTATCATCATCCTGCTGATCATGAGCTGTGGCACGCTGATGAACGTCGGCTTTGAAAAGGTGTTCCTGCTGCAGAACGACCTGAACCGCTCCGCCTCGGACGTCATTTCCACCCTGGTCTACCGTCAGGGCTTCGGCGCGAAGGATACCAAGCGCGATTTCAGCTATTCCACGGCGGTCAACCTGTTCAACTCCGTGGTCAACTGCGTGCTGCTGGTGGCGGTGAACACTGCTGCGCGCCGCGTCGGCGAGACGAGCCTGTGGTAAAGGAGGCGCGAAAGATGCAGAAAACGATCCGCAAAGACGCGCCCCGGGTACAGAATACCCGCAAGCCCCGCTCCACGGGGGACCGGGTGTTTGACTGGTGTGTTTATATCCTGCTGGCGCTGGTGCTGGTCATCATCCTGTATCCGTTGTATTTCGTCCTGATCGCGTCCTTCAGCGACCCGCTGGAGGTCATTGCGGGCAATGTATCCTTCCTGCCTGTCAGGGCAAACCTGGAAAGCTACCGCCTGGTATTCAAGAACAGTCAGGTCATGACCGGCTACCGCAACACCATCCTGTATACGCTGGCTGGCACCTCGCTCAACATCCTGATGTCCATCTGCGCCGCCTATCCGCTGTCCCGGCCCAAGCTGAAGGGCAAGGGCTTCGGGCTGGCCATGATGGTGTTCACCATGTTCTTCTCCGGCGGAATGATCCCGACGTACATCATCATCAGCGACCTGGGCATCCTGGACACCTTTTGGGTGATGATCCTGCCCACGGCGCTGTCTGTGTACAACGTGATGATCATGCGCACCTTCTTCAGCACCTCCATCCCGCGCGAGCTGGAGGAGGCCGCCGTGGTGGACGGAGCCAGCCACCTGCGCATCCTGGGCTCCGTGATCCTGCCGCTGTCCAAGCCGATCCTGGCGGTCATGGTGCTGTACTATGCCGTGTCCCACTGGAATTCCTATTTTAACGCACTGCTCTACCTGTCCGACCAGAACCGTTATCCGCTGCAGCTGATCCTGCGTGCGATCCTGATCCAGAACCAGGCGTCGGAGGAGAGCTTCTCTGAAATCGGCAACACCTACAACCGCATGCTGCTGAGCGAAACGATGAAGTACGCGCTGATCATTGTTTCCTGCGTGCCGGTGCTGATCCTGTATCCCTTCCTGCAGAAGTACTTCGTACAGGGCGTGATGATCGGCTCGGTCAAAGGGTAAACGAGATCGCTCAAATGGGTCATCAAGGCCGGAGGGCCTGATATAAAAACAAGGAGGTTTTCTGTATGAAGAAACTGCTCGCTCTGGTACTCGCCCTGGGCATCCTGATGTCCGTCGGCGCGAACGCCCTGGCTGTCAACGACGCCATTCCCTTCCAGGGAAAGTTCCCCATTTCTGAGGAACCCATCGAGATGACTGCCTTTACGACCGACCTGTACTACAAGCGCACCGATTTCCAGAACCTGAAGATCTGGGACTACATGAAGGAACTGACCAATGTCAGCTTCCAGTATGAAGCCTACCCGGACAGCGACATCAGTGAGAAATTCTCCCTGATGCTGACCCGCCCGGACGACCAGCTGCCCGACGTGATCTACCGCGTGGGCATCAGCAACGCTGAGGTCATGCAGCTGGCGGCGGACGGCATCATCGTTCCGATTACCGACCTGCTGGAGGAGTACGCACCCCATTATTATTACCAGATCCAGCACAACCCCGCCCTCAAGGCGTATGTGACCATGAACGACGGCGAAATCTACGGCATGGCGCAGCTCTACTACGCCACCAACTATGTGACCCCGCCGCTGTTCGTACACGAGGCCTGGCTGAAGGCGCTGGGCTATGACGAGGTGCCTGCCGACACCGAGGAATTCAAGCAGCTGCTGATCAAGTTCCGCGATTCCGATCTGAACGGCAACGGCGAGAAGGACGAGGTCGGCCTGATCGGCACCAATTTCGCCGGCCTGATCCGTATGTTCGGCGGCGCGTTCGGCATCAACACCCGCGGCCGCGGCAGCCAGTACCTGGACGACGATGAAAACGGCAACCTCCGCTTCATCCCCACCTCGGACGGCTATCGCAAGATGATCACCTACGTGAAGGACCTGTATCAGGAAGGCCTGATCTATCCGGAAATCTTCTCTTCCAGCATCAAGAACATGACCGCTGTGGGCGAGCAGAACCGAGTGCTGATCGGCAAGGGCAGCCTGCACTACCTGGGCGCGAACAACCGTGAGAATTACGTGGGCATGAACACTATGCTCAAGGGCCCGGACGGCTACCAGTTCAACGCCGATATCGGCTACGAGATCGGCACCCAGAACACCTTCTTCACCGCGAACTGCGACCATATCAAGGAAGCGCTCCAGTTCTTCGACTACTTCTATTCCACCGAGGGCGTCAACCTGTACTTCATGGGCTTCGAGCATGAGACCTATGAGTTCGACGAGAATGGCCTGCCGTGGTACAACGACTATGTACAGCACAACCCCGACGGCCTGATCAACGAGGAAGTGCTGGGCCTGTACGTCCCGTGGGGCGGCGCGGACAACCCCTCTATCTATAACGACGCCACCTTCGGCAACAACATGTACACCCCGATGGAATCCTCCGTCTGCGCGGAGCGCATCAAGTACCGCCTGGACAAGGAAGCCTGGGGCAGCTTCAACTACAGTGATGAGGAATATGACCGCCTGGCGATCCTGGAGGGCGATATCAACACCTACGTGTCCGATATGCGCGCCAAGTTCGTGACCGGCGATGCCGACATCGAAAAGGATTGGGACACCTATGTGGCGACCCTGAACCGCATGGGCCTTGAAGAGCTGATGGGCATCTACGCCAAGGGCCTCGAGCGCTACCAGAAGGCGATCGCTGAGTAACAGAGAAAGCAACACAAAAGGGGAACGGCTGAGCCGTTCCCCTTTTGTGTTGATGACATTATCGGATCGCTTTTGCTTCCTCGAACATCCGGCGCATCAAATTGAGCGTATGACTGTCCCCGCTGGTCTGCAGGGCGACGGAGCCTTCGCCTGTCGGATTCAGCAGCCCTCGCTGCGCGAGCACGCGGCCAAGCTGGCGGACTGTGCCGGCGTTGCCGTCCACGATCCGGGTGGATAGGGGAAAGTAGGACGCGATCAGTGAGCGGATGAATGGATAATGCGTACAGCCGAGTACGACGGCAGTGACCTGCCGGTCGAGATAGGGGCTGAGGAGGCACTTGAGGTAATCCCTGAGCGCGGGGGAGCCGCGGTCGCCGGCCTCCACGAAGTCCATCAGGCCGGGACAGGGCAGCGACACGGCGTTCTGGCCGAAGCGCGCGTAAAGCCGCGCGTATTTTTCGCTGCTCAGGGTGCCGGGGGTCGCCAACACCAGGCGAAGCCCGTCGCCCTCCATCTCCGCGGCGGGCTTGAGCGCGGGCTCCATCCCGATGATGGGGATGCTGTAGTGCTCGCGCAACTCCTTCGCGGCCTCGGCGGTGGCGGTATTGCAGGCGATGACGACCGCCTTGACATTCTGCACCAGAAGACGTTCGATCACGTCGAACGCCAGCTTTCGCACGGTCTCGGGCGGCTTGGTGCCGTAAGGCGCGTGCCCGTTATCGCCGTAATAGATGAAATCCTCATGGGGGAGCTGACGGACCGCCTCGCCCAGCACGCTCAGGCCGCCGACGCCGCTGTCGAACATGCCGATGGGCCGCGTCCGCGCTTCTGTTTCCCGGTTCAAGACGCCGCCTCCGCTTCCTCCAGCCATTCCGGCTTTTCTCCGCGTCCGGCCTGGAGCAGGGCGTTGAAGAAGGTGACCACGTTTTCGTCGTTGCCGTTGTTGACGGCTATGCACATGACGGCGTTGCGGTTGTCGAACTGCATCCCATCCATGAAGCCGTACAGGCTGTCGGTGGGGATGCCGTACAGCGCGGTCGTGGCAGTGCCCTTCTCCTCGTCCACGATGGTCAGGCGGCACTTGTCCACGTTCAGGCCCTCGATATTGATGCGCCCGTCGGCGATATACTGATCCAGGCTGACGAACGCGCTGCCCAGCGCGAGGTTTTTGAAAACGTCGTGCGGCAGGAGATAGATATCGCCCTCGCCGGCGTACAGCTTGACGGTCAGGTTCATATTGGAGTAATAGTCGTCCGGCCCGCCCGGCAGCAGGGAAAGCCCTTCCACCAGTTCCATGTCAGGGGTGGCTTCCTCCCAGATGGGCTTCAGGAACGCGCCGACGACCTCGTCCGAGGCGGTAGCGCTCATGATCATGACGTCGATGCGCTTGTTCTGGGGAGAGCGGTAGGCGGTCGTGGTATACAGCAGATCCCACACGAACCAGCACAGCGCGATGATCAGCAGATATTTCCAGAAATCGTAAGTCAGGTGTTTTTTCAGTCTGGCCTGCCTGTATGTTTTCGCAGCCTCCATACTCATTCCTCCCTAACTTCTGATATGCTGATATTATAGTCATTGATGGTGGATAAAACAACCCCGCGTCCCATTGTTGCCCCTTTTTTGCCCAGGCACTTGAAACTTTTTAACGGATTCGTTATCATTATAGGGCTGTTCGCCGGGCACTGTCAGCGGCAACACGGCGGGCGGCAGCATATTGTCATCCGGGCGTTCCCGGGGATTTGGGAGAATGTATGAAGACACAGATCGCGGTCATCGGCGCGGGACACGCCGGCTGTGAGGCGGCGCTGGCGGCGGCCCGGATGGGCATGGACACCGTGCTGCTCACGCTGAATTTGGAATCAGTCGGGCTGATGCCCTGCAATCCGTCCATCGGCGGCACGGGGAAGGGACATCTCGTCCGCGAGGTGGACGCGCTGGGCGGCGAGATGGGCATGGCGGCGGACGATGCGCTGATCCAGGGCCGGATGCTGAACACCGGCAAGGGCCCTGCGGTGCGCTCCCTTCGCGCGCAGGAGGACAAGCGCGCCTACCACCTGCGGATGCTGCGGGCCCTGTTCAGCCAGGAGCGCCTGACGGTCATCCAGGCGGAGGCCACGGAGATCCTGGTCGCCGGCGGCCGAGTATCGGGCGTCCGGACGCAGGACGGCGGGGAGATCGAATGCTCCGCCGTGGTGGTCTGCACCGGCGTCTATCTGAAGAGCAAAATCATCATCGGGGATCAGATGTGGGACCAGGGGCCCCAGGGGCTGCTGCCGGCCAACCGCCTCTCCGCTTCGCTGCTGGACTGCGGACTGACGCTGCGGCGCTTCAAGACGGGTACGCCCGCCCGCGTGGACGCCCGGAGCATCGATTTTGACGAGATGGAGATCCAGCCCGGCGACGAGCCGGTGACGCCCTTTTCCTTCATGACGGACATACCGCCCGCCAACCGCGCTGTGTGCTACCTGACCTGGACCAACGAGCGGACGCATGAGATCATCCGCGATAACATCCATCTGGCGCCGATGTATTCCGGCAAGCTGCACTCCACCGGCGCCAGGTACTGCCCCTCGATCGAGGACAAGGTCATCCGTTTTGCCGACAAGGACAGGCACCAGCTGTTTATCGAGCCGGAAGGCGTCGATTATCCCGAATGGTATATCCAGGGCATGTCCAGCGGCCTGCCCAGGGACGTGCAGGTAGCCATGTACCGCTCTATCCGCGGTCTGCACCGGGCGGTGCTGACCCGGCTGGCCTACGCCATCGAATACGACTGCATCGATCCGACCGCGCTCAACGCCGGCCTGGGCGTGCGCCAGGTGCCCGGCCTGTTTACCGCCGGCCAGATCAACGGCACCTCCGGCTACGAGGAGGCGGCCGCCCAGGGCCTGATCGCCGGCATGAACGCCGTCACCTACCTCCGCGGCGAAGCGCCCTTCACGTTGGGCCGGGACCAGGCGTACATCGGCGTCATGACGGACGACCTGACCACCAAGGGCACGGACGAGCCCTACCGCATGATGACCAGCCGCGCCGAATACCGGCTGTACCTGCGGCAGGATAACGCGGACCTGCGCCTGACGGAGCTATCCCGCCGGCTCGGCCTGGCCACGGACGAGCGCATGCGCCGCACCGAGCGCAAGGCGGCGCAGATCGACGAGCTGATCCGACGCATCCGGCTGGGGCATATGGACGCCCTGCTCAGGCGGCCGGAGGAGCACCTGATCGTGCCGGAGGCCTGGGGCGAATACCTGCCGGCGGCCGTGGAAGAGGCGGAGCTGCAGATCAAGTTCGAAGGGTATCTGAGCAAGGAGCAGGCCCGGATCGCCCAGGCCCGCGCCATGGAAAAGAAGGCGCTGCCCCCCGACCTGCCCTATCAGGAGATCTCGGGGCTGCGCATTGAGGCGCGGCAGAAGCTCAGCCGCCAGCAGCCGGCCACACTCGGCCAGGCGTCGCGCATCCCGGGAGTATCGCCGGCGGACATCGCGGTGCTGACCGTCTGGCTGTCCAGAAACGAAAGGAGCGCGCAGGCATGAACACGATCACGGTCGTTACGCTCGGCGCCAGCGCCGGGGGACTGACCCTGGACGCCATGGAGGCGATGAAGGAGGCTCCCCGCGTGATCCTGCGCACGGCGCGCACGCCGGTGGCCGCGTACCTGGAGGAGCGGGGGATCCGCTTCACCTCCCTCGACGCCTTCTACGAGAACGCCGAGGACTTCGACAGCCTGAACGACGCTCTGGCCGGCGCCGTGCTGGAAGCGGCGGAGCAGATGCCGCTGGTGTACGCCGTGCTGGACGCGCAGTGGGACGAGAGCGTCCGCATGCTCACGGAAAAGGCGCCGGACGCGGCGCGCGTGCTTCCGGGCGTCGGCATGTTCGACCGTCTGCGGCAGGCGCATCCGGACGCGAGGATGTGCGCCGGGGACGCGCTGCCAGACGCGCTCGGCGACGAGCCGCTGCTGATCGTGGAAATCGACAGCGCGCTGCTGGCGGGGGAGATCAAGCTGGCGATGATCGACTGGTTCGGCGCGGATTGCCCGTGTGTGTGGTACGCGCCGACGGAAAACGGCGAATACGTGGGAAAGCCGATCGCGCTGCAGGACCTGGACCGCCAGCGCCGGTATGATCATACGGCGGCCCTGTACATCGCGCCCCAGCCGCTACGGCAGAAGGAGCGCTATACGGTGCTGGACCTGGTACGCATCATGGGCATTCTCCGCGCGCCAGGCGGCTGTCCCTGGGACCGGGCGCAGACGCACGAATCCCTGCGGCCCTACCTGATCGAGGAGGCCTACGAGGTCACCCAGGCGATCCGGGAGGAGGACTGGCTGCATACGGCGGACGAACTGGGTGACGTCCTGCTGCAGGTAGTTTTCCAGGCCAATATCGGCGACCAGTACGGCACGCTGACCCTGAGCGATATTACCACCGCGATCTGCCGGAAGATGATCCATCGCCACCCCCATATCTTCTCCGATGTCCGCGCGGATACCGCCGACGCGGTGAGCGAGAACTGGGAGGCGATCAAGCGGCAGGAGCGCGGCCAGAAGGAACTCGCCGATGTGCTGAGCGATATCCCCGCCTCGCTGCCGCCGCTGATGCGCGCGCAGAAGGCCCTGCGCAAGGCAGGGACCGCCGCGCCGCAGGACACCGATGCAGCGCGCGAGCGTATCTTAGACGCGCTCCAGGGCCTTATGAACGGCGCCGGAGATGACCGGGACGCACACCGCCTGGCGGGAGAGCTGCTGTTCGCCTGTGTGGATCTCGCCCGCCAGCGCGGTGTCGGCTGCGAAACGGCCCTGGCCGACGCGGTGGATACATTTATCAAACGCGCCTGCGAAAAAGCGGAAGCGGACAAAAACATCTGAAATACAGGAAACGGAAAAAAACACGTTGACATCCGCGCAGAATTGTGTTAATTTATTTGCATTCCAGAGGAAAGGAGCAGCCGACATGAAGCTGAACGCTATGATGGGCATGCGTCGCGCGGACATGCAGATGTGCATGGGCCGTTGTTTGCTTGCTTGCGGCTGCCGCCCGATGTGATGATCCGGAAGGGATCCCTTCTTTGATGACAGGCGCCGCAAAAGGTGTCTGTTTTTCATTTAAGGAGGCTGAATCATGATCCGGATCGGCGGGGTGCTGGACCGAATGCGGCTCCGGCGCGGTATCCAAAGCATCGAGTCATTTTTTCCTCAAATTAAATGAGTGAGATCGAAAGGAGAATTTCCATGAAAAAGCTGCTGACTGTTCTGCTGGTCCTGTCCCTGTCGCTCGCTTCCCTGACCGCCCTTGCTGATACGCTGCAGATCGGCGTGCCGGACGACGCCACCAACCTGGCCCGCGCCATCAAGCTGCTGGAAACCGCCGGCCTGATCGAGGTCGATCCCGCCGCCGGCTTCAGTCCGGAAATCAAGGATGTGACCAAGTACCTGTATGATATCGAGATCACGCCCGTCTCCGCCAACACCCTGACCTCTACGCTGGACGAGTTCGCCGCCAGCACCATCAACGGCACCTACGCCGTGCCCTACGGCCTGGTGCCCTCCCGTGACGCCCTGATCATCGAAAAGCAGGACGAAGGTGCGGAGAACCCCTTCGTGAACATCATCGTGGCCCGCACCGCGGACAAGGACAACGAGGTCTACAAAAAGATCGTGGCCGCGTACCAGACCCAGCTGGTGGCCCAGTTCCTGATCGAGAACTACAAGGAGACCTTCTTCCCCGCCTTCCCCTATGAAGCGGAATACACGGTGGAAGAGGGCTTCGCCGATGAGCTGAACAACTACGAATCCGATCCCGCCGGCAAGACCGTCGTCAAGGTGGGCGTCTGCGGCGCGAACAACAACCAGTGGTTCGCCGTGCAAAAGGTGCTGGACGATGAAAACGCGGGCATCTACATCGAGCTGGTGGAATTCGACGCCTACAACCTCCCCAACGAGGCCCTGAACAGCGGCGATATCGACCTGAACGCCTTCCAGCACAAGGCCTACCTGCAGAAGGAGATCGACGCCAACGGCTACGACCTGACAGTCATCGGCGATACCCTGATCGCCCCGCTGAGCCTCTATTCCAAGAAGGTGGATTCCCTCGACGCGCTGAAGGAACTGGTTGGCCCCGCGAAATAAGCTGAACGCATCCCCGCGTGACGGCGAAAATGCCGTCACGCGGCTTTTCATGAAAACGATTCGATAAGGAAGACAGTACAGTGATCGAAATCAAGAAACTTAACAAGACCTATCACCTGAAAACGGGCGACGTCAGCGCTGTGCGCGACGTGAACCTGACCATCCATGACGGCGAGATCTACGGGATCATCGGGTATTCCGGCGCGGGAAAATCCTCGCTGGTCCGCTGCCTGAACCTGCTGGAAATGCCGGACAGCGGTATCCTGCATATCAACGATAACCCGGAGATCGTGATCGAGAACGGGCGCACCAGGCTGAGCGAGCGCGACCTGGGCCGGATGCGCCGGGGCATGGGCATGATCTTCCAGCACTTCAACCTACTGGACCGCAGTACCGTCTTCGATAATATCGCCTACCCGCTGCGCTACAGCGGCATGAGCCGGAAGGATATCGAGGCCCGGGTCATGGAGCTTCTGGAGCTGGTGGACCTGACCGATAAGCGGGACGTCTATCCCTCCCAGCTGAGTGGCGGGCAGAAGCAGCGCGTCGCCATCGCGCGGGCGCTGGCCAACAAGCCCAGCGTGCTGCTGAGTGACGAGGCGACCAGCGCGCTGGACCCGGAGGCCACAGAATCCATTTTGACCCTGCTGCGCTCCCTGAACCAGACGCTGGGCCTCACCATCGTGCTGATCACGCATGAGATGGCGGTCATCAAGGCGATCTGCCAGAAGGTGGCGGTCATGGAAAACGGCTATGTGGTCGAGGAAGGCAACGTGTACGATATCTTCGCCAATCCGAAGGAGGAGATCACGCGCAGGTTCGTGAACTCCGCCTCCCCGCTGAGCCGTGTGCACAAGATGCTGGAGGAGGACAACCCCCTGACCCGCATCAAGCCCGGCGAGATGCTGGTGCGGCTGACCTTCGACCGCGACTGCGTGGGCGAGTCGGTCATCTCCGAGGTGTCCCGCAGCTGCGGCATCAACCTGAACATCGTGCTGGCCAACGTGGATATCATCGACGGCGCGCCGCTGGGCGGGATGGTCACGGTGCTCTCCGGCACGCCGGAGAACCTGGAAAAGGCGCTCAGGCATTTTGAGCGCGCGCAGATCAAGGTGAGGAGGCTGGCATAATGGAAGCCTGGATCAAAGATATCGCTCCGAATCTGTACAGCTACAGGAAGCGCTTCTGGCAGAGCGTGGACCAGACGGTCAGCATGTTCCTGATCGCCGGCGGCATCGCGTTCGTGCTGGGGCTCCTGCTGGGCCTGGTGCTGACGATCACGCATAAGGACGGCATCAAGCCGAACAAGGCGGTGCACTTTATCCTGAACCTGATCATCAACGCATTCCGCTCGGTCCCCTTCCTGATCCTGCTGATCTTCCTGATCCCGTTCACCCGCTCGCTGGTGGGCACGGCCATCGGCGTCACCGGCGCCATCGTGCCGCTGGTCTTCGGCACGGTGCCCTTCTTCACCCGCCAGGTGGAAGCGGCGCTGGCCAACGTGGACCCCGGCAAGGTGGAGGCGGCCCGCAGCATGGGCTCCAGTACCCTGGGCATCATCCTGCGCGTGTATCTGCATGAGGCGGTGCCGGACCTGATCCGCGCCACTACCATCACCGCCATCAGCCTGATCGGCCTGACCACCATGGCCGGCGCGGTGGGCGCGGGCGGCATTGGCTCCTTCGCGCTGAACTACGGCAACGGCCAGAATCACCAGGACATCGTCAACGCCTGCGTGCTGATCCTGTTCGCGACGGTCATCATCCTGCAGACCATCGGCAACGCGCTGGCGCGACGTACGACCAACCGCAAGCTGCTGAGCTTCAGCGGCAGGACGAAGACGGAGGCCGCGAAATGACAGAGCCGGTCCTGCGGCGGCATATACCCCACGGCGAGCTTGGGCAGATGGATATTCTGCCCTTTTTGCCTGCTTTGGAGCAGGCGCGGCAGCCACAGACCGATTACGATGTGGAGAAATGGCTGTTCGTGCCGCCGGCCTATACCGAGTACCGCTACCTGCTGGGCACACGCGGGGAGCACCCGCTCATCTGCGTCGGCATCAATCCCTCCACCGCCCGGCCGGACCACCTGGATCCGACCCTGCAGAGCGTGGAGCGGATCGCCCTCAGGAACGGCTTTGATTCCTTCATGATGCTGAACCTGTGCGCCCAGCGGGCAACGGACCCGAATGACATGACCCGGGACTATCCTATGGTCCTCCGCGAGGGCAACGTTTCCGCGTTTGAATACGCCCTGTGCCTGTCTGAGCGCCCGGTGGTCTGGGCGGCCTGGGGGATGATGATCGAGAAGCGGCCCTACCTCAGGGAACTGCTGGAGGACCTGGTCGGGGCAGCCGAACGTTATCACGCGGAGTGGGTCAGCTTTGGCCCCCGGAGCAAGAAGGGGCACCCACATCACCCGCTGTATTTAAGGCAGGATGCGGCCATGGCCCCGTTTGACGTGCATGCCTATCTTATGGTATGATACGGGTGAAAAATCCGATGTCCGGAGGTGCCGTCTGTGATTGGGTTTTTGATCGAATTGCTGTTCCAGCTGGTGTTTACTGTGCCGCTTCTGAGGATGATCCTGCTGGCGGTGGTGCCGGCGCTGCTGCTGCTAAGGTATGTCCGGAAAAAGGATCAGCTGGAGGCGGAGCCGCCGCGCCTGATCTGGTCGCTGGTGGGCTTCGGCGCCGCTTCGGTGCTGCTGGCGATGCTGCTGGAAGGGCTCGGCCTGTTTCTCCTGACCCGGGCGACGGACCAGAAAAGCCTGCTTTTCCAGGCGCTGCAGTGGTTTGTGATCGTCGGCATCGGGGAGGAATTCAGCAAGTACGTCGTGCTGCGCCTGCGTACCTGGGACCATGAGGCCTTCAACTGCACGTTCGACGGCCTGGTGTACGCGGTGGCGGTATCGGCCGGCTTCGCGCTGGCGGAAAACGTGATGTACCTGTTCCGCTACGGCGCGGGCGTCCTGCTGATGCGCGGCATCGTTTCGATCCCGGCGCACATCTGCTTTTCCGTGTTCATGGGCGCGTGGTACAGCGCGGCCAAGCAGTACAGCCTGACGGGTGAGACAGACAGAGCCCGGTGGGCGAAGATCCTGGCGGTGCTGACGCCGGCCCTGGCGCACGGCGCGTTCGATTTCATCGCCACCAACACGCAGCAGGGCGGCATGATCGCCGTATTCATCGTATATGTGATCGCCATGTTCGTCGTCACCTGGCGCCTGGTCAAGCATCTGGCGGACAAGGACCGGTACATGACGCGCAAGCCCGCCGAAGCGCAGGGGATCGACTGGTCCGGACGGACCGGCCACTGAGGAGGAAGCCATTGGCTGTAAGAGAGTTTTCTGTCGTCAGCGCCGAGGTCATGCTGAAGGCGAGGACGGAATGCCTGCTGACCCCGGTCGGCATCCTGATGGGGCTGGAAACGGTGGCGGACTGCATGAACGACCCGGAGATCCGGCCCTGGTTCGGGCACCTGCTGCAGGACGAGCTGATGCCGCAGATGCCGGAGGAGGGCCGCAACGAAGCCGTGATCCAGGCCTGCCGCTACCTGTCCTTCAAGCCGGCGTCGCTCAAGCTCTGCGACCTGGCGGACGGGCTGATCGACAGCTGGGCGCTGCATATCCTGCCCCTGATGAGCGAAAAGACGCCGCGCATGATCCAGGCCTTCGCCATGCTGATCATGCTGTTCACGGGCGTCAGGCGGGGAGAGGATCAGGGCTATTACCTGCCGCAGGAGGCCCTGGCGCATCAGCGCCTTACGCGGGATGAGAAGGCCCTGCGCTCCTTCAGCCGCCTGAGCTGGGATATGCAGGCCGACAGCCTGTGCTACGCGGCGCTGGCGGACGCGGACATCTGGGGCCGGGACCTGAGGGAGCTCACGTTCCTGCCGGACCGCCTGACGGAAGCCATGACGGACATCCAGCTGCTGGGGCTCCGTCAGGTGCTCGCGGGAGGGGACGAATGAAGATCGTCCTCTATAACCCGGAGATCCCTCAGAATACGGGCAACATCGCCAGGACCTGCGCGGCGACCGGGACGGACCTGTATCTGATCGAGCCTCTGGGGTTCCGGCTCGAGGATAAGTACCTGAAGCGCGCGGGGCTCGACTACTTCAGCATGGTCAGTATCCGTGTGCTGCCATCCTTTGAGCGGTTCATGGAGCTGTTTCCGGACACAAAGTACCACTTCGCGACCACGAAGGCGCCGCGGGCTTATACAGAGGTCCGTTACGGTCCGGACGACGCGCTGGTGTTCGGGTGCGAAACGAAGGGCCTTCCCGAGTCCCTGCTGAGCCGCGTGTATGACCGTTGCATCCGTATTCCCATGCGGGCGGAGGCGCGGTCGCTGAACCTGAGCAATTCGGTGGCAGTGGTGCTGTACGAGGCGCTGCGCCAGCAGGATTTCGCGCAGCTTTCCGCCGAGGGGCACCTGACCGGCCGGGACGACGAGGCCCTGCCGTGGATGGATTATATTTGACAGGAGGACGCGCAAGTATGGGCATGAGAGGCATCCACACGTCGATCAACGATATCCGCAAGATGGTGTTTTCGGAGGTCGCGCGGCTGTCGTATGATTACAACGGGGACTTGTCGGACATGGAGAATATCCCCTACAGGATCATCCCCGGCGAGGTGTCGACCTATCGCGAGAGCGTTTTCCTGGAACGCGCCATCGTCAAGGAGCGCATGCGCCTTGCGATGGGACTGCCGCTGCGCGACGTCACCGAGCACGCGCCGGTCTCCCAGGGCGCGGAGGAGTGCGTGCATCCGGAAAAATACTATCAGCCGCCGCTGATCAACATCATCAAGTTCGCGTGCCATAAGTGCCCGGACAACAAGGTGTATATCACGGACCAGTGCCAGGGTTGCCTGGCGCAGCCCTGCCGGCAGGTCTGCCCGAAGGGCGCGATCTATTTTGAGCGCGGCCAGTGCCACATCGACCAGGACAAGTGCATCAAGTGCGGCAAATGCATGGGCGTCTGCCAGTACGGAGTCATCCTGCGCATGGAGCGGCCCTGCGCCGTGGCGTGCGGCATGAAAGCCATCCGCAGCGACGAGTACGGCCGCGCGGATATCGACCAGGAAAAGTGTGTGAGCTGCGGCATGTGCCTGGCCAACTGCCCCTTCGGCGCGATCGCGGACAAGGCACAGATCTTCCAGTGCATTCAGGCGATCCGCAGCGATACGCCGGTATACGCGGCCATCGCGCCGGCGATCGCCGGCCAATTTGGCAAGGAGCTGTCGCCCGAAAAGATGCGCGCGGCCTTCAGGGCGCTGGGCTTCCGGGACGTGGTCGAGGTCGCCATCGGCGCGGACCTGTGCACCATTCAGGAGGCGGAGGACTTCCTCAAGGAAGTGCCGGAGCGCTTGCCGTTCATGGGCACCTCGTGCTGCCCGGCCTGGTCGGTGATGGCCAAGCGCGAATTCCCGCAGCACGCGGACTGCATCAGCATGGCGCTGACGCCCATGGTGCTGACCGGGCGCCTGATCAAAAAGGAGCATCCGGGCTGCAAGGTGGCCTTTATCGGCCCCTGCGCGGCCAAGAAGCTGGAGGCCAGCCGCCGCTCCATCCGCAGTGATATCGACTTTGTCCTGACCTTCGAGGAGGTCATGGGCATGTTTGAGGCGAAGCAGGTGGATTTCGCGTCCCTGGAGGAAATGAAGGTTCCCTCCTCCGCCAGCGCGGACGGCCGGGGCTTCTCGGTGAGCGGCGGCGTGGCGGACGCAGTGATGAACTGTCTCAAGCACATGGCGCCGGACCGGGAGATCAATATGGAACGCGCCGAGGGCCTGAACGACTGCCGCAAGATGCTGATGCGGGCGAAGGCGGGCAAGCTGAACGGCTACCTGCTGGAGGGCATGGCCTGTCCCGGCGGCTGCATCGGCGGCGCGGGAACCGTGCAGCTGATCCCCAAGGCCGCGCAGGAGGTCGCCCAGGTCATGAAGAAGTCTGAGAACGCCCACGCCTATGAGAGCGAGTATCAGAGAATCCTGCCCCAGCTGGAGGAATGAGCTGTGTACGATCCGTTTGCCGAGGAGGAGAGAAAAACCCGGAGGGAGAGGCTGCGCTTCTGGCGCAACCTCAGCCGCGTTGGTGACTTTTACGCCTGGCTGATCGGCACTGTGGTCCTGTTCGCGCTGCTGGCGCTGCTGTTCAGCATGTTTTCTTTCGTGCGCCAGAGTGTGACCGTGTTTCTGAAGACGCTGCTGGGAGGCATCCAATGAGAGTCAGCTGGGACTCGCTGCACGAAGCGATCGGGGCATGTGATCTCTGCCCGCTCTGCCGGGAGATCCACCATAAGGTGCCAGGCCAGGGGAATCCGGATGCCCGGCTCATGCTGATCGGAGAGGGCCCGGGGTGCGAGGAGGACCGCAGCGGACTCGCCTTCGTAGGTCCCGCCGGGCAGCTGCTGACGAAGATGCTGCAGAGCATCGGCTTGAGCCGCGAGGAGGTCTATATCTGCAACATCGTCAAATGCCGGCCGCCGCGCAACCGCGTGCCTGAACCGGAGGAGGCGGCCGCCTGCCTGCCGTACCTGCGCATGCAGGTCGCGCTGGTCCGGCCGCGGATCATCCTGCTGCTTGGCGCGACCGCCGGGCGATATACGCTGGGAGAAAATTTCCGCGTTACCCGCGACAGGGGGCGCTTTGTGCAGAAGAGCGGCATCTGGTTCATGCCCACCTACCATCCTTCCGCCCTGCTGCGGGACGAAACCGGCCAGAAGAAGCGCGAGGCCTGGCAGGACCTGAAGCAGGTACGGGATAAGCTGACGGAACTTGGCTGATACAATCAATCTACGATTTCAGGAGGTACCGCGTATGGAGTTTATCGTCAACAATCTGCCGACCATCCTGTGCCTGGTGATCGGTCTGGCGCTGATCGTCATCGAGATGTTCCTGCCCGGCTTCGGCTTTGTGGGCCTGTCCGGCATGCTGCTCCTGTCAGGAGCGGTCATCTTTACGTGGATCAACTACGGCGCCATGGTCGGGTCGCTGATGATGATCGCCGTCCTCATCCTGGTGGTCATATGCCTGGCTGTATCCCTCCGTTCCGCCTCCAAGGGCAAGCTCAGCAGGTCCCGGGTGTTCATGAAGGAGGGCACCACCACCGGCGAAACGGTGAAGGCGGAGATCCCGCTGCAGGTCGGCGACACCGGCGTCGCGGAGACGCTGCTCCGCCCGGCCGGGATCGTCCTGTTCGGCGACCGCCGCGTCAGCGTGGTATCCGAGGGCCAGTTCATTGACAAGGGAAAAACCGTCCGCGTCAGCCGGGTCGAGGGCACGCGCATCGTGGTTGAGGAATGCTGAGCATGCTGTCTGTTTATCTGCTTTCACTGATACTGGCGCTGATACCGCTGCAGTATGCAGGCGAGCTGCCGGCAAACGGCATTTCAGATCTGCTTTCGCAGATATCTGCGTCGTCTGAGCTTCGGGATATCGGAGCCAGGTCTTCGACGGAAGTGGACGGCTGTGTCTATGATTATGTCATCTATCAGGACGGGACCGTCACGATCATCGGGATCAAGGGCGGCGCAGGGGACTACACTGTCCCTGACGTTCTCGACGGGCATCCTGTAACCGCACTCGGCACGTTTTCGCTGTATGGCAATGAGGCCCTGACGCGGGTAAAGGTGCCGGAGGGCGTCGTCCGGATTGAGGATTATGCCTTCGGCAAGTGCACAGCGCTCACAGCTGTCGAGTTCCCGGGCAGCCTGGCCGAAATCGGGAAAAACCCGTTCATCAGCTGCCCGGCGCTGACGTCGGTGATTCTTCCGGATGCGCATCCGGACCTGTACGTGGAAGGCGGCGTCCTGATTTCAAGGAAAGACGCCCGGGCGATCTCCTGCCTGCCGGGCCTGGACCAGACCGCATGCGCTGTTCCGGAGGGCATCGAGATCATCGACGATTACGCCTTTACGGACTGTTATTTCCTGGAGGAGGTCACTTTTCCGGACAGTCTTCTGGTGATTCGGGAAGGCGCGTTTTATGCCTGTACCGGCCTTAAGGCAGTTAAACTGCCGAAAAAGGTGTCCGCGCTGGGCAGCTCGGCCTTCTGCGGATGCAGCAGTCTGACTGCGGTCTTACTGCCCGCGAGCCTGACAGGACTGGGCTCGAACCCCTTCGCGGATTGTCCGCGTCTAACTGGGATCACAGTTTCACCGGGGAATGAATATATCGCCTGTGAGAACGGCGCGCTGATCAGCCGTGCTGACCGGCGGCTGATTTATTATCCGATCGCCGGCGGCAGGGAAAGCTATCAGGTGCCTGAAGGGATCGTGGAGATCGGCGAATCCGCATTCCTCAACTGTACGGATCTGAAGGAGGTCATTCTTCCCGGCAGTACTGAGCGGATCGGCGTCAATGCATTTTTTGCGTGCTCGCGGCTGGAATCCGTGGAGATACCGGATACCGTGTCAGTCATCGACGAGGCGGCTTTCAGCTACTGCCATGCGCTGCGCCGGGCGGAGATCCCCGGCAGCCTGACGGGCATCCCGCCTTATCTGTTCTATGATTGTCCGGAGCTGCCCCGGGCTGTGATCCCTGACGGGGTCAAGACAGTCGGACACGGGGCGTTTTACAACTGCGCTAAGCTGAAGGACCTGGTCGTAGGCAGCAGCGTTGAGACCATTGAGGAGTACGCTTTCAACGCCTGCACAGGCCTGACGGGCGTGAAGCTGCCGGAAAGCCTGAAGAAAATCGGTTACGCTGCGTTTTGGGACTGCAGGGCCATGCTGGAAATCAATATCCCCGCCGGGGTGTGGCAGATCGGTGAATTCGCGTTTTACGGCTGTCCCGCATTGACCGTAACCGTGTCCCAAACGGGGCTTGGCCCTCACTACTGCGAATACAATGGCATCCCCTGCAGGGCAGAATAAAAACAGCGTTTTCCGAAAGCACAGAACCTGGGGAGGTACCCATGAATACAACTTACGTCTGCGGCCACCGCAATCCGGATACGGATTCCATCGTATCGGCCATCGCCTATGCCAGCCTGATGAACGCGCTGGGCGATAACGGCTATGTGCCCGCGCGGCTTGGCCACCTGAACGACGAGAGCGCGTTTCTGCTGAAGCGCTTCGGCTTCGAGCCGCCGATGTTCCTGGCCAACGTGCGCACCCAGGTGCGGGATATCGAGTTCGACCAGCCGCCCCTGCTCAGCAAGGACGTGCCTGTCAGCCATGCCTGGGAGGTGCTCAAGGACGGGGATGGCTTCAGCATCCTGCCCGTGACCAACGAGGACGGCTCCCTGTACGGCGTGGTGACCTCCGGCAGCATCGCCCAGAGCGATATGGACTCCATCCGCACGCCCGTGGTCCGCGACGTGCCGGTGTTCAACGTGCTGGCGGCGCTGGAGGGGCATGTGCTGAACAGCGAGGATCAGTTGTTTGACACGATCTCCGGCGAGGTCGTCATCGCGCTGCCCACGGCGGGGGAGCCGCTGAAGGGTGTGAAGCCCGGCTCCATCATCGTGTGCGGACAGCAGGAGGACGTGCTGGAGAAGGCCCTGTCCCTGCCCGCCAGTACGGTGATTCTGTGCCAGAGCACCCTGGCGGAAAAATACCGCGACTGCAGCGCGGAGACCTGCCTGATCGCCACCCCCTGCGAGGCGTACCGGGCGGCACGCCTGCTGTACCAGGCGATCCCGGTCAGCCGCATCGCGGAAACGGACGAGCTGGTCACCTTCCATCTGGACGATTACCTGGACGACGTGCGCGAAACGGTGCTGCAGAGCCGCCACCGCAGCTATCCCGTGCTGGATGAGAACGGGCGTGTGGTCGGCGCGCTGAGCCGGTACCACCTGCTGCGCCCGCGGCGCAAGCGCGTGGTGCTGGTGGATCACAACGAGGTGGGGCAGTCGGTGCCCGGTCTGGAGCAGGCGGAGCTGATCGGCATTATCGACCACCACCGCCTGGGGGACGTGATGACGGGCTATCCGGTCTTCATGCGCAACGAGCCCGTGGGCTCCGCAACCACCATCGTGGCGACCATGTACCAGGAGCAGGGCCTGATGCCGGGGGAGAAGCTGGCCGGACTGATGGCGGCCGCGATCGTCTCCGATACGGTGATGTTCAAATCGCCCACCGCGACCCCGCGCGACCGCCGGCTGGCGGAGCGCCTCGCGCGGATCGCCGGCCTGGACCTGGATGCCCTGGGCAAGGAGGTCTTTTCCGCGAGCCAGTCCGCCGATAAGCCGGCGGATCAGCTGCTGAAGACGGATTTCAAGGAATTTCATCTGGCGGATCACCGCATCGGCATCAGCCAGATCACCACTATGGACTCCGAACGCATGATCCGGCGCGCGGACGAGCTGCTGGAGCATATGCGCGCGCTGCGGGATGAAAAGCACTACGACATGTATCTGCTGATGATCACGGACGTGCTCAAGGAGGGAACAGAGCTCGTCTACGACGGTGACCGCGAGATCATCCGCCAGGCCTTCGGGCTGGACGACGCGGGGAACGGGCATGTATTCCTGCCGGGCGTGGTATCCCGTAAAAAGCAGGTGGTCCCCGCCCTGGCGATCCTGTGGGGTTGAGCGCCGTGGATAACCGGAACAAGACCAACGTCATGCGCATTGCCGAGGCGCAGGGCGTCTCGTACCGCTCCATGTCCTATGAGGTGGAGGAGGGGCAGTACGACGGGAACCTGGTGGCGCGGAAGCTGCATCTGGATCCCGACAGCGTGTTCAAGACCCTGGTCTGCGTGGATGACAAGGGCGGGCACATCGTCTGCTGCATCCCGGTCAGCCAGGAGCTGGACCTGAAAAAAGCCGCCCGCGCCTCAAAGCGCAAGCGGGTGGAAATGCTGCCGCTCAAGGAGCTGCTGCCCCTGACGGGCTATGTGCGGGGCGGCTGCTCACCCATCGGCATGAAAAAGCCGTTCCCGACCTTCATCGACGAAACGGCGCAGCTGTTCGAAGCGATCTCCGTCAGCGCCGGCAAGCGCGGGGAGCAGATCATCCTGTCCTCGGACGACCTTTGCCGCATGACCGGCGCGGAATACGCGGACCTGACAGTGGAATAATATCAAAGCTTATCATAGCGCCGGGCGGTCTCTTCGCGTCCGGCGCTGTTGATATCCTGCGTGACGCCGGCCGGGAAGCGTGTGAATCGCTCCGGCAGGGCGGTGATACGCAGCCGGTTGCGCCTGCGGGCCAGGTCCCTGCGCTGCGCTTCGTGGAGCGGGGCAAAGTTGTTGTAGGGCAGATGGAGACGGCTGTCACGGCCCCGGACGCGGCGGAGTGAGCAGACAGTGATCACCGCGAGGACCGCGAAGGCGTACACACCGGCGGCGGTATAAAAAAATGGGATCGGAAGTAAGAACTGGCCGACGAGCCAGAGGGCCGAACCATAGTAAAGCGCCAGCAGGCCGGCCTTCCAGGCAGAGTAGAAGCCCCCGTAAAGCCAGTGCGGCACGGCGCATATCCACAGCGGCGCGGGCATGGCGGAGCGGATCAGCGCCGCCTGGGCGTAATCAAACGCGCTGTAGAACAGGCAGTCGAGCCGCGGCCTGGCCCAAAGGAGCGCGTACAGTGCCAGCAGGGTCGTGACCGCGTGCAGGGCGGCAGGCATGGCCTTACGTCTCCTCCGGAAACAGGTCCTGATTGCGCTGGCGGTAGTCCTTGATGGCTGCCCGCGCCAGCTCGTCGCACCGGTTATTGAGGGAATCGTCGGCGTGGCCTTTGACCTTGTGGAAGCTGACCTCATGCTTTTTCATCACGATCAGCAGCAGCTTCCACAGGTCCTGGTTGGCGACCGCGTCGCCCTCGGAATTCTTCCAGTTCTTTTTGATCCAGCTGTCGAGCCAGTGCTGGTTGATGGCGTCCACCACGTAGGTGGAATCGGAATACACGGATACGCGGCAGCGCGTTTTGAGCGCGCCCAGGCCGCTGATGACCGCGAAGAGCTCCATGCGGTTGTTGGTGGTCGAGCCCATGGAGCCGGAGAGCTCCTTCTGGTGCCCGGCATAGCTGAGGACCGCCGCCCAGCCGCCCGGACCGGGATTGCCGGAGCAGGCGCCGTCGGTATACAGAGTCACGTGCTTCAGGGGTGCGGTTGTTTCCATGATGACCTCTTATTTTTCGATCGGTGATACGAATTTTTCCATGACATAGCCTTCGATCGCGTCTGTGCGCACATGCAGCCAGCCTTCCGCGGCGTCCAGCACGGCGAGCCGCTGGCCGTAATACAGGCGCGCCAGGATGTCGGAGGCGGTGTCAGGCGAGGCGCGGAGGTTCAGGCTGGAGTCCTGCGCGACGCCGTCCACGATCACCAGCGTTTCCGCGCTGCCCTCCTTCAGGGTGACGGGCATCAGGGTGGGACGCGGCGTGGCGGTCGGTGGCGGCCCGGGCGTGGCGTCGAAGTCGTAATCCTCGGGCGGGGCTGGGGTGACGGCGGTCAGCGGCGCGCGCCTGAGCGTCACACCACTGTAATAGAAGTGCAGGATCTGCCGGTAATTCCAGCCGTAAACGGCGGCCATGCGCTGCGCGCCGCGCTGGCTCATGCCCACGCCGTGCCCGAAGCGCCTGGCCTCAATGACGAAGCTGTCCTTCTCCGCGCGGACGGTCCAAAGCTCGTTGTTGGCGCCGTTGATACTCAGCTGCAGGGCGGTTTCAAGCGCGGGAAAAATCGGCAGCTCGACAGTGACCGGATTCGAGAGGCTGTAGAAGCGCCGGCCGTCCGGATCCGGCGTGGTATCAGGCACAGGCAGGGGTGTTTCGTTGGAAAGGAAAGAGGCTTCCTCCTCGTCCCCGCTCTCTGCTCGTACGGCGTCCAGGCTCAGCGTGAAGGTCAGCGCCTGTTTTCGTTCGGACAGGCTGACGTCCGTGATCCCGCGGATGAGTACATCTTCAGGCGCTCCGGTATAGCCCATGGCCTTCACGGCTTGGGCGGCGGACTCCCGGAGGAGCTTCTGCAGCGCGGGCCAGTCCTTCTCCGTCAGCGAAGCGGGAATCACCGCCTGGCGCACGACGCTTTCGTCGTTCCTCAGGTCATACGGGTCCGCCTTGGCCTGGATATAGCCCGTCTGGCCCTTGGTCTTTCCCCAGACGTTCTCGATTGTCTCGACCTGTCCGCCGTTGCTGGCGGTATAATAGCAGGTCACGAGCTGGTCCTGATAATAGACACAGATCCCGGCGGTTCCGGTCACCGCCTGGCGGATGATTGCCGCGTCGTCGGAGATGCCGGCGTACACCTGGTCATTGGTGTTGTCCACCACGTCGTAGTCCCTGGCCGGATTCCGGCGCGTGAGCGCATAGGTCCGCGCGGCGACCGCCTGGGCCTTGAGGGCCTCCAGCGGGAAGCCGGAGCTCATTTCCCAGGGCAGGACGCCGAGCAGGTATTCCTCGATGGGCAGGGTCAGGATCAGTCTGAGCTGCCCGCGGTCGTTGCTCACGGTCAGGTCGCCGGTATACAGGTTCAGGCCGTCCTGCAGCCGGAGTCCGTTTTCTCCCTTCGTCTGATGGCGCGTGAAGGTGATCGGACCCGGGAAGGTCAGGACGATTCCCTGGTACCGGAGGATGAGCTGGTCTTTTTTGCTGCCTGCCGTGATCCGGACTGTCACGCCGCGCTGGAAATGCGCTTCGCCGCAGGTATAGCTGCCAGATATGTTGACGCTGAGCTCGTTCACGGGATTGAAGCGCGTGAGCAGCACGCGGATCAGATCGTTCTGCCGCTCCGCGGCCCAGGTGGGGGAGGGAAGAAGGCAGACGCACAGCGCCAGAGCCGCCAGGCAGGAAATCAGGCGAACTGTTTTCATAGGCGGTACAGGAGGTTGAAATCGCGGACGATGTCCAGGTCCGCCCAGAACAGGGCGTGAGAGCATTGCCATCCGACGGTGAGACCGTTTTTGTTCTCGATGGCGCTGATGATCTTTGAGCCCGGGACGACCTCACGGACGTGATCAGCCACCCGGCTGTCCGTGCTCTCGCTGTAGGGATCGGCCGCCAGCACCTGGCGGATGCCATCCCGCTCCCGGGCGTCCAGCAGGGCGACGATGTGGCCGGCGCGCAGATTGCACAGGGCGGCGTTTCCGGCCTTCAGGTGCGCGTACAGCGTTTCCAGGTCGTTCCTCAGGCCATCGCCGCGGTAGCTGAAGCCGTACTCGCGGGCGAGGCCGGTATCCATCATGGCCTGCAGCAGGGCAGGACGGTCCGTGCCGTCGTCCCCGCGCCCGCCGTGGTCGAGCGAAAACTGCGCCAGCTCATCCGGCTCTTGAAATACCCCGGTCAGCCAGCAGGAGGCGTTGACGATGGAAAAGATGCCGCACCCCGCGACGGAAAGTGTGCTGCCGTTGCCCTGGTAGCTGTAATCGTGTGTCCAGGCGCGGCAGCGCTGGTTGCACAGCTTCAGCCCGCGGCCCTGGTATTCGAGCGCGATGGTCTTGCCGGTCGTTTCCATGAGGAGCCTCCTGGAGAATGAATGGGTATCGCAGTAAAGAGGGACATGCTTCCGGCTATGCCTGAACAGTCTCAATCAGTTTTTCATGGTATACCCGAGGGTCTTCAGGTCGTCGGCGTTGTCGCGCCAGCCGGGACGCACCTTGACCCAGATCTGCAGGTGGATGTGCTCGCCGGTCAGCTTCTCCATGTCGCGGCGCGCCTCGCTGCCGATCTCGCGCAGCGTCTGTCCGCCCTTGCCGATGATGATGCTCTTGTGGGAGGCCTTTTCGCAGTACATCGTAGCGTCGATGACGCGCAGGTCGCCCTGCTTCTCGTAGCGCAGGATCTCGACGCCGATGCCGTGCGGCACCTCGTCCCGCAGATGGCGCAGCGCCTTTTCACGGATCAGCTCCGAGCAGATGAACTGCTCCGGCTGGTCTGTGGGCATATCCTCCGGGTAATACATCGGCCCTTCCGGCATGGCCTTGATCAGGGCCTCCTCCAGCGCGTCGATGCCCTTGCCGGACTCCGCGCTGACGGGAAAGAAGCCGTCATAGCTGAGGGCGCGGAAGCGCTCGATGGCCTGTAGCACGTCCTCCGCCTTCACCAGGTCGATCTTGTTGAGCAGCAGATACTTGGGACAGCGCAGCGCGGAATAGGTCTGCGCCAGCTCATAGTCCTTTTCCGTGATGTGCGAGGTATCGACCACGAACAGCAGCGCGTCGATGTCGTTCAGCGCCTCGCTGACAGAGCGGTCCATGAATTCGCCGAGCCTGGTGCGCGGCTGATGGATGCCGGGCGTATCCACGAACACGATCTGCGTGCCGGGGCGGTTCATGACGCCCTGCACGCGAGTGCGCGTCGTCTGCGGCTTGGCGCTGACGATGGACACCTTGAGGCCGGTAAAGCGGTTCAGCAGGGTGGATTTGCCTACGTTGGGGCGGCCGATGATCGCCGCGAATCCGGAATGAAACGCCATATTTACTCCTTCCCGAGCCTGTCAGGCGCGGCGCCGAACCCGTGGGGCAGCAGCTCGCGCAGGGGCATGGAATCCACCTCGTCCCCGCAGGCGACGATGACCTCCAGGTCCGGGGCGAATTCATACAGCGCCTGGCGGCAGATGCCGCAGGGCCAGCCCAGGAACTTTTCCGTGGTGACCGCGATGGCGACGAACTCCCGCTCGCCCTCGCTGACCGCCTTGAACAGCGCGGTGCGCTCCGCGCAGTTGGCGACGCCGTAGGAGGCGTTTTCGATGTTGCAGCCCGTGTACATCTTTCCGCTCTTGGCCAGCAGGCACGCGCCGACGGGATAGTGGGAATAGGGAGAATAAGAATACTTCATGGCCTCCTTCGCGCGGGCGATCAGCTCGCCGCGGTCATAGGCCTTCACATTGATCTCGTTCAAGGTTTTTTCCTCCATTGCGCGCATTTCGCGCCTTTCTTCTTCTTCCATATGGTCATAGCCGAACAGGTGAAAAATGCCGTGTACCATCAGGTAGCACAGCTCGCGCTCGACACTGTGGCCGTATTCCGCGGCCTGGGCGCGCACATGGTCCATGGAGATCACGATATCGCCCAGGTAGGCCGCGCCTTCGTCGGGGTCATACTCCTGCTCGAGCAGCTCCGGTACGGCTCCGGCGCGGATACCCGCGGGGTAGGGAACGGTGGGAAAGCTCAGCACATCCGTCGCCCGGTCGATGCCGCGCTGCTCGCGGTTGAGCGTATGGATCTCCTGATCGTTCGTGATCAGGAGATGGATCGCCGCGGGCGTGTGAAGCCCTTCCGCTTTTTCAGCGGTGTCCGCGGCTGATTGAAGCAGACGAAGCCAGGCTTCGTCAAAGCCTGGCTCGTGCTGTGTTTCAAGCTCCAGTATCATGCCTCGTCGCCCTCCTGACTGACAATCGGCGTTTCGGCGGTATCAGGCAGCTCCGGCTCGTTCTCCTTCTGTCCGATATAGCCGGGCGGCAACTCGACTTCCTCGGGCCGTGTCTCGCGCGCGGCGTCCAGCTCAAGCAGCTGGTCGACCGTGATCGGCGCCGCCACGGGCTCGGGATGGATGATCAGGTTTTCCCCAGTGGTCATCGGCACGGTGGTTTTATGGGGCCGGGTCGCGGCCGGCGCCGTCGGTTCCGGCTCGGCGGGTTTTTCTTCCTTGACTTCCGGCTTGGGGGCGGCCTTGGGACGAGCGGCGTACTTGGTCCAGATCGGCCGCTTGTTCTTCTGATCCGTCGGATACGCGACGCGCTCATGGTTCACGCCCTTGAGCACGATGGCGCAGCTGGCGCAGATGGCGTCGATGTCGTGCAGCGTCAGCGGCGAGTTGTTCAGCTGTCCGTCGCTCAGCTTGCCGCGCACGAGCTTGAGGATGTATTCCTCCAGCTCCTCCTGCGTCATGCTGTCCTTGCGGCTGCGGACGGCGGCCTCGATGGTGTCGCAGATCATGATGATCGCGCTCTCCTTGGTGGAGGGCCTGGAGCCGTCATAGCGGAATTCGTTGATATCCACCGGCTCGCCGTTGGCCTGCTGTACGGCCTTATGGTAGAAGTACATGACGGGGGAGTTGCCGTGGTGCTCGGAAATGATCTGCTGGATCTCCACAGGCAGGCGGTACTGGCGGGCCAGCACCGCGCCGTCCCGCGGATGCGCAGTCAGGATCTTCGCGGAGACCAGCGGCTCGGTATGGTCGTGGATATTCTCGCCGTTGGTCTGGTTTTCACTGAAATACGCGGGGCGCTTCAGCTTGCCGATGTCGTGGTAGTAGGCCGCGACGCGTGCCAGCAGCGGGTTCGCGCCGATGGCCTCGGCGGAGGCCTCCGCCAGGTTGGCCACCAGGATACTGTGGTGATAGGTGCCCGGCGCTTCCACCATCAGCTTTTTGAGCAGCGGCTGATTGGGATTGCTGAGCTCCAGCAGGCGCATGGGCGTCGGCAGGTTGAAGATGGCCTCCAGCAGGGGCTGGATCGCCAGGGCGAGGATGCCGGAGAACGCGGGACCGATCATGCTCAGATACGCGTTCTGCGTGATGCCGGTCTGGGACGAGTCGGTGAGCAGGCCCAGGGAGTAGGTGATGGCCAGGGTCGCGACGGACGCGATCAGCGCGGCCAGCAGGACCTGCAGACGGTTGGTCGAGCGTTTGATGGTCAGCACGCCCAGCGTGCCGCACAGGACGGTGGAGACGAAGATGCGGATCATCTCGGTCAGGTAGCTGTCGTTGCCGCCCGCGGACAGGGCCGTGATCAGGATGGCGATGTAGATGTTACTGATCAGGCCGGCGCGGGCGCCGATCAGTACGCCCAGCAGCAGCGCCGCCAGCAGCACGGGCATGGCGTAGGAAAGGAAGCTCTTGGCCGCGATGCACAGAAGCATGGTCACCAGCAGCACCGACAGCACGACGAGCAGGTACTTGAAGGTCACCATCACCCGCTTGTTCAGGGCGTACAGCGCCCAGAAGTACAGGATGGTGGCCATCAGCACGATGATCACCGCGCCGAGGTAGAAGGCCAGGTCGATCTTGCTGGTGTTCAGCAGGCCCAGGGTGCTGAGCATGCGGATCTGGTTGGCGGAGACGCGCCCTTCACCCTTGACTACGATGTTCTGGCCCTGCTTGTAGATGATGTCGTCTACCGTGGAGGCCGCCTCCTGCCGGGCCTTCTCGGTCGCCTCCTGGTCGATGATCATGTTCGGCTGGATGCAGGCCTGCAGCACGGGCAGCGCCACGTTCTGCAGCAGATCCGCGTCGGTGGTGTAGCCGACGATGACGCTGATGCTGTGGATGGCCTCGCTCTCCTGGCCCTCGGTCACATGGTTGTCCATGGTGCTGCGCACGGCGGTATACAGCGACTCGTACAGGGCTTCAAAACTCGCGTCGCTGGCGCGCAGCAGGGTCTCGAGCTGGTAATCGCGCAGGGTGATCCCGGTCAGGATGTTGCGGGCGTATTCCAGCTCCTCGCGGGTATAGCTCTCGTTCTCCGCCTTGTTCAGGGTCTCCCCGTAGTGGCGGATGAGCCGCAGCTCGGAAAAGAGCTGGTCCAGCTGCGCGAGCACCTTCTCCGTCACGCCGGACTGGTACTGGTAGGTCGGGTTGACGCTGGCGGCGGCGATCTGGCGCAGCTGCTCGGTCTGGATCTCGTCCACCACGTCCTTGGTGGCGGCGATGGTCACCGTGGGCACCTGGCCGATCCGGATGTCATACCGCGCCGGGATAATGCTGACGATAAAGATGGACAGCATCAGGATAACGAAATAGACGCAGACGAGTATACAGCGCAGCCGTTCCTTCCTGTCGGAAGTCTTCCGGCGCGCGGTGTCCGCTCCCTTCACAGCAGTCACATCCTTTCAATCAGCGTTTCTGGTAGCGCTCGTAGGCCTGAATGATGCGCAGCACCAGCTCATGGCGCACCACGTCTTCCGCGGTCAGGCGGACGATGCTGATGCCGGGCTCGTCCTTGAGCACCTCCAGCGCCTGGCGCAGGCCCGAGACCTGCGAGCCGGGCAGGTCGACCTGCGTGGCGTCGCCGGTGATCACGAAGCGGGAGCCGGCGCCCAGGCGCGTCAGAAACATTTTCATCTGCTCGGCGGTGGTGTTCTGGGCCTCGTCCAGGATGACGAAGGCATGCGAAAGCGTGCGCCCCCGCATGAACGCGAGCGGCGCGATCTCCAGAATGCCGCGGTCAAGCATCCTCTGCGTGGAATCGCTGCCGGTCAGCTCGTACAGGGCGTCGTACAGCGGCCGCAGGTAGGGGTCGATCTTCTGGGTCATGTCTCCGGGCAGGAAGCCCAGGCGCTCTCCCGCTTCCACGGCGGGACGCGTCAGGATCAGGCGCTCCACCTCGCGGTTTTTGAGCGCGGTGACCGCCATGGCCACCGCCAGGTAGGTCTTGCCTGTGCCCGCGGGCCCCTCCGCGATGGTCAGCTCATGCCTGCGCACGGCGTTCACATACTCCAGCTGGCCCGCCGTGCGGCAGGTGATGGGCTTTCCGTGGGCGGTGACAGCCACGATGCGGTTCATCAGCTCGTCCAGGTCGCCCAGCCGGTTCTCCCTGGCGTAATGCAGCACCATCCGGCAGGTGGCCGGGTCGATGGGGCGGGAGGCGGCCAGGCGGATCAGGGTCTCCACGCATTGCGCGGCCAGCTCGGTCTGCGCGGCCTCGCCTTCGATGACCAGCGTCCCGTCCTGCGTGCGCAGCCTGACGTGCAGGCTCTCCTCCAGCAGGCCGGAAAGCTGGTCGTTCACACCGAATACGGCGGTGTAGCTGTCAGACAGAAGTTCCACAGTTTTTAGCAAATGCGCACTTCCCTCTTCAGTAATAGATTCTGATCAGACGGTGAAACGGTGGATGTCCCGGAGCAGGTCGTCGCACTGCTCGGAGTAGACCTCCAGGGAGATGGGCTTGGAGAGATCCAGGGAGAAGATGCCCAGGATGGACTTGGCGTCCACCACGTGACGGCCGGCGCGCAGATCCATTTCGTACTCATAGCGGTTGACGGTGTTGACGAATTCCTTGACTTCCTCAGCCTGGGTCAGTTTGATGGTGACAGATTTCATGAATAACCTCCGAATGAAATATGGTTGTGGTGAAAAAATGGGAGGGATACGGGGTCAGGACAGCTTTTCGATCGCCTGGCCGATGCGGCGCAGGGTCTCGTCCCTGCCGAGCAGGTACGCGATCTCGAAGGCGCCGCCGGGGGTGGAGAGCATGCCGGAGATGGCGATACGCATGGGCCAGAGGACGGTCGCGTTCTTAAGGCCGTGCTCAGCGATGGCGGCGATGACGGTATCATGCAGCGCGGCTTCGGTCCACTCCGGCAGCCCGCGCAGGATCGGCTCCACCATTTTCAGCGCGTCCAGACTGGACTCCAGCGAGCTCTTCTGCTTTTTGTTGACGAAGAGCTCCGTACTGTAATCAGGCATCTCGCTCAGGAAGCGCACCTTGTCCGGTACATCCGCGAAGGTCTCCGTGCGGTCCTGCATCAGCTCCGCCAGCCGCCTGTAATCGAAGCGTTCCGCGCTCAGCACCTTGTCGAACCAGGGCGTGACCTTCTTGAGGTACTCCTCGAAGGGCAGCCTGCGGATATACTCGAAGTTGAACCAGCGCAGCTTTTCCGGGTCAAAGATGCCCGGGGCGCGGTTGATGCCCTTGACGTCGAAGGCCTGCACCAGCTCATCCAGTGTGAAGAATTCCCGGTCGTCGCCCGGGTTCCAGCCCACAAGCGCCAGGTAGTTGATCAGCGCCTCAGTCAGGAAGCCCTTTTCGATATAGTCGCTGTAATAGGCGTCGCCGTCGCGCTTGGACAGCTTGTGCTGGCTGTCGCGCATCACGGTGGGCAGGTGGATGTACTGGGGGATCTCCCATCCGAAGGCCTGGTACAGCAGGTTGTACTTGGGCGTGGAGGAGAGGTACTCCATGCCGCGCATCACGTGCGTGATGCCCATCAGGTGGTCGTCGATGACGTTGGCGAAGTTGTAGGTCGGCATGCCGTCGGCCTTGATCAGCACCATGTCGTCCAGGGTATCGTTGGGCATGGAGATATCGCCGAACACCAGGTCGTGGTAGCCGGTCTCGCCCTCGGTGGGGGCGTTCATGCGGATCACGTAGGGCACGCCGTCGGCCAGCTTGCGGTCGATCTCCGCCTGGCTCAGATGCAGGCAGTGCTTGTCGTACTTGAAGACCTCGCCCCGGGCCTCGGCCGCCGCGCGGCGGGCGTCCAGCTCCTCCTTGGTGCAGAAGCAGTAGTAGGCGTGACCGGTCTTTACCAGCTGCTGGGCGTAGGGGAGGTAGAGGTGCTTGCGCTCGGACTGCACATAGGGGCCGCAGGGGCCGCCGATGTCCGGGCCCTCGTCCCAGTTGAGGCCGCACTCCTTCAGGGTGTCGTAAATGACGTCCGTCGCGCCCTCTACCAGGCGCTCCTGGTCGGTATCCTCGATGCGCAGGATGAACTGGCCGTTATATTTCTTGGCCAGCAGATAGGCGTACAGCGCCGTGCGCACGCCGCCCAGGTGCATGAAGCCGGTGGGGGAGGGGGCAAATCTTGTTCTTACTTGCATAACGGATTTCCTTCTTTATGTACTTGATGCGTCGATAGGGTCAGCCGCCGGCCTTCTGCTTGCCGAAGCTGTCGCGCAGGCTGACGGTGCGGTTGAATACAGGCAGCGCGTCCGTGGAATCGGGGTCCTTGCAGAAATAGCCGGTGCGCAGGAACTGGTAGGTGGCCCCGGACCCGGCGTCCCTTACCACGGGCTCGGCATAGCCGCGGCGCACCGTCAGGCTGTCGGGGTTCAGGCGGCGCACGAACTCGCGGAGCTTCCGCTCGGTGGAGTTCAGCTCTTCCGTTTCCTCGCCGGCTTCGCCCTCGATAGCGGCCTGGGTGTCGCCGTCCTCGGCCGGCTTCTCGGCTTCGTCCTCAGCGGTCAGCAACGGCTCGTACAGGCGCGCTTCGATTTCCACGCAGTCCGCCGCGTTCACCCAATGCAGGGTCGCGCCCTTGATCTTCCGGTCCGCGCCCGGGGTGCCGCTTTCGGTATCCATGTCGACCGTGCAGCGGATCTCGGTCACCCGGCCGTTCTCGTCCGCGGTATAGCCGTCGCAGCGGACGATGTAGGCGCTCTTCAGCCGCACCTCGTTGCCGGGATACATACGCTTGAAGCCCTTGACGGGCTCGGGCAGGAAGTCCTCGCGCTCCACCCACAGCTCGCGGCCGAAGGTAACGGTGTGGGTGCCCAGCTCGGGATGCTTCGGGTGGTTTTCCACGGTCAGGGTCTTCGTTTCGCCCTCCGGCCAGTTGGTCAGCACCACCTTGACCGGATCCAGCACGGCCATCACGCGGGTAGCCTTGTCGTCCATATCGGCGCGCACACAGCTCTCCAGCATGGCGTAGTCGACCACGCTGTCCGCCTTGCTCAGCCCGATGCGGTTCACGAAATCACGTACGGCTTCGCCGCTGTAGCCGCGCCTGCGCATGGCGGACAGGGTGGGCATGCGGGGGTCGTCCCAGCCGCGCACGTAGCCGCCCTCCACCAGGGCGCGCAGATAGCGCTTGGACATGACCGTCTGGGTCAGGTTCAGGCGCGCGAACTCGATCTGCCGCGGCTTGCCGGGCAGCATGTCGCCGCACTTTTCGACCACCCAGTCGTACAGCGGGCGGTGGATCTCATACTCGAGCGAGCAGAGGGAGTGCGTGATGCCCTCCAGCGCGTCGCCGATGGGGTGCGCGAAATCGTACATCGGGTAGATGCACCACTTGTTGCCCGTGCGCCAGTGCTCCTTGTACAGGATGCGGTACATGGCCGGGTCGCGCATCACGATGTTCGGGGAGGCCATGTCGATCTTCATGCGCAGGGTCTTGCTGCCCTCCGGGAATTCGCCCGCCCGCATGCGGCGGAACAGGTCCAGGGATTCCTCCCAGGGCCGGTCGCGCCAAGGCGAGTTTTTGCCCGGCTCGGTCAGCGTGCCGCGGTAGACGCGCATCTCCTCCTTGGAGAGCTCGTCCACATAGGCCAGGCCGCGGCGGATCCAGTCCTCCGCGATCTCATAGCACTTGTCGTAGTAGTCGGACGCATAAAAAATGCCGCCGGTCCAGTGGAAGCCCAGCCACTCGATATCCTTCTGGATCGCGCGGACGTACTCCATGTCTTCCTTGGCCGGGTTCGTGTCGTCAAAACGGAGGTTGCACAGCCCGCCGTACTTCTCCGCCGTCAGGAAGTCCATGATCAGGGCTTTGCAGTGGCCGATGTGCATATAACCGTTCGGTTCGGGCGGGAAACGCGTGTGCACGCGCTCGTAGCGGCCGGTCGCCAGATCCTGCTCGACCGCCTCCCAGATGAAGTTCTTGTTTTCCTGAGCTTCTGCCATAAATGTTCCCCCTGGTACGGGCGCTTGGGCGCGCCCGTCCTGCTATTATATTATGGATTCCGAAAAAAAACAAGCGTGCAGCCCCGCCGTATGCGGGGCGGATTGTGTCATCTTTCGACCTTGCAGCGCTTCTTGTAGGCGTACATGGCGGCATCGGCCCGCTCGACCACGCCGCTGAACCCGGTGTCTGTGGCCAGGTCGGCCTCAGCCGTGCCGTAGGAGATCGTCACCTCGCCCTTGCCCCGGTGGTCGCGGTTGATCTGCTCCAGGCGTGCGAAGAGGGCATCGCGGCTGTCGTAATCGCCGCCTGACAGGATGGCTGCGAATTCATCCCCGCCGATGCGGAACACGGGACTGTGTTTGAAGATGTTGCAGATGATGGAGCAGGCCTCGCGGATATAGCGGTCGCCCGCGGCGTGCCCGCGCGAGTCGTTCACGCGCTTGAGGCCGTTAATGTCGAAGAAAGCGACGGCAAAGGGCTCCGCCACTCCCTCGCGGATGCGCGTGTTCCAGTCCTCCTCGGCGTTTTTGAAGGCCAGCTTGCTCTTGACCCCGGTCAGGGCGTCGCGCAGGGCCATGTTCCGGGCGTTGCCCAGCTCCCGCTGGTACTGCATTTCGCGCCGGGTCTGTTCGTCCACATTCTCCAGACCGATCACGACGCTCTCGTCAGACGCTCCGACGACCGGAACGAGCTTGAGCCGGTAGTAGAGCGGCCCGCCCTCCGCGGCCAGGCGGCAGTCTACGGTGTCCGCCTGCTTCTTGCCGGCCAGACGCGCGAGTGCCTGCTGCTGCAGCGCCTGCGCGGCCTTGTCCCGGTCCTCCGCCTCCAGGCGCGTGAGCAGCCCGGGAAGCCGGTCGGCAAAGAAGTTATCGCCGGTCTCCCGCAGGCGGATACGGCCGTTGGCCTCGGAAGCAGCGTATTCCGTGTACCGTCCGGTGACAGTGTTGATATAGAACACGTTCGCGAAGCTGCTGGACAGCGCGTAGGCGATATCCGCGATGGTCTTCCGGGTCTCGGCCCTGCGGCGCAGGCGCTCGGGCTCCGCCGTGTACCCGGCCGCGGCGCTGCTCCTGCGCTCGATGATGAAGCGCTCGTATTCCTCGGCGGGCAGAGCGCGCGAGAAGTAGAAGCCCTGGGCCAGGTCGCAGCCCATGGCCTTGAGGCAGCGCATCTGCTCCTCCGTTTCCACGCCTTCCGCGATGACCGGCACGGACAGGTAGGAGGCGATGTCGATGATCGCCTCGATCATGCGGGTGTCCTTCTGGCCGCTGAAGGCGGTGCGGATGAACTGCATGTCCAGCTTCAGCGCGTCGATGGGCAGGGAGGAGATGACGTTGAGGGAGGAATAGCCGGTTCCGAAGTCGTCCATCTCGATGCGGAAGCCCAGGCCGCGGAGCCGGTTGACGGTATCGATGATCTGCTCCGCGTTTTCGGTATAGGCGGACTCGGTGATCTCCAGATAGTAATCGGCGGGAGTCAGGCCGTTTTCCGCCAGGATCTCCCGGAACGTTTCGACCAGGCCGGGATCGAACATGTCTACGCGGGACACGTTGACGCTGACGGGTACGGAAAAATGGAGGCGCTCCTTCCACGCACGCACCTGCTCAGCCGCCCTGCGCCATACGTAGGCGTCCAGGCGCTGGATCAGGCCGTTTTCCTCGAACAGCGGAATGAACTCGCCGGGGCTGATCATGCCCAGGCGCGGGTGCTTCCAGCGCACCAGGGCCTCGGCGCTGGCGAGCTGCGGCACGTCCGGGCGCAGGTCGAATTTCGGCTGGTAGTACACCTGGAACTGCCCTTCCCGGATCGCCTCGTCAAAGTTGTCGATCAGCTGCTCGCGGTACAGCTCCCGTTCGTGCAGGCTGTTGTCGTAATAGGCGAGGTTCCTGGTCACGCTGTTGCGTACGGTGTCCGCGGCGTTCTTGGCACGGTCGAAGCGGCGCTCGATGTCGATGGTCTTATCCACGCTGGGATAGACGCCCATGCGCAGGCGCAGCCGCGTCTGGTCCGCGCCGCCGTCCCCGGAGAGGGGGATCGAGGCCAGCTCCAGGAGCTTTTTGCAGTCCTGCCCGTGGGGGAGATAGAGCATGAACATATCCGCGCTGTGCCGGCAGATGATGCCGATATCTGTCGGCTTCAGCTCCAGCAGGCGCTGGCCGACGCGCCGCAGCAGCTCGTCCGCGTAGGCCTTGCCGCTGCGCTCGTTGATGAGGTGGAAATGGTTGATGTCGAGCACGATCGCGTCCATGTCCAGCTGCTGGTGGAACTGGTCGAGCTGTTCGGCGTAGCGGTAAAAGTATTCACGGTTATACAGCCCTGTCAGGCTGTCGCGCTCGGTGGAGCGGATGATGTCCCGGTCCTCGTTGAGCTCGATGGTGCGCAGCACCCTGGCCAGGATCACGTCCGCCTGGGGGTAGGGCTTGGGAATAAAGTCCGTGGCGCCGTAGCTGAGGCTCTTGACCTCCAGGGTGGAATCCGAAGTCAGCACGATCACGGGCAGGCGGTCCAGGATATGCTCCGCCCTCAGGACGGACAGAAGCTCAAGACCGTCCATGCGCGGCATCAGCACATCCAGGAGCACCAGGGACAGCATGTCCTTCTCGCGCCGGATCACCTCGAGCGCTTCACAGCCGTCCGCGGCATAGAGGATACTGTATTGTTCTTCCAGGATCGCACCGAGCAGCTCGCGGTTGATCATCTCGTCGTCCACGACAAGGATCTGGCGCTTGCCGCTCTGCGAGTGAAATTGAAGATGGTTTTTAGGCACGTTCAGGCTTCCTTTCACGCGGTTTTGCCGACTGGATCAGATATAGAATATAATACCCGAAAAACGCCGATCCGTCCACAGTTTTTTTGCGGAGCGGGTTCCGCTTTAACGGGATAAGGACGCAAAACGATTTTTCCGCATCCGGCAGGCGGAAACGGAAAACTTTCAAAAACATGAAAAAAAGTGCTTGACAAACGCCTGGACCAGTGATAACATATGCAACTGTCAGCGGCAGCAACGCCGCTTGACGGAGGAAATCGCTCCGCGGCTTGCGCCTGTAGCTCAGCTGGATAGAGCAACGGCCTTCTAAGCCGTGGGTCGGGGGTTCGAATCCCTTCAGGCGCGCCAGCCTCTAACCTTATGGTGGGTGTAGTTCAGTGGTAGAGCGCCAGATTGTGGCTCTGGAAGTCGTGGGTTCGAGTCCCACTACCCACCCCATTCTTTTCTTAGAATGATGGGGTGTCGCCAAGAGGTAAGGCACGGGACTTTGACTCCCGCATTCGTAGGTTCGATCCCTGCCACCCCAGCCAATCTGACCCATTAGCTCAGTTGGCAGAGCACTTGACTTTTAATCAAGGTGTCCGGGGTTCGAATCCCCGATGGGTCACCATTCATGAAAGTGCTCGCTCGTGCGGGCGTGGCGGAATGGCAGACGCGCCAGATTTAGGATCTGGTGTCGCAAGGCGTATGAGTTCGAGTCTCTTCGCCCGCACTACTTCAAGCTTGCGGTAGTAGCTCAGTTGGTAGAGCGCCACCTTGCCAAGGTGGAGGTCGCGAGTCCGAGCCTCGTCTACCGCTCCAAATCCAGCGTGCGGGTGTAGCTCAATGGTAGAGCTCCAGCCTTCCAAGCTGGTCACGTGGGTTCGATTCCCATCACCCGCTCCAGCAACTTCCTCCCAACATTATGCGCCATTAGCTCAGTTGGTAGAGCACCTGACTCTTAATCAGGGTGTCCCGGGTTCGAGTCCCTGATGGCGCACCAAATAAAACCCTTGTAAATACAAGGGTTTTCATTTTTTTGGCTTCCCTGTGGGTAAAAGAAAATGCTCGAAATCACCTGCGCTTAAAATAGCTGGAGGTTGTACGCATGAAAAGGTTTTCCTTGATTCTTCTTTCACTTCTGCTGATCGAAGCCTGTGCTGGCTCTTTCGCCGAGGAAGCACCATGGGTCACCATGGAAAATGTGCGGGAACACAGCGGCAGTGTATGGCGTGAAGAGATCCCCCGCTATAACGGAGCGGAGGAGCAGGGCTTTCAGCCGCTTGCCATGGATCCGGAGGAGGCCTGCCAGCTTCTGCGGGACGCCTATGACCGAGGCCAGGATGAAGCAACCCGCGAGCTGCTTCAATCCTGGGGAATCGGGATGGAGCCCTGCGGGGCGCCTGTGCGCCGCGAGCTTATCAGCCAGGCAGACCTACAACATCAAGGGCATTCAGATGTTTCAACCGAGAATGTGCCATTGGTGCAGCTCATCAGCTTTTCCGGATGGGGCTGGGGTGAAGAAGGGACCCTGATCTTTGTGAAGCAGTGGCCCAACTGGTATCTGTGGGACTACATTCCCTTCGCGTGCGAGGACTTCCGTCTGTGCGGCACCGATCATGGAACAAGCGTTTATCTGGAGTTCAGCGTGATCGGGCATGGGACGGGGTGCTATGTCCGGTACATGGATGTGTATCATCTGCAGGTGCGAAAAATCGAGGCAAGCTATACAACCTACGGATACGAAGTCTTTCAGAATGCAGGCATTCAGGTGTACGGCTCGGCCTGCTATGCCAGGGATGGCGTGCATATTTTCCGACAGCTTTCGCCGCTGGCATTCGATGAAGCACAGAACGAATTTGTGTCGACAGGCGCCGTTCTGGACGTATTTGATTACAACATTGGCGAACAGGGAGATCTGGAGCGAAGAGTACCCGGCCCTGCTGGCCCGCACTGAAACCGGCGGCTATGTCATCAGAGTCCCGGACGTGAAGGGATGCGTGACAACCGGAGACAGCGTGCAGGACGCGCTGGACAGTATCCAGGATGCGCTGGCCGGCTGCCTGTGCGTGCTGGAGGATGAGGGACGCCCGCTGCACGTCGCGTCATCTCCGGACAGCGTTGCAGAAGAAGGCGCAACCGTTGTGCTGATCGACGTGGATCTGATCGCCTACCGCCAGGCGACAGATACGCGCGCCGTCAGGAAGAACGTGAGCCTGCCCGCATGGCTGGTATACCTGGCTGACAAGAACGACATCAACTGCTCTCAGCTATTGCAGAAAGCCATCAAGAAAGAATCAAGGATCGCCTGAACCACGCAACCGACCCTACCGCCCAGGAGGGCGGCTTTTTGTTTTGACCGTATTCTGTGTCAGATATACAAAACACCAATTTGACGGTTGACAAGTAAACTTGGCAATGCTATAATCAGAGCGCCAAGTAAACTTGGCACTCGAAAGGAGAAAGATCTATGGATAAGCAGGAGATCCTGGAACGCAGCAGGAAGGAGAACGCGAATCGGGATGAAATGGAAAAGGGTACCCTCACCAGGGCAGGGCAAAAGGCTTTCAGCGTGGGCGGACTGGTCTGTGCGCTTATCATCATCCTGGAAGCCTTGCTTAAGGAGGAGGTCAGCTTCAGCACCTGGTGTGTTTATCTGTCCATGACGGGCACTGTATTCATCGTCAAATACCTGAAGCTTCGAAGGAAGCACGAGCTGGTGATCGGCATCGTCCAGCTCGCCGCGGCGGCGCTTTTCCTGGCGCTGCACATCAGAAGGCTGGTGGGGTAAGGCGATGGATGAACAGCTGATCCTCAGGAACAGGCTGAAGGAGATACGCTCGGAGAAAGGACTCTCCCAGGCGCAGCTTGCAGAACTGGTCGGCGTATCGCGCAACACGATCAGCTCCATAGAGACCGGGCAGTTCAATCCGACAGCCAAACTGGCGCTGGTGCTTTGCATCGCGCTCGACAAAAAGTATGAGGAAGTTTTCTACTTCTGATCACAGGCTCTTCGCGATCAGGAGAACGCCGGAGAGAAGCAGGAGCAGGATGACCAGCAGCCGGACGGCGGATTCCTTCAGCCGCCCGGCGCATTTCAGCCCGGCGAACAGGCCCAGCAGGGAAACAGGCAGCAGAATCAGCGCCGTTCGGACGGAGGCTGGGGTGAGGATGCCCATGACCAGATACAGGATCAGGCGGAAGACATTATCCGCCATGAATACGGCGTTGATATTGGCCTTCATGGCTTCAGTGTTTTCGGTCACGCGGCTCACATAAGCGACGATCAGCGCTGCCACGCCGAAGAGCCCGCTCATCACGCCGGACAGCAGCCCGACCAGCGCGAGGACCAGGAGAGAGCCCTTCCTCGCCGAGGGCCGCTGCTGCCTGCGCAGCATATCCAGCGCCACCGCGATCACGGCCGCGCCGAACACCGCGCGGATCACGGACACATCCGCGTTTTTCAGCAGCAGGGCCCCGATCAGGTCTCCGGACAGGATCAGCGCGATCAGCGGCAGTACCACCCTGGCCTGCAGCTGTTTTCTTCCCCGCCAGGCCATAATGGCGTTGGGCGGCGCTCCTACCAGCAGGTCCACCGGGGTGATCTCGATATTAGCGGAACCGAAGCTGAGGATGGACGTGAACACCAGCGTGTTCGCGAACCCGCACACGCCCTTGACGAAATAGGCCAGAAAGGCAGCCGTGAACCATAGCAGCATCGTGCATATCTCCCGTTCTGCGAAATTGACCCGCAAATAATGATTGCCACGCAGCCGTTTGCGTGAGCATCATAGCAGATGCCGAGGAAAAAAGCAATGAATATGTGACACTGCACCCTGATGATCGCCATCATTGAGATTCGGGTTCAATGTAGTCGCGTACATCATTGCCGAAGGGCTGGTGGATGCGGCGCGTGAATCGACCACGCTTTATGTTGACGAGCCTGAAGAAAAACCGCCCGAAGAAAGATTTATAATCAATAATTTTGCTCCTGCTTCGGCAGGGGCTTTTTTTATTGATTCTCCGAACCTCGTTTGAAACTTATTTGAACCTTTTCGAACAGTCTATTATGGTTATTTCGTGCATGAGCAAAAAAAACCGCCGAAAGCTGTTGCGCTATCGGTGGTTTCTTTGGTACGCCCGGTGCGATTCGAACGCATGGCCTTCAGAGTCGGAGTCTGACACTCTATCCAACTGAGCTACGGGCGCATAAGAGCAGTTGTCTACTGCGGAGAAAGTTTAACACAAAACATGGGGCATGTCAAGCGGCGGAAAAGGACTTGTAATTGGCAGCAATCGTCCATGTATATGAGAAAGTGCAGATCATACTCGTGAAAGTGCTATATGTATTATTGCGGATTGTATTGCAATTTGTAATTTCATATGGTATCATCACACTAGGGGGGATTGTTCATGGTTGAGTGTTTCGAGATAGATGTTTCCAGAGTGACATTTGATTGGGACGATGAAAAAGAAAGATTGAATTTCATCAAGCATGGCGTACATTTCAAAACGGCAGCCAGAGTTTTCCTGGACCCCAATAAACTGATACGCGAAGATAAAGAACACAGGTCCGAGCTACGGTATGACGTACTTGGAAAAGTCGGGAAGATACTGTTTGTGGTTTGCACATTCCGCGAAGGCGATACGATTCGGCTGATTTCGGCAAGAATAGCAACTTCGGCCGAGAAAGAGAGGTACGAACATGGCGAAGATCAGGATGAGTGAACTCATGAATCCCCTCACAAAAGAGGAATTGCATGAGCTGGAGGAAGCTGAGAAAAGGACACCTTTCTTTGATGATGACAGTCCTGAAATGACAGCGATTCAGCTTCAGCAATTCAAGAGGATGTACAGCGAGGACAGAACAAAACGCACAGTATCGATCCGTCTTTCGAAAAATACTTATGATAAGGCCAAAACATATGGGAAAGGATATACAGCGTTTCTGAGCCGTTTGCTGGATGCCGCTATCAACGATGAAAATCTGGTCCGTAAGTGCGTATAAGCGGAGGCTGTTGCATAAAATGTGCAGCAGCTTCATTTTGTGGTCCACGCACATTATCGCCGCTGCTCTCAAATCGATTTCTCTGTTGACAAGGCCTGGGTTCTTCGATATAATTCTTTCGTTCGTCATTTGAAAGAAAGGAGGCGGAAGGCATGCGGAGAAGGAACGGAATGGGTAAGTACGCGTCTTTGAACGCGCGGTACGCGCTGTCGAAGCATGCCGGCGGCCTCTCGCAATAGGGTGATGCTGTCTGTTTCTCCGGCCGCGTATCAGGCGCGGTCCGGCTTTCTTTGGTTGTATCGGAGGAGATATAGATGCATCGCAAATCTCTGTGGCGTCGGCTGATCGGCGGGAACGCCCTGTGGTTCCTGGGCGCGTTGGTCTGCACAGTCGCCTGTGTTATCCTGGATTACCTGATCCCGCTGGTGCTGGCGGAAACGCTGGATCACTATCTGGGCGGCAAGCCCAGCGTGCTGCCGCCCGTGCTCGCCGGACTGCCGGGCGTTTATGGCGATTCGGACTATGTGGTCCGGCACCTTTACCTGGTCGGCCTGGCCATCGTGGGCCTGAACCTGCTGAACGGCGTGTTTTCCTACGGCAAAGGGCGCTTCCAGGCCCAGGCCGGTGAAAACGTTGCGCGGGACCTGCGGAATATGCTCTACAGCCATATCCAGCGCCTGCCCTTTGAATACCATATGCGCGCGGAGACCGGCGACCTGGTGCAGCGCTGCACCTCGGACGTGGATACGGTCCGCCGCTTCCTCTCCGTGCAGCTCATGTCCGTGGTCAACGCCCTGTGCATGATCGTGACCGCGCTTACGGTGCTCTTTGGCAAGAATACCCGGCTCACGCTGCTGTCCATGATGATGGTGCCGGCGCTGTTCGTGTTCGCGTTCATGTTTTTCAAATGGGTGATCAAGGCCTTCCGCGCCTCGGACGAGGCCGAGGGCCGCATGAGCGCCGTGCTGCAGGAAAACCTGACCGGCGTCCGCGTGGTGCGCGCCTTCGGGCGGCAGGCGTATGAGATCGACAAGTTTGACGAAAAGGTCAAGGACCTCGCGAAAAAGAACTTCCGGGTCAACCTGCTGCTGGCGATCTACTGGGCGACGGGCGACCTGCTGAGCATGACCCAGTCCATGATCACGCTGCTGGTCTGCCTGTCGGCGGCCATCAGCGGGGAGATCACCCTGGGCGTCATGGTCATCTACACCACCTATGTGGGCAAGCTGCTCTTTCCCATCCGCCAGCTGGGGCGCATCCTCTCCGACGCGGGCAAGAGCATGGTGGCGCTGGACCGCATCGGCCAGGTGCTGGAGGAGCCTGCGGAGCCCGAGGAGAAGGACGGGCTCCGGCCCGACCTGCGCGGCGATATCGAGTTCTCCCATGTCACCTTCGGCTACGGTGGGGAGCCGGTTCTGAAGGACCTGAGCATGACCGTCCGCCAGGGGGAGACCGTGGCGGTCCTCGGCGCGACCGGCTCAGGCAAATCCACCCTCGCATACCTGCTCCAGCGGCTGTTCCCGCTCAGACAGGGCCGCATCACCATCGGCGGCGTGGATATCAGGCGGATCGACCGCGACTGGCTCCGGCGGCATGTGGGTCTGGTATTGCAGGAACCCTTCCTGTACTCCCGGACGATCCGTGAGAACGTGACCATCGCCAATCCCGGCGTCACCGAGGCGGAGGTGGACCGGGCGGTCCGGGACGCGGACGCGCTCGGCTTCATCCTGGAGAGCGACAAGGGCTTCGACACGGTGGTGGGCGAGCGCGGCGTGACCCTGTCCGGCGGACAGAAGCAGCGCCTGGCCATCGCGCGCACCCTGCTCAAGGATAACGACATTCTGATCTTTGACGATTCCCTGTCCGCGGTGGACACGCAGACGGACGCGGAGATCCGCGCCGCCCTCAGGCGCAGGCGCCGGAATATGACCACCATCATCATCAGCCACCGGATCAATACCCTCCGGGATGCGGACCGCATCTTCGTGCTGGAAGGGGGACGCGTCACCCAGCAGGGCACGCATGAGGAGCTGATCCGGCAGGAGGGCCTGTACAGCCGGGTCTTCCAGATCCAGACATCTCTTGAAAATGAGCTTCTATCGGAGGTATAATCGATATGTCCCCGACGATCCAGGAGCAGGATTATACCAGGAAGTTCTCCTTCGGACTCTGGAAAAAGATCCTGCGCTACACGCCCGCTTATCATTCCAAGCTGGTCAGGCTCTGTCTGTGGATGGTCCTGACGGCGGTCATCGACATCGCTTTCCCCCTGCTGACACGCTATGCCATCGACGAGCTGATCCCCCTGGGGCATATGGACCGTGTGCCCGCCTTCGCGGCGGTGTACATCGGGCTCATGCTGCTGCAGGTGCTGGCCATCTTCCGCTTCCTGTACCTGGGCGGCCAGGTGGAGACCGGCGTCAGCTATGAATTCCGGAAAATGGGCTTCCGCAGGCTGCAGGAGCTGCCCTTTTCCTACTTCGACCGGATGCCCGTGGGCTACCTGATGTCCCGGCTGACCAGCGACGCGGTGCGCCTTTCCGAGACCGTGGGCTGGTCGCTGACGGACCTGATCTGGGGTACGGCGGTGCTGGGCCTGGGCACGGTCATGATGTTCACCATCAGCTGGCGGCTGACCCTGGTGGTGCTGCTGGTCACCATACCGCTGGTGCTGGTGACGCGGTATTTCCAGAAGCGCATGCTCGCCTCACACCGCCAGGTGCGCAAGCTGAACAGCCAGATCACCGGGGCCTTCAACGAGGGCATCATGGGGGCCAAGACGACCAAGACCCTGGTGCGCGAGCGGGAGAACACCCGTGAATTTGAGGACCTGACCCGGAACATGCGCCGGACCTCTGTCCGCGCTGCCTCGCTCTCCGCCCTCTACCTTCCCATCGTGGTGTCGCTCGGCTCCATTGCCACCGCCTACGCGCTGTGGCAGAGCGGGGAGATGTCCCTGCAGGGGCTGATGACGCTGGGCACCGTGCAGCTGTTCGTCAATTATACGGTGCAGTTCTTTGAGCCGATCCGCGACATCGCCAACACCTTCTCCGAAATGCAGTCCGCCCAGGCAGCGGCGGAGCGCGTGGTCTCCCTGATCGAGACCGAGCCGGAGATCCGGGACACGCCTGAGGTGCTCGCGCGCTTCGGCGACAGCGTCCACCCGCGCCGGGAAAACTGGCCGCCGCTGAAGGGCGATATCGAGTTCGAACACGTGGATTTCCAGTATAAGGACGGCGAGAAGGTGCTGACCGATTTCAGCCTGCGCGTCCAGGCAGGACAGAACATTGCCCTGGTCGGGGCCACCGGCGCGGGCAAATCCACCATCGTCAACCTGCTGTGCCGCTTCTATGAGCCGACGGCGGGGCGCGTGCTGATCGACGGCGTGGATTACCGGGACCGCAGCCAGCTCTGGCTGCAGAGCCATTTGGGCTACGTGCTGCAGGAGCCGCACCTCTTCTCCGGCACCATCATGGAGAATATCCGCTATTCCCGGCTCGACGCCACCGACGAGGAGGTCATGGAGGCGGCCAGGCTGGTGAACGCCGAGCCGTTCATCCTGCGCCTGGAGCGGGGCTACCAGACCCAGGTGGGCGAGGGCGGCAGCCGCCTGTCCACGGGAGAAAAGCAGCTGATCTCCTTTGCCCGCGCCCTGCTGGCGCGGCCGGCCATCTTCGTGCTGGACGAAGCCACCTCCTCCGTGGACACGGAGACGGAGGCCGTTATCCAGGAGGCCATCGGTACGGCGCTGAAGGGCCGCACGTCCTTCATTATCGCGCACCGCCTGTCCACCGTCCGCAACGCCGACCGCATCCTGGTGATCGACGGCGGCCGGATCATCGAGGACGGCACGCACCAGGAGCTCCTCCGCAAAAAGGGCGTTTACTGGCGGCTGTATACCAACCAGTTCCAGGAGGAGCGTTTACAGACTATCTTAGGCTGAAAGGAGCGTACCAATGCAGCAGCCTACCCTGTTTGAGCAGCCTGTCAGCCAGCCGCTGGCGGCGCGGCTGAGGCCGCGGGACCTGAGCGAGTATATCGGGCAGAAGCACCTGCTGGGCGAAGGTAAGATCCTGCGCCGGCTGATCGAGTCGGACACCATCTCGTCCATGATCTTCTGGGGCCCGCCGGGCGTCGGCAAGACGACCCTGGCCCGGATCATCGCGGGGCATACCAGGAGCCGCTTTACGGACTTCTCCGCTGTGACCAGCGGCATCAAGGAGATCCGAGCCGTCATGGAGGAGGCTGAGAACGCCCGGCGCTTCGGGGAGCGGACCATCCTGTTCGTGGACGAGATCCACCGCTTCAACAAGGCGCAGCAGGACGCCTTCCTGCCCTATGTGGAGCGCGGCAGCATCATCCTGATCGGCGCGACTACCGAAAACCCGTCCTTTGAGGTCAACGGCGCGCTTCTCTCCCGGTGCAAGGTGTTCGTGCTGAACGCGCTCTCCCAGGAGGACATCGCGGTGCTCCTGCGGCGCGCGCTCAAGGATGAGCGGGGCTTCGGCACGCAGAAGGTGGATATGCCGGACGACGTGATCGACCTCATCGCGGCCTTCGCCAACGGGGACGCGCGTATGGCCCTGTCGACCCTCGAAATGGCGGTACTGAACGGCGACCTGGACGGCCAGACCGTACACGTGACCCGGGAGACCGTGGAGCAGTGCACCAGCAAGAAGTCGCTGCTGTACGATAAAAAGGGCGAGGAGCATTACAACCTGATCTCCGCCCTGCACAAGTCCATGCGCAATTCCGACCCGGACGCGGCGGTCTACTGGCTCAGCCGAATGCTGGAGGCTGGCGAAGATCCGCTGTACATCGCCCGCAGGATCGTGCGCTTTTCCGCCGAGGACGTGGGCCTGGCCGATCCGAGGGCAATGGAGCTGGCGGTGGCCGCCTACCAGGCCTGCCACTTCATCGGCATGCCCGAGTGCAGCGTGCACCTGACGGAAATCGTGGTCTACCTCTCCCTGGCGCCGAAATCCAACGCCATGGAAGTGGCGTACATGGAGGCGAAGGCGGACGCCCTGCACATGCTGGACGAGCCGGTGCCGCTGATCATCCGCAACGCGCCGACCGCGCTCATGAAGGACCTCAACTACGGCAGGGGCTACCAGTACGCGCACGATTACAAGGAAAAAATGACCGCCATGCAGTGCCTGCCCGACAGCCTGAAGGACCGGACCTACTACCATCCCACCGACCAGGGCCTCGAGCCCCGCTACGCCGAGCGCTTGAACGCGATCAAGGCGTGGAAGGAAGAGGCGAGGAAAGGCGGGAAGTAATACTAATCTCTGGTAAAACCGCTAAATCTTGCACGTGTCTTTGACGCTTGCTCAGCGTCACCCACCCTCACCGTACGGGTACGCTTTCGTGCGGGTTCCTTGATCAAACGCCAAATCCACGCACAATCTTTTAGCATTTTTACCAGATATTAGTATAAAAAGGTGAAGGGCGTGCTCTTCACCAGTGTGGAGAGTGGAGTGTGGAGTGAGGAGTGGTGGAAGAAACACAGTTCACCATTGTCGTATAGAGCGCTGCCGCACTCTATACTCTGTGGTTCACTGGGACTTCACCGGCCTTCATCGCCCACTGGGCGCGAGGTTTCTGTATCGTTGCGGCGCTGCGCGCAGGATGGTTTCCCTGATCTGCAGCAGCGATATGTGTCCCAGAAGATAGAATAAGGGGCTGCTGCACTTTTTATAAGTGCAGCAGTCCCTCTTAATATTCCTAAGCGTTCAGGCCTTTTCGTCTCCCAGCGCTTCCTTGGCCGCGACAGTCACCTTGCGGCTGTAGCCGGCGAAGGCGAAATCGACGGCGGCCTTGTCCGGGGCGGGGGTCAGCAGGCTGACGACGGGAACGATGATGAGCCCGGCCAGCATGGCGAAGGCGCCGCAGTTGATGGGGGACTGCAGCCAGGCGGGGAAGGCGGAGCGGAACAGCATGTTCAGCGTCATGATCCCCGCGCCGAAGACGAAGGATACCCAGACGGAGGCCTTGGTGGTGCGCCTCATGTACAGGCTGTAGAGGAACGGGGCCAGGAAGGCGCCGGCCAGCGCGCCCCAGCTGACGCCCATCAGCTGCGCGATGAAGGTGACGTTCTGCCGGTACTGGATGATGGCCAGGATGACGCTGATCAGGATGAATACCACGATGAGCAGGCGCATGATCAGCACCTGTTTCTTCTCGTCCATCTTCTTGATGATATTGTCCTTCAGGAAGTCCAGGGTCAGGGTGGAGCTGGAAGCCAGCACCAGGGAGGAAAGCGTGGACATGGACGCGGACAGCACCAGAATCACGATGACGCCGATCAGGAAGGGCGAGAGGGATTCGAGCATGGTGGGCACGACAGAGTCGTAGCCGTTGGCGGCGATGCTGATCTTATCGGAATACAGCCGCCCGAAGCCGCCCAGGAAATAGCAGCCGCCGGCCACTACCAGCGCGAAGGCGGTGGAGATGATGGTGCCCTTGGTGATGGCGCTCTCGGTCTTGATGGCGTAGAACTTCTGCACCATCTGCGGCAGTCCCCAGGTACCGAGGCTGGTCAGGATCACGACCCAGAGCAGGTTCATGGGGTCTGGGCCGAAGAAGGACGCGAACACGCCGGGTGTGGTGGAAACAGCGGGATCGCTGACCTCGGCCAGCTTGGTCAGGGAGGAAAGGAACCCGCCGTTCTGCGCCAGCACCGCGCCGATGACGGCCACGATGCCCACCAGCATAATGATGCCCTGAATGAAATCGTTGATGGCGGTGGCCATGTAGCCTCCCGCGATCACGTAGATGCCGGTCAGCACCGCCATAATGATGATGCAGACCGTATAGTCGATATTGAAGGCCATGGCGAACAGGCGGGAAAGGCCGTTGTACAGCGAGGCCGTGTAGGGGATCAGAAAAATGAAGATGATGGCGGAGGCCGCGATCTTCAGCGATCTGGAGTGGAAGCGCGTGCCGAAGAACTCCGGCATGGTGCGGCTGTCCAGCTGCTGGGTCATAATGCGCGTGCGGCGGCCCAGGATGGACCAGGCCATCAGCGAGCCGATAAAGGCGTTGCCCAGGCCGATCCAGGTGGAGGCGATGCCGAAGCGCCAACCGAACTGCCCGGCATAGCCGACGAAAATGACCGCGGAGAAATAGCTGGTGCCGTAGGCGAACGCTGTCAGCCAGGGACCGACGGAACGGCCGCCCAGCACGAAGCCGTTCACGTCTGTGGAATGCCGGCGGCAGTACAGGCCTACCCCGAGCATTAGGCCAAAGAATACGACGAGCATCAGGATCTTGATGAACATAGGTACTCCTTTCGCTCCGGAAGGCATATAAAACACCGCCCTCCGGTCTGACAGACTGAGAGGGCGGCGTGTTATTCCGCGGTACCACCTCTGTTCGGCGCGGCCTCACGGCAGCGCCCTTACCAGGTACATATATACCCTGCCGCGATAACGGCCGGCTTGCCGTGGGTGCTTACTGGGCACAAGGCCGTTCGGCAGGACGCTCTCGGTGGGTATTTCGTCTCTGGAGCCGCGCCGTCTCGCATCGTCCGACGGCTTTCTGCAGCTGGCTGACCAGATCCTACTGAACACCGGTCATCGCGTTTAGCACATGATATTCAAGCGGGACCCGCTTGTCAAGCGAAATACAGGGAAAGAACAGGATTCAGCCGTTTCCCTCGTCGTCCGGGCAGCCGTCCTCCTCAGGAGCGCAGGCGGCCTCCTCAGGTTCGGAAGTCTCTTCGGCGGCGGGCTGCGCGGCGGCCTTGCGGACGGCCAGCGCGGCCAGCTGATTCTGCAGCCAGAGGATATCTTCGACAGACAGGTTCTCAGCCGCAGTCAGCAGGTCCTCCCTGCCGAAGGAGAGGCCCTCTCTGAACAGCTCGCGGATGCCGCTTTCCTCATAGGCTTTCTTGAGCTTTTCGGCGGTTTCCCGACCGGCGGCGACGGCCTGCTGGTAGGCGTCCTCGCCCTTTTCCGCGAACTTGTCCAGCGCCTGCTGGGATTTCTCCACGCCGGTGGTGACCGCGCCGAAGCCGGCCATCAGGATCTTTTTCAGGCTGTCAGTGACTTGACGATCATCCATGGGAAATACCTCCTCGCTTATTCGTTCGGTTCATCGTTTATCTGCTCCGGCTGCAGGCTGAACAGGGCTTGCTGGCCGGTGAGCGGCTGTGCGGCGCTCGGCTCGAGCGGCTCCTCCTGCGCCCGGCGCAGGTGGGTTTCGATCGTACGGGTGCGCTGGGCGGCCTTGTCCAGGCTTTCCGCCGCCTGGCGCAGGCGGTTCTGGGTGGCGTCCAGCAGCTCGTGGAAGCGCCCGAAGTCGCTGCGCAGCGTGGCGACTACCTTCCAGACCTCGACGGAGCGTTTTTCGACCGCCAGGGTGCGGAAGCCGACCTGCAGGCTGTTGAGCAGCGCGGTCAGCGTGGTCGGGCCGGTGGGCAGGATGTGCCAGCGCGTCTGCATCTCCTGGGCGAGGCCGGGATAGCGCAGCGCCTCCGCGTACAGGCCCTCAGTGGGCAGGAACATGACCGCGAAATCTGTGGTGTGGGGCGGGACGATGTACTTGGTGCTGATGCGCTTCGCCTCCGTCATCAGCGCGTCCCGCAGCGCCTTTTCCGCCGCCTGGACGGCCTGTGCGTCGCCGGTCTCGCCGGCCTCACGCAGGTGCTCGTACGCGTCCATGGGAAATTTGGAGTCGATGGGGAGGTAGACCGGCTGCTCACCCTGCCCCGGAAGGCGCACGGCGAACTCCACGCGTTGCCCGCTGCCGGGAGATACCTCGATGTTCTCGGCATACTGGCTCGGTGCCATGAACTGGCGCAGGAGCGCGCCCAGCTGCACTTCGCCCCAGATGCCGCGGGTCTTGACGTTGGTCAGGACGTTTTTCAGGTCTCCTACGCCGCTGGCGAGGGTGCGCATTTCGCCCAGTCCCTTGGCGACGGTCTCCAGCTGGGCGGAGACGAGACGGAAGCTCTCGGTCAGGCGCTTTTCCAGCGTCTGGTGCAGCTTTTCGTCCACCACCTGGCGCATCTCGTCCAGCTTGCGGCTGTTCTCTTCCCGCAGGGCGGTCACATTGCGGTCCAGTACGGAGCGCATGTCGGTGATCTGGGCGTTCTGCTGGGCCTGCTGCGCGGTCACCTGGGCCGTCAGCGCGTTCAGCTTCTGCTCCACCGTCTGGCTCAGGCGGCTGTCCCGGGCGTCCTGCGCCTGGGAAGCGCGCGCCATCCGCGCGTCAGCCGCGTCGAAGCGCGCCTCCTGGGATCGGTTCAGCTCATGGCTTTCCGTGGTGAGCTGCTGGCTCAGCGCCTGCCACTGTCCCACGTATTCCTCCCGGGTGACGGTCATGCGCCTGAGCTCCGTGACGGCGTCCATCATCAGCCGCTCATGCTGGTCGAAGCGGTGCTGCAGCAGGCGGTTCTGCCTGCGCTGGCCGAACAGCAGCAGGATTGCCAGGATCAGGGCGATCCCTCCCAGGATCAAGGGCAGCCATGCAATCAGGCCTTGAGAATTCTGCTCGGACATGTCAGACCTCTCTGCGGCCTTCCAGCGCCTTGGCGAGGGTCACCTCGTCGGCGTATTCCAGGTCGCTGCCTACCGGTACGCCGTGGGCGATGCGCGTCACGCGGACGCCCAGGGGCTTGACGAGGCGCGCGATGTAGGTGGCGGTCGCCTCGCCCTCGATATCCGGGTTGGTGGCGAGAATGACCTCCTGGATCGGCTCGGACGAGAGACGCTCCAGCAGCTCGCGGATGCGGATGTCTTCAGGCCCGACGCCGTTCATGGGGGACAGGGTGCCGCCCAGCACGTGGTACAGGCCGCGGTAGTCCCGCATGCGCTCCAGCGCGGCGACGTCCTTGGGGTCGCGCACCACGCATAGCTGGTCGTTCCTGCGTTCGGGATCTGCGCATACCGAGCAGAGCTCGCCCTCGGTGTAATTGCCGCAGCGTGCGCAGAAATGCACGGCCTTGCGGCCTTCCCACAGCGCGACGGCCAGGTCGTGCACCTGGTCCTCCGGCAGGGAGACGATATGGTATGCCAGGCGCAGCGCGCTTTTCTGCCCGATGCCGGGCAGGCGCGAAAGCTGCAGGGCGATGCGCTGGATCGGCTCTACCTGCTGGTTCATTACAGCAGGCCGCCCATGCCGCCGGGAGCCATGCGGTTCATGGTCTCCTCACGGGTCTTTTCGCCGGTGCGGAGGGCTTCGTTGACGGCCGCCATGATCAGGTCCTGCAGCATCTCCACGTCGTCGGGATCCACGACCTCGGGCTTGATGGTGAGACTGAGCAGCTCGCGCTTGCCGGAGACCTTGCAGGTCACCGCGCCGCCGCCGCTGCTGGCTTCATATTCCTTGCTGTCCAGCGCTTCCTGCGCTTCGGTCAGCTGCTGCTGCATTTTCTGGGCCTGGCGCATGAGCTGCTGCATGTTGCCGCCGGGGAAGCCTCCAAAGTTGTTGCGCATGGGTAAATCCTCCTGTTTTATATAGATATTCAGGGCTTGTATGGATAGGTGTAGCGCCCGACCAGCCAGGGCTTGCCGTCGTAGGCGCCGTACGCGTCGCCGTATACGCGCAGCGTATCTCCGACCTGCCAGGTGTCGTTGGACATGTTGTCCAGCAGCACGAGGCGCGAGGTGGTCTCGTTGCCCGTTTCCATCAGCGCGCGCTGGGGAGAGTCGGACAGGATCTGTGTGATGGTGCCCTTGCAGACGTAGATGGTCGTGTTGCGTACGCGGGTGGCCAGGGTGTCCAGGTACTGCGTGTAGTTGTAAGCGTCCATGGGCCAGGCCTTGGGAGTATAGTTGCGGGCGGAGGGCACGTGGTATACGTCGAAGTTGACCACGGTGGTCTTCTTGCCCGGGTAAGACGCCTCAATGGTGATGGTGTTCGTGCCGATGCGGTTGAAGACGGCCTTGAAGGAGAAGGTGCCGGTAGAGAGGAGCTTCGAGGTGTCCAGGTCCATGTGCTCGGACAGCACGCGGATCGTGGCCTTGTTCAGGGTAGTGCCGGTCACCTCCATGGTGTTGGTGTCGCCGCTCCAGCGCTCGGAGATGGAGTCGTCCAGCTCCAGCAGGATGTCCTGCGGCTCACGGTACAGCACCATGGTCATGGTGTTCTTCCGGTAGTACTTGGTGGAGCACTCGATGACGATGTTGTTCTCGCCGATGGCCTGCACGGTGGCGTTATAGGAAAGCAGGCCGTCCTGTGAGGACACCAGGTCGGAGTAGTTTTCCCCGTTGATGGTGACGGTGCTGCCGCGCTCCACCTTGAACTGGATCTGGTACTTGGGGCGGCTGTTGACCTCCACGTACAATACGTCCGGGGAAACCAGCGTGATGGGAGACAGCGGAATGTCGATATCGAAGTGCAGCACGTCCATCAGCTTCTGCTGGCCGGAGGCCGTCTTCAGGTAGGGCGTCATCGTGACGGTATAGATCTCGTCTTCGATATCCGGCAGGTCGGCGTACCATTTGTAATCGGGCACCTCAAAGGTGGCGTAGCCGCCGATGGCGATGCCGGTGGTATGCAGCTCCTTGATATAGATCTCGCTGCCGTCCTCCGCCGGGATGCGGATGATATGCGCGGGCAGGTCGTCGTAGATCGAGGTGGAGATGAGCACGCGGTTCTGCAGCGGCTCGTTCTCCGCCCTGGAGAAGGGCGGCAGCCTGAAGTAGTACAGCCCGCCCAGAGCGACGCCTGTGACCAGTACGAGGATCAGCAGCGTCCGGATCAGCCGGAGGGGCTGGAACTGGCGGTGCTGGAACGCGCGCACGGGCTGGTCGTCGCTGTATAGGGAGCGGATCGGCTTGCCCTCATGGTTGAGGGGCGTATAGGTAGAGGTGTTTCCGGTGGGATAGTCGTCGTAGTCGATGTGCCGGGACGGCTCCTGCTGGGGCTGATGCTCGGCAAAGCTGCTCCGGCGCTGGCGGCGGGTCGGCTGGCGAAGCTCGTCCATACTGTCCACGACATAGCGCCGGCGGGTGGTGGACTGCTGCACGCGGCCGGCCATCTTCGCGCTGTAGGGCAGCGTTTCCATGCCGCGCAGGCGGCGCTGCTCCTCCTGGCCGCGCAGCTTGCGCTCGCGCAGGCTCTGCATTTCCTCGGCCAGCTGGTCGCCTTCGTCCGCCGCCTTTTTATTCTCCCCGGTGTCATCGACGTCGTAGATGATCTTTTCCCGTCCGTCTTCCCCGGCAAAGTCGCTCCGCCAGTCAGGCCTGTCCGCCTCGGTGGGCGACAGCGGCTGTCCGCAGCGGAAGCACCTGGGCAATGACGCTTGGTTCCAGGCGCCGCACTTGGGACACTTCATGAATACCTCCTGACGTTTCAGGTAAAAGGCCGTTATCGGCCGTTGGATCGATCACGGTGCCCGGCGCATTGTGCCAATCAATGTAAAAATGCGCGGCAGGCACCCTTCTATATTAACAAAATCGCTCAAAAACTGCAAGATTTATTTGACAGTTTTAACATCTGCGTATAAAATAAAGCGGTTCATCATCGAATGAAGTGGAGGTGCTGTGACTTGGCGACATACCTGCTGACGGACGCGGCCTGCGACCTGGATAAGGAGTTTGTGGACAGCCAGGAGAACTTTTACGTGTTTCCCATGAACTACTCGATCAACGGCAAGGAATACGTGTTCTCTTCCTTTGACGGTTCGCCGGCGCTCAAGGAGCTTTATGACCAGATGCGGGAAGGCGCTGTGCCGACGACGGCGCAGATCAACCTGAACGATTATATGAGCGTATTCACTAAGCTGACCGACGAAGGGCATGACGTTCTGTATATCTGCCTTTCCTCGGGACTGTCCGGGACCTATCAGACCGCGCTGCTGGCGCGCAGTATGGTCATGGAAAAGAACGCGAACGCCCAGCTTTACGTGGTGGACGGCCTGAGTGCCGCCAGCGGCCAGGGCCTGCTGGTATGGTACACGCTGGAGCAGCGCGCGCAGGGCATGGACGCCCGTGCCCTGGCGGAATGGGTGACCGATAACCGCCAGCACATCATGCACTGGTTCACGGTGGATAAGCTGGATTATCTCTATCGCGGCGGGCGCGTGTCCCGCTCCACGGCGGTCATGGGCGATATGCTGCGCATCAAGCCGGTCATGAACGTCAATTTCGAAGGCAAGCTGATCGCGCAGGACAAGGTGGCCGGGCGCAAGCGGTCGCTGAAGGCCATGGCGGAGCGCTATGAGACCACCGCGGACCGCAGCCGCTGGAACACGGTGTTCATCGCGCACGGCGACTGCGAAGAAGATGCGCTTTACCTTGAGGAAAAGGTGCGGGAGATCAACCCGGACGTGCAGGTCCGCCGGCAGCGCGTGGGCACCATTATCGGCGCGCACACTGGCCCGGGCATCATGACGCTGTTTTTCTGGAGCAACCAGCCCCGCTGACGACGGAGGACAGGATGAAGACGATTCATACGGACCGGGCGCCGGCGGCGATCGGCCCCTATTCCCAGGCGTATACCGCGAACGGCTTCCTCTTCGCTTCCGGGCAGATCCCTGTGGATCCGGCGACCGGCCGGATCGAAGCCGCGGACATCGCCGGCCAGGCGGAGCAGGCCTGCCGGAACGTACAGGCGCTGCTCAGCGCGGCCGGTATCGGCTTTGAGCGTGTGGTCAAAACGACCTGCTACCTGGCGGACATGGCGGACTTTGCCGCCTTCAACGCCGTATACGCGCGATACTTCGTCTCGCTGCCGGCCCGCTCCTGCGTGGCGGTGAAGGCACTGCCCAAGGGCGCGCTGTGCGAGATCGAGGCCATAGCTGCCATGCCGGAGGGATCGGAATCATGAGAACGACAAAATGGATCGCCCTGGGATGCGCACTGGTCCTGTTGATAGCGGCAAACGCGCTGGCTGAGAGCCCGGTTGTGGATATGGAAGCCATCATGAGCGCCAACAGCCTGCAGAGCCTGCTGAATCGGCACAGCTCGGTCGCGCTGCTGCAGCGCATGCGGTCGGGCGAGAGCGCGGTCTGGGCCAACCGCCTGTACAGGTATTCGGCCCACCGGCAGGACGGCACTGTGCGGGAGGGAGACGCCGAGTACCTGCACACCGCCGACCATTGTCTGCTTTTGTCCTATCTCAGCTTCGAGGACGGCATCTATCCGGTGCCCTTTATCCTGTTGGATAGCGGGCTGGATGACGGCATCCGCTATGACGTGGAAAAAGGGATCGGGACAGAGCTGCTGTACGACCCGGAGATCACCGCGAAGGAAAAGGTTCAGCGGACAGAACGGAACGACGATGGAACGCTGGACGTCACGACCTGGCTCACCGGTGAGGATTTTGAAGAGGGCTGGGGGTACGGCTATCAGGCAGGCTCCTACTGTGAGCTGGTTTATACCCTGGATGCCGAGACCCTGGAGCTTCAGTCAGACGTGGAAACGGTGCTGGACGCCCAGGGAAGGCCGCTGAGCGAGAGCCTCTACTACCAGCTGTTCGACAAGAGCAATCTCCAAAGCTCGCAGCGGGTTCTGTATGACGTACCGGTGCCCGAGGAAGCCGAGCAGATGATGACGATACTGGACGGCTATCTGAACGCCTCCGGGGATGACGCGAGAACGGTCACCTATATCCTGGACGCGGGCACACCGCGGGAAAGGGTACTCACCTCCACCGGCGCGAAGGGCTATGCCGTGATGCCGGCTGCGGGGGAATATGAGTGCGGCCTGTATCTGGACGCGGCCCTGACCGAGCCCGCCCCGCCCGACGACCTGAAGAGCGACCGCCGGTTGTATGTGAAGCTGATCCCGCCTGAAGGAAAAGGAAACGAAGCATGACGAAAAAAACGATTGCGCTGCTGCTGACAGCGCTGCTGCTCTGCTCTGTGAGCGCCTCCGCAGAAACGCGGTCGCGCTGGGCACATTCCTACCGGTTCGGCAGCAGGGACGAGCCCCGCGTGGCGATCACCGTGGACGACTGGATCCATCCGGACGAGTGGCTGGCGGAGTTCCTGGCGGTGGCCGAGGAATACAACGTGAAGATGACGCTGTATCCCAGCGGCTACGCCCTTAAGGCGGAGGATCGTGAGCTGTGGCAGGCCGCTCTGGACGCCGGACATGTCATCGGCTGTCACTTCTTCCAGCACAAGCGCCTGACACAGAGCAGCCAGGCGGCTGTAAAGCGGGACCTGGAGAAATATCAGAAGGCGCTGGATGAGACCCTGGGCTATCACTATGAGTTCCTGACCGTCCGCCCGCCCTTCGGCGCCGGGCTGAGCACCGGCGGCGGAAGCACGGTCGGCCGCTGGATCCACAACGCCGGGTTCGATCACATCGTACTGTGGGATATGGACAACACCAGCAACCTGCAGAAGGCGCTGAATACCATCAAAAACGGCTCCATCATCCTGATGCACGCCAACCACCACGATCTGGTGTTCTTCCGGAACCTGATGGAAGCGCTGAAGGACAGGAATTATGAGTATGTGACCATCAATGAGCTGCTGGGCATCACCAGCCGGTACTATTATGTGGATGAATGATTTCAGGTGACTGTTCAGTCGTAGACTGAACAGTCACCGCATGGGGGTCTTGCGCCCCCCCTACTCCTCAATTCGGCATTGTCGCGCTACGCGCTCTGTGCCT
>CACWHI010000013.1 GCA_902760595.1 uncultured Eubacteriales bacterium
CGAACTGAGAGTTACTGACACAGGATGCAGCTACAATCGCATAAATCATCTTGCGTCAGCGGAATCTCTTCCTTGCAGCTTTGCCGCCCGGGAGGACCGCAGGTCCGACAGGCAAGGGTGCTGGGGGGTTCCGTAGGGGGGTCGCAAGACCCCCCTGCGCAGCTTGCCGTCAGGCAAGCTGACTGCAGATGGTAGCGGGCCCTTCGGGGCGCACGTCCAGGATGTAGCAGCAGTCGGAGCCGAAGCTGTTTTCCATCATGCTGATAAAGGCAGGCGCCATGTCCTGCGGCACAAAATTCAGCGTCGTACCGGCAAAGCCGCCGCCGTGCACACGCCACGCGCCGCGGCCCCTGAGCATGGAGCCCGCCAGCGCGAGGGCCAGGCTCAGGGGCTGGGCCTGGCCGGGCATATGCACGTTCTGCAGCAGCATCCAGCTGCTGTTGCCGGACTCGATGATCCCGTCCAGGAAGGCCTTCAGGTTTCCCTCGCGCAGGTTCTGCGCCTGGCGCTGGACGCGCCGGTTTTCCTCAAAGAAATGCAGGGCGCGCAGGACGGCCCGGTCGCCGCAGGCGTTCCTGAGCTCGCCCACGCGGGAGAGCACCTGCTCTTCATGCACCCGGCGCAGGGCGTCCTCACCGAAGAACCGTGCGACCGCCGTCATTTCCTCGCGGATCGCGGCGTACTCGCCGGTCAGCTGGTCGTGGCTGCCCCGGGTATTGACGACGATCATGCTGTAGCCGACCTGTTCAAAGCTGAAGCGCAGCGGCTCGATGGCCGGCTCGGCGTGCTTGAAGTCGATGGCCGTCAGGCCGCCGAAGCTGGACGCCATCTGGTCCATCAGTCCGCTGGGCTTGCCGAAGAAGACGTTCTCCGCGTACTGCGCGATCTGCGCCCGGCGCACCGGGTCCAGGGGCTTGTCCGCAGGACAGAGCGCGTCGAAAATGGCCGCCGTCAGCACCTCGAAGGCCGCCGACGAGGAAAGCCCGCTGCCGCTGAGCACATCGGAAAACACCGCGGCGTCGAAGCCGCAGATCGCGTGTCCGCCATCGCGAAGGCCGCGCGCCACGCCACGGATCAGGGCGGCGGTCGTGTTCCGCTCCTCCGGCAACGGCTCCAGCTCATCCAGCGACATGGTGAGCATGGGATAGCCCTTGGACTGCAGGCGCACCTGCATATCCTGCCGGGGAGACACCGCCGCGATCATATCCAGGTTGACGGCGGCCGCCAGCACGCGGCCGTTCTGGTGGTCGGTATGGTTGCCGGCGATCTCCACCCGTCCGGGCGCGCTGACCAGGTACAGGGCGTCCGCTGAGTTGAAAAGCGCCATGTGCGCCTTCACGGCCTGCACATAACGCGAAAGCTGGCGCTGGAGCATCCCGTCCCGCTGGCCGTACAGCACGCGGAACCGGTCCAGGATCTCCGGCGTCTGCAGCTCATGGAGCATCCGGGAATACGTGTTCATGCTTACGCTCCCTTCCATTCGTCCAGGCGTTCCTGCCAGAAGGCCATAAAGTCCTCTACGCCGAGCTGGGTCAGCCTGTCGCGGAAGCTGTCGACGCTCTCGTCGGTCAGCTCGTCCTCGCCCAGGATCCAGCGGCTGGCCTGCAGGTCCGTCTCCAGGCCGATCTTATTCTGCAGCGGCCCGATGTACGCCGCCTGCTCCTCCGTGAGCGAGGTCACCGGGAAGGGCAGCTCGCAGTAGGTGTTCATCCTCAGCGTATCCTGCACCACGCGCACGATATTGCTGTCGGAGTATTTCAGCTGGAACTCGTCCGAGCTGATGCCGGGAATGGCCGTGCCGGAATTGATCAGCGCGTTGGCGGCATAGACGTTGCCGGCGCTGAAGCTTTCCGTCAGGCGCCAGGTGCCGTCGCCGTCCACCACGTAATCCACGTTCTCGCGCCCCAGGGAGGCCAGGACCGCGCCGTCCAGCGTATACAGCGTATCCACCCAGCCGAGCAACCGCTCCGGCTGCCCGCAGGCGGTGGTGATGGCAAAGGTGCCGGTCGTGACCCCGCCGAACAGGGAGCGGTAGCGCTGCTTCCCGTCGCAGGTCAGCGGCATCAGCAGCTGGTAATCCTTGAGCCAGTCGGCGGGCACCAGGTTGGTCAGCGCCGCGTTCAGGAAGATGCCGTAGGTCTGCGCGCTGTCCGAGCTGGTGATGGCGCGGAACTGGTCGCTGGTGTAAAAGCCGTTCCGGTCCAGCAGGCCTTCCCTGTACATATCGCGCAGCCAGCGGATCATGCTCAGGTACTCGTCCGTCAGCGGAGCGAACCGGGCCGCCCCGTCCTCGGCGTAAATGTGGTAATCGTTCATGATGAAGCCGAAGGCGTGGGAGAGGAAGTTCAGGTCATAGATGCCCAGGAACGAAAGCGGGATCTCATCGTTCCCGCCGTTCATGTTGGGATCGCGGGTCTTGAAGGCGCGCATCACGTTTTCCAGGGACGCCAGGTCCGTCGGCATGTCCAGCTTCAGCTGGGTCAGCCATTTCTGGTTGATCCACATGCAGTTCTGCGTACCCGCGCTGGTCAGGTAGGGCAGCGAAACGATCTGCCCGCCCGGGAGGGAGATCTGCTCCAGGATATCCGGACGCCCGGCCAGGATCTGCCACAGATGTGGCGCGTTTTCCTCAAGCAGGGGGCGCAGGTCCAGCAGCGCGCCGGCGTCGTAGAGCGCCTGCTCCTCCCCCCGGGAAAGCGCCGCCTTGAACAGCACGTCCGGCAGCTGGGCGTTCGGCTTCGCCATATCGGCCTTCGCCTGCCGCCACGCTTCGGCGGTGGGCGCCTGCTGGAAGGTGAAGCTCACGCCCGTCCGATTCGTCATTTCGGTGAAAAAAGCGTTGTTTGCCCAGTCGCGCTGCGTATCCCTGCCGTCGTACCCGGCCATCACAAAGGAAACCGGCGCGCTTTCCGCCGCCACGGGCAAAGCCGTGAGCAGCACCGCCAGCGCAGCGAGGATGGCCATCACACGTAATTTCAGCACAGCAAACCTCCGAAAAAAGTGAGGAGTGAGGAATGATGAGTGAGGAGCTGCGGTCCGATCTCTTCGCGCGGGCGCTCAGAGATCGCATGATCGCCGGGCTTGCCCTCAGCAGGCGATAAAGATCGGCAAGTAAGGACAATGATAAGATCAAAGAAATCGCGGAGCGATTTCATCCTGAACTCCTCATTCCTCACTCCTCACTCCTCATTATTGTTATCCCTGCAGTCCGTCTTCCTGCCGCTGCATGTTTTCGACCACGATATCGTAAATATCGCCCAGGGTCGCGCAGTATTCCAGCACCTGCCAGGGCTCGTTGGTATGGTAATGGATCTTGATCAGCTCTTCGTCGCCGACCGCCAGCAGGCAGTCGCCCTTGATGTTCTCGCGGATATAATCGTTGATCTTGTCCTCGTCCAGGTCATGGCCTTCGATCAGCAGCTGGGTGTCAAAACGGAATTCAAGCATTTCAGTGCACCTCTTCATTGTCGTTGTTGGGGGAAAGGAAAATAAAGAGCAGGAGTTAGGAGCTGGGAGTTAGGAGTTAGGAGTTAGGAGTGATGAGTGAGGAGTTCAGGTGCAATCTCTTCGGCTTCGCCTCAGAGATTGTTCAATCATAGCGGCGCTTCGCGCGATATAGCCTTCCGCCATCCATGGGGGCTCAGAGCGCCCGGGTATCGGTCCAGTGGACCGATACCAGCGATGAGCGGGCCGGCAGGCCCAGGTAGGTGTGTGGCCGGCCAGCGGCGTGACGGATGAGGGTTATTTGAAACGCCGTCAGGCGTTTCGACCACAACTCCTCACTCCTCACTCCTCATTCCTCACTATCTCTCTGCCGGGATTACAGCAGTGTCACTCCTGCCTCCTCGCAGATCTTCCGGGTATCGCTATCCCAGTAGGAGGACTGCACCTCGCCGATGTGCGCCTTGTTCAGCAGCAGCATGCACAGGCGGCTCTGGCCGATGCCGCCGCCCATGGTGAAGGGCAGCTCGCCGTTCAGCAGCATCTGGTGGAAGGGCAGCGCCCGGCGATCCTCGGCGTGGGCGGCCTTCAGCTGCGCGTCCAGGGACGCGGGCGAAACGCGGATGCCCATGGAGGAGATCTCCAGCGCGCAGTCCAGCACCTCATGATAGAACAGGATGTCCCCGTTCAGCGCCCAGTCGTCATAGTCCGGCGCGCGCCCGTCGTGGGGCTGGCCGGAGCGCAGCGGCGCGCCGATCTGCAGGATGCAGGCGGTGGGATGCGCGCGCACGTAGCGGTATTCCCGCTCCTTGGGCGTCAGGCCAGGATACAGGTCCTCCAGCTCCTGGCTCGTGATAAAGGACACATTGCGGTCCAGCCGCACAGGCAGCTGCGGATAGGTCCAGCGCAGCATATCCAGCGTCACGCAGATCGCGGAAACGATGCGCTCCATGGTGTCCTTCAGGGTCTGCATGGTGCGGTCCTCCTCGCGGATGACCTTTTCCCAGTCCCACTGGTCCACGTAGATGGAGTGCAGGTTGTCCAGCGACTCGTCGCGCCGGATGGCGTTCATATCGGTATACAGCCCCTCGCCCACGGGAAAATCATAGCGCTTCAGCGCCAGGCGCTTCCACTTCGCCAGCGAGTGGACGACCTCGGCCTCCTCGCCGGTCTCCAGCACGTCGAAGGAAACGGGCCGCTCGACGCCGTTCAGGTTGTCGTTCAGGCCCGATCCACTGTCCACAAACAACGGCGCGGACACACGCTTCAGGTTCAGCGCGTGGCTCAGGTTGCCCTGGAACAGCTTCTTGATCCTCTGGATCGCTTCCTGCGTCTCATACAGGTTCAGCACGGAGCGGTACCCCTGCGGAATGATCGCGGTGCTCATCGGCTCCCCTTCTTTCCGCCGCCTGTTTCGGCGGCTCAGAGTGAAATACCTAAGTTCATATAATAGTACAAACTCGCAGATTGGTCAAGTTTTTGGATTGTTACAATCCCAGGCCGTCCCCTCCTGACAGGATTTTTCCGGACCACGGCGAAGTAACAGGCGAAGGCCCGGAGCTGATCCCCGGGCCCGCATATCATGCTGTACGAAACAGACAGGACGTGCCATGGACAAAAGAAAGCTGCTGCTCACCCGCTAGAAAACCGATTATGATTTCAAAACGATCCTCTCTGCCGCCGGCTCGCTGGCCGTGACGGCAGCCTTCGCGCTGTATAACGGCTTTCTCGGCGTATACCATTCCTCCCTGTGGTACGGCACGATCTGCATCTACTACCTCATCCTCGCCGCCCTGCGCGGAACGATCATCCTCCTTGAGAAACGGCTGTCGGGCCGTGAGGACCGTGAGCGCAAAAGAAACAGCGTCTGCCTGGCAGCCTCGCTGGCGCTCCTGGTCCTGAACGTCAGCCTGATCGTGCCGCTGTCCCTCATGGTCCGGCTGCAAAAACCCGTCGCCCTGACACTGATCCCGGCGATCGCCATGGCGGCCTATACTACATATAAGATCACCATGGCGTCCGTCAACCTCAGAAAAAGAAAAAGATCCTCCGACTGCCTGGTCCGGCTTCTCCGGACGATCAATTTCATAGACTCGCTGGTCTCCGTCCTCACACTGCAGAACACGCTCATCATGGTCTCTAACGGCGACCAGGCCGGGATGCTGCCGCTCACCGCGCTGACCAGCGCCGCCGTCTTTATCGCCGTGCTGTGCCTGACCGTGGCCGAGATCGTTCGCTGCTTGCGGAGCAAACGATGACCCACGGCGTCGGGTATGTATGTACACGAAGCCCGCGCCATCGAAAAGCATCCTGTATACAGAAAACCGTGTCGGTTAGCCACTACCAAAATCACTACCAAAAAAATCGCACTATTGTCCTTGTTGTATCAAAAGCATTTGTTATCAGCCACTACCATATTTACTACCATTTTTTGTATTTTTGATAAACTGCCCCGCCAATTCGACGCATCCATGCAGCAAAGCAAAATTATGATTGCCAAACGAAACCCCTTATGCTATAATGCGTTTGCTGTGGCGGCATGGCGGAATGGCAGACGCACCGCACTCAAAATGCGGCGGGAAACCGTGTCGGTTCAAGTCCGACTGCCGCTACTCAGGCTCCTGGGGATGACCCCAGGAGCTTTTTCTTTGCGGCACAAGGGTTTTCGCAGATCGCATTTTCGATCAAATATCCCTGTAGTTTTGCAAAAATTGAAAAATGACACTAATCGTGACACTCGCATTGGTGAAACGTACTGTTTTCACAAACGAATTCACCGATTTTTTTGGCACTGGATTTGACACTCCTCCACCGACAAGGCTTCCAGAATATTACCCATAAATTGATCCGATTTACGTCGGGCTCGCACCCGCTGTGTCGATAATGAACGGGCATAATAATAGCTTTTATTGCAATTATAGTTGCAGGAATCAGCTTCGCATCACATTTTTTCATGTATCGATAACTCGAATTCAGGGTAATAGTAGCAAGCAGGGCACCGATGCGTGCACACAATGCTTGTTGATGGCTCCGCCCCCAATCCCTTGAAAACCAGAGTGTGGCCCTGTGGTTGTGAAGTGATAACGAACCGAACGGATACCGGAAACTTGTCCAAAAAGAAAACAGCTCCTATGTCTCGTAACTGGGTTGATCAGTAAACGCGGCATAGGAGTTTTTGTTTTTATCGCTCGGTTTTCCGTTTGAGATGGCGCTCTCTCGCTGTCGGAAGATAGATGTCATTATAACATAGTTATGATAAGGATAATATGCTACCAATAATAGCGATTAAAGTACTAATCAAACCAATGATCGAAACGCATACTTTTAATCTATTTGTATGACGTTGATTATGATGTGATTGTATAAGGACAAATAAAAAGATAAAGAACAAGAATGCAGATAGTAACAGTTCAATTATACTTCTATTCATTAATTCGACACTCCTTCAATAACATCGCCAACACCTAAGAAAATCGAAGAAAGTCCACCAACAATTTCAGCAACACCAGTAATAATAGCTTTAGTTCCAACAATTGTGGTAACAGGATCTGGCATGATTAGACCAACTAGACCCATTACAACCCCTGCTGCTCCACCTGTTATTAAAACAATCCCACGAACAGTTTTATTTGTTACAAGAGATTTTAGTACAGGCCTTGATTCCCAAACGTTCCTGTTTTATACTGTTCAGAAAGAGGTCGGAATAAGACCTACTTCTCGAATATGACCCCACCGGCCTGAGTCGGGTGATCCATATAGACCACATGCTTGGCTGTACTTTTATACCTGAGCAGCTTCCAAACGATCAGGATATCCCCGGCAGCGGCGTCTGTCATGAGGATCCCGACAGACAGAACAAAAATGGAACCCGTCACGATCCCGATGATCATAGGGACGATCCCCAGGATGATCAGGGGCATCAAAGCGCCGAAGATGTAAGGACCTTTGTCCAGCGGTACAGTGCAGGTGCAATAGGGTGTCAGATACTGCTTCATGAAGCCGAACTCGATGTCTTTGAAATGATGCTCCGCAAATATAGCCCAGCATGCGCCGTGGATCAGCTCATGCGCAGGGATCAGGATCAGGTAGGTCGCAAAAAACAGGATGATGTTGATTGGGTCATGGCCGAGACGGACGCCGTTGTTTCTGAAAACTACTGTACAGATCCCGATGGCCAGCAGCGGGATCAGCAGGACGACCGCAAAGATGTTGGCCTTGATGATACTGACAGTCAGGTCAACACGCCGGTAGCCCTGCCGGATCAGCGCCTCCGATGTGGCTTCAAACTTTGCGAGCCGGATCTTTTCCGCTTCGGATAGTTTTCTGTTTTTCTCACGCTCGTCCTGGTTGCCCAGGTTGGTTTTTCCGGCTTGATTCATGGGCTTTTCCTTTCCACTCCGATCGATCAGAAGCCAAGCTTCCTGATCGCTTCCACAAGATTCCTGCCATAGACTTCAGCGCCCAAGGCATTGGGATGCAGATTGTCCAGATAATACTCCGGCAGATGCGGAACCAGTTGAAAACCATCCACGATCCTGACGTTGGGATACTGTCCGGCTATCTCCCTCACCTGATGGCAAAAGCTGGTCAGTTTGGGAAGGCCGTCCGGTACGTCGCCACGCCAGAGCGGAGTAACGCACAGGATCGGGATCTTATCACCGTACAGACCGATCAGGGTCTCATAGTATTCTTCCACATCCTTCATGGTCTCGCAGCCAAACTGGTTGGTCCCCAGGGCCACGATGATCTTGTCCGGCATATATCCATCCATTTTCATCAGGGATTTCTTATCGTAAACATACCCTCCGATCCCCTGATTGATGATGTCATAATTCAGAAGTCGGTTTGCGACGCTGACATAGGTCTGGGCGGAGCGCAGCGGTCCAAATCCCTGAGTGATCGAGTCCCCAAGCCAGAGTACTTTTTCCTTCTTACGGGCAGGTGTCCAGGAACCGTCGATTTCACAACGGCGGATCAGCACGGTTGCGTCCGCCGGCAGATAAATGATGATTTCCTTTTTTCCATCAGGCAACAGCCAGTCCAGTCGGCCTTCTTTGGGCAGATCCTTCACGTAGCGGATCTCAGAGATCTGCCCGTTGATGGCCAATTCAAAGGAGTCCTGCGAGCCTACCCAGATGATCCGATAATCGAATGAAATAGTTTTTGCGTCCGTCGTCATTTCCAGCGTTTTCGCGGTGGACGCCATACAGCGGTCATACCAGAAGTCAAACGCAGATCGGAAGTATGCCATCTGGGCATCCGAGTACTGAAAGGCCTGCAAATACCCGTCTGCCGTTTCCTGAAAAGAATAAGCGCCATAGTAGATGGTTTGTAATTCCTGGTTCGTCATGACAAGCCCTCCGGTGCCACTGTAAACGGCCTCAGACACTTTTATGTTCCGCTCCTTTCATATCGTTGCCGGTACAAGCAAGTGAAAACCGGGTCAGCCCCGAAAACCGTCTGGGAAGCGCAGTCTAATACTGATATCTGGTAAAAACGCTAAAAGATTGTTCGTGGATTTGACGCTTGCTCAGCGTCACCCACCCTCACCGTACCCGTAGCATCGGCGACTGACGGCGACAAAGCAGCCAGCGCTTTGTACAAGCAGATTTCGGAAATGCTTTGTTGCCGGAGTAATAGTCTAATGCCCCTTCACGCTTCCACCACCAGGATATCCTCCCGATCGCAGGGAAGCTGGCCGTTGACGCGGCCGCGCACAAAATCAAAGGCGCCGCCGTGAGCCTTCGGCTCTTTCGTGATGGCGTTCACCATCAGCGTCCGGTCCGCCACGCGGCCTGCCTGCTCGGCGTATTCGAGGCGTTCCAGCTCCCATTCCTCCGGCGTGAAGCTCACGTATACCGGCCAGATCAGCAGATCCTCCGTTCTGAAGCGGTCCGGCATATCCCACAGGTCGCCGCAGAGGGCCAGCTTGATCCGCCTGCCGCGGTAAAGGAAGGACGAGGTGTCCGTGCCCTCGCAGTAATGGGCGTCCGTTTTCCAGTGCTCCTTCCAGCCCACCGAAACGCGGCGGTAGTTGTGGAGGATCTCCCCGCCGGCGATCACGGCGCAGGAGGAGTACAGCCGTTCCCCCTCCAGCTCGATATAGCCGAAGAGAAGATCTACGCCGGATTCCGCGCTGACGGCGCGGATACGCTTCATGCAGTCCGACGTCTGGCTGACCCCCACCTTCCGGTCCCGCTCAAAATCCCAGCACAGGGAATCAAAGCCCTGGAGGAAGGTTTCCCCGAAGCACAGGAGCTTGGCCTTCCCCCGCGCCTGACGCGCGGCCGCTTCCATCTGGCTGATATTGAAGGCGATATCATTGTTCCGGTACTCGTAAGCCGCCAATCCGATCTTCACGTCCGCTCACTCCCTTCCCCCGCTCCGCCATATTCAACTGGTTCAACAATTGTATTATAGCATGAACGGCGGGAGGTTTCAAGGGAAAACCAACAGGGGCCGGTTCTCCGGCCTGCGCATGATCACGATTCAGCGCTCATCGCGTCACGCACAGCCCACAGAACCGTCCCCTGTGGTTCAGATCAGTTGTCCGCCAGGTTGTAGCCGTTCTTCATGTGCTTGGTGCTTTCCAGCAGAAGCTTGTTCAGGGTGTCGATGGTCTTTTCCTTCGCCATGGCGCAGAGCTTGTCGTTGGCCTCGGCGATCAACTTTTCATCGCCGGTTTCCGCGATCTTCCGGTCATATTCCCGGACGATGCGGCGGCCCTCGGTGACGACGGCGTTCTGGTAGCGCTCGATCTGCTGGATGCCCGCGGCGTAGATGGGGTCGGTCAGCGCGCCGATCAGGCGGCTGCCCCAGTAGAAATTCTCCGTGGACGTATCCAGGGTCACATCGCTCAGGTAGCGGGGCATTTTCTCCACGTTGGGATAGAGCGGCAGCATGGCCGAATAGGTGGTGGAGCCGAAGCAGATCCACTCCACCGCCTTGACGGCCTCCGGCGCGTAGCCGCGCGCCTGGCAGATGGAGGTCACGCCGGTGCGGTTGATGCCGATGGAGCGGTACATCCCGCGCTTGCCAGTATCCTGGCTGGTGTAGGGGTTATAGGGCGTGCCCTGGTAATGGCCGGAAAGCAGGTAATGCACGTCCTCCGCCGCCAGCCTGCGCTCCGGCCGGATCGCCCAGGGCAGGTCGTCGCTTTCGGGCGTGAAGTCCGCGTCCGGGCCCTCCCAGCGCCAGGTACGCGGCGCGAGGTAACGGCCCATGAACCAGGCGCGGGGCGTATTGTACACATGGTCCATATCCGTATGGGAGCCGAAGATATCCCGCGGGTTGAACTTCCCATCCTGGTTCAGGTCCAGGAAATTCTCCGCGATGAACTCCCGCAGGTCCTTCGAGCACAGGTGTTCCTTTTGCGCGCCGAAGGCGTCGTCCAGGTCAAAGCTGTCCATGGCGAACTGGTTCGGCGCGACGACGCACACGTCATCCGGCACCCGGCGCGCCATCCAGTGATGCCCGCCGATGGTCTCCAGCCACCAGATCTCGTTCTCGTCGTTGAAGGCGATGCCGTTGGACTCATAGGTGCCGTAACGCTCCAGCAGCGCGCCCAGGCGCAGGACGCCCTCGCGGGCGGTGCGGATATAGGGCAGCACCAGCGTCACCAGGTCCTCCTCGCCGATGCCGCCGGGGATCTCCTTCTCCCGGCCGTGGGCCTTCTGCAGCCTCACCAGCGGGTCCGCCGCCAGCACGCGTGGGTTGGAGGTGATGGTCTCCGTGGCCGTCATGCCCACGTTGGCCGCGTTCATGCCTGTGGCGGGCCAGATGCCCTCCTTTTTATCCACGTTGGGGCAGCTGGTATAGCGCATGGGCTTTTCAGGCAGGTCCACCTCCACGTGGGAGATGACGCTCCGGTATTTCTTCGGCTGCTTCTCCGGGGTCACCACGATCAGCTTCTTGACGTCAAAATGTCCGTCGTCCGTCCTGGCGATCATGGTCGAGCCGTCGTTGCTCGCTTTCTTGCCGACTAATACTGTGGTGCAGGGCATACGCAAATTCCTCCTTCAAGTGTGATCCTGTCCATTATATACAGAACCGGGCGTTTGCGCAACGCCCGGACTGTTCTGATGATGATTTCGATTTTTTCTATAGAAAAAGTTGGTGTAAACGTATATTTTTCTATAGAAAAAGTTGATTTTCCGTTAAGCTCATGTTATTTTGGACTCAACCTGGTCCCCTATGGCTACAAGCTGTCTTCCCAGAACGTCGGCGTCAGCGGAAAACGGATCACCTTGCCGCTGTACATGCTCATGTTCCTGTAGGCGTCTGCTGGCAGCTTTGCGCATTCTCCGCTACGCATTTATGAGGATATGAAACGATGTTGATGATCGACCGGAAACAGGCGCGGCAGTTTATTCTCCGCAAGCAGGGGCTGCTTGGAAGCCATCGTTTTATCGGAAAAGACGGGGCATATCAGTATATCCGTCAAGCCGGATGCATCCAGTATGACCCTGTCGATGTTTGCGGAAAGAATCCTGAGCTGACCCTGCAGTCCCGTGCAAAGGGTTTTACGCGGGAGATGCTTTCTGACCTGCTGTACAAAGATCGGCTTCTGGTGGACTATGCGGACAAGGAGCTTTCGATATTCCCGGCGGAGGATTGGCCGTATTTCTCAGGGTATCGGGAGCAGAGCCGCGCCCAGGGCGAGCAGTTTCCGGGGCTGGCTGAACTGGAAGAGCAAGCCATTGCCTATATCTGGGACCACGGGCCGGTCTCGAGCGATACGCTGCCGATCGAAGGCGAGATCTTCTGGCATTCATCCATGCACTGGAGCGGAAACTGGCACAAGAAATCCCAGGCAGCCCGCTCTGTGCTGGAGCAGCTCTATACCGACGGAACACTGGTGATCCACCATAAAAACGGTTCCCGGAAGTTCTATGACCTGGCGCAGCGGCATTTGGATCCGGAAATCCTTGAAGCGCCCAATCCGTGCGCCAATGACGAAGCCCTGCTTTGCTGGCGCGTTCTGCGGCGCATCGGCGCGGCAGGCTTGCTGTGGAACAGGAACAGCAGCGCCTTTCTGGGTATACCGCTGAACGCAGAGCGCCGCAGCCGCGTTTTTTCCGAGCTGGAAGAAGCCGGGCGGATCAAATCGGTCCGGGTGGAGGGCATTTCGTCCATTTTCTGCTATCGTACAGAGGACGATGCGCTGATGCAGGCCGTGCTGGCGGGGGAAGCGGATCGGAAGCCCCGGCTTGAATTCCTGGCGCCCCTGGACCCCATGCTTTGGGACAAGGCGATGATTGCTGCGCTTTGGGGTTTCAGCTACAGCTGGGAAATCTATACGCCCGCCGTCAAACGAAAATACGGGTATTACACCCTGCCCGTGCTCTGGGGAGAGGACTTCATCGGCCGTATCGAAGCCGTCGCGGATCGAAAAAACGCCGTCCTGCAGGTGAAGCATTTCTGGCCCGAACCCGGTGTCCGGCAGACAAAAAAGCTCCATGCTGCGATCAGCGGCGCGTTAAAACGTCTCGCCCGATTCAATGGCTGCCATCAGGTCGAGGGGTGGGAATGAAATGATTACAGCAACGCGCCCCGCCGTTTCCGGCGGGGCGCGCTGTTATTGATGAATCATGCTTACTTGTTGTCAGCCTCGACAGCCTGCGCGGCGGTGCGGCCGGAAACGAAGATCTCGACGATCGCGTTGCCACCCAGACGGTTGCCGCCGTGGATGCCGCCGGTGACCTCGCCGGCCGCGTACAGGCCGGGGATCGCCTGGCCGTCAGCGTTCAGCACGTGGCGCTGGGTGTCCACCAGCACGCCGCCCATGGTGTGGTGCGTGGAGGGCGCCATCAGGCGGACGATCAGGTCCGCGCCTTCGAGGTCATAGGTCGCGGTGTTGTAGGTGCCGTCGGCGTTCTTTTCCACGTTGCCGACGCAGCGGGAGGCGATGGCCTTGCCCACGTCGGGGAACTGGCCCTGGCCCATCACGGCCTGGTCATAGGCCTTGACAGTCGCCAGCACGGTCGCCGCGTCCACGGTGACGCCGGCCATCTCGGGACGGGCGAACAGCTCAGTGAAGGCCTCGACGGTGCCCTTCACGTGATAGTAGCGGCCTTCATAGTCTTCCGCAGCCAGCTGCGCGGAGGGCGGGCCGGGGATGCGCTCGGTGGCGTTGTAGATCTCCAGGAACACGCCGGGGGTGCCGTTGACGGTCATGCCGTTGCGGAACTCAGCCAGGGACAGCACGTCGCGCTCGGAGCCCTCGTCCACGAAGCGCTTGCCGGTGGTGGGGTTGATCCAGCAGGCATAGTTGCCGCCGCCGAAGGCCAGGTTGCCGTTGTCCACCCAGGAGATGGGCATCAGCTGGGTGAAGCCCAGGCCGGTGGTGGCGGCGCCGACGGCTTCCGCCATCTTGATGCCGTCGCCCTGCAGGCTGGAGCGGTTGGTGGTCTTGGTGGAGCTGGTCAGGTATTCGGTGGACCAGTACACGTTGTTTTCGAGCACCATGGGGATGTTCGCGGCATAGCCGCCGGTGGCCAGGATGACGCCCTTGGTGGCGTGGGCGGTGACCTTGGTGCCGTCATAGCGGGTCGCCTTGACGCCGGTCACGCGGCCGTTGTCGTCCACGATCAGGCTCTCAGCCGTGGTGCGCTTCATGATCTGGTTCTTTTCGTTCGCCTTGAGCATGGTGGTCATGGGCGCCATGAAATAGCTGCCCCAGCGGTCGGCGTAGAACTCAGTCTGGCCGTCGCCGTCGGTATCCACGTTCGCGCCCTTGTACTCGTTCTCACGATACCACAGCGCGCCGATCAGGGTGGGCTGGGAATCCTCGGCAAACAGGGAGCCCTGGGCCTCCAGCCACTCCTTCAGGCCCTGGCCGCCCTCGATGAACTGCTTGACCAGGTCCACGTCGCCATACATCCAGGTACTGCCGTCAGCGCTGGGACGCAGGCCGCCGTAGTAGGTCTGGAAGATGTGCAGGTTCAGGGTGGAGAACAGGGTCAGCTGGTTCTCGGCCACGCCGTTGTCCAGCTGGGGCTGCGCCCAATCCAGGTAGGCCTGGATCTCCTTCTTCAGCGCCTGCAGGGTGGGCAGATATTCCGCGTGCACGCCGTGCTTGGAAAGCTCAGCCGCGTCGCCCGCCACGAATTCGTGGGTCTTGTAGTATTCGGTGTCAAAGGGCTCCTCGCTCCAGTTGAGGATCATCTTGAGCTCGTTGATGCAGCCCTGGACGGACTTGACCTTGTTGTAGGTCTCGCCGTTGAAGGCGTACACGCCGGTGGTGGCGTCCGGATCCGCGGGATCCCAGACCAGGTAGGGCATCACGCTCTGGTACTGGCCGCCGGAAACGAGGGTGTTGCCGCCGACCTCGGCGTTCTTTTCGATGATCAGCACGGTGTTGCCGTCCTGCGCGGCCTGGGCGGCCGCGGCGATGCCCGCGCCGCCGGCGCCGACGATGACCACGTCATAGGTCACGTCGATGTCCGCTTCGGCCTCGTGCTTCACGGTGGCGGCCTGGAAGGCCTTCAGGTTGGTGCACTCCGCCTGCTGGGCGGCGTCGTTGACCGCGTTGCGCAGCGCGCGGCTGGAGAAGGTGGCGCCCGCCACGGCGTCCACGCCGGTGCCGTTGGCCGCGATCATGTCCGCGATCATGGGAGCGAACGCGATATCGCCCACATAGGGGGTCTCGGTGGAATTGACCACCTCGACGCCGGTCAGGGCCGCGTCGGAGAAGGTGACCTTGAAGGTGCTGGGGCCGTTGTAGCCGTCAGCGGTCGCCTCATACTCGCCCGCCTTGAAGGCGATGGGCGCGTCCGCGTCAGCCTGTTTGCCGGCCAGCGCTTCGTCCACGACTTCCTTGATGGCGGTGCAGGTGAAGGTCGCGCCGGTGTGCACGTCCACATCCGCCGCGCTGCCCGCTTCCTTGACAGCTTCGATGTACTTTTCAACGCTGTTGGCGCGCTCGACGCCGATGGCGCTGTAGGTCTCGCCGGAATCGTCCACGGTCAGGCCGACGACCTTGCCGTTTTCCATATCGACCTTGACCTTGACCTGGCTGCCAAAGCCCTGGGCGCTGCTTTCGAAATACACGACCTCAGCGGCGGCGAACGCCGTCACGCTGAGCACCATGCTCACGGCCAGCAGCAGAGAGAGAAGTTTCTTCATGCTATAGACCTCCTCGATAAAATACGCGTATCGACAAATGCGATACGCAGTTGTGTAAGTGACCGTTAACATGATACCCGTTTACATCAGCCCATGTCAATAGTTTCCGCAAAAAATCAGCGCTTTTAACAATTCTGTAACATATTTGATCACCCGTTGCTCATCTCCTGCTGTGCGTCCAGCACGTTGCCGTCCTCGTCCAGCTGCACGTAGCCGCAGCTCTGCCAGTCGCCGTATTGGCCGACGCGGAACTCCACGTACCAGACGGGGCGGCCGTACATAGCGTTCGCCACGTTGTAGTTGAAGCCGTCGCTCCACAGGGTGGCGAGGCACCAGGTATTATCCACCCATTCCGCGCCCATTTCCGGCTCGGCGACCTTGCGGAAGGCCTCTGTGGCGATGGAGATGATCTCGTCCTTGGTCTTTCCGTCTTTGGACGGGAAAACAGGATAGGAATAGTCGAAATCAGAAAGATCCCGCGCTTCCAGGAAATAGTTGATCACATAGCAATCCTGGGGCCAGTGCATGTCACTGCCGTACTCCGCATCCCATTCAGCCTTCTTTTCCTCAAAATTGGCCGCGGTGACGCCCCGGGCCGCCATGGCCTGCTCCAGCTCCGTCCAGAACGCCTCCGGCGCGAAGTCCAGGCCCCAGCACCAGGGCTTGCCGTCCGGGCGCGGGGTGGGGACAGGACTCTCCCCGGCCGCAGTTTCCTGCTCCGTGGACGCGGAGGGGCGGCGGCTCATGCTCACCACGTAACCATTTTCGTCAAAGGTGACCTCGTAATCCTCCATACCCGCCCACCGGGCAGTGAAGCGCGCGGTCAGGCCGTCCTGCTCGTAGGTCCAGCCGTCAGGATCATTCTGATCAAAGTCCGGCTCGTCCAGCGCCATATTGTTGTAGGCGAAGCTGATCTCCTGCCGGGCCAGGGCCTCCAGATCCTCCGGATCGAATTCCATTTTCCGCCAGTCGCGCTCCAGGGTGAACACGTGCCAGCGCGGCGTGTAATCCACCTTATAGCGGTCCTTGTTCAGCACCTCGCCGGTCTCGGCGTCCAGCTCGATCATGGGGTCCACATAGTCCTCCGTCAGCATGCGCAGCTTCCAGACGGGGTGCGGCTCCGCGCCGATCAGGATGCAGGTGTGCGCTTCGGCGCTGCGCTGGCCGGTGGCTTCGATCGCCAGCGCTTTGGCCTGCTCGCGGGAGATCCTCACGGTATCCTCCGCCGGATAGACGGTCTGCCGGATGAGCTTGCCTTCCACCTCCCGCGGCTCCAGCGCCTGCATGTCACGGCTCAGCTGCTGCCAGCGCTCCTGCGTCCACTGCCCGTAATAGCCGTAGGCGGACCAATAGCGGTCCATCAGGGTATCGCCGGTCAGCTCCGACGTATCCGCCTCGATGCTCCCGACCGTGCCGTCCAGCTGCACCACCGCGCTGGCATTGCCGTAATGGATGTCTTTGGACACAAAGCGGACGTTATAGCGGTTGTACCCGTCCGCAAATACCTGATAGACGTCCTCATTCAGCAGATCCAGCTCCGGGTGTTCCTTCCGGATGGCCTCCGCCGCCACGCGGATAGCGCCGCTGGCCGTGAGCATGCCCTCGCGGGCCTTTTCATAGGCGGCTTCAGGCACGAAAGCGATGGCGCCGTTGTCATCCATGCCCATCTTGCGGACGCTCTCCACTTTTCCCTCGGGACTGCTGACGCTGACCACATAAAGGCCCTCTGATCCGTCAGCGCCGCTGTCCTCCGCCGGCGCCAGGATGCGGCAGCTGACCAGCCAATGCCGCGCGCCTTCGTACTCCGTCAGCACCGCGCTGTCCAGGGCCGCGCGCGGGTCAAGGCCGGCTGCGGCGGCGATTTCGACCGCCTTTTCGCGGGGCAGATCATCCTCCGCCATATCGGGATATGCCGTCAGCCTGTACGCCGCCAGCTCCGCCGCGTTGCGCTTTTCCGGCTCCTCCACTGCGTTTTGCAGCAGGGCGTGCATGGCCTGCCAGGCGGACTGCGGCCATTCGGCCATATTCCAGCCAAAGGCTTCCCGCGCCTGCGCAAGCACCTGTTCCCCGGTATAGGGCTTCGTCCAGTCCGGCACATCCGCGCTCGTCCGGACCGTGTTCTCCGGGTCCCGGTCCTCAAAGTTCGCCGTGTAGCGCCCGTGCTCCAGATCCCTGGGCGTCAGCATAAAGCTCCAGGTCTCGCCGTTCAGATCATCCTCAGTATCCCGATAGAACGCGCGTTCCAGCGTGAACACCGTCCGGTCCTCCAGGGGCAGGTTCGCGCCATACTTCGCCCGCAGGGCGGCAAAGGCGAAGGCCTCCGCTTTTTCGTAGGGCATATTATCCGGCCCGGGCAGGCGGCTTTCATACTTCTCATAATAGCCGATATCCACCATCAGGCGGTTGAACCAGTCCTGCTGCTCCAGCGTCCAGGTGTAGAAGTTGCCGCCGAAGGCCTGGCGGCAGAGCTCCATGATGGTCTCCTCCTCCCAATAGCCCTGACCATTTTTGATCAGCTGCATGATGCGGTTGTTCTCATCCAGCGTGATGCCGTTCTCATTCAGCGCCCGGACCAGCTCCGCCAGCTGCCCGGGGGTATAGGTGTTGTTGACGCTGACAGCGGTATCATTTTCATTGGCCAGCGGCACAGCCACCTGCTCCATGATCTCCTGATGGCTGAGCAGCACGGCCGCCAGGGCGGCGGTGGCCAGCAGCGCCAGCACGATGGCCAGCACCAGGCCGACGGATACCTTGCGTTTCACTTTGGTTTCTTCCTTTCCGGCAGCAGAGATCTTATTGTACAGCCAGGGATCGCCGGTCAGGCCGGACAGCGTGCGGTCAATGGCCTGATGTACTTTCTCACGTTCAAGCTCTTCCCGCATCCTGATCCCTCCCCTCCAGCGCCCTGCGGAGCTTCTCCCGGCCCCGCTTCAGGCGGTTGGATACGGATGACTGGGCGATGCCCAGCGCTTCCGCGATCTCCTCCGTGCCCATGTCGTGATAATAATACAGTATGATCGCTTCCCGCAGCTTGTTCGGCAGGTTCATGATGGCCAGGGCCAGGTCAATATCCTGCCCGTCCGGCTCCGCCGAAGCTTCGGGCAGCATATCCGGGGTCACCCGCCGATCCATATGGCGAAACCAGCTCCCGCGCCGGTAATCCCGGCACACATTCACCGCGATATGGCAGAGCCAGGTCTTTTCGCCGCTCTGTCCCCGGAACCGGTCGTAGCCCCGGTACGCCTTCAGGAAAGTCTCCTGCACCGCGTCCTCCGCCAGCGCCCGGTCATGCAGCTGCATGAAGCACAGGCGCAGGAGCGGTACCTGGTAATCTCCGATCAGCCGTTCGATCACCTGATCCCGTCCGCTGTCCGGATCCCTGACAGCCGTCATGGAAGCGGATCACCTCCTCCGATTGGGTTTCACTGATATAGACGAGGCTGAGACGGCTTTTTATCGAAGATACAAGAAAATTATTTTTTTCCGGGCACGTCGAAGTACTTCTTATGGCCGCTGGTCCTTGCCGTCAGGTATCCATGTTTCGCCAGCCAGGTCAGATCTTTTCTCGCGGTCTCGAACGACACCCTGAACTTTTCCTTCCATTTATCCGTGGTAATGGTGCCCGCTCCTTTGCTGTAAAGCCATTGCAAGCCGGCAACGAGCCGGTCGGCTGAGGCCAGGGAGGCCGCGTCCCTGCGCAGGGCTTCGACCTTCATCTTCTCGTTCATGCGGTCATGGATGCCAGAGATACTCCTGAGAAGCATATCCGCATAATACTCCATGAAGTAAGTGAAATCATTGCCATTCACAGGGTCCTGCGAGGCGCGGATGGCTTTGTAGTACCTGGCGCGTTCCTGGGCGAGCAGGCCGGAGACCGGGATCTGCCGGAAGAAATCATACCCCGCCTGAAGCAGGATCATGTATGCCAGCGCCCGCGCCGTTCTCCCGTTCCCGTCGAACAGCGGGTGGATCGTCACAAAATAGATATGGGCAGCGCACGCCTTGATGACCGGGTGGATATCCTCCATGGCCAGAAATGCAAACAGATCATCCAGCATGGGACGGATCTTGTCCGCGTCCGGGGCGACATACACGACCTCCTGCCCCCGGAAACCACCTGAACAGGACCGTCCCTCCAGCCCTGCTTTACATCCTGTTCCAGGGTGCCTTCGGTCAGGAGCCGCGCGATCTCCAGTACGACCGCTTCATTGATGGGCCCATCCAGATGATCCAGAACGAAGCGCAGCGCTGCATAGTTGTTGATGATCATCCGCTCGTCCCTGGTCTCGGGATTCTTCCCGCTCCGGATCAGCTCGCGAGCCTTTGCCCTCGTGCTGTATGCGCCTTCAATGGCGCTGGAGTAGAACGCTTCGTCGATGATGCTCTCATCATGATCGTACTGGGGCGGCTGATCCGAGTTTTCATAGCGCGCGGAGGATGCCAATGCGTCTCCCGCCTGAAGAAACTGAACGGTGGGTACGTACCAGAACGGCTCACCGGAAACCGTACACAGCGGAAGTGTTTCCGCGCTTTCACGGCGGTGTCTCAGCATCTCCGGCCAAAACGAAGCAATGGGAAGAGACACGGGCAACCTGTACACGATCTCCTGCCGCGGATAATAGTGATCCATAAAATACTGGAGCAGTTCCTGCTTATCCACTGATACTCCACCTCCGTCAATGAAAATCAACATATCTCAAGCAATATCAAATACAGTCCATTTCGTTCTGATTTGCAAGAGAAACGACGGCGTATTCTGTGTTTTTACATTTTCGGCTAATAGCGTCTATAATTGTGTCAAAAAGTATTTTTGCGTTTTCATATTTTTCCTAAAATATCGTCTCAGAGACGTTATTTTCCCCAAAAAATGTTAAAAACAACAGACAATTTGAAAAACCACAAAACTCACTGATATAGCAACGAAATAATGATATCGTCTTCGAATTGAAATATAGACGTTATTTTATTATCGACGTTATCTTTTTTAGCCGGGTCATTCGCTGGAAAAAAGACAATACTCTCGATTAAGCGATCTTTAGACTGGCTTTTCAAATAACCTTTAAGAAGAATAGACCTGTTACGGTTGAATTGGACCGTAACAGGTCTATGTTTTAACCATTACTCCGTTCTATTATATCATATCCTCCAATGCTGCCATCATATGCATATATCATTACGACGTACGGAAGTGGTACAGACGTTCCTTCTCTGCAATCCAGAAAATTGATTATCCAGCATGGCTGTTCGTATGATACTTCATAAGTAAACCAAGGAAAGCAATTAACGAGAACAGAATCATCAAGATGAATCTGTTCAGACAAAGCTTTGCAGGCAATCATATAGGCATCTATCATTGAAATTGAATGTTCATCAGGAAGTCCTAATGCCCATGTGTATCGCCCAACGTCATCATATTCTTTCTCAGGCACAAAAGAAATACCTAGGTAATCGTTATACTGCTTTTCGAATGAGTATGGCTCGCTATACTGTCTCAACGATGAATCCGCAGTATTCTCATCCATTTGATGATACAGATCCTTGTATTGTTCTTTTTCTTCTTCAGTCAGCTCAATTCGGTACTTTCCCGGAAGCCAATATTTTATCCAGCGGTTCTGCGCAAAGCTAGTACCAATCAGACAACAGAGAAGCATTAAACACACAACTATGCGTTTCATACAAACCTCCTCGCCAAATACAATAATCATACCCGTAACAAAAGTATTATATCACAGAACTGAGCTGCCGAATCGACATAAAGAACATTTTTCATTTCAAAGTAACAGGTGGTTCATCAATTTCATATTCTTTTAGTGCTTATGCTTGCAGTTCTTGCGGTATTGCAATCAATGATGGCGGATCGTATTACGGCATTTGGACATGTAATGACAGTCATGATTTATGGAACAGCGCAGATGATTAAGTATAGAAGAGCTGATGCTGAATCTAAGAGCATCAGCTCTTTTTATTGACTATAAGGCTCTATCAGCCTACACTGCCATCACAGGAGCCAATCACTTCTTCTATTGTTTGTCCTGATTTTGCGTCCATATTTATAACGTATATCGTATCTCTTTCATTTTGATATCGCACATGAAGTACCCAAACTTTATCATACCGCTCCTGCGTATTGATATTGTATACGTCTGCAAAACAACACGCTGAATAATATATTATTTTGCCAAGACGATTGTTCAGACCATATTGCTCTGCATATTCGCGTACATATTTATCATCAAGTTCTCCTACGCCGGGGACACACAGATAGCAGACACCCGGATCATAAAGCTGAAAGGCCGCCTTCTCATTCCAGATGCGCCTCTCAATATAATCGTGAATCCGATTTACAAGATCAATGTGCATGAGTGCTTTAGCCGGCCATATCCGATAAGAATCTGCTGCACCACTCGGATCAAGGCGTGCCTCCACATCCAGCCGGTCCGGATACACCAAAGGCATGACACTCGGCGGCAATCCATACTCATGCAAATCAGACAGAATCAAAGATACCAATGTAGAAGACTTCAATTCATTTTCGATCTGCCTCTCCATCTCCCGTGGCAAAACACGTGCATCGAGTGCGGCATTTGCCAAGTCGTTATACTGTAGCACTTCAGATAAAACAAATGATGAATACCATGGGGTTTGCTCATCAGCTTTGGTTAAAGGCTCAATGAAGCCTCCGTCAGCAGCCATACAAATCGTATACCTCGTGTGTTCGTCATACAGCGTTACTTTCCAAAGCGCTCGTTGCTCCATAACAGTCTTCAGCCCAATCACATAAGCGCGCAAATTCTCCCACCGAATTCCTTGCCGCTTGCATTCCTGTTGAGCGCATTCTATTGCCCCGGCTGCCGAGAGTGTGCGATAGCTTTCCGTATCAACATGAGCTGGCGTTTCATACTCATGGAGCGCAATGTATTGCAGATATTCCGGCGCATTAGACAGCGTGCCGCACACTCTGAGCCCATCCGCAAATTGCTTCCATGTATCATTGTCCCATAAAAAGCCCGGCTCGCCATATTCTTTGATAAACGTATCATAACCAAAGGAGACTATCGGGTCTTCCGCCAATACTGTTATAATTTGCATTACAATGAGCGCTAATACGGCAAAGAAAAGCAAAGAACGCTTCATGAAAACAAGTCCTTTCTCCTATGTTTACGCACGCTATTTTGGCGGCGACGGAGCTTTGACCTATAACGGTACAATTTCAGGTAATTCTGTCAGACTTAGAGTAGGACCGTCAACATCCTCCACCATAATAACGCAAATGAATTCGGGAACTCGAGTATATGTTCTTGATACGACTAGTGTTTCCGGTTGGTATCGTGTAACACTACCTGCTGGAACAGGCTGGGTATCATCGGCCTATGTGAATCTCGACTAACTATCTGACACTTTAAACAAAGCTATTGCTGTTGCCAATCAGCAGTAGCTTTGTTTTATTATCCTAAAAACAGGCCATAACGGTATCCACCAACATCCCCATCTTCGTATATCAGGATCGAATAATTGGGGCCCGTTGGATTAATATCACTTGAACAATCCAATAATGTAACTTGCCATGCAGGTTTCTTATATGAAGTCAGGAATGTGTAATCAGGATAATAATAAGCAAGCGAAGACAAATCCACTGATTCTTGTTCTTCGAGAACTTTGCAAGCAATCATAAAAGCCATCGTTTTGTCTATTGTATTTTCATCAGGCAACCCCAAAGCCCAAATATACGTGCCAACATCATCAAATACACATTCTACCTGATTATCAGCAATTTGTAGGTATTCATTATACCATTCCTCAACTGTAAACGACTCAATGCCCTTGCGCAAACTTGACTCTTTAGTGTTGTGATTCATGAGTTCCAACAGTTCGATGAAACGTACCTTATCATCTTCTGTTAATTCAATATGATACTCTCCTGGAAGCCAATACTTTACCCACTGGTTCTGCGCAAAGCTTGTGCTTATAAGACAACAACAGAGAGTTATTAAACAAACAGTTAACCGCTTCATAAGAGCCTCCATTTCTACCATGGGTAATAAACATAGCTACAGCATAAAACAATTATATCACAGAACCGGGCTGACGAATCAATTCATGAAGTGTTTTACATTTAATGCCAGATAAGACAGAAAACCCTCAATGAACTCAAGAAAAAAAACAAGATTATGTTACAGCCTGAAAGCGATTTGCTCCAAGAGCAAACACCTTTCCATGGCGCGTGCGCAATGAGACGATGGCTAACAAAAACACTTTGGACGGCTTCTTTACAAAGGAGCCGTCTATTATTATGGAAATGACCTCATTACCATCTCTATTAAGCTTCCTTCATCAGTATAGGGATGTGTCTTTTTCCATTGTGTGTAATCAGCAGTCCACCTACGGATTGTATCTTGTGTTTCTCTCTGAGAAGACCTGCCTTCCATTATACAAAATGCTTTCAATGTTTCTTCATACCACGAATCTGGATAATATGCTTCAAAAAAGTTCTCGCCTGGTGTTTGATAGCAATAAAAGTCTTGATTTGCAGGCACCAGATCCATATAGGATCCATTGTAACTATATACGCCTTTCCATCTTAACTCATTGTCTTCATAAACATAAACAACCCAAACTGGAATCTTGCCCCAGTTAAAATGATCCTCATATAAAAAGAATGCATTGAAAGAATACTCGCTCGGATTCTTATGGTACAGTTCAATTAAGTCTTCCTTTGCATGAGAGATGATATCGTCTGCAGAGGCATCGGTTTTTAACGGTTCAGCAAGGGATCCCATTTGAACAATATCAGGATTCTTTTCATAGTATTCTTCCCCATGAGCAGACCAAGATATCAGTTCACCATTTCGTGTCAGATTCATTACATGCCCACCCTCATGCTGTTGGTTCTGTCCAGGGAAAGTCTGTACAATAATCTGCCACTGCGGCCAGTTTTCCTTCTCATCCTTTGAAATACGGTCAGGTTGCCATAGCCTAATGAGCATATGAGCATTTTTCATCAGTGCCATGTCTATCCCGCATTTCTCGGAAAAAAATTGTGCGGCCATCTCATGAAGATATGATTCCGTTAAATCATTCTTTTCAGGCTGTATAATAACATCCTGATCTGCTCTGGCAGCAATTCCGATAAAACAGAAGCCAAGTAGAATAGTTATAATTCTTCGTTTCATTGTAAGAGTCATCATATCATCCTTTCCATCCTTGACAAGAGATGCCAATACTGTTAATGCTTGTTGTGGTCATCAAGCAGCAAATTGATTATACCATTTTTTCTCCAATTCTTTATGAATATATGGATTTTTTACAAAATGATTTTTTACAAAATAAAGAAAGAGCCGCATTATCACGGTTCTTTCCAGTATATAATCATTGATGATTCATGAAGCTTGCAATCTTCTTTATAGCCCTTGCTTGATACTTGATCAGCATCCTTTCTGTACGGCTGAAACCACCGGGCCAGTTTCTTTCATACAAAGAGGCGATACGCGGCCAATCCAGACCATCAATGAGATGTTTTTCAACTACGAAGCGCTCGTCATATGTCAGCAATTGCAGCCAGGCGTTCAACGTGTTGATTCTTTTCATGACCGCGTCGTATTGTTCCTTGGTGTCCATATCGGGATTATTAACCAACTTATGCGCCAGGAGCATTTTTTCGGCATCAAGCCGGGAATATGATGATAATTCCTGTCATATGAGCTCTTCCATAAGTTTTCCTCCGCCAAATGCTTTACAGGACGGAGAAAGCATGGTATTATAATACTGTCCTTGTAGAACATCCATCTTCTCAGATGGCAGCGGCCAAGCTCGTTTTACAGGGACTTTTTCATGCCTTCCCGTAGTTAAACACTTGTCACTGTGTTTGAAACGATAGACACATATTCATCTCCGGCGTAACCTGTTGCGTAAATGCGATATATGCCAACACCAACCGACGTATTCTCGACCAATCGTATTTTTGTCCCGCTCCTATACCACGTTTTGACGGTAGACCATCCATTGGGCGTGATTTTCTGAAGAAGCCGTATCGTCATGGTGCAGTTTTCGCCGTGCTTAGGCTCCATCGTTACCGCACAGTGAGCAGTATTGCTAGAAATCGTCAGTCCCGCCGTTATTCCTGGCTTTGATACTATTTCCATTTCCGGTTGAAATGGCAATAAAAAAGGGACTGCCGCATAACGACAGCCCCGCTGTTATTTATGATACCTCTCCCCCGCCAGGATCTTCCGGGCGCGGTAGAGCTGCTCCAGCAGCATGACCCGCGCCAGCTGGTGCGGGAAGGTCATTTTGGACATGGACAGGCGGCGGTCAGCCCGGGCGATCACTTCGCCGGACAGGCCCAGCGAGCCGCCGATCACGAACACGGTGCGCCCGCCGCGCTGGTCGCGATCCTTCAGCAGCTCCGCCAGCCCCTCGCTGGTCAGCTGCGGCGCGTCGATGCACAGAGCGACCACATGGTCCGTCGGGCGGAGGCGTTTAAGCAGCGCCTCGCCCTCCTTCTGCATGATCCGCTGCCGGTCGGCATCGGAGGCATGCTCCGGCTCGGGCAGGTCATCCACCTCGATGAGCTCGGGCCTGCCGTACCGGGTCAGGCGCTTCAGGTACTCGGCGCAGGCGTCGCGCCAGTAGGCTTCCTTGAGCCGGCCCACGCACAGGATCAGCTCAGCCATGGCGCGATCATGGGGATGACCTCCAGCAGGCTCGCCCGCACGTCATCCACATAGGGCTGCAGCGCATCAGTATAGGGGATGCGGTCCGGCACCATGCAGGTGCGCATGCCCGCGGCGCGGCCCGCCTTCAGGCCGTTGGGGGAATCCTCCAGCACGAGGCAGTTCTCCGGCCTCATCCTCAGCGCCTCCGCCGCCGCCAGGTAGATATCCGGCTCCGGCTTGGAGCGGGCGATCATGTCCCCGCACACCACCGCGCCGAAGCGGTGCAGGATGCCGCTGCCATCCAGATATTTCTCCACCAGGAAGCGGTCGTTGCTGGTCACTACCGCCCGCGCGATGCCGTGGGCGTCCAGCGCGTCCAGCAGCTCCCGCACGCCGGGCTTCAGGGGCACCAGCCCGCGCACCGACGCGTCAAACATGGCCCGGCGGTACATGTCCAGCACTTTCGCGCCGTCCAGGCCGGGGTAATTTAAATTGAGGATCTCAACGCACTTTTTATCGTTCACGCCGATCATATCATAAAGCAGCTGGTCGGACAGCTCGAAACCGAGCTGCCGGCCAGCCGCCTTCAGCACCTCGTGGCCATAGCCCTCACTGTCCGTAAGCAGGCCGTCCATGTCAAAGAGGACTGCGGATAATTTCATAATGCTTCCTTTCACAGTAGTAAACAGCTTTGAAAAGTAGGAAGTACAAAGTAGGAAGTAGGAGGTAATTCTACTGATGGCGCGGTTTCCAACGGTTGCCTCAGAAGCATCATTACTTCCTACTTCCTAATTCCTAATTCCTACTTAACTCCCGATCGCTCAGACCGCCGCTTTCCCGTTCGCCTTTCTCAGGGCGTTGAGCTCGGCCTTGACGGCGTTCTCCTTGTCCGCCAGCGCCTTGCGGGCGTCGGCGGAGAGGGCGGCCAGCTTCTTTTCCTCGGCGGCCTTCGCGTCGGCCTGCTTCTTGAGCTCGGCCTGGTAGGCTTCCTCACCCTCTTCGAGGCGGATCTTTTCCTCAGGGGAGACGTAGGCGCGGCCCTCGGCGGCAGCGGCGGCCTTTTGGTCCGCCACGATAGCCTCATGGTCGAACTTGCCGAACTTCTCGACGCCCATGAAGATGAAGAACAGGAAGATCACGAGATAGCAGATGGTTTCCACGCCGATGAATACCCAGGGCATCGCGCCGCGGATGGCGTCGGAGGAGATATTGTCCGCCGCGTAGCCGACGTTGGAGAGCACGATGTTCAGGATGCCCGTGGCGACGCCGGTCATGCCGGCCATGATCGCGCCGTAGATGGTCATGGTCAGGCCGTCGGTGCGCGCGCCGTGGACCGCCTCCTGGTGGTCCAGCACGTCCGCCAGCAGCGCCATGGAGAGATACATCGCCGGGGTGGAGCCCAGCGCCTTCAGGATGAAGGAAACGTAGACCAGCACCAGGTTGGAGGGCGCCAGCAGGCCCAGCGCGCCGCCCACAGTGGCCAGCACCGCGCCGCAGAGGATGGCCTTGCCCTTGCCGATCTTATTGGCGAGGATGGGGGCGGCGACCATGCCGATGGCCGTCGGGATCGCGCCGATGATGGCCAGCAGGCCGGAGATGGTGCCGCCGTTGGCGATGGTGTAGAAGCCGTCGGCGTTCTTGAACATGGCCTGGCAGAAGTAGAGCTGGCTTACGTTCTTGGTCATGCCGCCCAGCTGGTAGCAGAAGAAGAAGATCATCATGATGATCCAGAACTTATCGCCGAAGCAGATCTTCGCCTGCTTGCCGATGGGCAGCGCCTTGGCCGGGGCAACGTCGTCGCCCTGGTTCATGGACTCCTCGGTGACGCGCTCGCGGGTGAACATGAACTCGATGAGCGCGCCGATGACGGTGATGGCCGTCAGCGCGATGACGAAGATCTTCCAGTTGTTGTAGGAGGCGACGGCGTCATACAGCACCACGCCGTTCAGGGCGTATTCGCCGGAGGCCAGCAGCTCCGCGCCTTCGGGCAGGTTGGTGGTCTGGGGCACGAACAGCAGGGAAAGGAAGAAGGGCAGGATCATGGTGGACAGGCCCATGGCCGCCAGCGCCGTGGCGTTGGACAGGGTCGCCAGCAGGGTACGGTCCTTGGAGTTGCGGGTGGACAGGTTCACCAGCGCCGCGTGGGGCGTATAGTACATCGGGTACGCGAAGGCGAACCACAGGTTATAGCCGATGGCGATGCACACCAGCGCCATGCTCTGGCCCTGGGGATTGATGGTATCCGTGGCCAGGGGCGAGATGACGAACAGGATGAGCAGCGCCAGGAAGCTGATGGGCACGGAGATCAGCAGCAGCGGACGCGCCTTGCCCGCGCGGGACTTGCTGCGGTCCATGAGCCGGCCGACGATGATGTTGCCGAAGACCACGAAGATGACCGAGATGACCGGCAGCCACTTGAAGAACTCGCTGGCCCAGCTGTTGATGTTCAGCACGTCGGTCATGTACTTGTTGAAGTAGTTGGCCAGCACCGAGTTGGCCATCAGCGCCAGGGTCGGGCCGATCAGGTAGCCGATCGCGCCCTCCGGGAACAGGGTCACGTTGGACTTTTTGATCATGCTCGGCAGTTTGTCGAACACGCTCGTCTTGGTTTGCTGCTGACTCATGGGCGTCTTTCCTCTCTTTTGCATAAACTTGTTGTTCCGCCTCGCGGGGATCACATTTTCCTGTTTAATTACATACTATTTTTACCCGTTTGTCAAGAATCAAATCATGGGTCTGTACTGTACCTGCACATTCCCTGCGCCCAGGGCCTCCCGGAGCCCCGCGGCATCGGCGACGCGGCCGATGCGCGTGTAGGTGTAGGGCGTGTCGAAGCCCTCATAGAACAGCACCACGCAGCGGCCGCCGAAAAGCATCAGGTCCCCAGCCTCGACATGCCCGACGGGCTCCGGCGCGTTCGGCAGGTCGCTCATCAGGTAGTGGTATTTCTCATTGCCGTTGAGCTCCGTCATATCCAGCGTCATCGGCAGCAGCGCCGCGAAGGCGCGGGCCGTATCATTGTCCTCCAGGACGGCCGGGAACGTCCGTTCCCCGATCTGGATCGTGATCATTTCAGTTTTCTCCGTTAATCATTATCAGTAAGAATATCGGCAAGCAGAATAGGCGTCCTATATCTCTACCCCGAAGCCCACGGGCTCCCCGACGGCTCCGGTCCACTCCCTGATGACCGGATGCGCATAGCCTTCATAATACAGGTATAATGTCGCCTTGGCGGTCAGGCTGTCCGCGTAGATCTCGAGGTCCAGATACGCATGGACCCTCTTTCCATCCGAGGTATTGAAGAGCCCCAGGCCAAACTCCCAGTCGTTCTCCAGTGGGAGAGCGGGCCAGGCCTTCAGGAGGCGGGCGGCGCTGAATGTGCCCTTGACCGACGTGGGGCCGTAGCCGAGCCCGGTCACGATGACACCGTTCCGGCAGAGTATCGGGTGATAAGGCGCGCCATGTTCGCCGGAAGAAAGATACGCTGCCCCGTCCGGCCGGATCCACGTGTCCTTGTATCCCCCGTTTTCACGCACATAGTAGGCGTCCTCCGTGGGGATGTGCACGACTGCGCCTGCCGTGAGGGTCAGTCCTTTGCCGAAGGGAGACAGCTGGTACAGCAGTACCAGCACCAGCAAAACAGCAGCACAGATGATCAGCTTTTTCATCATTTGACCTCCGGGCGGTTTTGCGCCCGTTAAACCGCTTTATTTCCCCGCCGGGAAGATCCCGGACAGGATCACGCCGACCCGCTGCGGGAAGGACAGGCGGTCGCGCAGCCGCTGCCAGACCGTAAGCGGCAGCTCCGGGCGCAGCGGCTTATGGCCGTAGACCCGCGCGCTGTACGCGTCGGCCAGCTCAGCCAGGGGCAGGTCCGGGAAACGCTCCCCGGCGGCAGTGTAATACTCGATCACGGTCTCCCCCGCGCGGCGCGGGCGGTACAGCTTCTCCATGCCCGCGTCCACCGCGGCCATCAGGATCTCCGCCGCCTGGCGCGGACGGCGCTTCGCGCGGCGCTCCGGGTCCATCAGCACGCTGGCTGTGAGCAGCAGCGCCGTCACGAGGAGCAGAAGCAGGATCAGCAGCAGCCAGATGTTCCTGTGCAGCCGCTCGGGCGGCTCCGCGTCCGGTTCCGGCGTTTCCGTTTCCCGCGGTTCGGGCGTGGGCGTCGGGGCGTCTGGCTCGGTGGTCTCCTGCTCCCCAGGTCCATCGTCCGCCTCCGGCGTTGGGCTCGGTTCCGGCGTGGGCGTCACGGGCGGCTCGTCGTTATGCCCCTCCGGGCTGGTGCTGCCCCCGTCCTCGTCCGGGTCGTCCTCCCCGTGGCCGGGCGTGGCGTCCAGCGTCAGCCAGCCGAAGCCGTTCAGGTACACCTCCGTCCAGGCGTGGGCGTCCATGGAGGTGACAGAGGCCAGCCCATCCACTGGAACGGCGAGGTACCCCGTCACATAACGCGCCGGGATGCCCTGCATGCGGCACAGGATGGTGAGCGCCGTGGCGAAATAGGTGCAGTAGCCGCGCTTTTCGCGCAGCAGGAACCAGGCCGCGAAATCGACGTTGTCCGGCGGCGTGGAGACGTTCAGGTCATAGGTATAGTGCCCGCGCAGGTAATCCCGGATCGCCAGCGCGCGGCGGTAGGGCGTTTCCTCCCCGCCGGCGGCCTCGAAGGACAGGCTGTACAGCTCCCGCGAGAGGTGCGAGGGCAGCGCGGTATAGGTCTGGGCGACCTCCGCGTAGCGCGTATCCGCCACGGCCGCCGCTTCCTCCACCAGGCGTGCGGTGCGCTCGCTGTCCGCGGGCAGGCTCAGGTAGGTGAAGGCGTAGCCGTCCCCCGCCGCCAGCTCCCGGGTCAAAAACAGCTCGGACGCGGCGTTGAAGTACGGCGTCATGCGGCCCGAGCGCAGCTCCAGCGAACGGATGCGCTGGGGCACGTACAGGGTCGTGGCGGCCGGCGCCTGCATATGCACGGACGCGCTGTGCATGGTCAGGGACTCCCCGGTAAGGGGCAGGTATTCGTCAAACAGGCTGCGGCGGTAGCCCTGCTGCAGCAGGTCCGCGTACAGGAAACGCCGCCCGGACAGGGTATCCTGCCAGTTGAGCCCGTTATAGCTGTTCATGATCACGCCGCGCAGGTACAGCGCGCGGTCCGCCTGAACCTCCATCACGGCGCGTTCCGGCGGGTCCGCAGGGCCGCCCAGGCGCGGGCGCTGCTCGCTGCCCAGCGGCAGGTAGCCCTCGGTCTCCAGGGTAAAGCCGCTGCGGGCGCTCTCGTCGCTGCTGGGCAGGTAATCGGACACCGTCTGATACACCTCCTCCGCCGCGCGGCGCAGCCGGGGGGCATTGGGCAGGGCGCGGGGCATGAACGCGTAGCAGACCGCGAAGGCGGTCAGCGCAATCAGCAGCCGCCAGCCGGACAGGCGCAGCTGCTCCTTCCCCGGCATCATGAACAGGGCCTCCCGGCCCAGGGCCAGCAGGTAAGCCCCCGTGCACGCTCCCGCGCCGATCAGCGCCGGCGCGGCGGTGTTCCCGATCAGCTCGGTGCCGAACACGATGCTCAGGAGCGCCATCGGCAGCAGGGTCAGCGTCGGCACGTCGATCAGCACCGCGATGGCGCACAGCGAGGTCAGGAGCACGGGCAGCAGGATATTCAGCACGATACGGTAGGGCGGCAGCGCCGAGCCGAGCAGGTCCGGATAGAGAATGAACACACGGAGCGGCTGCGCGGCGGCCGCCAGCGGTCCGATATTCAGGCAGCCCAGCGCCAGCAGCGCGAAGGCCGCCACCAGCAGGCCGACGCACGCCCTGGGCGAAACCGCCTTCGACAGGCAGATGAGCAGCGCGGGCACGGCGCAGGCCGCGGCCAGCAGCCCCATATTCGCCTGGCCGAGCAGGGCCGTCAGCAGCAGCAGGGACAGGCCGAAGCCCGCCAGGGCCGTCAGCAGGGCGTCGCTCAGGCCGCCCCGCAGCCGTTTAAGAAGCGGGCGTGACATAGCACACCTCCACCGCGGCCTCCTGCATCCGGCGGATGTAGGGCAGCCAGGAAGGCTGCTCCGCCTCGTAGGTGACCAGATAATAGCGGACGTTCGGGCCCATCCGCCTGAAGGACAGCGCCAGGTCCGTCAGCGCGGGATCCAGCCGGGGCGAGACGATGACCACCGCCCCGCTGCGGCGCACGCGCCGGAGCTCCTGGCTCAGTACGCGCGTGAAGGATTCGTCCGTGCGGAAGCTCTGCTCCGCCAGCAGCTCCTGCAGCATGAGCAGGGACTGGGCGCGCTCGGCGGAAAACTCCGTCGGGCGCTCGCCATACAGCGGCACGCGCACGGGGCTGCCGTCCTGCAGCTGCATGTCCGCCACGGCCACCACCGTTTCGCACAGCGCGTCGCGCAGCTTCGCCTCGCGCTCGGGCGACGCCTGGCGCGGCATGGCCGCGCAGTCGGTCAGGATCAGAGTGTCCTTGGGCATCGGGCTCTCGTAGCGGCGCACCAGCAGCTCCCGCTTGCGGGCGGTCAGCTTCCAGTGCACGCGCTTCATCGGGTCGCCCGGCTGCCAGGCGCGGATATCGTCCGGCAGGGACGTGTCCTCCGTGGCGCGCTTCAGCGCGGTCTGCGCGTCCTCGCTCTGGGCGAAGGTCAGCTTCGCAATCAAAAAAGGCCGCGGCAGCACCAGCAGGCGGTTGCCGTCGGCTATTTTACAGTGGATCTTCAGGATCCCGAAGCAATCGGTCAGCTCCGCGTCGCTGACCCGGACCGGGTATGCGCCCACGTGGCCCGCCTGGGCCTGCCACGTCTCACGGGTGCCGCGCAGCGCGCGCGGCAGGATCAGGTGCGTCTCCCGGGCGGCGGCCATTTCGCAGGTGACCAGCACCGGCCCCACGGGCAAAAAAGGCCGGTGGAGCGCCTGCAGGGAATACGTGACCGTTTCCCCGCGCAGCACCTTTTCGTGGTCCGCGGTCAGCGCCACGGACATGCGGCGCTTCGCCAGTATCACGCTGACGGCGCAGTAAAGCAGCGCCAGCAGCGCGATGGCCGCGGCGAAGCAGAACAGCTCAAGGCCCAGCGCCAGCCCCAGGATCAGGAGCGTCAGCGCGCCGACCCCCAGCATCAGGCCGGTCAGGGTCATACGCGCCTCTTGACGGGCACCTGAACGGAGGCGGTCAGTTCATCCAGCAGGCTTTCGGGGCTGACCGCCTTCATGCGCGCCTCGGGTGTCAGCTGGATGCGGTGGGAGAGCACCGGGCGGATCATCTGGCGCACGTCGTCCGGCAGCACGTAATCCCGGGCGCTCAGCAGGGCATAGGCCTGGGACGCCTTCAGCAGCGCGATGCTGCCGCGGGGCGACACGCCCAGGCTCAGCAGCGGATGCTGCCGCGTGGCGGCGGCGATCTCCGCGATGTACTGGCGCAGCTCCGGGCTGGAATACACCTGCGGGAGCAGGCCCTGCAGGCGCAGGATGTCCTGCGCGGAGCACACGGGCTGCAGCTGGGAGAGCGGCGCCTGGCCCGAGGAGGTATACCGCTCCAGGATGTCGACCTCCTCCGTGACGGTGGGATAGCCCAGCGTGACGCAGAGCAGGAAGCGGTCCAGCTGCGCCTCCGGCAGCGGGTAGGTGCCCGCGAACTCCACGGGGTTCTGGGTCGCCATGACCATGAAGGGCTGGGGCAGGGCGTGCGTCACGCCGTCCACCGTCACCTGGCGCTCCTCCATCGCCTCCAGCAGGGAGGACTGGGTCTTGGGCGAGGTGCGGTTGATCTCATCCGCCAGCACGATCTGGCTCATGACCGCGCCGGGCTTGAATTCCATCTGCCCGGTGGTCATGTTCATGATGGTATAGCCCGTCACGTCCGAGGGGGTCACGTCCGGCGTGAACTGGATGCGGCTGAAGCTGCAAGAAACAGACCGCGCCAGCGCGCCGGCCAGCGTGGTCTTTCCCACTCCGGGCACATCCTCCAGCAGGATGTGGCCCCTGCAGATCAGCGCGATCAGCATCAGCTCGATGGCCTGATCCTTGCCGACGATGACCTGCCGGATATTCTGCTGCAAACGGAAGGCGAGCGAACGCGCGCCTTCCGTATCAACGAGCATGGACATGCCGATTATTCAAACTTATTGTCCGCGCCGGGGGTCGGCGTATCGCAGTACGCCCAGGTGCCGTCGTCCTTCAGCGCGTAGGAAACGTCCTTGGTCTGCTTGTCGAAGCGGACGATATCCAGGATCACGTCCTGGTAGGAGAGGACCACCTTTTCCCCGTCGGCGCTCAGCTTGAAGGGAACATGGATCTCCACGGTGCCGTCGCTCAGCGTTTCGACCTTTTCATAGTCGGCGCAGAAGACGACCATGTACGCGCCCTTCGCCAGCACGACGCCCTCGGGGAAGGTGAACTTGGCCAGGTTTTTCTTGCCATCGGACATATTCAGTCCGCTCATGTCGATGTCGTCGTCGGAGGTGTTCTTGAGCTCGATCCAGTCGCAGGACTTGCCGTAGCTGTCGTCCAGAGTCTCGCCGTTGGAGGCCATGACCTCGGTGATCTTGATCATGCCGAAGTCCCGCGTCACCGCCAGGGCGGAGACGGAGGAGAGGAGCAGCGCGATGGTGAGCAGGACAGTGATCATTTTCTTCATAAATGTCTCCTTTTTTATTCAGTGTGGAGAGTGGAGGGTGAAGAGTGGAGTTAAGGTAGAAACTGCGCAGGGCGCAATTTCAATCAAGCCCTCATCCGGCTCAATTATCATAAAACTCTGAGCCGCAGGCGAAGAGTTTTCTCCTCAACTCCACTCTCCACACTCCACACTTCACCCTTATCGTTTAGACCGTCTCCGCCTGTCGGGCAGGGAGGCGCGGCTGTGGCGGGGTTCGTCGCCTTCGGCGGCGGGCGCTTCCGGCTGGGCCGGCTGTTCGGGAGCCGGTGCTTCGGGCTTCGCTTCCGGTTCGGCCGCTTCCGCCGGCTTTTCGGCGCTCTCGCGCCATTCGGGGAACTCGTCGGTCTGGCGATCGCGCGTCATGCGGAAGCCGCCGCCCTCGGTCTGGGCTTCCTGGCCTGCGTTCTCCGTTTCGCCGGCGGCCTTTTCAGGCTCATCCGCCGGCTTCGGCGCGGGCTGGTCCTCGCTGCCCTCGGCGGGCTGCGCGTAATCGCGGCGCTCCGCGAGATCCAGGTGGTCGTAAGCGTTGTCGGACTGGTGGCGCTTGCGGGCGCGCACCACCGTGCTCACAAGGAAGAGCACCAGCGCGGCGGCGGCCAGCGCGCCCAGCACGATCGCCGCGGTGTACAGCACGCGGATCATGGTGCGCAGGATGGGGCCGGCGTCCGTATACCGGACGGGGGGCAGGGTCTCCAGCGGCGGCACCGTCGGCGCGGGCGTCGAGGTCGGCGCGGCGGTGATCCGGGTATAGGGCAGGCTCAGCGTGTTGGATTCAAAGCGCACCGTGTTGCCGATGGTATCCTTGGTGGTCGCGGTGAAGCGGAAGGAGCCCGCCTGGGACACGGTGAAATCGCGCTTGACCGTCACGTTCTGGCCGGCGGCCAGCGCGGGGATGGTATAGATAGACACGCCGTTCTGGGTGATCTCGATATTCTTGCAGTCCACGTTGCTGGTGTTGGTGACCACCAGGGTCATGGACACGTCTTCCTTCTCGGCGACGATGCTCTCCTTGTCGGAGGTCAGGAGCAGGGTCAGCAGCAGCTCCTTTTCCGGGTCGTACGCGCTGACGGAGACGGAATTGGTATCCAGCGTATTGGTGCTGCCGGTATTGTCCTGCAGGCTCAGCTTCAGCTGGAAGGTGGACGGCTCGGAGATCGTGAGCTCCTTCTCCTCGGTGATGGTGGAGCTGGCCGGGATGGTCAAGCCCTCGAACACGGTGCCGAGCTTCTTATCCACGGCGCTCACGTTGCTGTAGGTGATATTGCCCTCGTTGCGGGCGGTCAGGATCAGGCGGACGGTCTCGCCGATGTCCACCGCCGTCTTGTCCAGGCTGATCTCCACGTTGAGGCCCTTGACGGCCAGCGGGATCGTCTGCTCCTCGATCACGGCGGTCTCGGACTGGCCGCTGCCCGCGGGACGGTAGGTGATCTCCGCGCCGCTGGCCAGGTCCGCGTTGCCCATCTTCGCGGTGAAATCCACCGTGGTGGTCGCGCCGATGGCCAGGTTTTTCAGGGTCTTGGGGGTGCGGCTCAGCTTCTCGCGCACCTGGATGTTGCTGATGGACACGGCGCCGGTGTTGGTGAGCTCATAGGTCACCTTCACGCTCTGGCCGCTGCGGACGACCTCGGGGGTGATGGTGCGCACGATGCGAAGGCCCGCGCGCTCGCCGCTGAAATGCACCTCGGCCGTGATGGGCAGGGCCAGCTCCTGGCCGGATTCATCCTGCCAGCGAAGGGTATAGGTCATGCTGCCCTGGTCGAGCATTTCCTGGGAGACCGTGCCCTGCAGGCTGACGGACATCTGCGCGCCGGCCTTCAGCGTGGCGCTGCCGTTCTGGCCGAAGCCGGAAACGATCTTCCCGTTGGGGTCGTACAGGGTCACCGGCCGCGTCAGGTCCGCGCCGGATATATTGGTGACGCCGATCGACACGTCCACCGGGCCGGGTACGGACAGTTCCTCCGGTGAAATGCTGATTTGCGCCATGACAGGCGTATCCACCGCCAGCGCGGGCAGCGCTGACATCAGGCAGAGGACCAGCAGCGCGCCGAGCGCCAGTCTGATCCGTTGTATCAGGGCAGTTTGCATGCCCCTCCCTCCTTCCGTCGCAAAAAAACGAGCCGTATTTCCCGCGATATTTCGCTGGTTATACGGCTCTATTTTATGTCACAATCATTTCAATGTCAAGAAAAGATTTAATATTTCCGTCATTTTTTTGTAAAATTTTACTTTTCGCGAGTCACGCGCCGTTCCCATCCCAGAAGGCCCGCTCGATATCCTCCAGCCCCTCGATGTGCTCGAACAGCATATCCGGCCGGGTATCGGGGCCGACGGCGGAATGCACGAGGCCGTAGCGGCGGATATCGTAGGGCCCGTCGACGGCGACGGCGTGGCGGCCGGACTGCTGCGAGCGGTGCAGGGCGAAAGCCTCCGTCGCGAGCCCAAAGGCGGTCTTCCCGCCGAACGCGGGCAGGGGGCGCTCAAAATCCAGCACCACGGGGCCTTCGGGATACAAATGGATGTAATACTTCCTGACCTCCCAGACGGGCAGGTCGCTGAGCTTCTTTTCCTTCGGGTCGGCGGCAAGCCTGACCGCCTGCGTGCAGGCAGACACCATGGCGCGGTGCTGGACATGGCCGTATTCGCCCTTCCTGTCCTGGGTGACCAGCACCTCGGGCCGTTTTTCCCGGATCATGCGGGCGATCCGAAGGGCGGTCGCCCGGCTGCCGCCCCACATCGCCACGGCTTTTTTGTACGGCACGTCGCCGCTGTCCGGCAGGTCGGCGAAGATCGGGCCGGTACGGACGCCGCAGTGCCAGAGCCCGTCCATGGCCTCGCAGCGGCGGTAGGAAAGCTCCGCGGCCATGTAGGCCACCTGCACCTTCATGCCCAGCTGGCCTGCGTAGGTGGGCATGAGGCCGCCCAGCCACAGGATATCGTCGTCCGGGTGGCAGGCCAGCACCATCAGGTCCGCCTTGTCCGCCACCGAGTGGTAGTTCACCACCTCCGGCGGCAGTTCCCCGGCCCCGTACAGCCGCGCCTCCATCACCCGCAGCGCGCCCTTGGTCACAGCCAGCCGGAAGTGCGTCAGCCCGTTCAGCGGGATACAGTGGATATTGAAGCGCGCTCCTTCCACGGGCACCGGCTGCCAGCGGCCGGCGGCCTCCTGCTCCACGATCACGCGGTTCGGGTCGCCGCTGGTGAGGGCATACAGGGTATAGCACGGCCGGTCCTCAGGCAGGATGAACTCCACAAAGCCCCGGTCGCCCGTCCACTCCGTGCGGTAATTGCCGTCCGTGATGACGCCCGGCCCCGCGCCCAGCCTGGACAGCCGGATCTCGGCAAAACGGGTGATGTCCTGCGCCGTATCCCCATCCTGCCCGGCCGCCGCGCGGCACGCGGCCGCTGTCAGACAAATAAAAACCGCCAGCAGCAGACAGATCCGATTTCGCATAAGCACCTCACAGACGTTTTTCCGGAATGCCTATATTATCCCGGAAGCCGCGCGGAATGTCAAGAGGGGGAAAGCTGAGAGTGGAGTGAGGAGTGAGGAGTGAGGAGTGAGGAGTGAGGAATTCAGGTGCAAACTCTTCGCCTGCGGCTCAGAGTTTGTTTGATCATTGCGGCGCTTCGCGCGATAATCAAAGAAACTGCGCTCTGCGCAGTTTCTACCGCCACTCCTCACTCCTCACTCCTCACTCCTCACTCCTCACTCCCCTTAAACCGCCCGCCCCTCCCTGTCCCGGCACAGGCGAAAGATAATATTACGATCTTTTAACATTATGATGTAAATAATGTAAAATCGGCCGGCAAAACGTTGACATTCCTTAACCTTATGTAGTAAAATCCATGCGGAAGAACAGCTGATCAAACGGTCAGTTTTTGATGTAGAAAATATGGATTCTTCCATGAACTTGAAGGAGGTACATTATGAGTCGGACAACGAAATTTTTTCTGCTGCTGGCGCTCGCGGCGATGCTGCTGTGCGTGTGCGGCGCGGCCATGGCGGAAGATCAGCACGAATGGGTCAGCACGGGCAAGTACATCGACGCGACCTGTAAAGACCCGACCTATCGTGTGGATGAGTGCAGCATCTGCGGTAAGACTCGCAAAGTAGCCATCGGCTCCTCCGATCCCAATGCCCATAGCTGGGGAAGCTGGATCACCGACGAGGAGCCTTCCTGCGAAGAATTTGGCGCCCGTCACCGTGTCTGCCAGCTTTGCGGCACGATTCAGGAGGGTAAAATCAACCCCACCGGGCACAACTACTCCTATACTGTCATCAAGCAGCCCACCTGCACCGAACCCGGCACAAGAGCAGTCACCTGCGCTAACAACGCGCATCATAACTACACCGAAACCATCAAGGCTACCGGACACAATTATACCAGCACTGTGACCAAAGCGCCCACCTGCACCGAAACCGGTATCCGGACCTACACCTGCCAGAACGACAGCTCCCACACCTACACCGAGATCATCAAGGCCACTGACCACAAATGGAGCACCGTCAAGGAGACGCCCGCGACCTGCACCAAAGCCGGCTCCCGCGACCAGGTCTGCCAGAACGATAGCTCCCACACCCGGACCGTGACCATTCCCGCCACCGGCCACCAGCACACCCACTGGGTGGTGACCAAGGAGCCCACCTACACCGAAACCGGCGAACGCCAGCTCTGGTGCAACGACTGCAGCACCCTGATCCGCACCGAAAAGATGAAGGTCAAGATGTTCTACAACAACACCGTGTGCGCCATCGGCCCGCGCCTGCGCGACGTGAACCTGAGCCCCTACAACTCCGACAACTGGTACATGTTCACGCCCTTCGACGCCTCCCGCGACGGCCGCCAGACCTACACCCTGATCGCCAGCAACAAGTACGACGTGGGCACCGCCACCATTGATGTGCGGGACGGCATGGTCACCTTCGATTACAAGGTGTACAACAACGTGGACATCACGCTGGAGTTCTTCACCATCCTGAACCAGATGAGCGACCTGCACGAGTACGAGCCCGAAGCCCTGTCCCACCTGAGCCTGATCCCCGGCCATGCCTACAGCATCGCGGACGACTTCGGCGGCGACACCAACCTGGTGCTGTACTTCTGCAGCCGCGCCGACTACACCATCAACCGCAACGTATCCGTGGCCAACCTCGCGAACCCCTACCGCGAGCTCTGCCGCTCGATGCTCAGCATGATGGACAAATAAGGAAAGAGATCAACAAAAAAGAGCCGGTGCCGGCTCTTTTTTGTTGGTATCGACTGAAGAGGATAAACTATGAGTATCATGGAGATCACATCGCTCGACGCCCCGGAGCTGCGGCCCTTTTTCAGCCTGACAGACGCCCAGCTGCGCAGCAGGCAGCGCCCGGAGGACGCGCTCGTCGTCGCGGAGGGGCCCAAGGTCGTCGGCACAGCGCTGGGCGCCGGCCTGCGTCCGGTCGCCATGCTGATGCGCCGCAAAATGATCGGCGGCGCGGGCAGCGGGCTCATCCGCATGGCGGGGGAGACCCCCGTCTACACCGCGGACGACGACACCCTGGCCGCGCTGACGGGCTTCCGGCTGCAGCGGGCCTGGGTGCTCTGCGCCTTCCGCCGGCCGCCGGAGCGCCGCGCGGAGGACTGTATACAAAACACCCGCCGCGTCGCGTACCTGGAGGGGCTGAACGAGCCCTCCAACGTCGGCGCGATCTTCCGCGCCGCGGCCGCGCTGGGGCTGGACGCCGTGCTGCTCTCCCCCGACTGCGCCGATCCCTGGCACCGCCGCGCGGTGCGCGTGTGCATGGGCGCGGTCTTTTCCCTACCCTGGGCGCGGCTGGACAGCGCGGACGCCGTCCGCCTGCTGAAGGCCGGGGGCTTCGCCACTCTCGGCATGGCCCTGCAGGACCCCTGCCTGGACCTGGGCGATCCCCGCCTCAAAGGCCTGGAGAAGGCCGCGGTCTTCCTCGGCACGGAGGACACCGGGCTCACGCCCGGCACCGTCGCGCTGATGGATCACGTGGTCCGCATCCCTATGGCGCGCGGCATCGACAGCCTGAACGTGGCCACTGCCGCCGCCGTGGCCTTCTGGGAGCTGCGGTGACAGAACTTACCGCGTATATCCCACCCGGCACACGGCTTTCGCGTAAAAGCCCCGGTCCCAGCAGAGGGACTGGCCGGCGATCACGGAGCGCAGCTCCCGGCCGTCCTGATCGGTCAGAGACACAGCCCGGCCCACCGTCTGCTGCGGGTCGCCGCGCCAGGTCAGGTACAGCGCCTGCCATTCCGCGCCGCTGAAGGCGCTTTTCAGGCCGTTCAGCAGGGCACGGGTCTGGCTGTTATTGCCGGTCAGCAGGCCGTTGCCGCGCAGGGTCAGCGTATTCTGGGGCCGCGCGGGGACGGAGGCGCTGACGGCGGACGTGACCGCGTCCGCGGGATCGCTGGTCCCGCGCGGCCAGGCGGTCACGCGGTTGAAGGCGAACCGCCGCTCGTCGTGCCGCAGGCGCATGTACACAGCCGGCGCGAGGGGCAGCGCTTCGGCGTAGTCCGGAAACGCCGGCGCGATGCCCAGGCGGCCCTCGCGGGTGACGCGCGCGAACGCGCCGCCCGCCGCGCACACCTGCATCAGCGCCTGGCGCAGGGTGCAGTTTTTGCCCCAGTCCGGCCTGGCGCTGATCACCTGGTCGCGGTTGCAGGCCAGCACGCCCTCCACGCCGATACCGGCGGCGGAGACGATGCCCGCCAGGATGTCCGTGAGCAGGGCGGGGTAGGACACGCGGTCCGTCCAGGCCGCCTCCAGGGCGTTCGCCATCGCGTCGAAGCCGCGCAGCTCCAGGTAGGCGTCGCCCTCGTCCCCGCGCATCTCGTCGATATAAAAGGTGCCCAGCGGCACCTGGACAGGGCCCTGATCGGTCCCGACGCACATGCGCAGGCTCAGGGACGCGCCGAGCAGCTCCCGCGCCCCGCGCAGGCTGCCGCCCGGGTACCATTCGTGCGCGGCGTTGGCCAGCCGCAGGGAGAGCAGCGCCGCCGGCGCCTGGCCCAGCAGCGGGCCGTCACCGCAGCCCTCGTCCAGCTGGAAGGAGACGATCTCCCCGGGGCCCAGCGCCTGCTCGCTGCCGTCCGGAAAGCACAGCGCGGCGAACGGGGCCATCTCGCGGCTGGGCAGACACGCCGCGCGCCACAGCGCCTCCCGCGTATCTGCCGACTGGCTGTCGCCCTCGTCGTAGGTGACCGTGATGACCGCGCTGGTGACGTGCGTGCTGGACATGTGGCTGCCCGCGCCGCCCTGGCCGCCGTTGGCGCGGTAGGTGAAGGTGAGCGTCAGGTCCGGGAAGCTCCCGGCGCTGTCCGGGATGAACAGGCCGGTGATCTCGCGCTCCAGGCGGCTGTCGTTGTTGATCTTCAGCGAACCGCCCGTATAGCCGAAATTGGCGCTGACCCGCAGGATGGCCTGCTGGACCGCCGCCCCGCGCGGCAGCTGGCTGGCGGAAAACCGGACGTATTCCCGCGCCAGGGAGGGCGTCGAGTATTTGACGGTGTCGCCGTTTTCCGTGCCGGTCCAGGTGGATTTCAGATAGAAGCCCCGGGCGCTCAGGTACATGGTCGACATCCGCTCACCTCTCCCTCAGCACGGCGGTCACGTCCCGGCAGGCGGACGGACGGCCCTCGCCGTCCACGCTCAGCAGCTCCGCGTCCAGGCTGAGCACCGTCATCTGCAGGGTATCCGCCTCGCCTGTCCGGGGGTCCGGCAGCGTCACCGTCAGGAATACGCCCTGGGTCAGGGCCTGCAGCGTCTGCGCGGCCTCCGCGCGGTCCAGCCCTCGCCAGACCGCCTGCGCCTGCCGCTTGAGCGCCAGCCGGTCCGCCGCCAGGCTGCCGTCCGCGGTCGTTTCCCGGCGGCCGATGCTTTCATAGCTCACCCGCAGCGAGGCCGGCGCGGGCAGGAGCAGCCCGTCAATCGTCAGCATGTCCGCGCGCCTCCCTTCCGTACTGCCGGCGCAGGCTGTCCTGCGCCTCGCTGTTCAGCAGCGCCCATTCGCGGCGGTCGAAGGGCAGCGCGCCGTGTCCGCCGTCATCCGGCGCGGTCCGGTCGTCCCGGTCCGCGCGGCGGGTCTCTTCCGTATTCACGCGCTCACCTCCGTTTCGCCGCTGACGCACACGACCGCCTCCAGCGACACCGGCGCGCCGGGCTTCGGCGCGTTCAGTGCCAGCCGCCTGACCCAGCCCGTCCAGACCAGCGCCTGCCCGCCCGGCAGGGTCAGGACGATTAAAAGGTCCTGCGATGACAGGTATTTTTCGATCAGCGCCGCCTGCCCCGCGTCGCCGCGCTTCAGCAGCATGGTCAGCGTCAGGTCCCCGGCACGCTTGCCCGAGGGCCTCAGTGTGCGCCACGCGCTGTTCAGCGGGGTCGTGTCCAGCCCCACCGCCTCCAGCACGGGACACCCGATCCCGTACACCGCGCCGATCCGCGTCCCGTCCGCGCTCACCCGGATGCCGGGGCTGCGCGAAAGCATGTTTTCCTGTGACATACCGTCACCTCCCAAAAATGAAAATACCCGGCCGTTCCGGGTATTTCCATGGTAGCATATGCGTTCTGCCCTGTAAAGGATCAAAACCGTATCATTTTCATATCAAAAGCATAACATTTTCGTATCAGAAGCGTATCACGGCCATGAATCGCATCGACTCTGCCCCTCCATTTTGTCATCGCTGCCTTCAGGGGCACGGGCTTTATGCCGGACGCCAGCTGTTCTTCGGCTGCGCGCAGTTTTTCTTTGAGCTCCGGGCCAGATTTCTGCTGATCAAAGGCCGTGATGCTGAGAACGACAGGATCCTCTTTGCCATTCTGCGCGATAAGGACCGATTCACCCTTTCTCATACCTTCACCCTTCAACCTGAACAGCGCCCAGGCAGAATCAATTCCTACTTCCTAACTCCTACTTCCTCCATCACTTACCCACCGTCGCCGCGATGACGGCCTTGATGGTGTGCATCCGGTTTTCGGCCTCGTCAAAGACGATGGACTGGGGGCCCTCAAAGACCTCGTCGGTCACCTCCATGGCGTCGAGGCCGTATTTCTCGTGGATCTCGCGGCCGATCTCGGTGTTCAGGTCATGGAAGGCGGGCAGGCAGTGCATGAAGCGGCACTGCGGGCCGGCCAGCGCCATCAGCGCGCCGTCGATCTGGTACGGCCTGAGGGCGGTGATGCGCTCCTGCCACACGGCGTCCGGCTCGCCCATGGACACCCACACGTCGGTATACAGCACGTCCGCGCCGCGCACGGCCTCCGCCGGGTCCTCGGAGAAGCTGAGCTCCGCCCCGGTCTCCGCCGCGATGGCGGCGCATTTGGCGCGCAGCGCCTCGTCGGGCCAGTAGGCCTTGGGCGCGCAGGCGGTGAAGTGCAGGCCCATCTTCGCGCAGCCGATCATCAGGCTGTTGCCCATGTTGTACCGGGCGTCGCCCAGGTACACGAGTTTCCGGCCCTTCAGGCTGCCGAAGTGCTCCCGGATGGTCAGCAGGTCCGCCAGGATCTGGGTAGGGTGGTACTCGTTGGTCAGCCCGTTCAGCACTGGCACGCCCGCGTACTTCGCCAGGCTCTCCACGATCTCCTGGCCGTAGCCGCGGTACTCGATGGCGTCGTACATGCGGCCCAGCACCCGCGCGGTGTCCGCGATGGACTCCTTCTTGCCCATCTGGCTGCTCTTGGGGTCCAGGTAGGTGCTGTGCATGCCCAGGTCCGCCGCCGCCACCTCAAAGGCGCAGCGGGTGCGGGTGGAGGTCTTCTCAAACACGAGGGCGATGTGTTTGCCTTCGCACAGCCGGTGCGGGACGCCGGCCTTTTTCTTCGCCTTCAGCTCCGCCGCCAGGGCGAGCAGGGCCTCGATCTCTTCAGGGGTATAATCCAGCAATGTCAGAAAGCTGCGTCCTTGAAATATGCTCATCGTCGTTTTCCTGCCTTCTCTGTCGTCTGATCATCAGATGGACGCGATCATTATATCAATCGTCTGATAAAATCGCAAGATACTTTTATTGCTCAATCGTAACTATTCAGTCATACAGTAGAGTGAGACAAGGCCCGGTCCGTTCCGGCACGGAATCCCGGAGTCCGCCGATTCATTCGGCGGATGGCGAAGCATGTCGTGCGCGGTGCGTGAGGCGCTTGTGCCCGCGGTGCGCGCGCGATTCCAACACCCATAGGGCGACGGGATGGGAGTGCCGGAATGGACATGCAGAGGGGATTATCAAGGGGGAACACCCTTGATGATAATCCGCAGCGGCGGCATGTACGCCGCG
>CACWHI010000014.1 GCA_902760595.1 uncultured Eubacteriales bacterium
ACGAAGGAGGAAAATAATAAATGGGTACGGTATGGGTGAGTTATGGGTGGACAAGAAGAAAACCCCTTGAAAATCAAGGGGTTTCTGGTGCGGGAAACAGGACTTGAACCTGCAATCACGTACGTGAACATGAACCTGAATCATGCGCGTCTGCCAATTCCGCCATTCCCGCATTTGATGGTGGGCAGGGGTGGATTCGAACCACCGAAGTCAGTGACGGCAGATTTACAGTCTGCTCCCTTTGGCCACTCGGGAACCTACCCATGATGTGAAGTTACGGAACCGAAGTTCCGGCTGAAGAAGTTGGAGCTGGCGAAGGGACTTGAACCCGCAACCTGCTGATTACAAATCAGCTGCTCTACCGATTGAGCTACGCCAGCAGGACAGCCAACCGGCAAGATGAAAGTGGCGACCCGAATGGGGCTCGAACCCATGACCTCCAGCGTGACAGGCTGGCGTTCTAACCAGCTGAACTACCGGGCCGTAGTAGGCCTTCAGGGACTCGAACCCCGGACCAGCCGGGTATAAGCCGGATGCTCTAACCAACTGAGCTAAAGGCCCATCTTCGCCTGAAAGCGTCGCGAGAAAGTGACCCTGCCGGGATTCGAACCCGGGTAGCCGCCGTGAAAGGGCGGTGTCTTAGGCCTCTTGACCACAGGGCCATGCGTCTGATGTATCCCAGGGGATCAGACTGGTCGGGGTGAAGGGATTCGAACCCCCGGCCCCATGCTCCCAAAGCACGTGCGCTACCATCTGCGCTACACCCCGAGGTGCGAGGCTCTTCGGGCGACGATGTGTATTATATGCGATTCCGGGTCATTTGTCAACACTTTTTTTGGCGTTTTTTGCTCTTCTTGCGAGGAACGATGATTTCCCTTACAGCTTGAGCGCTTTTTCCTTCAGCACAAACAGCCGGTTCAGCGCGTCCATGGGCGTCATGGACAGGACGTCCAGCTGCTGGATCTCCTCGATGAATTCCGTACGGGTGAAGCCCAGGATGCTCTCCTGCTCGTTCTTGCGTTTGCCCTTGCCCTTCGGATTCAGGATGCTCTGACCCAGGCCCTGGTCCGACATATCGTGTACGGTCAGGCGCGCCTCGATCTCCTGCGCGCGGGCGACCACCTCGCGGGGGACGCCTGCCAGGCGCGCCACGTAGATGCCGAAGGATTTGTCCGCGCCGCCGGGCATGATCTTGCGCAGGAAGAGCACCTGTTCGCCCTGCTCGCGCACGGCTACGCAGCAGTTGACGACGCCGGGCAGCTTGCCTTCCAGCTCCGAGAGCTCGTGGTAATGGGTGGCAAACAGGGTCAGCGCGCCGGATTTCTTCTTGTCGGCCAGGTATTCTACCGCGGCCCATGCGATGCTCAGGCCGTCGAAGGTGCTGGTGCCGCGGCCGATCTCATCCATCAGGACCAGCGATTTCTCCGTCGCGTTTTTCAGGATATAGGCCGTCTCGGCCATTTCCACCATGAAGGTGGACTGGCCTTGGGCCAGATTGTCGGACGCGCCGATGCGGGTGAACACACAGTCTGTCAGTGGGATGTTGGCGCTTTCGGCGGGCACGAAGCTGCCCATGTGCGCCATCAGCGTGATCAGCGCGACCTGACGCATATAGGTGGATTTGCCGGCCATGTTGGGACCGGTGATGATTTCCATGTGCCGGTCCGCCCGGTTCATTTCCGTATCGTTGGGGATAAAGGGCTCGTCCGTGTTCAGGGCTTCCACCACCGGGTGCCGGCCCTCGCGGATCTCCATGACGCCCTCGTCATTGAGGGTGGGCCGGACATAGCGGTTCATCAGGGCGGCCCGGGCTAGGCTCTGGTACACATCCAGCTGCTTGAAGCCCAGCGCTGTGCGCTGCAGGGCGTCCATATGGGCGGCGATCTGCGCGCGCACCTGGTCGAAGAGCTGGTACTCCAGCTTCTGGGCCTGGTCCTGCGCGCCGAGGATCCTGCGCTCCAGTTCACGCAGCTCGTCCGTGGTATACCGCTCCGCGTTGGCCAGCGTCTGGCGGCGGAGATAGCGGTCGGGCACCTGGGAAAGGAAGGATTTGGTGACCTCGATATAATAGCCGAATACCCGGTTGTACTGGATGCGCAGGTTGCGGATACCGGTCTGCTCCCGCTCCCGGGCCTCCAGGTCCATCAGCCACTGCTTGCCCTCGGAGTCCGCACGGCGGTACTCGTCCAGCTGGGCGTCATACCCGGTCCGGATGACGCCCGGGTCGTTGGGGGACAGCGGCGCGTCGTCGGAAATGGCCGCGTTCAGGGTGTCCAGCAGATCCTGCACCGGGTCCAGCAGCTGCATGACGGATGACAGCGCTTCCGCGCTGATGAGCTCGCGCACCGGCTGAGCCTGACTGAGCGAACGGCGCAGGGACAGGCAGTCCCTCGGATTCAGGGACTGATAGGAGACCTTGGACAGCAGCCGCTCCATGTCGTAGACCTGCTGCAGGCGCTCGCGCACGGCCTCGCAGAGGACGGGCTCCCGGGTCAGCGCCTCCACGGCGTCCAGGCGGGCGTTGATCTCCTCGGGCAGCAGCAGGGGCTGCTCGACATAGGCGCGCAGCAGACGGCCGCCCATGGCGGTCACCGTGTGGTCCAGCACGCTGAGCAGCGTGCCTTTGCCGCCCTGGCCGCGCAGGGTCTGGGTCAGCTCCAGGTTGCGGATGGTGTTCTGATCCAGCGGCATGGTATGTCCCGCGGTCACGAACTGGATGCGGGTGATATGGCCGAGGGCGTTCTTCTGGGTGTCGTTCAGGTAGGCCATCAGGGCGCCGGCGGCGCACATCGCCGGCTGATTGGCCGCGTTGAAGCCCAGCGCTTCAGGCGAAGCGGTCTCAAAATGCCGGAGCAGCCGTTCCCGCGCGTCCTTGGGACGAAAACGCTCCGCGGAACTGCCGGATACCGCTATGCCGGCCAGGGGGCGCACCGCCTCTTCCGCGTTGGTGATGATCTCGGCGGGGGAGACGGACGCGATAACGCCCCGGATCTCCCGCTCATCGGATGTTCCCATGCGGGCGTACATCTCGCCGGTGGATACGTCCGCGTAGGCGAAGCCTGCCTTGCGGCCGCTGACGCAGATGCTGAGCAGATAATTGTTCCGCTTTTCCCCGATAGCGGCGCTGTCAGTCAGCGTGCCCGGCGTGATGATGCGGATGATATCGCGCTTGACAAGGCCCTTGGCCAGGGCGGGGTCCTCCATCTGCTCGCAGATGGCGACCTTGTATCCCTTCTCCACCAGGCGCGTGACATAGGTATCCACGGCATGAAAAGGCACGCCGCACATCGGCGCGCGCTCCGGCAGGCCGCAGTCCTTGCCTGTCAGCGTCAGCTCCAGCTCCCGGCTGCCCGTCAGCGCGTCGTCGAAGAACATTTCGTAAAAATCGCCGACGCGGAAAAAGAGCAGCGGTTCCGGATTTTCCTGCTTGATGCGCAGATACTGCTGCATCATGGGGGAGAGGGAAGACATGGATGACCTCCAAAAATCATAGAATGGAAAAAGGAAGGGGATGATAAGAAGGAGGAGTTAAAAAGTAGGAGGTAGGAAGTGATTCTGGAGTGGCATCTTTAATCCCGGAAGCTGAAACACAATCACTTCCTACTTCCTAATTCCTAATTTCCACTTGCCATGTCAGTTGCATCCCGCGCACGTGCTGCACGCGCCGCTGCAGCCTCGGGCCTGGGTACCCTCGGGGTTCAGGGACTGCTGCAGGGTGCTGTTGACGTCGCGCATCATGGCGGCAAAGTTATTGCGGGACTGCTTGACGGCTTTTGCCAGCGGGTGTTCGTTATATTTGGCCTGCAGCTCCTCCAGCTCGCGGGTGCGGGCCTTCATTTCGTCGTAATCCGGGTCGTCCTGGGTCGCCAGTTGCTCGACCTCGGTACGCTTCCGCTCATATTCCTGATAGATATTCGTCAGGTATTCGTCCTGGTTGGCCGCGTCCTCCGCCGCCCGCATCAGGATGAATTCCGGGCTGAAGCGCAGGGCGTTCGCCAGCTCCTTCGCTTTCTGCATCACGTTTTCAGACATATAAACTCCTTCAGTTGACAAACAGCTCCAGCCGTTTATTGTAATAGCTGCGGTTGATCAGCAGCGGTACACAGCAGACGATCGCCATGGCGATCAGGTCAGTGGAAGAGCTGCTGAACGGCTGCCGCCTGATCGCGGCGGCAGCGATGGTGTAGCCTATGCTGACAGCCGCCTCAGCGACATAGACCGCGCTCAGCTTATCCGGCGCGCCAAGCTTGAAGCCTGACAGCTGAAACCGCACATATACTCTGTATACCGCTAATAGGAGCATGACAGCGCCCATGACCGTGTCGGCGATCCTCAGGGTTTCAAATTCCGCATACACCTGGGCGGTCTCATTCCCGTAATACTGCTCGGACAGGAGCACGATCGCCATGCTCAGCTCCGTAACCGCGCCTGCCCACAGGAAAAACCAGGTCAAAAGCCTGTGCCAGATGAGTGAATGCCGTTTCGCGGGAGAACCGTTTCCAGGATCACGGTACTGACCGAAATTCTCCAATGTATCCGCCTCCGCTTTATTTCTTTTTTCCCTTCAGCGTCGTGCGGCTGGCCGCGGTGATCGTGACGGGCACGATCCTGCCCATATCGCCGGCATCGCCGGAGAAATTGACGCTGATGTTCCGTTCGCATTTGCCGGTCAGCATGGCCGCGTCGCGGCGCGACACGTCGGTCACCAGCACGTTGACCGTCTGGCCGACCATGCCGTTCAGCACGCGCTCGGTCTGCTTGTCCTGGGCGGCGATCAGGCGGGTGATGCGGTCGGTGGAGACCTCCGCGGGCACCTGATCCGGGAACTCCGCGGCTTTCGTGCCCACCCGCGGGCTGTAGATGAAGGTGAAGGCGCTGTCGAAGCGCATCCGCTCCACCAGCGCCAGGGTGTCCCGGAATTCCGCCTCCGTCTCCCCGGGAAAGCCCACGATCAGGTCGGTGGTGAGCCCGATGTCCGGCCGCGCCTGGCGGAGACGGTCGGCCCGCTCCATATACTGATCTACTGTATAGTGCCGGTTCATGGCCTTCAGGATCCGGTCATTGCCCGACTGGGCCGGAAGGTGAAAATGCCCCATGATCCGCGGATTGCGGCCGATCTCCTCGATCAGCGCGTCGCTCAGGTCCTTGGGGTGCGAGGTCATGAAGCGGATGCGGGGAATCCCCGTCTCCGATACCCGGCGCAGCAGACCCGCGAAGTCCAGCCCCGTCTCCGGCACGCGGCCGTAGGAATTCACGTTCTGCCCCAGCAGCATGACCTCCTGCACGCCGGCCTTGACCAGGTCTTCGACCTCGCGCACGATGTCGTCCGGCTGACGGGAGCGCTCGCGCCCGCGCACATAGGGCACGATGCAGTAGGTGCAGAAGTTGTTGCACCCGTACATCACCGTCACATAGGTCTGCCAGGGGCTCGAACGGCGGATGGGCACGCCTTCCGCAATGGTGTTCAGCTCCTCGTCCACCTCGATCATCCGGGTCCCGCGCTCTACTGCCTCGTACAGCAGCTCTGGCAGCTTATGCAGCGTGCCGGTGCCGAAGGCGATGTCGATAAAGGGATACTGCCGGCGGATGCTGTCCGCCATGCCCTGCTCCTGCACCATGCAGCCGCAGACGCCGATCAGCATGTCCGGCCGGTCCTTCTTGAGCTCCTTGAGCCAGATCACGTTGCCCAGGGCCTTGCGCTCCGCGTTGTCGCGGATGCAGCAGGTGTTGTGCAGCACAAAGTCCGCTTCCTCCCGCGGCGCTTCGGTTAGGCCCATCTCCGTCAGCATCCCCGCCAGCTTTTCCGAGTCATGCGCGTTCATCTGGCAGCCGTAGGTCATGATGCAATAGGTCATCGGCCGCTTTGGAAGCGTGCTGAAGAGACGCATATACTGCGCCTGGCGGTCGATTTCCAACTGGGGTACGGGATAAATGACGGTCGAATTCATGCTGCGGCACAGCCTCCGTTCGGATTTGAAAGGGGTTTGCGCCCGAAAATCAGGCGCGTTCAGATTATACCATCATCGGCGCATAAAAGTCTACATTTTATCAGCCGGATATTACAAGAAAAACCTCAGCGTTTTCAGCCGCTGAGGCGGCTCTTATTCAAAAAATCAGCTTTAGCAATAGAAGCGCGCTTCGCCGAACACCTCAGTCCACTTGCTGACGATCGAATCATGTCTGGCGCTGATGATCTGCATGATGTAGTGAAGCTGACGTTCTGGTATTTCCGAATTGTTATTCTGAAGGATGCACCCGCCGGCTTTGGTCAGCCAGATCTTTGTCCCATTCTTTGAAGGTTTGCCTTCCGCCACGTGAACATGTACCGGTTCAAGCGGATCGTTTTCATTGACCCAGAAATAGACGAGATAACTGCCAATCTTAAAAACTTGCGGCACGGCCGAATCCTCCCTCTCTGGCCAGCGCAATGATCACATGGGAAACGCTTTCCAGCAGCTCCTGGTACGCTTTGATCTCGTCCTTTGTGAATCCTTCAACCTTTTCCCATGAGTAATGCGGCAGCCAGCAGACGGCGGAATGGAAGCCGCCTTCTACCGGCTGTTCGATGACGACCTTGACCCGCTCCTCGCCGTCGATGAGCTGCGGTTCAGAATGAACGATCTCCGTATCGTCATCAAGCGTCATAAAAGGATACAGCATTCTTACGATCTCCTTTTTGCATCGCTGTCGCAGTAAAGCATACCTATATCATCGGGATCAAAGTATATCATAAAGCGCGCGCAAAGTCTATTATTCGATCTGTTCTGATCGCAGACGAACGCCGTTGATCCGGCAAGAAGGTTTCACCTTCCTGTCTTCTTCCTCGTCATTTCCAGCAGGCCCAGGGACGTGAAGCCGTGGACCACGCACTTGACGGGATCCTCCCGGAGCAGAGCGCGGAGCCGCGTCAGCACGGTTTCCCGCGCCGTGTCAGTCTCCATGTCGATAAAGTCGATGATCACGATGCCGCCGATGCCGCGCACGCGCAGGAGCCGGGCAATCATCTCCGCCGCCTCCAGGTTGGTGCGCAGGAAGAGCTGCTCCTTATCACCGCCCTTGCCCATGGACTTGCCTGTGTTCACGTCGATGGCGGTCAGCGCCTCGCAGGGGTCCACCACCACGAAGCCGCCCGAGGGCAGCCACACCTGGCGGCGGCGCAGCTTCTCCAGCTGCTCCATGACGGCAAAATCCGCGAGGGGATGCTCGCGTGTCTCGTGCGGCGGCGCGTCCGGTTCGTTCTGATCCAGGATCAGGGCGTCGACCGCGCCGAAATCCTCCATCGCCTGCTCCAGGGCGCTCCGGCCCGGCCACAGCAGGCGCGGTTCCGCCGGCGCTTCGGCTTGGGCCTTCAGCGCTTCCCAGCGCCTGAGCAGCCGGGCAAGCTCGTCCCGCAGGGCGGCTTCGGACATGTCCGCCGCGGCGCGGCGCAGCACCAGCCCCATGCCCGGCGGCTGGAGGCGAATGCCCAGGCCCCGCAGGACTTCCCGCTGGGGCTCGTCCTCTACCCTGCCGGACACGCCCAGCGCCGTGCTCAGCGGCAGCAGGATCAGCCCGCGTCCCGCCAGGGAGATGTCCTGGGTCAGGTAGGCGCTCTTGGCGCCGACGGCGGGCTTTTTGACCTGCACCAGCACAAAATCGCCCGGATGCAGGGGCTGCTTCGCCTCCGACTCCGGCAGGAAGCCCACCTGCTTGTCCGGCAGGCTCACGAAGGCGGCGGCCACGCCCTTTACATTCTGGCGTACGCGCCCGATCAGCACCGCTTCCGTCCGGAGCCCCGTTTCCGCCACCGCGCGGAAATCCATCAGCTTCCGGTCCTCTAATAGCGCCAGGCAGATTTCGTCCTGCCTGTGCTCCATCAGCAGGGCGCGCACTTACGATTCCTCCAGGCGGATGAGCGCGCCGTCCTGCATGGCGTACAGCTGCAGGCGCGTCACGAAAGCGTCCGGCTTGTCCACGCCGGCGAGGCCCGCCAGCACGCTCAGAAACAGATCCGGCTTCAGCGTGCCGGCCTCACAGAGCGCCAGCGTGGCGCAGACGGTGTGCGGCCCCATCGCCTGCGCCTCATAGATCATGGGGCGCACGTCGCAGGGCTTCTCACCCGTCTTCGTCTTGCGTACAGCCGGCAGCGTGTCCGCCGCCAGCATGCCCGGAAGCGCGGCGACACAGGCCGCCGACGCCTGCTGTTCTTCGTCCAGGTCCATCAGGTACCGGGCCGCCCGGAGCAGGGCCATTGGCGCGGCGTGCTCGTCCGGCAGGGCCCGCGCCGCGCGGCAGCGCAGGTCCGGCGGCAGCGCCGCGTTCAGACGCTCCTGAAAGGCTTCCGGCGTGATCTCTTCTCCCACCGGCACCTCAATGATCTCGCGCAGTCCCGGCATGCCCAGGGACAGCGGCGCGGCAGCGTTCAAAAGCATGTGCGGGTTGAAGCCCTGGGAATACCGCACGGGCAGACCGCTGCGGCGCAGCGCCCGCTGCATGGTGCGCATCAGGTCCAGGTGCCCGGTAAAGCGGATACGCGCGCCTTTTTCCATTGTCAGCCAGATCTTCATACGTTGCACAACCCTTCATAGCGCTGGAGCCCGCAGCCGTTGCAGCCCTTGCGGCAGTCCTTCGTGGTCTGGGCCTTTTTCGCGCGCTCGTTTTCCAGCTGCAGGTAGCGCTGGGTCACGCCCATATCGATGAAAGCCCAGGGCAGCAGCTCGTCGTAGGGGCGCTCCCGGTTGGCGTAGAAGGCGGTATCCAGGCCGCACTTCTCAAAGGCCTTCAGCCAGACGTCGTATTTGAAATGCTCGGACCAGCCGTCCAAGATGCAGCCGTCCCGCCAGGCGGTGTAGATCACCTCACCCACGCGCCGGTCTCCGCGGGAGATGCACGCCTCCAGGAAGGAGAGACTCGGGTCGTGCCAGTTGAAGGTGACCCCCTTCATCTTGAGGTAATCTCGCAGGTGGCTCTGCTTTTCCATGACGGTCCCGATGCTGTCCTGCGCCGCCCACTGGAAGGGCGTGAAGGGCTTGGGCACGAACACGGAGGCGCTGCAGGTGACGCGCAGCCCCTTGGCCCGGCGCTCCTTGGGGATCGAATAATAGGCGCTGACCACCTTGCGGGCCAGGTCGCCGATGCCGCGCAGGTCCTCGTCCGTCTCGGTGGGCAGGCCGGTCATGAAATACAGCTTGACGGTGCTGTAGCCGCTGTCGAAGGCGTCGGTGACGGAGCGGAGCACGTCCTCCTCGGTGACGCCCTTGTTGATGACGTCGCGCAGACGCTGGGTGCCGGCCTCCACGGCTACGGTCAGGCCGCTCTTGTGCACGCGGGAGAGCTCCTCCAGGGACTGCTTGACCAGGTTGTCCACGCGCATGGAGGGCAGGGACACGCTGACGCGCTTCTCCTGGAAGCGGTCCATCAGGGCCACGATCAGCTCCTTCAGGCAGGAATAGTCGCCGCTGGACAGCGAGGACAGGGACATCTCCTCGTAACCGGTAGCGGCTTCCAGCTTTTCCGCCAGCTCGATGATGCGGTCCATGCTGCGCTCGCGGACGGGCCGGTAGATCATGCCCGCCTGGCAGAAGCGGCAGCCGCGGGTGCAGCCGCGCATGATCTCCAGCACGATGCGGTCGAACACGATGTCCGTGTAAGGCACCGGGAAGGTGTCCGGGTAAAACGCGTTGGAGAAATCCTTCAGGATACGGCGGCGCACCGTTTCCGGCGCTCGCTCATCCGTGCGCGTGAAGGCGCTCAGCGTGCCGTCCGCGTGATAGGACGGCTCATAGAATCGCGGCACGTATACGCCCTCGATCTGCGCCAGGCGCATGAGGGTCTCGCTGCGGGAGAGTCCCTCCTTCCTGCAGGCGTGCAGCGTGTCCAGGAACTCCACCATCATCTCTTCGCCGTCGCCGATCTGGAAGGCGTCAAAGAATGCGGCCAGCGGCTCCGGGTTGCAGGCGCAGGGCCCGCCGGCGAACACCAGCGGGTCGTTCTCCCCGCGGTCCGCCGCGCGCACGGGCACGTGGCCCAGGTCCAGCATGTCCAGGATGTTGGTGTAGCTCATCTCGTACTGCAGGCTGAAGCCGATCACGTCGAACTCGTTGAGCCCCTTCCGGCTTTCCAGCGAAAACAGCGGGATCTGCTTTTCCTTCAGCCCCGCGCGGAAGTCCACCCAGGGCATAAAAACACGCTCGCAGCTCATGTAGGGCAGCGAGTTGATCAGGCTCACCAGGATCTTCATGCCCAGGTAGGACATGCCGATCTCATACGTGTCCGCGAAGCAGAACGCGAAGTGCATCTCCGCCTCGTTCCAGGGGCGTACCTGCGTATTCATTTCCCCGCCCGTATACCTGGCGGGCTTCTCCACCTTTTCCAACAGCTTTTCGATCGCTCGTTCCTGTGCCGGATCCACCGCAATACCTCCGATACCGTAATACGAGCGTATTCTAACACGAAAGCCGGGGTTTGTCCATGAAAATGGTCCCCGGCTGATAGAATGATGTATTTGATTATAAGACCTTCGCCAGGAAGGAGCGGAGACGCTCGTTCTGCGGGCTGCCGAAGATCTGCAGGGGCGTGCCCTGCTCGAGGAGCTTGCCCTCGTCCAGGAAGACCACGCGGTGCGCGACTTCGCGGGCGAAGCCCATTTCGTGGGTCACGACCACCATGGTCATGCCCTGCTGGGCCAGGCGCTTCATGACGTCCAGCACCTCGCCGACCATTTCCGGGTCCAGGGCGGAGGTGGGCTCATCGAAGAGCAGCACCTCGGGATTCATGCAGAGGGCGCGGACGATGGCCACGCGCTGCTTCTGGCCGCCGGACAGCTGGGCGGGATAGCTGGCCGCCTTGTCCTGCAGGCCGACGCGCCCCAGAAGCTCCATGGCCTTCTTTTCGGCGTCCGCCTTGCTCAGCTTCCCGGTGCGCACGGGGGCCAGGGTGATGTTGTTCATGATCGTCATGTTGGGGAAGAGGTTGAAGTGCTGGAACACCATGCCCATCTTCTGCCGCATGAGGTTGATATCCGTTTTCGGGTCGGTCATGGACACGCCGTCGAAGAGGATCTCGCCGGAGGTGGGCGTTTCCAGCATGTTCAGGCAGCGCAGGAACGTGGATTTGCCGGAGCCGGACGGCCCGATCACCACGACGCACTCGCCCTTGTCGATGTGCTCGGACACGCCGTCCAGCACCACCAGGTCGCCGAAGCGCTTGGTCAGGTTTTTAACGTCGATCACTGGCCCTCAGCCTCCTTTCAAAGATCCCCAGCAGCCAGGTGAACAGCAGGACCAGCACCAGGTAGATAAAGGCCGCCCCCAGGAAGGGGAACATGGCCTCGTAGGTGCGGCTGATAACGCCGCGGGCGGCGTAGATCAGCTCCTTGCCGCCGATAACGCTGATCAGGGAGGTGTCCTTAAGCAGCACGATGAACTCGTTGCCCAGGGAGGGCAGGATCGCCTTGATGGCCTGCGGAACGATGATAAAGCGCATGGTATCCGTATAGTTCAGGCCCAGGCTGCGCCCGGCCTCCATCTGCCCCGCGTCCACGGACATCAGGCCGCCGCGGATGATCTCGGAGGTGTACGCGCCGGAGTTGATGCCCAGCGTCAGCGCGCCGACCATCGCGAAATCCTTGCTGGACGAGAAAATGACGAAGCCCATGATCATCAGCTGCACCATCATGGGCGTACCGCGGATGATGGTGACGTACACCTGGAATATCCCGTTCAGGATGCCCAGGAATACGTTTTTCCTGCCCGGGCGCTGCTGGTCGTGCGCCGTGCGGACGATGGCCACGATCAGGCCGAGGATGATGCCGATCAGCAGCGCGATGGCCGTCACGTACAGGGTCGTCTTGACACCGTTCAGGTACTGCTGCCAGCGATCCTTATAGATGAACGCCTGATAAAAATACACGTAGGTGCGCTGCCAGAGCGACACGGGCTCGCCGGCCTTCAGCAGGGCGCTCCAGGCTTCAAACTGCTCCAAATCACTTCACCGCCTGTTACTGTTCATTCGTGTAGACGAGAAACCGCTTTATTGCGCGAAACGGACAGAGGACCGGTCGTTCGCCGGCCGGCTCCTCTGTCCGCGATGATCAGAGAGATCAAAGGATCATTCATTCCACTTGAGGATGATCTGTTCGATGGTGCCGTCGTCCACCAGCTCCTTCAGCGCGGCGTTCATCGCGTCGAGGAGGCCGGCGTCCTGCTTGTAGACGCCGAAGGCGAAGCCTTCCGTCTCATAGGTGGTCTGGACCATGGTCAGCTCGGGATGGAGCGCGACATAGGCCTTGCCCACCGCGTCGTCCAGCACGATGCAGTCCACCTGGTCGTTCAGCAGGGCCTGGAAGGCCAGGGAGTAGGTATCGTACGCGGTCACCTTGTCCTCGCCGAAGTCGTCTTCCACCAGGCCCTGGCCGGTGGTGCCGGCCTGTACGCCGATGGCCTGCTCGCCCAGGTTGTCCATGCTGATATCCTTGCCGGTCTTGAACACGATGGCCTGCTGGATGTAGGTGTAGACGTCGGTGAAGTCAAAGGCCTTCTTGCGCTCTTCCGCCTTTTCGCCCGTCGCGGTCACGCCGGAGACGACCAGGTCGGTCTTGCCCAGCTGCGCGGCCAGCAGCGCGGAGGTGAAGTCCATGGGAACGGCTTCGACCTCGAGGCCCAGCTTTTCGCCGATCAGGGCCATGATGTCGGGCTCGATGCCGATGATGTTGTCGTTGTCGTCGCGGCTCTCAAAGGGCGGGAAGTCCGGGGAGGTGGCATAGGTCAGCTTGCCGGGCTCGATGGTGGTAAACGCGGCTTCAGCAAACGCGCTGACGGCGCACAGCGCCAGGGACAGGGCACATACGAGAGCGATCAGTTTCTTCATGGTCTTATCCTCCTTATTTTTCGTTGGCTTTATTGACGTTTGCCTGCACCTTGATGGGCAGACCGTACAGCGTGATGAAGCCGGCGGAATCCTTCTGGTTGTAGTCGGAAGCGCCGAAGGTGGCGATGTTCTCGGAATAGAGGCTCCAGGGGCTCCATACGCCGGCCTTGATGATGTTGCCCTTGTAGAGCTTCAGGCGTACCTTGCCGGTCACGTGCTCCTGGGTCTTGGTCACGAAGGCGGACAGGGCCTCGCGCAGCGGGGTGAACCACTGGCCGTTGTACACCAGCTCCGCGAAGGTGATGGACAGGCGCTGCTTCTCGTGCAGGGTCATCTTGTCCAGGCAGACGCTCTCCAGGTATTCGTGCGCCTTGTACAGGATGGTGCCGCCGGGGGTCTCGTACACGCCGCGGCACTTCATGCCCACCAAGCGGTTCTCCACGATATCCAGCAGGCCGATGCCGTTCTTGCCGCCCAGCTCGTTGAGCTTCAGGATGATCTCCTTGGTGCTCAGCTTCTGGCCGTCCAGGGCCACCGGAACGCCCTGCTCGAATTCCAGCTCAATGTAGGTGGGCTCGTCGGGCGCGGCGATGGGGGAAACGCCCATCTCCAGGAAGCCGGGCTTCTCGTACTGGGGCTCGTTGCCAGTGTCCTCCAGGTCCAGGCCCTCATGGCTCAGGTGCCAGAGGTTCTTGTCCTTGGAGTAGTTGGTCTCGCGGTTGATCTTCAGCGGCACGTTGTGCGCTTCCGCGTAGTCGATCTCCTCCTCGCGGGACTGGATGCTCCACTCGCGCCAGGGGGCGATGATCTTCATGTCGGGGGCGAAATGCTTGATGGCCAGCTCGAAGCGGACCTGGTCGTTGCCCTTGCCGGTGCAGCCGTGGCAGATAGCGTCCGCGCCTTCCTTCAGCGCGATGTCCACCAGGCCCTTGGCGATGCAGGGACGCGCCGTGCTGGTGCCCAGCAGGTACTCCTCGTACACCGCGCCGGCCTGCATGGTGGGGATGATGTAGTCGTTCACGTACTCGTCCGTCAGGTCCAGCACGTACAGCTTGCTGGCGCCGGTCTTGAGGGCCTTTTCCTCCAGGCCTTCCAGCTCGTCAGCCTGGCCCACGTTGCCGGAAACGGCGATGATCTCGGGATTATTGTAGTTTTCCTTCAGCCAGGGGATGATGATGGATGTATCCAATCCGCCGCTGTAGGCGAGTACGACCTTCTTGATGCCTTCCTTGCTCATACTTCGTTCTTCCTCCTTCGTTCGCTAACAAAGTATGCGCATATTATACACGATACTTTCCGCTTGTCAAGCCTTTTTATGAATTTTATTCAAAAATATTCGGCATATCCTGCATAATATACCGCATATTATGCATATTGCGGTTTTCCCTGCCAATTTATCGGGACAGCGGAACAGGGCGGTCCTCATCAAAGCCGCATCGGCGTTTTACAGAAGCTGCCAATATATGCTATACTGTTCCGGAAGCTTTACGGCAGACCGACCGGGCGCCGGGTGGAGGGACGATGATCAGGGACGAGATCGGGGCAGAGCTGCACAGGCATCAGGATATAAAGTACCGGGACTTTCAGGTGAGGCTGATCCCCACCGTGGACCCCGGCACGGTGATCGGCGTGCGGACGCCCGAGCTGCGGGCGCTGGCCAGGCGGCTGAAGGACCGTGCCGATATCCGGGACTTCCTGGACGACCTTCCTCACGGCACGTTTGACGAAAACCAGCTGCACGCGTTCATCATCTCGGAGATCAGAGATTATGCCGCCTGCCTGGAGGCGGTGGAGCGCTTCCTGCCTTACGTCGACAACTGGGCCACCTGCGACCAGCTGTCGCCGAAGGTGTTCGGGAAGCACCGGGCCGAGCTGCTGACGCCCATCAAACGGTGGATCGCTGACGGGAGGACCTACACGGTCCGCTTCGGGATCGGCATGCTGATGCAGCATTTTCTGGACGGGGATTTCGACCCGGCGTATCCGGCGCTGGTCGCCTCCGTGCGCTCGGAAGAGTACTACGTCCGGATGATGATCGCCTGGTACTTCGCCACGGCCCTGGCCAAGCAGTACGACGCGGCGCTCCCGTACCTGGAGGAGCGGCGGCTCGACCCCTGGACGCACCGCCAGACCATCCGGAAGGCTCTGGAAAGCTATCGCGTCTCCCCGGAGCATAAGGCGTACCTGCGCGGCCTGGCGGACAAGAAATACGATGAAAGAGTGAGGAACGTCCGATGAATCAGAAGGAAAGGATGCTGGCCGGCCTGCCCTACAAGGCGTGGCTGGACGGGCTGAGCGAGGAACGGCTGGAAAACAAAAAGCGCGTCTACCGCTATAATCACCTACCGCCCGAGGCGCTGGAGGAGCAGGACGCCCTGATCCGGCAGATCCTCGGCAGGACGGGAAAAACGGTGCATATCGAGGCGCCGTTCCACTGCGACTACGGCTATAATATCGAGGTCGGCGAGAACTTTTTCGCGAACTACAACCTGGTCATCCTCGACGTCGGCAGGGTCACGATCGGGAAAAACGCGCAGATCGCGCCGAACGTCGCCATCTATACCGCCGGACACCCGATCCACCCGGATTCCCGGAATTCCGGCTATGAGTACGGAATCCCCGTCACCATCGGCGATAACGTGTGGATCGGGGGAAACGTGTGCGTCATGCCCGGGGTGACCATCGGCAGCAACGTCGTCATCGGCGCCGGCAGCGTCGTCACGCGGGACATCCCGGATAACGTGATCGCCGCCGGGAACCCCTGCCGGGTGATCCGTGAGATCACGGAGGCCGACCGGGATTATTATTATAAGGACCGCAGGTTCGATGTGGATGATTATGTCCCGTGACCCGGGCACCGGGGCCGGAGGAAAGCGTCCGGGCAGCCTGAAAGAAGGAAATGTCAGGTTCCGGCACACGAACCGGCCGGGGTTCCTGCTGGGGTTCGTCGATTTCTTCACGGCGGGGCTCTTCTTTCTGTTCTATATGCCCCTGGGCGGGCTGCAGGACGAGCTGGACGCGATCCTGGGCAGGCGGACGCAGCGCTACTGGCAGGCGTACCTGCTGGGCATCCCGACGCTGTTCATTTACCCGCTGATCTGGATGAGCCGGATCGCGGAGGAGCTGAAGGAAATCGCCATCGGAATGGGCATCGGGGGCCCGCATACCTCTTTCCGGCACATGGTGGGCTGGAACATCCTCGGCCTCCCGCTGATGGGGCCGGCGGTGGCGACATACCGCTTTTTCCGGACGCTGAACCTGATCGAGCGGCGGCTGAACGGGGAAGCGATATCGGAGCGATGAAGAAAAGGGGGCGTGTGTGCCCCCTTATACGGTGGAATCCTCCACGATGCGCATGAGCTCGCTCAGGCGCAGGCCCAGGGCGTCCGCGATGCGCCAGAGGGTGTCCACGGCGGCGTCCTTCGCGCCGGCCTCGATCATGGCCAGGTGGCTGCGGGCGATCCCCGCCAGCCCGGACAGCACCTCCTGCGTCAGCCCGCGCTCCAGGCGGAGCCGGTGGATCACGCTTCCCGTCACGCGGCAGTCGTATTGCTTCATATTCAAAGCCTCCTTATGATGTTGTGAGCTTTCGCTTCATAAGGAGGCGTGTTTTTTTTGCGAGGTATATTTGCGCTCATTGTCTGCGATCGCAGACAGAAAAACCGCGGCCTTGCGGTATGATGACTTCATCCCAAGGATGCCGCGGAATACCGCCGCGGCCGCTCTTTGACCGTTTTGAAAGGAGCCTGAAGCAAATGAAAAAGATCTTTGCAGTATTACTGGTGTTGTCCCTGTCGCTTGTTTCCTTATCGTGCCTGGCGTCGGGATTCGGCTTTGGCGATATGTTCGGCGGTACGTCGGTGAAGGTGAACTATCCCAAGGAATTCCGCATCGCCTATGAGATGGAAGACGGGGGACGCTTCGTCCGGGTCTCCCTGGCGCGGGACGCCAAAGGCAATATCCATTATACCGACAGGGACAGCGAGTGCCTTTTTGTGAAAAGCGGAAAGGGATACAAGTACGCGGTCAGGACCACCAAGGGCTTCGTGCTGATGAACAACGACGTCTACAGCTGGAATTATCTCAGGGATAAAACGGACGCGTTCTGGCGTATGGCCGAGCCCTTTGAAGAGTATTCCCTGGGCAAAACGGAGATCACCGGCAGCGGCACGGTCGTTGGCAGAAAAACAAAAACCTATACGAATACCTACGGCTTCAGCTATTCGCTGAGCGGCATGGATATGTCCCTGGGGGAAAGCACCGTTTACGAGATCGACGAGGAGACCGGCATCTGCCTGGCCATGAGCGAAACCAGCGGCAGCAGCATCGGCGGCTACCGCACCAATGATTCCGGAGCACAGTTCGAGTGCGTTGAGTTTGAAACGACAAATATCACGTTGCCGGAGGTCACGGACTGAGGAAAAGTATCATTCCGCATTGACCGCTGGAAAAAGCCTGACAGGCCGGTATTGGATGTGCCTGATTGTATTTACGCCAACAGGGCGGGCGGGCCGGTGTCCCGCCCCTACGGCGCAACCGTTGAAACGTTTATGACCTGACGATCAGCAACCGTTTGTCGGAACGGAATAAAGCAATGGTTACCTTGTAGGGGAGGGACACTGGCCCTCCCGCCTTGGTGCGCGTAAACGTTGCAAGACAGATGACGAGATCATTTGCTATCTGAATATAAATTGTATGAAGAAGAACCCACTGTATTCACGTACGAACGTACACATGGCACTCCCATATACCGGAGGAAATAGCCTGACAGGCCGGTATTGGATGTGCCTGATTGAATTTACGCCAACAGGGCGGGCGGCCCAGTGTGCCGCCCCTACGCCGCAACCGTTGAAGCATTCCTGACCTGACGATCAGCAGCTGTTTGTCGGAATGGAATAAAGCAATGGTTACCTTGTAGGGGAGGGACACTGGCCCTCCCGCCCTGTTAGCGTAAACGCTGTATGGAACGTGCCGGACGCACATCGGCACGCACGGATAAAACTGAAGTTGCTCTGTCGGGTGAATTATGCTGTTGTTGCTGGGTTACCGGACTATCTGCGCGAGTTAATGCGATTTCTGCTTGTCCGTCCGGCCTGTCAGATAATCAAGGGATACTTGATAATAATCAGCTAATTGGATTAAAAGGGGCAGAGGGATGGTCTGATAGCCACGCTCATATCTGCTGTATACTGTCTGCCGGATACCTAACATCTGCGCCAACTGCTCCTGGGAGAGATCGGCGTCTTCCCGCATGTCGCGCAGTCTCCGGAAATACACGCCGATCACCTCCCTGCCATAGCATCTTAGTCACAAAAAGTACTATTGACATTATGACATGAGTTGCATAAAATATTTCATATAAGTACTTTTAAGTGCTTATCTTAATTCCTGATACTTCGATTGCGAACTAAGGTTACTGGTTTTGTATTTGTAGATGGAGATGATAGGATGAGTAAGATTATAAAAGCTGTGGTTTTATGTATATTGCTTGCAGTCAGTCTATTTTTTATCGCACATTATGTGCTGCCAGAGAAAAATGTTGAATACGATTCCCGAACAAAAGAGTTTGGATTGAAAAACATTGGACAGTTGGCTACTCAGGTGGGATACTTTACAAATGTGCAAACAATAAGCGCTTCAAGGGATGTTCTTGGCATTACGGTGCCCTTTACGCAGAGCAGATATATCTATAGTTATGATGGTGTTGTCAAGGCGGGAATTGACTTTGAAAAGGTTGTCGCAACGGTAAATGATGAAGAAAAGACAATAACAGTCTCCATGCCCAAGCCTGAAATATTCGATGTTACAGTGGATGAAAACAGCCTGGTAGTTTATGATGAAACCAAAAATGTATTTACGCCATTAAAACTGAATGACATAAAAGAGTCGTCACTCACAATGAAAAAAGAGGCACAAGAAAAAGCTATGCAATATGGCATATTGAATAATGCGCAAAGTAATGCGGAGATGCTGATAACAGGTTTTTTGGCCAGCTCATATACACAAGACTATAAAATTGTGTTTACGGTTCAAGAATAATAGGGGAGTAGCAAAATGAGCAGAAGAATGAAAAATAAGGCCAAAAAGGTATTCATGATCATTGCGGGAGTGATTATCCTGTTGATTGTGCTTTTATACGGCTATCTTCTTGTTACAGCTTGAAGCAATTGATTCACGGTTTTTGAACAGTCATGAGAGACATTCCTCGCCCCGCGAGGAATGCCGGCACTCAGACTATAATTACTTCCTACTTCCTACTTCCTACCTCCTACCTTCACCCTTCCCCCTCCACACTCCCCCCTTCTTGTAAACCCTCGCCTCCGCATCTTGCCAAAACCCCTGAAATCATGTAAAATACCGGGTGCGGAGGCGTTTTTTTTGTGCAAAGAGCGCCGGAGACATTGACGGACGGGCTTGATGGGGCGAAAGCGTACAGATAAGCCTCGGAGAAAGGACGCGGATCACCATGCAGGAGAAAAAGACCTTTTATATCACAACGCCGATTTACTACCCCAGCGGCAATATGCACATCGGGCATACCTACACCACCGTCGCGGCGGATACGATGACCCGGTTCAAGAAGCTGACGGGGTATGAGACTTATTTCCTGACCGGCACGGACGAGCACGGCCAGAAGATCGAAAAGAAGGCCGCGGAAGCGGGCGTCACGCCGATCCAGTATGTGGATAAGATCGTGGCCGAGACCAAGGAGCTGTGGAAGCTCATGGACATCGAGAACGACGACTTCATCCGCACCACCGAGGATCGGCACGTGAAGGTCGTGCAGAAGATCTTCAAGCAGTTCTACGACCAGGGCGACATCTACAAGGCCGAGTACGAGGGCATGTACTGCACGCCCTGCGAGAGCTTCTGGACTGCCACCCAGCTGGTGGACAAGGACGGCGTCAAGGTCTGCCCGGACTGCGGCCGCCCCTGCCAGCCCATGAAGGAGGAAAGCTATTTCTTCCGCATGAGCAAGTACCAGGACTGGATGATCGACTATATCGAGCAGCACCCGGATTTCATCCAGCCCGCGGCCCGCGCCAACGAGATGATCAACAACTTCCTGAAGCCCGGCCTGCAGGACCTGTGTGTCAGCCGCACCAGCGTCAAGTGGGGCATCCCCGTGGACTTTGACCCCAAGCACACCGTGTACGTGTGGATCGACGCGCTCTCCAACTACATCACCGCCCTGGGCTACGGCACCGACCACGACGAGCTGTTCAAAAAGTTCTGGCCGGCGGACGTGCACCTGGTCGGCAAGGAGATCGTGCGCTTCCACACCATCTACTGGCCCATCATGCTGCACGCGCTGGGGCTGCCCCTGCCCAAGCAGGTGTTCGGCCACGGCTGGCTGCTGTTCGGCACGGACAAGATGAGCAAATCCAAGGGCAATATCGTCTACCCCGGCCCCATCGTGGCGCGCTACGGCGTGGACGCCCTGCGCTATTACCTGATGCGCGAAATGCCCTTCGGCGCGGACGGCAACTATACCAACGAGAGCTTCCTGACCCGCGTGAACGCCGACCTGGCCAACGACCTGGGCAACCTGGTCAGCCGCACGGTGGCGATGATCGAAAAGTATTTCGACGGCGTGCTGCCCGCCTGGGATGACGCCGGCTTCGTCGAGGAAGAGGACAAGCCCCTGCAGGATCACTGTGCCCAGCTGCCCACGCTGGTGGAGGCGCAGATGGACAAGCTGCAGTTCAGCCAGGCCCTGACCGAGATCTGGAAGGTCATCGGCGAGTGCAACAAGTACATCGACCTGACCCAGCCCTGGATCCTGGGCAAGGATCCGGAAAAGAAGGCGCGCCTGGCCGACGTGCTGCTGACCCTGGCGGAGTGCGTGCGCTTCGTGGGCGTGCTGGTCGGGCCCTTCATGCCCAAGACCCCCGCCCGCATCTTTGAGCAGCTGGGCCTGACGGACGACAGCCTCAAGACCTGGGAGAGCCTGGACGGCTTCGGCAAGCTGCCTGCCGGCCTGAAAGTGAAGAAGGGCGAGGCCCTCTTCCCGCGCATCGACATCAAGAAGGACCTGGAGCTGCTGGCCGGCAGCGCGGACGCCCCCGCCAAGGCCCCTGAGAAGAAGCCTGAGCCGAAGAAGGAAGCGCCGAAGGAAGAAAAGCCCGTCACCGAGATCGGGATCGAGGACTTTGAAAAGATCCAGCTGCGCACCGCGAAGGTCATCGCCTGCGAGAAGGTGAAGAAGAGCGAGAAGCTGCTGCGCTTCACCCTGGACCTGGGCAACGGCGAGCCCCGCACCGTGTTCTCCGGCATCGCCAAGGCCTACACGGAGCCGGAACAGCTGGTCGGCAAAACGCTGATCCTGCTGGCCAATCTCAAGCCGCGCAAGATGATGGGCGAGCTCTCCCAGGGCATGCTCCTGTCCGCCCTGGACGATGCCACCGGCACCCTGCGCCTGCTGACAGTGGATCAGCCGGACGACGTGAAGCCCGGGAGCGAAGTGGGCTGAACAGAGTGAAATGTGGAGAGCGGAGTGAGGAATCTGTTCTGCAGCTCGACGATGAACGAATAAGGTTCAGCTGCAGGCATTCGAAAGATTCATGATCATCATCAAAAATGGGAGGAAGGTATCTATGAAAAAAACAGCGGTACTTCTTCTGCTGCTCGTATTGCTCCTGTCGCTGTGCGTTTCGGCGTCGGCGGCGAACCTGAACACGTATTTTACGGCGACGTTCAGCGCCTCGCCCAAGTTCTACACCGGCCCGGGCACCAACTACCTGCGCGCCAACAACGGCAAGGCCCAGTACGGCGGCGGCGGGCAGGCCCGTGTGTACGGCTATGAGGGCAGCTGGCTGCTGGTGGGCTACCAGACCGGCTCCGGCAACTACCGCATCGGCTATTTCCAGGACAGCTACCTGGCCAAGATGAAGGCGAAGGACGGCTATGACCTGCGGCCCCTGTACTTTGAGTACCGGTCCGGCTGGGTCAACACGGACGTCGATATCACGGACGACCCCATCATCAAGAACGAGCCCTTCGGTTCCCTCGCCTCCGGGCAGGCCTGCACCTACCTGGCCAGCTATGACGACCGGTGGGCCTATATCGAGGTCACCATGTCCGACAGCAACCGCAAAGCCCGCGGCTTCGTGCCCCTGAGCGCGGTCTCCTTCTCCTACTGGTCTCCTACCGCCGCGCCGGTCAACCCGAATCCGCCCTCCGGCGGCAACGCCGGCTTCTACACCGCGGGCGTATGGGCGACCGCCAGCGCGCAGATGGAAACCTATTCCGGCCCCGGCACCTATTACACGCCTACGGGCAGCTATTTCATGCAGAACCAAGCCATCTACTGCTTGGCCAAGCACTACGATTCGTCCAGCCGCGGCTGGTGGGTGCTCTGCCGCATGTTTGACGGCGTCGGCGCGCAGTATGTCTGGGCGAGCGCCAACAGCTTCTACAACACGACCTGGCTGCTGAACCAGCTGGCGCAGGATTGATCCTGTCAGCTTCCGGTGAACAGGCAGATTTCGGAATCGCTATTGACAGCGTTCTTATCTCCAGGTATAATAAACTTAACTGAATACCTTATCCAGAGCGGCTGAGGGACTGGCCCGATGAAGCCCGGCAACCGGCGGGAGACCGCAAGGTGCTAATTCCAGCAGCGCGGCACCCGCGCTGGCAGATAAGGAGAATCACCACTGCAATGATGAGCGCCTGTCTGTACCGACAGGCGCTTTTATACTGAGGGTATTCAGAATATCGTAAGAGGCGGAACGCCTCGGAAAGGACCCGTATCCATGCGCACACTCTTTACCTCTGAATCCGTCACCGAAGGACATCCTGACAAGATCTGCGACCAGATCTCGGACGCCATCCTGGACGAGATCCTGCGCCAGGACAAGAACGCCCACGTCGCCTGCGAGACCTGCGCCACCACCGGCCTGGTGCTGGTGATGGGCGAGCTGACTACCACCGGCTATGTCAATATCCAGGACGTGGTCCGCGACGTGGTCATGGACATCGGCTACGACCGTGCCAAGAAGGGCTTTGACGGCGCGTCCTGCGCGGTTCTGGTCGCGCTGCACGACCAGTCGCCGGACATTGCCCAGGGCGTCAACGACGCCATCGAAAAGCGCGGCAGCGACGACAAGGAGACCGGCGCGGGCGACCAGGGCATGATGTTCGGCTTCGCCTGCGACGAGACGCCCGAAATGATGCCCATGCCCATCGCCCTGGCCCACCGCCTGACCCGCCAGCTGGCAAAGGTGCGCAAGTCCGGCGAATGCCCCTACCTGCGGCCGGATGGCAAGGCGCAGGTGACCGTCATCTATGAGGACGGCCGGCCCGTGGGCATCGATACCATCGTCATCTCCACTCAGCACGAGGAGCACGCCACCCAGGACCAGATCCGGCAGGATATGATCGAAAAGGTCGTCAAGCCGGTGATCCCCGCCGAGCTGCTCTCGGATGAGACCCGCTACTTCGTCAACCCCACCGGGCGCTTCGTGATCGGCGGCCCCGCCGGCGACAGCGGCCTGACCGGACGCAAGATCATCGTGGATACCTACGGCGGCTACGCGCCCCACGGCGGCGGCGCCTTCTCCGGCAAGGACCCCACCAAGGTGGACCGTTCCGCCGCCTATGCAGCGCGCCATGCCGCCAAGAACGTGGTGGCCGCCGGCCTCGCGAAGAAGTGCCAGGTGGCCCTGGCCTACGCCATCGGCGTCGCGCACCCCGTGTCCTTCACGGTGGATACCTTCGGTACCGGCGTGATGGATGATGAGAAGCTCTCCGCCATCGTGCGCGATACCTTCGATATGCGCCCCGACGCCATCATCGAGCGCCTGGACCTGCGCCGCCCCATCTACCGTCAGACCGCCGCCTACGGCCATTTCGGCCGCACCGACGTGGACCTGCCCTGGGAGCACACGGACTATGTGGACGTGCTGAAGAAAAAGGCCGAAGCGATGAAATAACGGGGACGATGCAAGGGGCTGTTGCACATCAGAGTGAACAGCCCTCATCCGCTTCGCATTCGCTCAGCACCTTCCCCCGAGATCGGGGGAAGGCTTTTAGTATACGGCATCATCAGTTCATCGGATCACGGAGCCGCGAAAGGAGAGGGGCTGTGCACGATGATGTGCAGCAGCCCCAAACTATTTCAGCTTTTTTTGATCAGGTTTTCCACGGCGGATACCCAGGCGTGCTGGGGGTCGTTGGTGCGGCAGAAGCCCTGGTGGTCGCCGGCCATGAGCCAGAGAAAATACGTGTTGTAGCCGGGGGCGGAGACGGTGGTGTGGTAGCCGAAGGGGAATTCCACCAGCTCGTCGTTCTTCACCCGATAGGCCTCGTCCACGGAGCCGTCCGATGTGTACAGGCACTGCACGCCGAAGCCCTGCTGGGGATCGAACAGGAAGTAATAGATCTCCTCCGCGACGCACTCGGCGGGCATGTTGTCCACGTCGTGCTTGTGCGGCGGGAAGCCGGCCCAGTTGCCCGGGGTCACGTAGGCTTCGCCGATGGTCAGCTTTTTCGCGTGGGTCGTGCCGTCCACGATGAAGGAGGTGTCGCGCTCCCAGGGCTTGACGCCGAGGCGGCTGATGCGCACGTCCGCCTGCCGGATGGCCTGGGGCTCCGTATCCACGTCGATCGGCGTCGCGCATACGGCGATCTTCACCTTGAATTCGCTGCGGATCTCCACCTTCGTGCGGCGTCCGGCGTAGAAGCATTCCGCCTTGGGATTGGCGAACACGTTGGTGCGCACGCCCAGCTTGCCATAGTCCTTTCCGTTGGCGGTGAAGCAGGCGCTGCCGCCGAGGATCACGAAGGCGACCTCGCGCTCGCCCGTCTCAAACACCTGATGCCCGTCATAGCCCAGCTCGATGATGCCGAACTCCAGGTTCTTCAGGCTGCATTTGCCGATCTCACACAGGGGGGTATAGCCTTCCGCGGGGACGTAGGTCTTTTTGTAGTTCATATGCCTGCCTTCCTTTCTGAGATGGTTTGTATGAAATATTCGGCGGTTTCCCGCCAGTCCGCGACGATGCCGTAATCCGCGGAGCGGAAGATCGGGGCGTGGCGGTCCGTATTCACGGCGACGACGGTCTCCGCCGCGCTCATGCCGACGGTGTGCTGCACCGCGCCGCTGACGCCGAAGGCCAGATACAGCCTCGGGCGTACCGTGACGCCCGTCTGCCCGATCTGGTGGGCGTAGGAAATCCACCCCGCGTCCACCGCGCTGCGGGTCGCGCCGAGCGCCCCGCCCAGCAGCTCCGCCAGGCGCCCAAGCACCTGAAAGCCCTCCGCGCCGCCGATCCCCTTGCCGCCGGTCACGATCACGTCCGCGCCGGACAGGGAAACGCTGTTATCCGCCGGGATGCGCCTCACCAGCATCAGCAGGGGCGGCGGCACCGGCGGATCTGCCGGCCGGACAGAGGCCTCCGGCCCTGAGAGGCCGGGCTGGAGCGGAAAGACGCCGGGACGGACGCTGGCCATCTGCGGGCGGCTGACGGGGCAGAGGATGTCCGCCAGCAGGTTGCTGCCGTAGGCGGGCCGCGTCTGCCTGAGCAGGCCGTCCTCCGTCAGGGCGAGGCCCGTACAGTCGGCGGTCAGGCCGGTGCCCAGCCGCGCCGCGGCCCAGGCGGAGAGAAACCGACCGCGCACTGTGGCGGGAAAGAGCGCGATGTCGGGACGAAGCTCCGCCAGCAGCGCGGCGATACGGGAGCCCTGGCCGCAGTCGTCCTCGACAGTATCCAGGCAGAGGATCTCGTCCGCGCCGCAGCGCGCGGCTTTTTCAGGCACGGGACCCTCCAGGAGCGCGGTGACGCTTGCCTCCGGGGCCATGCGCCTCGCCTGGGCGATCAGGGCCAGCCCGTCGTCCCGGCCGGCCTCGCAGTATACCGCGATCTTCATAGGCCGGCCTCCGGATACCGTTCGCGCAGCGCGGCCAGGCACTCCGCCGCACTCACCTGCCGGCAGGGACGGACGCCTGCCGGCTGCGCCTCCACGTGCCGGACGCGGGTGGGGGAGGCCTTCAGGCCGCACTCGGCGGCTGAAAGGCCGATATCCTCCGGCATGAGCCGACGCACCTCCGCCTGCCGGGCCTTTTTCAGGCCGGCCAGGGTGGGAAGGCGCAGGCGATAGCTCCACTCACAGAAGGTGACGAGGGCGGGATAGCCGCAGGTCCAGACGGTGACGCCGTCCTCGGTCAGCTGCTCGGCGGTCAGCCTTTCCGCCGCCTCGGCGCGCATGGCGTTGGTGACGCAGGGAATATCCAGCATGGACGCGGTCATCGGCCCGACCTGTCCCGTCTCGCCGTCCGCGGCCCGTCGGCCGCAGGCGATCAGGTCCGCGCCGCCCAGGGCGCGTATGGCGGAGGCAAGGCAGCGGGCGGTGACCAGGGTGTCCGCCCCGGCGAAGCGCGGGTCGGTCAGCAGCACCGCCTGGTCCGCGCCGCGGGCCAGCGCCTCGCGCAGCATGCCCTCGGCCCGGGCGGGCCCCATGCTCAGCGCCGTCACGGCGCCGCCCGTCCGGTCCCGGACGCGCAGCGCCCATTCCAGCGCGGATTCGTCCGCCGGGTTCATCACCTGGGCCACGAAGTCGCGCTCCAGGGTATAGTCATCCTTCAGCCTGACCTCCAGGCTGTCCGGCACCTGCTTGATACAGACGATGATGTTCATGCCGCGCCTACAGCTGATGGTAGATGGGGGCGAGGACGGACTGGATCTGCTTGTACAGCGGGAAGCGCCCGTCATAGAAGGCGACGCCCTCCGGATCCGGACGGGTGACGCCGGTGACGCGGACGCATTTGCGCACGGCGTCCGCGTGGCTGCCGAACACCCGCGCGGCCACGCCGGCCAGCATGGCGCTGCCCAGGGAGCTGTCCACGTTTTCCACGGTGGTCAGCGGGATATTCAGCATGTCCGCCAGGATCTGCCGCCAGAGCGGGGATTTCGCGCCGCCGCCGATGGCCGCGGCTTCGGTGGGAGCGATGCGCAGCTCCTTCAGCACCTCGAAACAGTCCTTCATGGAATAGGCGACGCCCTCGAGCACGGCGCGGTTGAAGTGCGCTTTGGTGTGGTAGCCTGCCGCGCCGGTAAAGCTGGCGCGCAGCCTGTCGTCCAGGTAGGGCGTGATCTCGCCCTGCAGGTACGGATGGAAGAACAGCCCCTCCGAGCCGCGGCTGACCGTGGCGGCGGCGGCGCTCATCTCCTCATAGTTTCCGCCGAAGGTATCCCGGTACCAGCGGTTGCAGGTGGCGCAGGCCTTGGTGGCCGTGCCCGGGTACCACAGCCCGCTGACGACGTGCCGGTAGGTGACCAGCCGGGGGTCGACCACCGGGTGATCCGTGATGGGGCAGATGCGCCCGGCGGTGGCCAGCTTCACGGTGGCCTGGCCGACGGAAACGGCGCCGGAGGCGTACACCTCCATCACCGTGTCGGTCGCGCCGGCGATGACGGCGGTACTGTCTGTCAGGCCCGTGTCCGCCTGCGCCTGCCTGGTCAGCGGCGACATACGGGCGGTGGGCTCCACGATGGGCGGCATCATGTCAGGATCGATGCCGGCAAGCGCGCACAGACGCCCGGACCAGGTGTTGCTCCGCGCGTCCAGCAGCATGAAGCCCATGGCTTCGATGCTGTCGGTGGCGTAGTCGCCCGTCAGCCGCCAGCGCACATAGTCCTTGACGGCCATCAGGCGGCGCGCCTTTTTAAGGGTGTCCGGCTCATGCTCCCTGAGCCACATCAGCTGGGGGAGGGTCCAGAGGCTGGAAACGCCGTTATAGCATTCCTCGATGAGCTCATCGCCCATTTCCCGCTTCAGCCAGGCCGCCTGCTCGCTGGCGCGGCTGTCTGTCCAGTAGATGGCGCGGCGCACGGGCCTGCCGTCCTCGCCCACCAGCACGGCGGTGTGGGTCGCGGCGTCCAGCGCCAGCGCGGCCACGTCGCGGGGATGTATCCCGGACTGGCTGAGCAGCGAGCGGATATTCGCGACCATCGCGTCATAGCTGTCGTCGATATCCTGCTCCGCCCAGCCGTTCTGCGGGTAATAGGTCGGGTATTCCCGGCTGGCAGTGGCGTATACCCGTCCGTCTTCGCCCAGCAGTGTCGCCTTGGACGAGCTGCCGCCGAAGTCCACGCCGATGAGGTAGTTCATTCTTATTTCTCCTGAGAAAGATGGGAGAGGAGGGTGAGGAGTGAGGAGTGATGAGTGAGAAGTGATGAGTTCGGAATTGAGCAAAGCGGAGTTTCAATCCATAACGCGGCGTAGCCGCTATGAAATCAATCGATCTCTGAGCCTCAGGCGAAGAGATCGCACCTGCACTCCTCACTCCTCACTTCTCCCTGGTCAAAGGTGTTCCTTCACCAGCACGAACAGGTCCGTATATCTGTATTCCTCCGGTGCCGTGGCGGCCAGCGCTTCCGTGCTCTGGGGGCAGGCAGCGGTCAGGTGCTTCGCGTCGGTGCGTTTTACGTCGTTCCAGCGGTTTTCCGCGACCCTGAGCCGGATATCAGGCATGTACTGCCCTGCCACGGCACTGCCGCAGCACTTGGCCAGCCGGCGGTTCTGCCACATCTCATGGATCTCGTAGCCCATGGCCTTCAGGATGGCACGGGCGGGCTCATGCTCGTCCAGGTCGCGGGCGAGGCGGCTGCCGTCGTGATAGGTGATGACTTCGTGCGTCTGTTTCAGGGAGAGCCGGCCCTCGCGGATCAGCTGGTCCACGCAGGCGGTGGCGGTCACGATCTCGGGCAGCTCGACGCCCCAGTCCTTGTATTCGTGGCGCATCAGCGCGGCGTCATAGCTGTCCAGCACGATGACCCGCTTCGCGCCGCTCCTCCGGATGGCTTCCCCGGCGCGCTGCGCCTGGGCGCGGACGTCCTCCACGAAGCCCAGCAGGTCGCCCAGGGAGGAGCCAGAGCCCGGCTCGTTCTTCAGGACGGCGAAGGGAACGCCGGCCTTTCTCAGGACGGCAAACAGCGCTTCCGCGGTCTCCGGTACGCTGTGCCGGGCGCACTCGCCGAGCCAGACCAGCGTATCGCCGGTCTCCGGCACGCCGGAGAGGTCGACGCGCGGCTCCTTCGCGCCATAGATATTCCCCGTCTCCAGCACCCGGTCGATGACCTTCCGCACCTCAGCCGGCACCAGGTCCAGCACGTTGGCCTGGGTGCGCGCCTCGCGGATGAATACCAGCGGATCGAAGCCGGTGGCGCAGTCGTTGGTGCACGCGCCGCAGAGCAGACATTCGTACATGGTGCGCGCGCACTCCGCGTCCATAGTCATGCCGCGTTCCAGCATGCTCACCTGCAGGCCCTTGGCGCGGGGGGTGTTGGTTTCCTTGCCGGTCACCAGCTGCACGGGGCAGAGATGGCGGCACATCCAGCAGAACCGGCACGCGTCGGCGTTTTTTTTCGCTTTTTCACTGAACATCTTCATTACCTCCCCGCGCTCACAGGCCCAGCTTGTAGGGGTTCAGGATACCGTTGGGATCCAGCGACTTTTTGAGCCCCTCCATCACCTGCATGGCCGGGCCGTACTGCTCCTTCATCAGGCGGGACAGCTTGAGGCCGATGCCGTGATGGTCGTTGATGACGCCGCCGTTTTCCATAGCGGCGCGCACGCCGCAGTTCCAGATCTGGTTGTGCAGGCGGATGGCCTCCTCCGGGTCCTGCGGCACGTCCTTGGGATCCACGATGAAGCGGGTATAGTTCATGCAGCCCCATTCATACCAGTGGCTCGAGTGGGAAATGTAGCGGACGAAGGGGAAGTTCTCGTTCACCGCCTTCTTCATGGCCCAGTAGATCTTTTCGATGTTCGCGTAGGTGGCCACCGTATCCATCGTGCCGAACATCTGCGGGATGTCCATGATGTGGCCGGGGTAGAAGAAGGTGATGCGGTTCTCGTACCATTTTTCGCCGTACTCGCTGCCCAGGTCCTGCCCGCCCCATTTTCTTGCGATCTCGAGGATGATCTCCATCTCGATGTCCACGACGCGCCTGATGCCCTCCACGGCCAGGTTCATGAAGCAGCCCGGCTTCTCAAAGCCCAGGATCTTCTTGATGATGGAGCCGCTCTCCGCCTCGTCGTAGAAGCGCAGGATGGAGGGCTTCACCTTCTGCATCAGGTCGCGGCCCGCCATGTAGCCGGAGTGCATGTCCGGGAACAGGAAGGCGCGGAACTGCCGGTTTTCCGGCTGCTCGAACAGCTTGAAGGTCGCCTTGGTGATGACGCCCAGCGTGCCCTCCGAGCCGATGAAGATCTGGTTCAGGTCCGGCCCGGCGGCGTGCTTGGGCACCGGCAGGGTGTTGATGATATCGCCGTTGGGCAGCACCACCTCCATGCTGACGCACATGTCGTCGATCTTGCCGTACTTGGTACTCATGATGCCGATGCCGCGGTGGCCCAGCGCGCCGCCGATGGTGCCGCAGGTGAGGCAGGAGGGGATGTGCTGGCAGGAATACCCGCGCTCGTTGGCGTACCATTCGAGCTGCTGGAAGATCATGCCCGCCTCGGCGGTGATGGTGCGGCTCACCTCGTCGATCTCGATCAGGCGGCTCATGCGCTTCATGTCCATCATGATGCCGCCGGCCATGGGCAGCGCGCCGCCCTGGGAGCCGCTGCCGCCGCCCCAGATATGCACCGGGATCTTATAGTAGTTGGCGATCTTCAGGATCTTGCTGACCTCCTCCGCGCTGCCAGGGCGGACGATCCAGTCCGGCATCGGGGGCACCTGGCCGCGGTCGGCCCACATGCGGCCGATCCAGAAATAGTCCACGCCGTAGGTCATGCGGTCGCTGACCGCTACGGATACGTTTTCGACGCCGACCACGTCCTCCAGCTCGGTGCGGACCATATCGTTCATGAATGCCCTGCGTTCCATATGCATCCCTCCTCAGTCTCCGTGTTTTTCCAAGAATCTCCGGCACTCTTCGTCTGTGGGCATGGCGTCCCGCGCGCCGAGGCGGGTGCACTTGATCGCGGCGGCGGCGCTGGCGTAGCGGCAGGCCGCGTCGTTGTCCATCCCTTGGATCTTAGCGGCGGCAAACGCGCCGTGGAAGGTGTCGCCGCAGCCGTTGGTGTCCACCGCCTCCACGGGATAGCTGGCGTACTTGCGCAGGCCGCGCTCGTCCATGAGCAGCCCGCCTTTGACGCCCTGGGTGACGACCAGCGCCTCCGGCCTGAAAGCCTCATACATGCTTCGGGCGGCTTCCTCGGCGGTCGCGCAGCCGGTGTATCGGAGGGAAAACTCCTCGGAGGGGATCAGGTAATCCGTCAGCGGCAGCAGGCGCTCGATGCCCGGCAGCAGACTGCCCGCGTCCAGGCTCACCTTTACGCCGTGCTCCCGGCAGAACCGGGCGGCGTACAGCGCCGCGTCCGGCATGTGGCCGTCCAGGTGCAATACCTCCGCGCGCAGCAGATACTCCGTATTGAGCTCCTCCGGTCTGGGCGGCGGCACGGTGCCGCGGTTCCATACGCAGGTGCGGCTGGAGGTCTCCTGGCTCAGCAGCACCACCGCGTGGAAGCTGATCTCGTCCTTCACTGTCCGGACGCCGCCCACGTCGATCCCGCGCTTCCTGAAGTCCGCCATCATGAAATCCCCGAAGGGATCATCCCCGACGGTGCCCAGGTAGGCGGCCGGTACGCCCAGCTTCTGCGCGGCTGCCAGCGCGGTGGCGCAGGGCCCGCCGCCCTGTACCTTGGTCCGCAGTCCCTGCTGCTTGGTGTCCTCCGCCGGATAACGGTCCACGATCATCAGGGTGTCGTACACTGTGGAGCCGATGCCCGCGATCCGGGGCCAGCCTCTTACCTCAGTCATCGCTGTTCCCCGCCTTCAGCAGCGCGATCTTGGACAGGCAGAAGCGCTTCACCGCCTCGATGGGCTCCTTCATGAACAGGTCCACGGCGATGATGTCGCGGCTGACGCCGAACACGCCGTCCAGGAAGGAGCAGCACACGTCCGTGCCGAAATTGATCTTGCGGATGCCCGCGTCCACCGCGGCCGTGATCTGGTCGTCCGGCACGCCGCTGCCGCCGTGCAGCACCAGGGCGCAGCCGGGGATCGCTGCGTGGATCTCGCGGATGCGGTCGATGGCCAGCACAGGCGCCTGCTTATAGTGGCCGTGGGCAGTGCCCACCATGATGGCCAGGGCGTCCACCCCGGTCTGGCGCACGAATTCCGCCGCCTCGTCCACCCGGGTGTAGTCGGTGGGCACGCCGTCCTTCGCGGCGCCGATGTGTCCCAGCTCGCCCTCGACGCTGACGCCCACCGCGTGGGCGATATCCACGACCTGGCGCAGGATCCGCACGTTTTCGTCAAAGGGGGAGGTGCTGGCGTCGCGCATGACGCCGGTGCAGCCCCAGCGCAGCGCCTTGCTGACCACGTCCAGGCTCGCGCCGTGGTCCAGATGGATCGCGACGCGCACGCTGGACCTGCGCGCGGCCTCCACCAGCGCGGGCATCATGAACTCCGCCTCGATATTGCTGAACAGGCGGCTGTACATCTGCAGGATCACTGAGGAGCGCGCCTCCTCCGCCGCGCGGATCGTGCCGAGGGCGGTTTCCGCGTTGTAAACGTTGAACGCCGGGATCGCGCAGCCCTTCCGCTCCGCGATGTCCAGCACCGTTTTCATGCTGACCAGCATAGGTACATCCTCCGTTATTTGACCGTGTCCAGCTTCAGCAGCGGGACGAATTTGGTGAATTCCCTCAGTTCGGCGGTAAAGTCGCCCTCGATCTCGCTCATATGGTGGATGTAGGGGCCTTCCACCAGCTTGCGCTCCCAGGCGGGCAGATCGTCGAACTCGGCCCACAGGTAGGTGCCGAAGGTGTAGGGGCCCTCCGTGGAATGGCAGGTGCCCGCCAGCAGGCTGTAATCGCCGTTGTCCTGATCGAAGCGGGCGACGGTATACTGGCCGTCCTTTACCTGGAACCACTGGCGCATGTTCACATTCTTGCAGGGGGAGCCCTCCTTCTTCAGGCTGTAGGCGAAGGGCCCGCAGTGCCAGAGCAGCTCGCCGTTGGGGTTCTCCGGATGGCGGACGGTGAACTCGCCCAGGAAGGGCTTCTTTTCGCCGAGGGCCGCACAGGACAGCAGCGCCATGGTGATGGCCGCATGCATGTCGCTCTCGCAGGAGATGATATAGCCCATGTCCGCGAGGACGCTGTAGGCTGTGCAGGGCATCGCGCCGACGGCCAGCTGCATGGCGGTCCAGCACTCGGCGGATACCGCCTGCACGCGGTAGGTCTCGAACACCCACTGGTACAGCAGCACGAAGGCGTACACCTTTTTGAGCAGCGGCGGGGTGAGCTCGTCCATCTCATAGCGGGAGAGCAGCAGCTTCGCGCCCTCCTCCAGCTCGGCGTCGCGCTCCTTCAGGATCCGGTTGTACTGATCCACGATTACCGCCAGGTTGACCGGCACGATCTGCAGGCCGAACTTTTCCATCAGCTCGCCCTCGTTGAAGATGACGGAGCAGAAGGGCTTGGGACGCATGCCCACCTGCGCTACGCGCATGCCGCGGAAGTTCTTGACCATGCAGCTCACGCGCACGAAGCGGTCGAAGCCTTTGCGGAACACATCGCTGTCCACCGTGGAGGTCTCGATGAAGCTGAAGGGCACGTGGAAGCGCTGCAGCTGGCGGCTGACGCCGAATATGCCGCACTGGCTGTCGGTAAAGCGGGAGCCGTCCGGCAGGAACTCGTCGTCCAGCATGGCCCAGATGGCCACGGGTTTCCCTACGCCCAGGGCGACCTGCGCCGCGATCTCCTCGTTGCCGAAATTGCCGTTGATGATCAGCACCGCGTCCACCTTTTCGGCCCTGAAGCGCTCGATCACCTTTTCGGCGTCCGCGTCGCAGTACATGACGTCCACCGGGTTGATGCCCTTCAGGTCCACGAAGGAGACGTGCGCGTCCGCGAAGTGCTCCTCGATGTATTTGACCGCCCTGCGGCCGCGCTCCTCCGCCTTTTCCCAATTGAATATGCCCGGCCGGGGCGTCACATCCCGGCGCATCGGCGCCAGACCGATTTTGACGTGATAATTCAGCATAGCAGTCCGCCTTCTTTCCTTATATGGATTTCTGCCATTATTATACCGTCAGGGAGGGCTGCTTGAAATATCCTGTTTTCATGAATTTATAGATGAAATTGATAATTCTGATATATTGCCTGAAATTATGGTGCCCTCGGCGGGCGGCGGTCTATTGACAAACGTGCCGGGCTCCCTTATATTTCGTAGGGTAAACGACGGAAGACGGGGGAGACGGAAGATGAAGCCGGGGACGATCGCAGCAGCCGAAGCCTATATCGGAACGCTCTTCAGGAACAACGCCGGGGGACATGACGCCGCGCATACCATGCGCGTGTATCATAACGCGCTGTGCATCGCGCGGACGGAGCCGGAATGCGATATGGAGATCGTCTGCCTGGCGGCGCTGCTGCACGACGCGGACGACCATAAGCTGTTCCATACCGAAAACAACGCCAACGCGCGGGCTTTCCTGGAGTCGCATGGCGTGGACAAGGCCGAGGAGATCATCGTGGCGATCAACGCCGTATCCTTCAGCCGGAACCGGGGCAGGCGGCCGGAGACGCCGGAGGGGCGGATCGTCCAGGACGCGGACCGGCTGGACGCCATCGGCGCCGTCGGGATCGCCCGCACCTTCGCCTTCGGTGGGGAACACGGACGCAGTCTGGATTCCTCCATCCAGCACTTTTACGATAAGCTGCTCCTGCTGAAGGATGAAATGAATACCGATACCGCGAAACGGATCGCGGAGGAGCGGCATGCGTACATGGTGGGCTTTCTGACGGAATACGCGCACGAAACGTACGCCCCGGCGGAGGAGACGCCGGGGGCGGAACAGGTCTGCGCGGAGCGGAGGGAAGAGGGGGATCGGACATGACGGAGACGCAGCTCAGTCAACGTAAAGCGGCGCCGTTTTCGGCGCGGACCATGACGGTCTCGCTGCTCCTGAAATGCGCCGTGATCCTGTCGGCCGTCATCGGCGTCGTGATGAGCGCGAATGCCGGCCGGCGCTCCTTCATGGGCGGGAACCGGGTCTTCATGTATTTCACGATCCAGTCGAATATCGCGATCGCGCTCATCTGCCTGATCGGCGCGGCGCTGATGCTCGCGGGAGCCAGAATCGGGAACGGCTGGTACGTTGCCAAATTTGTGGGAACGGTGGCCATCACGCTGACGGGCATCGTGTTCTGCTTCGTGCTCGCGCCCACCATGAGCGGAAACGCCTGGAGCCTGCCGAACGTGCTGACGCATGTGGTTGTTCCCTTGACGGCCGTGCTGGATTTCTTTGTGACGGGCGTTTACGGGCATATCCGCCGGAAGAGCGTCTTCCTGGTCATCCTGCCGCCGCTGGCCTACGCCGTCTACGCGGGCATCGGCTACGCGGCCGGATGGGAGTTTGCCGACGGGATCCGTTACCCGTATTTTTTCCTGAACTGGGGGAGCCCGGCGGGGGCCTTCGGCTTTACGGAGGGACTTCCCTACATGGGCTGCGTGTGGTGGATCCTCGCGATCTTCCTTTTCCTGATGGCGGTCGGCCTGCTCTATCTCGCGGTGCTGGACAGGCTGCGGAAGCGCGTCGGGCTGTCTCCCGCGAAGTGCCGGAAGGATGTGTCCGCCAAATGAGCGGCGATGTCATGAAGGCATATTACCACCTCCCCGGGCTGTTCGAGTTCTATGAGCTGTACCGCGTCTTTCTTCCGCTGTTCCGCGAACACAGGGAGTATTTCTACGACTGGTGCGAGATCGGCTCCATCTATGGCGCGCCGGGCGACTGCCTCTGGGGCGGGGGCCGGGTCGGCTTCGGGGACGAGCGCCCGGAGGACGCGGCGGCGCTGATGCGGGACTTCGGGGTCTCCGCGCGGCTGACCTTCAGCAATTCCCTGCTGCGCCCGGAGCACCTCGCCGACCCCCGGTGCAACGCGCTGTGCGCCCTGTTTGAAAAAAGCAGCCCGGTCCGGAACGGCGTCATCGTCGCTTCTGACCTGCTGCTTGAGTATCTGAAAAAGAAGTATCCGGAGTTCTATTTCGTGTCCTCGACGACCAAGGTGCTGACAGAGTTCCGCCAGCTGGAGGGGGAGCTGGAACGCCCGGAATTCAGCTATGTGGTGCCGGATTTCCGGCTGAATAAAGCCTTTGATCAGCTGAACGCGCTGCCGGAGCGCCTCCGGCGGAAGGTGGAATTCCTCTGCAACGAATGCTGCTGGTTCGCCTGCCCTGACCGGAAGGCGTGCTATGAGAACGTCAGCCGGAAGAACCTGGGGGAGGACTGCCAGGAGCACATCTGCGTTTCTCCCACCGCGCGGAGGGGCTACCGTTTTTCCGACGCGATGAAGAATCCCGGCTTTATCGGGATCGACGATATCCGGAACACCTATCTGCCCAACGGCTTCTCACACTTCAAGATCGAGGGCCGAAGCCTGGGCAGCGCCGTCGTGCTGGAATTCCTGCTGTATTACATGACGAAGCCGGAGCACCAGCTGAAGGTGCGGGAGGAAATCTACCTGGACAGCGCGCTGGATCTGTTCTGACAGATATCAGCTGTTCTTTCAGAGCCCGAACGTTCTCTCCGCCAGGGCCAGCGTCTCCGATACGCTCCGGCTCTCATCCCGGAGGATGACCGGAAAGCCGGAATGCAGGAAGCGCTCATACCGCTCCCGGGAGTTGATCCGCGCAAGGCCCTGTCTGTAATTCTCCATGGCGGCCTCCGGGTCCGGCTCCTCCAGGATCAGGCGATACAAAAACTGCTTCTCCCGGTCCGGGCGCTCAAAAAAGCGGCGCACGGAGATTTCCGGATCGGCCAGCATGATCAGCACATGGCCGGGCAAGGCGATCTCCCGCAGCGTCTCCAGGGAGATGTTGGTGTCCACGAAGACCGGTCGCCCCTGGGCCGCCGTCTCCGGGAGAAGGCGCAGCTCAAGCGTTTCACACTCCCGGGCGACCTGGTCGATCCAGGCCTCGTATGCCTCCGGGGTCCGGCGTATGAATTCGTGCCAGTCCTCCAGGTCCCGGCTCCAGGTCAGCGCGGGAAATTCCTCTTTGCTCAGTCCCGGCAGCAGCCGGTCATGGTAGTTTTCCTCACACTCGACACCCCCGTGTTTTTCCGCCAGCAGGTGAACCAGGGTGGACTTCCCGGCATAGGCGGTGCCGGTGATGAAATACGCATTCTCAAATATCATGGGATAATCAGCGCGTTCATATGATCATTCACACTGAATGATGGAGAGGAACCGCACATTGCGGCGGCTGTTGGGGTCGCCGAATACGACCAGCTGGGCGCCGGGCTTGCCTTCCTCGATGCCGGGGACCGGCTTGCCGTCCATCTCGACGACCACATAGACGCGGCCGGCTTCCCGGAGCTCGTCGCCGGTCAGCTCCGCGGTATACTGGTCAGCGGATTCGACGGTCACGGCGAAGATCGCGTCGGCCTTTACGCCGTTGCTCTCCAGCAGGTCCTTCAGCTCGATCCCGCGGTACGCGTGGGTGCTGCGGTCGCCCTTGCCGTTGACAGTCTCTCCCTCAAAGGCCAGCTGATCCAGCGCCTTCAGGGGGACGGCGACGGTTTTCTCTCCGGCTTTCAGGGTGATCGCGCCTTCAAGCTCCTTTTCCGCCCGGGTGGTGCGCATGTACAGGCCCAGGCCGACCGTGGCGGCGACCAGAACGCAGACGCAGACGATGATCCATACTTGTTGCTTTTTCATGCTTGTTTTCTCCCTTCCAATATGACGAATTTTTTAACGCGCGAGTGCAGCAGGTAAGCGCAGGAGCCGCCGATCAGCCCGGAACAGGCCGCCAGGAGCAGCCACAGCGCCTGCGCGGCGCCTGTGAGATGAAAAACGAGGATGTTGCTGAGCAGCGCGCTTCCGATGCAGGAGAGCACGGACGCGCAGAGGAAGTACGGGAGTCCCCGGTTTTTCATCACCAGCGCCGAACAGTCGATGATCAGTCCGGGCAGGGTATAGGTGAAGACGGCCAGCGGCCCCTGGTAGCCGCTCATGCCCATCGCCAGGGCGAGCAGGCCCTGAATCAGGCCCATCAGGGTGGCGGAGCCAAAAAAAGGAACCGCTTCCCTGCCGATTACGAGGAAAGCGAGCGAAAAGCCCACCGACGCGCTGCCTCCGGGGATACGGAAAAAATCCGTCAACACGTTGGTTACGGGAGATATGATGCGTTTTGTCAGCAGGCCCAGCAGCAGGCAAAAAGCCATCAGCGTGAGCTGCCGCGCGGTCATACGGCTCATGTTCTCGTCTCCTTCTCGAACGGAAAGTCAGCCCGTTTCCGGGATGGCTCTTGCGGGAACGGGTCCCGCGCGGTCCACGGCCCATGGAGTCTGGGCGCTTTAGGTCCGTGGACTCGGAAACTGCGATGATGAATATGTGCGATTGTCAGGTTTTCTTGCGGACGCGGGTCCGCAGGCCGGGTGTTTACGGCAGGCAGCCGCGCGGGCGTTATTCCTCCCGCAGCAGCGCGGCGGCCTCCCGCGCGATGCCGTCCCGGTTGTCCTCGGTGACTGTCAGGACGCGGACGCGGGGATGCCGGCGGATGAAGCCGTGCCAATCCTGATCCCTGCGCAGCACGCCGAGGACCGGGGAATCGCCGTTCAGACATTCGAGAATCTCATGGTGGAAGAGCAGGGCGTCCTTCTCCAGGTGCCCGCATTCGTCCATCAGGATCAGCGTCCCGGGGCGCTGCCGGGCATCCCGGAGCAGCTGGACGCCCAGGGTATCGAAGCGGCCGGCCACGGGCCGCATCTTTCCGTTTTCCGGCACGGCCACCAGGTGTTCATCGTCCATCAGGTCCGGCTGTTCAGCCGGCACCATGTACAGGGCGGAGCCCCGTTCCCCGGTGAGGAACCGGGTCAGGAATCCCCGGCGCGGCAGCTGCAGAGCCTCCGCCGTCCGGAGAACGGCGGTGCTCTTTCCGACCCGCCTGTCGCCTGTCAGAAATACATGCATGCGTTTCATCTCCTGACAGAAGGCTCAGGCCTTTGCGGCCACCTCCGTGGTTTCCTCCGCCTTTTTCTTATGGACGAAGCGGATGATCTGCACGGAGATCTCGTAAAGGATGATCATGGGGATCATCAGCATGATCTGGCTGACCACGTCCGGCGGCGTCAGGATGGCGGCGAACACGGCGATGGCCAGGATCACGTATTTCCGCGCCTTGGCGGCGGACCGGTAGGTGATCAGGCCCTTGCGCGCCAGCAGGTACATGACGATGGGCAGGTCGAACATCAGCCCGAAGGGCAGCACGAAGCTCAGCACGAAGTTGAAGTAATCCTTCACGTTCCACATGGTTTCCGCCACGTTGGTGCCGGCTTCCCAGAACAGGTCGACCGTCAGCGGGAAGATGACGATATAGCAGAAGACCACGCCGAGCGCGAACAGCAGCAGCGCCGCGAAGAACAGCAGCCGGAAGGCCCTTTTCTCCCTTTCGTACAGGGCCGGGGCGACGAAGCTCCAGATCTGCCAGATGATGATGGGCATGGCGCAGACCAGCGCCGCCACCAGGCACACCTTGAATTTCATCACCAGCGCGTCGCTGACCGCGGTGCTGATGACCTCGATCCCGCGCGCCTTCACCGGCTGCAGGATAAAGGACACCAGCGGATCGCAGAACCCGTAAAAGAGTACGGCAAACACGACCAGTACCGAGACCGTGGAAACGATCAGCACCTTGCGCAGCGCTTTGATGTGCTCCGCCAGCGCCTGCTTTTTTTCCACGGCGAGGTCCCGCTCGTTCTCTGCCTTCTGCGCCGGTTCAGCCGGCTGGGCAGCCTTTTCTACGCTGCTCACGCCTTTTTCTCATCCGCCGTCTTATCGGCCGTCTCGCCTTCGGCGTCCTCGGGCTTGACTTCCTTCTTGAACTCGCGGATGCTCTGGCCCAGCGCCTTGCCGACGCCCGCCAGCTTGCCGCCGCCGAAGATGACCAGGACCAGTAAGAGGATCAGCAGAATCTCAGTTACTCCAATGCGCATACAAACTTCCTCCTGTTGCAATTGTTACGGTGTTTCCGCCAGAGGGGCGTTCCGTTATTTTTTTTGCCCGGGCATGCCGCTGTTCACGTCGTGCTTCGCTTCGTCGATCGCCTTGCGGGCCTCGTTGACGGTATCCTTCAGCTCCATCCGGGGGTCGGATTCTCTCAGCAGGGTGTTGACCTCGCGGTTGGTGTCCTTCAGGTCCTCCAGGGTGTCCGACAGGCCTGTTTCCTCTTTGAATTCGTTGAACATCTCGCGCAGCTGCCGGACCCAGCGTCCGATGGCGCGACCGACCTTCGGCAGATCCTTGGGGCCTACGATGATGAAGGCGACCAGCAGGATCAGGATCAGCTCCGAGGACCCCAGATTAAACATGAACCCTATGACCTCCCGTCTGCGATAAGCACGAGTATTGTATCACTTTATTCCGGTCAATGCAATCATAAATAACGGGCGCCGGATGAACCGGCGCCCGCGGATGCCTTTACGGATTCTCGTAAATGCCTACCTCGTACCATTCGTGCAGGTACTCGGCGTAATGGCGGTCCAGGCTCTGCTTGCTGTAGAAGGCCTTCTGGCCGTTGGAGGCCTCAATGACATCGATGTCAGCATACTGGGGATCCGCGGCGAACCGCGCCGCCGCGCCGAGGAGCTCGTCCTCGGTGAACCAGAACGGTGTGTCCATCAGCTTCCGGAATTCGGTGGCCTTGGGATAAAGCTTGGAATCCTGACGGGTCACTGTGGCGATGGTGTGCAGGATGTCCTTTTCCTGGATCATGCTGTCCAGCGCCGCGTAGTGGTGGGTCATGATCGTGCTGTCGTAGTACCAGGTGTCCTTGCGGCCCTTGAGTACCGCGATATCCTTCAGCTCCTGCGCCGGCTCCCCATGCTCCAGGGCCTTCAGAAGATCGCTCGTTTCTTCCTTGGTGAGGCCCACGGGCGGCTTGCGGAGCAGCGCCTTTTTGCCGGTCGTCTTGCTTTTTTCGGTAGCGGTGCGCAGCGCCTGGTACAGCAGCTGCGCGCCGTTTACCTTGATCTCATTCTCGCTCATCGTCAGGCGGGCAGGAGACCCTTGGACTCCAGCTCATCAGCCACGTCCTTCAGGTCAAACTTCTCGAGCGATGCACGGGTGGGGCAGCCCAGCTTCTCATCCCAGCCGAACTGCTGATAGAACATGGTCAGGGCCTTCTGCCAGTCCTCGCGCTCCATCTTGACGGTGCCGGGGGTGAAGGGCGCCTGGTCGGGATTCAGCTCATAGCTGAAGTTCGGGATCACGTCATGGTTGTTGCGCATGTCGTTGGTGCCCGCGCTCAGCACGGTCATGGCGCGCTGCATCTGGATGATCCGCTCAGCGGCCTCGTCCAGCTTCTCCACGTCCCAATCCTCGCCGGTGATGGCCGCCATGTACTGCGCCTCCACCGTCAGGTCGCCCTTGTAGCCGCGCTCGCGGCGGGGGCTGAAGGTCATGGGCCATACCCAGTTGCACAGGGTCATACTGTCATGGATCACCTGGCGCATGACGCCGAACTTGGCGAACTTGGCCTTGTTCTCGTTCATGGGCGTGTAGTTGGCGGGAGCGTCCAGCGCGCCTTCGCCGAAGAGGCCTTCGATGATGGACTTCTGGATCGCGTAGGGCAGGCCGCTGCCGGTGATGTTCACGATGGTGTGGCACATGCCGTCGCGGTTGTAGATGATGTTGGTCAGCTGGCCGACCTGCGCGGCGCACTCGTGGCCGTGATGGCGCTTGCCGCCCATGACGCCCCAGAGGCCGATGGCCTGGCTGTTCAGGTAGTCGTCGCCCAGGATGTCATGATACTTCTGATCGACGAAGTAGGCGCCGGCGGTCAGGTTGTGCAGCGGATGGTTCGGATCCACCAGCAGCTCGATCAGCTCGTCCAGGAAGGACAGGTCGCCGTTCTCGCGCTTGGACCAGTTGATGGCGTTGAACTGCTCCTCGGTCATGATCTGGCGGGCCAGCTTGTAATCATCCTTGAAGAAGTAGTTCAGGGTGGCCACGAGCTCGCCGTAGTTGTCCCACAGGCCGTAATCGTCGCACAGGATGGCGCCGTACAGGCTGCGCAGCAGGGCGGAGTCGCCCTCTTCCTCCACGTCCTTCACGTTCTGCATGACGCCGGCGATGAAGCCGGAGGACTGCAGGCAGGTGGTGGCATGGGCGCCGGGCACGCCGGTCACGGGCTCCATCTGCGGCACATTGATGGCGCCGTAGCAGTGGATGGGGCACATGGCGCAGCCGGTCATCTTGACGGTATACTTTTCGGCGATCGCGCCGCGGTCGCGCACGGCCTTCTGGCAGCGGAAGCCGACCAGGGTGGGCTGACCGGGAGCGGATTCACCGGTGTCGACGGGACCGCCCTCAGCGGCGCCCCAGGTCAGGCCGGGATGGCCGGTCCAGCGGGAGCCGGAGTTCTCATATTCGGACCAGGACTGCGCCACGGTGGGAACCACGTGGTTGTTGTTGGAGCCGATCAGGTCGCTCAGCACGTAGTTGTTCAGCTGCTGCACCTTCGCGGGATCCGCCAGCTGCACGCCCTTGGTGCCGTAGAAGGCCACCGCCTTCAGCTTCTTGGAGCCGAACACCTTGCCGATGCCGCCGCCGCCGCAGTGCGCGTTGTCGTTCATCACGCAGGAGAGGTTGCACAGGTTCTCGCCGGCCTTGCCGATGGCCACGACGTTGACGCCGGGCACGGTGGCCTTGGTGATGGCGGCCACGGTCTTGGAGGTGGTCACGCCCCACAGGTCGGAGGCGTCGCGGATCTCCACGTTGTCGTCGTTCACGTAGATGTAAACGGGGGTATCGCTGGCGCCTTCAATGACCAGCGCGTCGTAGCCCGCGTTCTTCATCCGCATGGCGGTATTGCCGCCCATGTGCGCGTCCACGATGGACTGGTACTTGGTGAAGGGGCTCAGGGAGGAAAGGGTGATACGGCCGCTGGTGGGGGCGGAACCCGCGGTGTTGGGGCCGACGGCGAAAACGATCTTGTTTTCGGGCGCGGTCGGTTCGGTGCCGGCGGGCACTTCCTCATACATGATGCGGTTGGCCATGCCCTTGCCGCCGATGTACTTGTGATATTTGTCGCTGCTCTCGACGGTCCAGGTCTTGTCCGTCAGGTTTACGCGGAGCAGTTTTCCCATCCAACCATAACTCATCGTTTTATTCCCTCCTTACATCGCTTTGGCGACATCTTCCCAGGGGATCATGCGAAGGGCGCTGTTGGGGCAGCCGGCGACGCAGGCACCGCAGGAGACGCACTTGGTGGACTTCTTCTTTTCCTGGTCGACGCGCGGCATATGCCACGGGCAGGCCTGGACGCAGGCGCCGCAGCCGACGCACTTTTCCTGGTCGATCACGCGGGCGCCGGTATCCGGGTCGGCGCTGATCGCCTTCATCGGGCAGATCTTGACACAGGCGGGATCGGCGCACTGCTTGCAGGTCTCGGGCGCGAAGCCCCACAGGCCAAAGAGGCCGTCGCCATGCAGGAAATCATCGGTGGGGCCGTCCTTGCCAAAGGCGACATCCTGCCGGACGCGCAGACGGGCCATGTAAGGATGGGCGTCGCCGTCGTTCCGCAGCGTGCAGCTGACCTCGCAGCGCTGACAGCCGGAGCACTTCGCGCGGTTGGCTACCAGCAGAAAATCAGGCGCGGCAATGGTATCCACCAGCCCCGCTTCCGCCTGGGCCTGCGTGCAGCCCATCAGGTTGAGCAGGTTGCTGGACAGCGCGACGCCCGCAAGTCCCTTGCCGGTCAGCTTCATGAACTGGCGGCGCGTGAACTCACGGTCCAGCAGGGTTTTGTTGTTTCCGGACATAGTAATTCCTCCTTTTGTATTTGGTTTTCGGCAGAGCAAACACTCTCCACTCCTTTGCAAACGGCAGGTACAGCAATTACTTACTATGCCCATTGGTACGAACGGCCCAGGGGGTCAGGTCATACTCGGAGTTCAGTTGTTTTGATTTTATCAAAGGCCAGAACAATTAGTCAATTCAAACATTGCGGCTGCAAACAGATGATTACTCCGGCAATTAAACGTTTGCAGAAAGATGCGCCGTACAAAGTGCTGGATTGCGCGGAGGAGGAAGGCGATGCCGTAGCATCGGCGACTGATGACGACAAAGCAGCCAGCGCTTTGAACGAACAGATTTCGGAAATGTTTAGTTGACGGTAACTATTCAGTCATACAGTAAAGTGAGAAGAGGTCCGGTCCGTTCCGGCACGGAATCCCGGAGTCCGCCGATTCATTCGGCGGATGGCGAAGCCACCCGTAGCCTGCAAATAAAAAGTCAATCCCTTGAGAGA